>CAMTMP010000001.1 GCA_947073545.1 uncultured bacterium
AATCATCCGCAATAAGAACGGATGGATTTATCATTCAGTCAGCATAACAGCTCTTGGGTTTTCAGACAGTCTCCCCCTAAGCTTTGGATACCATAGCCGAACAACCTCTCTGATATTTTTTTCTCATTGTACGCCGGCATTACTATGTATAATGTTTCCATCTCCTATCCCTCATTTAAGCATCCTGCATTTTCTTCATCTCATTCATTTTAATAAACAGTAAATAATATTTTCCGCCTGTGGATTCTGAACAAATGTATAAGAATTCAGACACTCTATTGAATTTTCTGAAAGCCATACAGTTCCCTGTTCAATATCCTCTTTGCTTGGTTTTTCATACTGGATACCGTTTGCTAGCATAAAATAATATACTCTATAATTAACACCCCAACTTGTATATGCATCCCAAGTCCATATGGAATCACCAATAAGTTCACCACATGCATGCGTTTCCCTTAAATTATTTCCCCATGATCCTATAAAAACTATTTTTTTCTCTTTAATCGCTCCAAACTGTCGTTCTAATTCATTTTGAATCTCAAATGCCCTATCCCTATCCTGTTTATAGCGAACAGCATCTGTTTTGAATAACTTAACGGAAACCAACATTTGACTAACAGAAATGATAACTATTATTAAGCATATGATTCCCTCACAAATTTTCTTTTTCTTCTTAACCAATTTTTGCAAAACATACATAAATAGAAAGCATATGATTATTGGGGGAAGTACTTTCTGTCTTGCTGATATATTTCCTCCACTTATAAATATTTGCAAAAAATATGTACCATATAGTAGTACAAATAGCACAATTTTAATTATTGCAATTCTGTTTTTATGTATGGCATACTCATATAAGAAATACATAATAAGTATTATTAACAATATATAAAGAGGTAGCATATGAAATAATCCTGTAACATGTATATCTGAAGCAATAACTCTCTTGATCTGATTAAAACAGGCTTCGGCTGGCATAACATTCCACGTAATTGTACTGCGTATGTACTCATTCGGATTTTCATACCCAACATAGTCCCACGCAGATTCATAAAAAAGTGCATAAAATATTTTTTGAAGTATAAAATAAGTCGGCAAAACCAAAACGCCATATAAAATGTATTTTCCAAATTTACTCACAATACTTTTATAATCCTGTTCACAATCTAAATATAATATTAATGCCATAATAACAAGAGCCATCAGCAAATAATAATATGCCTGATAAAATCCCAGCGCAGCAGCCCCAAGCAGTATCGCCAAAATATAGTTCTTACGATTATTACGATGAAATAATATTGTTTGCGAAACAAAGTATACTGACTCCATTGCCGTAATAATTCCCAAGAAATAATTATACGCATCACCCGTAAAATAATTAATTTCAGCAAAAACAGGATTTGAAAATAGGATTAAGATACAGAAACCATACAAATTTTTACCTATATATTTTTTTATAATTATTAGCATTATATAATTAAGTACTACCATTGTAACTATACCAACAGCAGTTGCAGTATAATAGTTTTTTGATAAAAAACCAAAAATACTTTTAACAATGTAACGAGAATATCTACCGCAACCCAGTAACCAGTTTTTCTCTATTTTCAAATCTGCAATAGCAATTTCCGTATCTACACCAATGGCTACATTAAATAAGCGATACAAATAAACGGGTAAAACTGCTATCATTGACCATATTAATGCTACAACATCTATTTTTTTAATATATGATTTTATATTTTCCATTTTTACGTTCGTATGATATTTGCAGATGCGAAATACTTTGTTCCCTTTCGTTTTATTGCATATTGATGTTTAATGCAATTTCTGCATCCCAAAGCTCGCCTGCATAAAATTAAACGGATGCCTGCTCCTTCGCTTTCATCGTGTATTTCCCTGGCAATTAAAAAATGTGCATAATACAAGCTCTAGTGGCTTTCGGTTAGTTTATAACCACCCAATTACTATATCCTGATGCTTCTATCGCTGTTATTATTATTTCGTCCACTCATTTTCTACACCTCATTTTTAAAAAGTGCTTGTTTCTTTTCCCTTTGTATGATATATGTAGTCTATAATTATTCTGAATTTTCAGTTCCTCTTACACTTCCGGACAGTCTTTCTGATGTCCTTCTCAGAGAAAGGCACTTCTATGAATCACATTGACCCCATCTCTTCATCCCTGTCCAATGGCCTGCAACACAAAAAACCGAAATCAGATCCCTCCCATCCTGTCTCCGCAACTAAAAGAAAAAAGTCTCGTGTCAACTGGCACCAGGCCGCTGCGTGCGCCATAGAGATTGAGTTGCGGGATTACACTGATTTTCTTCAGTTTTTCCGCGAATATATCTTGGGAAAAAACAGCTACCGTATTGACCTTTTGGTTATTAAAAAGTTGTCCGGACAGCCAATCCCCAAAAACATTGCCCGTATTTTTAAAACCTATAACCTGTTCGAGGTGAAAGGGCTATCTTCTTCTGTAACTGTCAGCTCCTACTACAAAACAATCGGCTATGCCGGAATTCTGGCCAATCAGGCGGGATTCTGCACCGCTCTCGACATCAGTATCAGTTTTCTGACTTTTCATTGTCCCCGGAAACTGATGAAACATTTACGAAAAGAACGAAATTTAGTAGTTGAAAAACCTGTTGCCGGGATATATCATATTAATAAAGAAACATTTGATATCCAGATCATTGTAATAAACGAACTGCCGTCGGAAGAGAATCTCTATCTGTGCTGTCTGGCTGAGCGGCTACAGGACATCCAGCTGATTAACCGTCTTGCAGAGGATTACAGCCACCATTCCGAACAGCAGATCTATACGGATTATTTACAGCAACTGACAAATGCCAATACCAACCCAAGAGGAGAGACCCAGATGATCATATGCGAAGGACTGTTAAACTTGTTTGATACAAGCTCTGAGGAAATCATCGCCAAAACCAAGGCGGAATCCGATGCGTACTATCTGCCTAAAATTGATAAATTGACTGCTTCTGTTTCAGAATTAACCTCACAAAATAATCGTCTTAAAAATCTATTGCAACAGCACAATATCTCGCTGGATTAAATACAGTCACCGATAGTCAAAATGGAAGTCTGCAGCGCGCTGTAATCCTCCTGACCAGCCAGCTTGCAGAGGATTACAGCGGCCATTTCGACTAACATATCTATGCTGATTGTTTCCAGCAATTAAAAACTGCAATTATCATCAGTTTAAGGCATTCTATTACCTTTGATTTAAATTTAAAAATTGTTTCATCTTTCAAACGCCCAAAACTTATTCATTACAAAGTTAACAGGTACATTAATAATGAGATTAATAACCGGCACAATGATCTTCGGTACACCTACTACCCGCACCCAGAAAACCGATAACAGGCTGTTTAAAAATAAACCTGTAAACGAATAGGCTATAAACGACTTAGCCAGCGCTGTATACCATGGCACGATATCCCGTCCATCAGCAAACACATACTTACGATTCCAGTAAAACGCCCAAAAAATACTCAGTACATACCCAATCCACTGGGCAATAAGATAATCCGCATTTCCTAAAATCCCCACTGCCTGAAACAACAGAAAAAGCACCAGATAAACTCCATACGAAACAATTACATTACTAAAGCCCACCAATGTAAATTTCACAAACTGGATAAATTTTTCCCAAGTCTTTTCCTGCACCCCAATATGCAGTATTCTGCACACTATAAATTTCAGTGCCTTTTCCAAGACACTCCACAAAGCCTTTCCTATTCTCTCCATAACCCATAGATTCCTAAAACCGATTCACTGCATCAATAACAGTTTCCTGTTCTTCCTCAGCCATCCCGTTATAAAGAGGCAACGAAAGAACCGTTTTTGCATATTTTTCTGTTATGGGAAGACTTCCCTCCTTTATGCCAAGGTATTGATATGCCTCTGACAAATGCGGTGGAATCGGATAATGGATAATCGTCCCGATTCCTTTTCCATCCAAATACTTAATCAGCTCATTCCGCACCTCTGTACGTATAACAAACTGGTGCCAGATATGAGTTGCCCCTTCTCTTATCTTCGGAAGCATGATTTTATCATTATGTAAATTCTCCAAGTACCTTTCGCAGAGCACTCGCTTTTCCCGCACCAGCTTTTCCAAATGACACAGCCGTACCCGCAGGAAACCGGCCTGGATCTCGTCCAACCTGGAATTTGTCCCAACCACCTTGTTGTAATAGCGTTTTTCGCTGCCATAATTTCTGAATATACGCACATCCTCCGCAATTCGATCACTGTTTGTCACAATTGCCCCCGCATCCCCAAAAGCACCAAGATTTTTGGACGGGTAAAAGGAAAAACATCCAATGTCCCCAAACGTACCTGTCATCCTGCCGCCAAACTCTGCTCCATGAGACTGTGCGCAATCCTCCACCAGACGTAAATTATATTTCTTACACAGATCCGCAACAGGCTTCATATTGGAGGCCTGCCCATATAAATGAACTACCAGAACAGCTTTTGTTTTCCCTGTGATCTTTTCTTCAATCTTAGAAGCATCAATATTAAAGTATTCATCCGGCTCTACAAATACCGGCGTTGCCCCATTGATCGTAATCCCCATCACACTGGCAATATAGGTATTCCCTTGCACAATGACCTCATCCCCTGTTCCGATTCCCAGAATGCGAAAAGCAATCCACAGCGCATCCAGTCCGCTGGCCACACCCACACAATGCTTCACCCCTAGATAGGTCGCGAACTCATTCTCAAAGCTTTCTACTTCTTTTCCAAGCACATACCAGCCCGAGCGAAGTACCTCGAGCGCCTTAGCTTCAAATTCTTCTTGGTACTGGTAGAATCCCCTGTCAAGCCTGTTCGGCATTATTTTCATATCTCTGTTGCTCCTTTTCCCATTTCTCATAACCAATATCCTGCCACGGCATACCTCTGTCAAAAGTATATTGCCACGGATAAACCTTTTCCCCCGTAACATTGTCTGTTATTCGTTCTGTATGGCAAACCGCCTTTGCCGGATTTCCTACTGCAACCATACCTTGCTCTATATTTTTTGTTACAATTGCACCTGCACCAACTAATGCACCCGCACCAACTGTTAATCCAGGCAGAATAATAGAGCCTGTAGACACAACCGCAAATTCTTCAATGGTTACCCCCAGCAGCGATTCAGAAGGGGGATTAGGATCATTTGTTAACACAACATAAGGAAAAATCCACGCATACTTTTGAATCACACTTTTCTGTCCGATATGTACATTACTATGCAAATTCACATAATCCTGAATCTCACAATACCCCTGAATATCAGATAATGTCCCTATCCTTACGTGATTTCCAATACTGCTTTTTTCCCTGATCGTAACCCTGTGTCCTGTCTGGAAGTAATCCCCCAGCTCATTCTCCCCGTATATGATAGTTTCACTGCGTATCTGTGCATTTTTACCAATCACCAATGGATGAAAACCATATTCCTTTTTCTGAAAAAACTCTACAAGATATTCCCCCAAAATACACCTAGCGCCAATCTTTCCTCCTTCCTTTATGCTGACATAATCCCTTACAATAACTCCATAATCAAGATAGGTCCCTTCTTCTATAACCACATTGTTTCCTATTATACAGCCTGGATTAATTGTACATCCATCACCAATTACTACATTACTTCCAATTATTACATCATCAGCAATATGTGCACCCGCCGCTATTTTGTTAGCCATCTATGCCACCTCCTTCTCAAATCCCATCGCTGGCATAGTGAATAATACTCTGTGCTTTATACCATAGGGGTTAGCCCCCCCCCCGTTCATTTTCTGTCGTTTCATCGCATACTCCTCCCTGAGCATACTGTACCATTTCAATGTTTTATACTCTCCTCTTAAGAATAAATGCTTCCTGAATGCCCCTTCATAGACAAATCCCATTCTTTCATACAAACGTACCGCTCTTTCATTATCAGACAGAACATTTAGATAAATCCTCTCCAATTTATAAGATTCAAATGCCACCTTTAAAATTTCTTCTGTTGCGGCAGATGCAACTCCTTTTCCTTGCGCCTTTTTCCGTAAGCTGATCGCATACTCTGCCTTTTTATCAGACAGTTCAACATTCTTTAAACTGATCGTTCCCAGATATTCATCCTCCTTATCCACAATTGCATAGTGTAGGTCTTTCCCATCAGCCAGTCTGATATCCGCATTCTTTATAAAATTCAGAACGGACTTCATATCCGCCTGTTCTGCATGAAACCGAAACGCTTTCTGAATTTCGGAATCTCCCATCCATTCCAGCATTCCCTCCGCATCTTTTTCCTCTAATCTTCTTAGCCTCATTTTCATCCTTATCCCTTCTCATGTTCGTCCTCAATAATATAGGGCGGCCGATTTCTGGACGCATCAAATGCCCGCCATAAATATCCCCCCAAGATACCGAGGGTCAGCATGATAATGCCAAAGCTGAACAAGTTGAAAATAAATAAAGTTGTCCATCCACTTACATCAATCAATCCCAGCAGTTTAAAAACAAGAACAATAACCGCCCATACCGCTGCGCCTAGGCAGGATAAAGTTCCCATAGCTGAAACAACCGTAATTGGCAGTGTCGAAAAACTGAACAGCGTATCGGTTACAAGCCGTATCTTCTTTTTTATCGTCCATCTGCTCGTACCGATTTCCCTCTGCAACCGCGTATAATATATCCTTTCTGTCCTGAAACCACTCCACAATATCTGTCCGGTCAATGCGCTATTCCTTTCATCTAACTGCATCAAGACATTAATCACCTTACGATCCAGTAAATATACATCGAAACCACCACGTGGCATGTCCGGCAGCGCCGCCTTACGAACCAGCCAGTAATATAAATTAGCAAAAAAAGTCTGTCCTCTCCCCTCCTGTCGGTCTTTCCTAACTGCCAGAACCACATTGTTTCCTCTCTTCCAGCTCTCTGTCATTTCTAAAATCATTTCTGTTGGTTCCTGCAGGTCAGCCGCTTTCACTACCGCACAATCCCCCGTACACTTCGACAATCCGCAAAGAATGGCCGCATGTGACCCAAAATTCCTTGACAGGCTGAATATCTTAATCCTTTTATCCTTTTCCGCCAGTTCCTCCATGACGGCATAACTTTCATCCTTTGATCCATCATTCACCATGACAATTTCCCATTCATATTCGTCATGTCCCAGAATTTTTTTTGCCATATCGGCATATAACGGTCGTAAATTATCCTGATTATAATACACAGGAATCACCACTGATACTTTCATTTATTTATCCTCTTCTTCAACCAGTTTAAGGTATTCGTCATATTCTCTAATATATTCGGCCGAATCATAGTGTTCACTGGCCAGGCAGAGCAGTACGGAGTCCTGACTAAAATCATACATATCCTTCCACACCATCTTAGGAAGATATATCCCTGTATGAGGCCGATTTAACAGAAAAATTGCCTCATTTCCCTTGCCATCCTGTACTTTTACCTTGCATTGCCCCGATACATTGATCAAAACAAACTCTGTCTTCCGATTAGCATGCTGTCCCCTGACCACATCTTCATCAGAGCCATATATATAAAAAATTCTTTTGATATCAAACGGTATATCCTGCTTACCTTCCACTACTACCAAATGCCCTCTTGTATCTCCGTTCTGAGGAAATTCAAGCATTTGTGGCCCCAGATATTTCATAGCATTGTCCTCCTTTACAAGACATGTCTTTCTTTCTCCATCCGTATATACATGTCATAGAATTTGAAAATCCCAAATATCAATTGTTTTTTGATTACCGGCAATACAACGATTATCCAGAATACCAATAGCCGTATCCCTATACTGCTCTTTACGAGGTTCGGAAATCTATCTGCAATAAAAGATTTTATAAGTAAATGATAGAGCCATATATATAACGTATTCCTCCCCAAAACACAAAACAAACTGACAAACTTATGTATAATTTCACTTTTACATTCAGACAAAAGCGAAAAACTACTATAGCAAAGAAATAGTATGAAAATGGAATAAATCATAAAGTTTATACTGGGTGGGTTAAATCCGTCACCCCAATATGGCTTCATCCATACGTCAAATGGAAGCCGCCTTTCTGCCATCAACATAAGCCATATTACTGATAAACTGGCGCTTAAAACTGCTATAGCTATCCGCATGTTCATATTCTGTATAAATATCCCGTTGCTTGCCAGTACCATGCCCAAATAATATAAGATTACATAAGTGCCCCCCCCCCCAGAAATTTTCCGCCACCATGCACTGGAAGAACATACGTAAAATTAATACTTATGTATGCAAACCATCCCAAAGTCACTAATGTCCCAATTTGCATAAACCATTTATTTTTCTTTCTATTTATAAACGCGCACCATTTTATCAGTATGGGCGCCACCATAAGAAGCTGTATAAAAAAGACCAGGTAATAATATGGGCCCTGAATATTAAAACCAACTAAATAACTCAAATATGTTATCAGGTCAAATCTGCGCTGCGTTATGCACATTACAACTAGTGTCGCAACAGCATACACCGACAAGGTTTTTATAATCTTTTTCAATTGATTATTGAAAGAAACATCTTTTCCCCTCTCAAATGAAATCCACGTCGATATTCCTGCCAGTAATACAAACAGGCTCACAGAATAATAACTTGCACAGGCTACGAGAGGCTTTGTGTACAGAAACCCATTGCAATGATCAGTTACCACCGCCATCATAGCAACCAACTTTGCACAATCAATCCATTCAATCCTCTTCTGCATCTGCTTACTTTCTCCTTACGGTTATCATATTATCTAAGAAATATCTGTCGTTTCACATTGCATATTAAAAATCGATACTGTACACTTAATTATTAACAACAATATATTCCATATCACTTTCATATAGAAAATCCGTATATATACCATGACATCCCATATTAATTGCCCGTTCGAGATCCGTAATTGTATTTAATGTATGAGTATAAATAATCAAATTATTTTGCTTTAGAATATCAATAAATGGCTGCCATAAATAGTCTTTGGGAATAGTAACTACTCTAATATTTTTTTCTACACAAAATGCAGACAAATTTGTAAAAAACTCTTCTGAAGGCTCCGCGATCTGATATATTGTGTATAAAATATTAGGAAAATCATAGATTTCCTTAACCATGTTATACATATCATTATTATATATTTGTACGACAAATCTGTTCAGGAGACTTTCGTCATTTTCACATGCTTCTACAATTTGTACGAACTCCTTTGTAACCAATTCCTTTGACGTTTCTTTTGTATCTGTAACTATATATACGTCGGGATTCTCCTTCATCCATCTGACCAAATCTGTTATATCCATCGGTGTATATTTCCTATATATCTTGGTGTTTAAAAACATTTCCCGATCCCACACCTGAAATGTTTCCTCCCCCACGACAGGTTGTTCCATCACCCTGAGAGAGTCTTTCGAAAAATCATGTTTTAACACCAAAAAATCATCGCTGGTAAGTTCAAAGTCAATTTCTATCAATTTATATTCATTGCCTTTTGCACGATTTAATGCTTCCAGAGAGTTTGTCATGGTTTTCCCATCTACCCCCCCCCCGGCATGTGCAATCATCCTGTAGTCATACCAGTTCTTATTAACTTCATTACTGCTACCACATCCTGAGAGTATAAATATGTATACCACCAGAAATACAACTTTCCATTTTCTAATTTTCATATTACTATGACCATCCTTTCGTATCCGATATTATATGGTCAAACAAAACACCATATTGAATTTTTCTATACATTGATAATTCATCATCATTTTTCATTTCATCCCATTCATACCAATTCCCATTTGCATCCATACAACCGTTAGCGTTTATAGCCGGATATGATTTCGATAGCTTGTCCAAGAATTCATAATATCCCCCCAATTCGTATCCTGCCGCTTTCAGAAGTTTCATTCCTAGGAAATTTGCACTTAAGTTCTCTGTAAACCCTTCCGCTTGCAAATCGAAATTCGCTATAATTGCATATGGGACACAATAGCGTTTTTGTTTTTCCTCAAGGCTCCTCAATTTTTCTTCCTTTTTATATAATTCCGTTATAAAATCATCTTCTACAAATGGCTGATGATCACCAAAAAAGCATATAATTGTCTTTTCGTCCAACGCTTGCACAGAATCTACAAATTCTTGTAATGAGCCATCTGATATACTAATTAAATTCAAATACTGTTCTGTCTGCGGATAATCATTTTTATTGCCTTCCAATGAAATATCTTCTGATAAATCAGTATAATTAAGGTTATATCCCCCATGATTTTGCATTGTTACATTAAACAAAAACACAGGTGCTTCCTCTTGTTCTATACATTCTAGAACTTTTTTATAATTACTTTTGTCACTAACATATGAGCGTATGTACTCTACATTTTCATCAAATACAGTTATGTCGTAAAAATCATCAATCCCTAGCATCGGATAAACAGTATTGCGACTCCACCCTCCACCAAAATATGGGTGAATCCCTATAGTTTTGTATCCATATTTTTTTATTTTTCTAGCAATGCTTTCCACCGGCTTATCTATATAGCTTTGAAAAGCAACTGAATTTGGGGGTAAAAAAGCCATTGTATTCCCAGTTAAAAATTCAAACTCTGTATTGCATGTATTGCCCCCCACAATAGAAACAAATAGATTTCCCTTGATTGCATTTCCCTCTAAACTATCAAAATATGGCATTACTTCCTGATTTGTTCCAAAATCAGAAATAATTGACAAATCGGAAAAAGCTTCATTCATCACCACCACAATATTAGCCGGATCCTCCGGCACAATACCCCTACCGTTTTTATAACCATTAATAATCTCAATAACTTCTTCTTTTTCATACCCTTTGGGCTTGGTAACCCTATTTAAAACAACATTTGCACAAAAAGAAGCCATGTGACCATATGTTTTAAATCCCTCCTGCTGACTCCAGGCATTCACATTTATATTGAAAAAATTTAATATAAATCCGTTTTGCAGTAAAAACCCTAAAAGCATAACTCCTATGAAACTAGCTTTTCGCTTAATAATTTTTTTCTCCATGCCGTAGAAAATCACCATCATTTGACAGAGAAACAATGTAATTCCACATAAAAAATAGAAGTCTATATAAAATGTATAATTTTTTACCACACTCCTAGCTACACCAATTGATTTAATATCCTGTGGCAAAAATGGTATACCCCTGATTTGCAAAACAAAATATGATATGGTTCCATATATAAAGCAAAAAAGGGTATAAATAATCATTGAACACTTACATTCTGAAACTATCAAATTTATCACGTTATAAATAAAAAATCCAATAATAAAATTAGCTATTAAGAATTTACATTCGATCTTACTGTTTCCCATCATTAATTCTATAGTCCATATAGAAAGAATCAAAACAAAAATGGGAATAGACAATTGAACAATTCTGTTTGATAAAAATTTTTTACTGGAAGCAAAATACATCCAACTCACTGCAAAAATAAAAACAATTATAATCAATCCGATCAACTGATAATCATATAGTTGAGTTTCTTCTCTAATATAATCGCCTGAACTTATTCCTGATTTTACAGTTATTACAAGAACAGACAAAATCAATAACCCATAAATAATTAAACCTTTTTCCTTAATCAAATATTTCAAATTATGTATCAATTGCTTTAGTTGCATATAATTAAGGCTATGTTCCTTATAACATTCATATATGATAAACAATAAACATACCAGCCACATTAAATTTAATATAGCTATAGTCAATTTTAAAATAATATAGATAATATCCTTTTTATGACTTTCTTTACCGATTGCATTTATAAAATCTTTGCTTAGCTGTATACCAAATTCATTTTCGTATACCTCGAAATATAAAAAATCATTTTGAACTGTAAAACTACCTGCATCGACAATATTAATTAAATCTGATATTTGCCCACAAGTCAGATCTACATCCTTATAACCCTTAATCCTACTCTGAATTGATTGTACTAGCACCCCTTTATCTATATTATAAAAATCGATTGCACACAGATCATATTTTTGTATGTCATTATTGATAACAACCTCCATACCCGCATCGTTTTTTATTCCTTCATAAGTAATAAAATTTTTTTCACCCGGTATAAAAAAAGTTAATGTCATTCTTTCGTTACATGATTGATATCCCATATTATCCAACAAATAATTCACTTGAACTATGGGCTCATCAGGTTCTTTATGTATCAGAAAATATACATCTCCTAATAATATAAAAAGCGTAAATACTATAAATATTTGAACACAATTTTTCCTAATCCAAACTTTCATTTTTTTATTCCATTATTTTCATTAGCAAACTATGCACATAAAAACCTTCAAAATTTTTACCAATAAAGTCTTACAACAAATATACCGTCAATATATGCAACTGAATCTTTTTGTGGCCAAGTTGACATATCATCTATTATTTTTGAAGCCTGCTTAACTTGTTCCGCATTTGGTATAGAAAATGAGTAGCCCGAAACTTCGTTGAATAATAGCACCTTTGAAAAAGACGCTGATGCTGGCTGCCCTAAATTACCCAGCGATTTATCTGATATGCCAGACAGCATTGGAACCCCTTGTATTACGAGAGGCTCATAGCCTGTAAATTCCTCAAACTCTTCCATTCTACCCACAATACGGTTAACCATATTGGCCTCTTTATTATTTAGTCTTATTATATTATTCGCTGCTTTACCTATTAGGCTTCCATTAATAAAACAAATAACTGCAAAGACTATCGTTACTATCTTTATACATTGCTCTTTTATGCTCTCCTTTTTCTTACAGATATCTCGCAAATAATAGTAATCAATCAGTAGCAATCCGCCTAAATACACCCCATAAGATGTAAATGTACGTGCCGATATGTCATCCGGCCTTGCCAAACCAAATCCAATGCACATAACAGGTCCTAGCAAAAGGAATAGGCATACGCCAACAAAATAAACAATTCTTTTATCCCTATGCACATTCAATAACCCAAGTATGCATATAATTCCAGATCCTATTACTACACTACCAAACGCTAACGACGAATGTAATATGGTATCCCCATAATACTGTTTAACAATTCCAAGTAGCCGTATATAATAATTAGGAGAAAATAGCTTCTTAATAAACTCTCCAAGATCTATTCCTTCATAAATTAATGATGGCGGTATAAATGCAAACATAAATTTTAAAAAAATATAAAATAATAGAAAGGATAAAAAGTATATTCCACTATAAATAGCGTATTTTCTCCACTGCATTTCGTTCTCATTAAAATCCCTAATTACCGCCAATAATATAATGAAAAAAACCATGGGATAAAAAATTTGATATACCCCTAGAGACAAACAATAAAAAAAACATGAATACAATAAATATACTCTTCTTTTTTTGTCCACATACTGATGTGAATACCAAAATCCTACAGTCAAAAAAAATACTGCGATTCCACTGTATACCGTTATATTGCTATAATAAAATATTTCTGTATTAAACGGATTCAATACTATAAGTATACAAATCAGGAATTTCAACATAATGTTCCTGATATTTAATAGTTTCCCTACTAATGTTCCAAACATCGCAAGTGAAGCAATAAAAACCACCATTCCCATTGGCCTGTTTAACGGCTGCAAATTAAAGCGAAATAATATTTCAGCAAGAATACCTTCAACAATTCTCCCTGTAGAGTAAAAATTATATCCCATAGTCTCCCAGTTAATATCATATACATTCCATAAATGATAATCGTCAATTGAATATATCAAATTAGAAATAAAGGGTAGCGCACATAGAAGGCCTATAATACAACCCATTATAAATATGAATTTGTTTTCTCTATTATTTTTATATATCCATTCCATATAATAGATCCTCACTTCTACAAAAGCATAACTAGTTAATTTCTAATCTCTGTCTGCACTTCACAAATTTTAAAACAATACGTCTTTATAATACCGTAAAGTTTGACAAATAGTACCGTAAAAATAATAATTACCACTATACATGTTATTAATAAAAAATATGTATCTAACAATGAAAGTTCTATGCCTTCAAACAGGCTGCAAATCTGTTCAATAATTACATGATGAAGCAAGTATGCCGGATAAGAATACTTACTGATATCCAAAAATAGTTTTTGAAAACGTTCAGGAATATGCTGTCCAGCATAAACCCATACTACGTACAAACTCATTCCCATAATTGTTGTTTTATACGACTGTATTATAGGAAGATAATACACTGACAATATAGCAATAGATATCCCTGATATGCATAACTGCCATTTCCTAATCTCCTTAATATATGTAACCGCCAACATCCCAAAAAAGAATTCTACAATTCTGATGAGCACAAAATATTCTTTAGGGTATGAAGCAAATGGATATAAATGTACTGTAGCGACATATATCAAAAATATACAAAGCATAGATATCCATGGCCCTAATTTAAGCAATAGTGTTCTTAATAAAGGAAATAAAATATAAAACAAAATAATACATCCTAAAAACCATTCTCCAATAATATAATAATTAGGAATAATTGGAGATACGTAGCCATCCATGCCCACTATTGTTATAAGAAAAGATAATTTATTACGCGGAACACAAAATGGATTTAACGATCTATAATGTAAAAAGTAATAAAATGTAACACAAAAATACGCAAAATAGAACATTGGAAAAATTGCCAGAAACCTTTTTTTCAAATATTCTCTGATATTAAAGTTACATTGGTTTGACAGCATCAACCCCCCCCCGAAATAATAAAGAACAAAGATACTCCAATCTGCCCTAGATTTCCATTTTTGTACTCATAAAAAATAATCGGAATGTTTGAAACACTTTTATAAATCTCATGACCTCCAATAGAGCAATTAAAATGAAAAACAATAATGAATAGGGCCGAAAGAGCTCTGATAAAATCCAAATAAAACACGCGCTTTTTCATTGTTTATCCCACTTTCGTAAATGCCTCTTTAAAACTTCACTTAAACTTAACGATTTCATATTGTTTAAATTTGTCTGTAATTCACTAATCTCGTTCTTCCGAACTTCCAGTGCTACTTCCAGTTCGTTGATCTTATTCATCCGATGATCCAACTCCACCGCACGTCTTTCCAGCTCTTCTGCCGATAATTTTAACTCATTTTTCTGCCGATCAATCTCACGATCTCTAAGGTTAATTTCATCCATGCGATGATCTAATTCCGCTGCACGTCTATCAAGCTCTTCACTCATCAGCTTAATTTCATTTAATTGCTGTTTTACTTGCTCATTGACCACATCCAACTCATTTTCCTGCCTATTTATCTCCTCTTTTTGCTGTCTAATTTCTTTGTCTCGAAAATTAATTTCATCCATGCGATGATCCAGTTCCACAACACGCCTGTCTAGTTCTTCAACCAGCCGTATATTTTCATTCTGCCGCTCCTCAATCTGGTGTCTTAATTCGTCATTAGCCGCTTCAATCTGATTTACTTTTTCTATATGTTGGTCGATAATATCCAAACATAATGTAAGCGCTCTCTCATCCGCATAGAGCCACACATATTCAATATCTACGCATAATTTAGCTGGTGCTTGTAAACCATTAACATTAATAACAAGCTGTGGGTCGTCACCTTCTAAATAATAGTCACCGAAAAATGCCCCCCTATATTCGCAATTGGCATCTTTCCAAACTTTTCTCCCCTTTTGGTCCACAACTTCTATCTTATTAAATCTAAAAATTCCACTCATGTTCAGTGGATCAATTCTTATCGCTTTTATCTCTTCACAATGTTCCAATACAATTTCTTCAGCAAAGGATTTCTGTATACCCATATGATATGTTATACAATTATCTTCGCAGAACCCACTTCCTCTATCCAGATATACCTTAAATTCTCCTATAGGCATGCGCTTTCTAATCCGAAAATCTGTTACACATGCATTTCTCTTTGTATACTCCGCTTTTTGAAGTGTAAATACGAACTGATATACGTTCCCATAATCTCTATTTTTCAAATAATAAGCAATGTCTTTATTGATATTACTAAAACTGTTCAAAATTTCATTAGTGCCAACGTCTGAATATGTTGCATCTTCTATTACAGGAATATATCCCGCATAATGGCAAAAGTCTTTTAAAGTGTAATATGCAAAAAAATGAATATGTGTATTATCTAAAAGTCCCAACGGCGTATACTGAAATATATTATTACATAAATTAATCATGACTGAATTATGGCCTATATTCGGAACCGAAATAATTGTCCTGCCATTATCTTTCAATAATCGTTTCGTTCGACTGAGCACCTCCTGCGGGTTGTGCAAATGTTCAAGTACGTCAGCAAAAATAATAT
This sequence comes from uncultured bacterium, assembly GCA_947073545.1. Taxonomy (GTDB): domain Bacteria; phylum Bacillota; class Clostridia; order Lachnospirales; family Lachnospiraceae; genus UBA3282. The sequence continues at coordinate 16,386 of CAMTMP010000001.1, forward strand.
AGTCAAACTCAATTTTCTCCCATTTTTTCAACCACACATATTGCTCTATATCATCAACTAGGCCATCCTCTGCATATTTCATCGCATCCTGAGCTGCTTCCTGATCTATCTCGACAATATAAACTGAACATCCTAATACTTCATGTAAATATTTTGTCATTCTGCCATTTGCCGGACCGAATTCCAACACAATGCTATTTTGGTCAATTTGTTTTAAAATAATACTTAACGCATTATCTTCATCTGTTACCAGTTCTAAATCATATTTCATTCCCATAGATCATACCTTTCAACGCCCGGTCAACATTTATTCCACAACATACTCCAATAACCTGTTCCGTAAACCTTCATCATTTAGCAAGATCTCTTCAGGTCTCTCTATTCCCAACTTCTTCTGTGAATCGATAAAACATTTAATCACCCAAAAAATTTTGTCATTTCCCTGTAAATTTAAAGATTCTGCAAGCGCAATAATATCCAGTTGATCGGTTTGGCTTTTAAATAAGCTTGTCCCATAAAATCTTTCCAAATTTGCCGCCCACATCCAAGCAATTTCAAACAGCATCCATTTTCTGTCTGAAGAAATCGTGTTAGATTCGTGTACTCTATATCTCAGCAGCGGCTTATCAATAATTTTACATTCCGTTACTTCTGCCATTCTTAAAGCAAAATCCCAGTCATGTGCAAAATGTAGATTACGCATCCCGCCTATCTTTTCATACAAACTTCTCGTAAACAGAAAATTACTGGTGGTTGACGTAAAATTGCCCATAATCAGATTTAGCTTAAAATCATCGGTTGCCGCAAATGATAATTCCCGGTGGGGCACTAACCAAGGCTCCATATTTTTCCACCCTTGTTTAACGCCTAGGTCTTTTCCTTTGCTGTCAATTACACGTATATAAGAACATACAAAGCCCACCTCGGGATTATTTTCCATCTTAGAAACCATAATTTGAAACCGGTCAGGCTCATATACATCATCCGAATTCAGAATAGCCAGATATTCTCCCTTAGCCTCCTCCAGCCCTCTGTTAATGGCATTATGTGCCCCCTGATTTTCCTGAACGATCAAACGAATCCTGTTATCATCAAACTGGCTTATCACTGCAACGGAATTATCCTTTGATCCATCATCAACTATGATCAGTTCCCAGTTCTGATATCTTTGATTAATTACACTCTGTATCGCTTCACCTATATACTGTTGGTGATTATAACTGGGAATAATTATTGATAATAATTTCTCTTTCATAAGCGCTGCGTTTTTTTTGAAAAAATGATACATAAGCTCTTGTCCTCATCTTTGTAAAAGTTCAACCTGATCAATAATATACCTGCCCCTGCCTTCCTGAAACATCCGATCATCTACACACTTTAAAATCAGAGCATCTGTCACAAAATGTATCTGCTCGTGATTTTGATAAGTTCCCTCCGCCAAGGCGATATCCATCGGATAATCTCCTGCGTGAAAACAGGGGAACTTGAATCTCCATTCAAAACAATACTTTTTGTCAGCCTCCAATACAGGCAACTCTATTTTTTCAAAAACAGTGTTTGTTACCACTAGCTCATTACCAAGCATGTCCTTTATGTTAAATCCCAAAATCGGGTATTCTATCCTTCGCCCTGCTTCTATTTCCATCCGAATCATCACTGTCTGTCCGATTCGCAACTGTGAAATTAGCTTATGATTTTCATCCAATAAAGTAATCTTTGAAAAACTTGCTGCTCTATTCCCAAATTCCAATATACAGGTGTTGTTTTCGTCTGGAACAGCATTTGTCTCCTCTTTCTGTTCAGCGACTAAAAAATCATTCTGTATATTCCCATTAACTGTATCTTCCTTTTTTATTTCATATCGCATAAATGTTAAATACTCTTCAATAATTGGCATTGGTTCCCCAATTTTATAAATTTTCCCATTATCTAACCAGATTACCCAGTCACAAAAGCTAGTAATAGCTCCTGTATCATGGCTCACAAACAGGACTGTTCCCTTTTGCTTAAACTCTCTTATTTTTCGATAACATTTCTGCTGAAATCTTACATCACCAACACTCAACGCTTCATCTACAATAAGTATTTCAGGCTTCACATTAATTGCTGTAGCAAAAGCCAGCCTCACCAGCATACCGCTAGAATATGTTTTAATGGGCTGATAAATAAAATCACCAATATCTGCAAATTCCATTATGCTGTTTAAACTTACATCTATTTCTTCCCGCGTCAGTCCATTAATTCTTCCATTCAAATAGATATTATCTATTCCACTTCGTTCCGCATCAAACCCAGTCCCAAGTTCAAGCAACGCAGACACCGTACCACTCAGACTTATCTCTCCACTAGTAGGGGTTAATACCCCTGTTATCATTTTTAATAATGTAGACTTTCCAGCTCCATTTTTTCCTATAATGCCTACTGTCTCACCCCGTTTTACCGAGAAAGATACGCCGTTTACTGCGTAAAAATCCTTATGATAACACTTATTCTTAAGTAAAGTTTCCTTTACTCGATCCATAGGTTTATCATATAATTTATATGCTTTAGTAACATTTTTCACGTCAATGGTAATGTCGTTCATTATAATTCCTTCCAAAGTTTTATAATACGTCTGCAAAATGCGGTTTAAGCTTTTTCATTAAATGATATCCCAAAAGCAGAAAAATAGCCGAAACTATCCAAAAGTAAATCATAAGCTGATATCTATGGAAAAACCAATAATCATTTATCAGGCTCTCTCTATAACCATTGACCACATAGTGTAAAGGATTCAATTTATAAAACCAGCTAAACCGATCCGGAATCATATGGTAATCCCACATCATCGGTGTCATCCACATTAAAAACTGTAGAATAATGCCTAAAAAATGTCCAATATCCTTCATAAATACATTCAAAGTAGCTGTAAAAAAGGATAGACCCAGTGACAATGCAAAAATACATAAACTGAAATATAGCATGTCCACAATATGCGCACCCGGGAATTCTCCATATAAGGAATATATAGCCAGTAATATAACATTAAATATACCGTTCATAATGGCTGACGATAGAGCTTTAACAAGCGGAAGCATCTCTACCTTAAAAACTACCTTTTTTACAATATATCCATATGCCGTAAAAGAGGAAGTTCCGCCAAACCACGCATCATAAAAATAATTCCACGGTATCATCCCCGCTGACAGCCAGAGAATAAACGGCACATCACCTATCGGGTTCGATCGAAAACCAACTTGGAATACAAACCAAAACAGCAGGATTGTAGACAAGGGCTGAATAATTCCCCAGAACATTCCCAGATACGATCCTGAAAATCTGGCTCGAAAATCACTGTATGCTAAAGAGCAAATTTGTGATGCCAAATCATATTTCCCGCTCAGATTCGGATTCTGCATCACTTTTGCTATTACTACTTTTCTGTTTACATACAAAATTATAAACAGCGCATACAGAAATACCACAATTGGGCAAAATACAAGAAATTCTTTTCTTTCACTGTCAGAAAAAACAATCTTAATCTCGTTTACTTCTACCGCCTCGCCCTTTAATGATGTAAAATCAATTCTTATTCTGGAACACTTCTTATCCAAAATAAATTCTGTACTTCCTTTTTCTAACTCTCTTTCAACATAAACATTTCCATCAAACTCCGGCTTACTCGTATAATAAATCTGAGTTCTATTTGCCAGATTTGTCTGTGGGACAGAATCAATATAGATTGCATGAACCACACCGCTTTTAGGAAGATCAATGGCTATACTCGCATCGTCAATCTGCGCCAGAAAATAATTTTTATCCCTGTCATATCCATATTTCCCCTTTTCTATCTCTTCATCCGATACTGTATATACGTATGGCTCTTTTAATCTGTCAGGCCTCAGGCTTCCCAGCATAAGCCACATCAATAATGAATGGATAACTACAGACCCTGAAATAATATACAAAATAGTTTTCTTCCAACGCATTTTCATTATTTTGACCCAATACTCCCAGCAGTTTTTTTGTATCCCGATATGGCTTTTTCAAAGGAATCCACATATTTTTCCGCTACTTTATCTGCCGAAAAAAAATCCAATATTTCTCCCGCATGTTTTCTTGCGTTATTGCAATATAAAGTAAGATCCTTTTTAAATTCAATAAAATTAAGCAAATCGCTTTTCTCTTCGTCTATAATAACGCCTCCCTGTGTTTTGTTGAGAAAGCGCTTCAGATCACCCACATCAGTTGATAAAATCGGAACACTCATACTCATTGCCTCAATACTGACAATTGGCATGCCTTCATAGACCGACGTTATAATCAGCCCATCCAATATGCGCATAAAAGTAGGAATATTCTCAATATACGGGATCCTCTTCACTATATCCTTCATTTGATTATCTGCTATATACTGCTCAATCTCAGCAGATAATGGACCGTCACCAACAATTATAAACTGTACACTTTTTCCATACTCTGTATAAGCGTCTTTTGCCAACTTTAAATACCGTAAGGGATTTTTTTGTTCTGAAAGCCTGGCAATAAATGCATAATGCTCCGCATTGAGATCCAAGCCATATGCCGTACATATCTCTCCATGAGTTTTCTGGCTTTCTAAGGCCCTCTTAACTTTTGTCCCATCTACAACAGGATAAATTACATCAATTTTTTCATCAGCAATATTATATTTATTAAGAAAGCACTCCCGAATTAATTCCGTTATGGCAATATATCTGTCAAACGATTTCACGCCTTCTGTATTATAGTATTCTATCCACCCTTCCTTTGTATCATATACATCCTGGGCGATAATCGGTGTACACTTAAAAATACTGCGAATCTGCATGGTGTTTATTTCAAACCATGGATTGTTGTTACACAACCATATTGCATCCGGATGAAAAATGCTTTCCAATTCATACAACATTGACAAATAATGCTCAAATTCCGCAATTTCACGCAAATCAAATACATATTCACATATATCTTTCAACTGATAATGCAGTGATCCCTGCGCCTTAGTGTGCTTTTCCATTGTAATAACACAAAAATTGTATCGGTCTTTTAAAGCGCGCATGGTCTCGATTGTATTTCTCTCAATGCCGCCTACCGCTAAAAAAATGGGAAGGACAAATATTAGTGGTTTACTCTTCTCATACCTGAAATCCCTTCTGCTTATTCGAAAAGCAGGCTGTAGTTCCTTCCGCGCTTTAAACAAATAATCATCCACCAGTTTTATATTATTAATGCAGTTGCTTACATTTAATGTTTGCGTCTCCACATGAAAGGATGGCAGCCGCATATATCTCCCAATTCCGTTATCATACCTGATGTCTCCCTCCAGATCCCTTAAGAGTTCAGAATAAATTATAATATCCTCAATTTTTTTTGCCGCAACTATCGGATACTCTTCATAAGCTTTGGAAACAACAAGAAAATCATAAACCGAATTTAACAGAGTATATGCTACCTGCACCATCTGCATAGCATCCAGCGGCTCCTCTTTTGGTATATATAAATAATCTGTATATCCTCTTTGCCTTTGATCGGTATCAGATATTGCTACGTCTTCTCCTAAAATTCTTATTTTTTCCTGATATTCTGTGATAAGCCGCTGCCTTTTCTTCCTATCTAATCCTCCTACTACTATCTGTATTTTTCTAGGTTGTCCACTTGCATAATCGGCCTTCCAGGTCCTGCAATTATTAACTGCTATTGCCTGTCTTCTGCATAATTTTACTGCTGCCCGCCTGATGACAGATATTAAGCTTTTCCTTTTCATATTTTCAACCTGCATTTTTACAATTAGTCTGTCCACCCCATCGGGAATATCCGTAACTAAAATCTGCGGATCATTTGTATGAGTATAGTCTCCATTTTCCCACGATCCGTTTCTGGAGTTATGCCATTCTACGGTTATATCCCTCTTTTCTCCATTTTTTAGAACAAAATACGCCTGCCTGATTTCTGCATAACACTGGTTCTTTAATGGTGAAAAGCGAATTTCCCGTAAATTATTCGGTAATTTTTTCTCAATTTCCCATTCTGCATTATCCCAACAAACCCACTTTCTGGATTCCGCTTCACTATATCCGGCGCCGGTATCCAAATAAATTTGTGCGTATCCTTTTTTCATATACATATATGTAAAACGTACCAATTTACTTTTGGGTATTCCCCTGCCCGACGCAAGTCTGCACACACAGCCATAATAGAAATAGAATTTAAAAATGCCTGCATAAATAACAGATACAAATTTTCTTAATTTCTTAAACTTCCCATTTTTTAATATAATTTCTACCAACCGAGTAAGCTTCTTGGAAATTTTGATCAACGTCCAAATGGCATATCCTGAAACAGACCGTTTATTATCACTTGAACACAAATACTTTTCTAATGCCGCTTTACAATTTATTGTGTCGCAAATACATTTATCTTCTAAATCATCATGCATCTGCTGAAAAACAACTAATTCCTCTCCTGAGCTCATTTGTCTGTTGCAAAATTTATTTACGTCATCATAAACGTGATGATGCATCGCAACAATATCCGGATCATAATAAATACGCATGCCACATTTTTGCAACCGATATCCCAGCTCTATGTCTTCAAATCCATATTTATCAAAATCCGTATTAAAAAAAATATCCACTTTATTAAGAAGTTCTCTAGATACACTTATATTCGATGTGTAAAAATGCCTGAAGTCTATCAACTGATAAGGTGGCAAACCGATAAAACCAAACTGCTCACAGCCAACATTTGTAATATGATACATCAAATGGCTCATTTCAATTTTGTCGTACCATTCTATCCTGCCTAAAGTTGCAATATCAGAACCAAATTTCCGATAATTTTCATAATGTGCGTTTACAAAATCTTTTTCCGGAAAAATATCGTCTCCTGTAAAAATAATAACTTTTCCCTTTGCAATTTTCAGTGCCGCATTCCTTGCTTTACTTGCTCCTCCCTTTTCATTTTGGATCAAAATAAGTGGCAAATCTGATGCCTGCTTAATCACTTCTACCGTTTTATCCTCAGAAGCATCGTCAGAACATATAATTTCGTAATCATACTTTGTATTTCTATCTACTTCGCGCCAAGCATTGAGAACTTCGCCAATAATATCTGCCCGATTATGCGTGGCTAAAATCACACTTACATCCATAAAAACTCCTTTGTATCTCTCAATATACTTGCAAATTCACCTCGCCAAGTATTTCGCTTTTTTTACTGTTCATAATTTAGCAGTTCTTTTTAGAGTTATAAACTCTACCTAATCACATACAGTTTAGAGTTTATGACTCTAAATGTCAATGATTTTTTCCTTTTCGCTTATACTAAATCTTATCTGGGGGATCAAAGAATGAGATATAATGAGCGAATACGAGAAATCCGCGAAGATCATTCCATAACGCAGCAAAAAATCGCAGACCTGCTCCACATAGGCCAGCGTACCTATGCGGACTATGAAAGCGGTAAGACGCGAATACCGGTCGACAGCCTTTTGATTCTGGCCAAATATTATGACGTTTCCATGGATTACATCACAGGAGCAAGCAATCTCGCAACAAAATATCCCGTAAAATAGGCAGCTGCTTTCCCATTTTATTTAGGAAAGCCGCTGCCTGTTTTTATACGGTGCCGACTACCCTTTCTTCGTCTCTTTCGCCGTCTCCGCTATGTAGCTGTCCAGCCTGCTGATTGCAGTCTCCAGATCCCTGTGCAAAACGGCGAGGTAATAGCCAATTCCGCTCACGATCAGATTCTCCTTTTCCAGATCCTCCTGCCCGTAAGCTGTCTCCAGCATTTTCATAATGTATCTCAGGGACTTCTGGTTATACTCCACTTCCAACAGTTCTCTCATGATTGAATACAGTTCTTGCATTTTCATTTCCTCCATCTTTTTGTATTTTGGGTTCTTATACATTTATAATAAAGACTGATCATTGCTTTACTACGTTTCGGTTTCAACAACCGCAGAAAATTTGTGGTTATTTGAAAAGGCATGTGGTAAGATGATTGTGGAATTAAGTGACATGGTGCGTTGAAAACAATATAGATAAAGGCACAGAATGAAATATGAAAGAAAATTTTCAACCTTGATTTGCGGGTCATCACCTGTCTCATGGAGGTAAAATATGGGAATGTATGTGAATCGCGGAAATGAAAGCTTTATAAGAGCAAGAAAATCCCAAATTTATATAGATAAAACAGGATTAATCGCGTATACCAATGAAATGTTAAATACGGAGCAGTGCCATATCTGCAACAGCAGGCCAAGAAGATTTGGGAAATCAATGGCTGCAGGGATGCTGTCTGCTTATTATGGGCGTGGCTGTGATTCTCGAGAACTATTTGAAGGGTTGGAAATTTCCCAAAATCCATCCTTTGAAGAACACCTGAATAAATATGATGTGATCCATCTGGATATGGCATATCTGCTGGTGCAGAATAAATCTTCGGCAGATACGGTAGCTTTTATGCAAAAATGTGTGATTGAGGAACTGAAGATTCTTTATCCGGGGGTGCTTACAGAAGAAGATACCGAACTGCCGTTTTCCCTTTCTAAAGTTAGTTATGCGACAGGCGCCAAATTTGTGATCATTATTGACGAGTGGGATGCCATCTTCCGCGAAGCTGTCGGGGATGAAAGCGGACAGCAGGCGTACATCCGTCTGCTTCGCGGCCTTTTCAAGGGAGAGCAGTCAAAGGATTTTACCTTACTTGCCTATATTACCGGAATTCTGCCGATTAAGCGGTACAACAGTGAATCCGCTTTGAATAATTTTAAAGAATTTACCATGCTTAATCCCAAACGCCTTTCGGAGTATATCGGTTTTACCCAGCAGGAGGTAAAAACGTTATGCGATATGTACCATATGGATTTTGACGAGATGGCGCGACGGTATGACGGGTATTCCTTCCGGCAGGTACAGCATGTTTATAACCCAAATTCCGTGGTCAATGCCATTATAGATGGAGAATTTGATAATTATTGGAGTAATACGGCATCCTATGAATCTCTCCGGGAATATATCAGTATGAATTTCGAGGGGTTACGGGATCTGGTAGTACAAATGTTTGCCGGCGCCAGATGTATTGTAGATATTGAAAACTTTCAGAATGACATGACCAGCTTTAAGAGCCGGGATGATGTATTAACAGCGCTGATTCACTTGGGTTATCTCGCATATGATATGAACACAAGGGAAGCCTATATTCCCAACGAAGAAGTGCGTACCGCCTTTGCCAGAGCCGTAAAGGACACGGACTGGGAGCCGGTGATTCAGGCACTTAAAAATTCAGAGAAGCTATTAAAAGCAACGTGGGATAAGGATGCCGATTTGGTAGCGGAATGTATTGATAAAGTACACAGAGAAAATACTTCCATTCTTCAGTACAACAATGAAAATGAATTAAGTTGCGTAGTCACGCTGGCATATTACAATGCCGTCAATGAATATACGCTTATCCGTGAAATGCCGTCCGGGAAAGGGTACGCGGATATGGTATTTCTTCCCAAAAGATATTCTGCCAAACCCGCATTGATTGTTGAGCTGAAATATGGGAAGTCCGCCGCAAGCGCGATTGAGCAGATCAAAGACAGGCAATACCCGGAAGTAATGAAGGATTATCATGGAAATCTACTGCTTATCGGAATCAGTTATGACAAAGAAAGCAAGACGCATTTCTGTATTATAGAAGAACAGAGCAAAGAATAAGTGAAACAAACCATAAAGGGGTAATTATGAACAGCAAAGTATTACGAGTTTTAGAATATCATAAAATCATCAATCAACTGACTGAAAAGGCATCCTCCGAACCGGGTAAACGGCTCGCGGCGGCCCTTGTTCCCATGACGGATTTAGAGGAAATCAGGACTGCCCAGACGCAGACTGCCGACGCACTCGGACGCCTTTTTTCCAAAGGCTCCACGTCCTTTGGCAGCAACAAAGATCTGGGCATGAGTTTGAAATCTCTGGAGGTGGGAAGCGTGCTCTCCATCGCAGAGCTTTTGCGCATCGCCTCTTTTCTGGAAAACGTCAACCGGATCAAAGCCTACGGCCGCAGGGATAGAGACGATATTCCCGGCGATTCGCTGGATATTTATTTTGACAGTCTGGAACCGCTCACGCCTCTGGCAAATGAGATCAACCGCTGTATTCTCTCCGAGGAGGAAATCGCAGACGACGCAAGCCCTGCATTAAAGCGTATACGGCGTAGTATGACAATCACCAACGACCGGATTCATTCGCAGTTAACTTCCATGATTAACGGTTCTCTGCGCACCTACCTGCAGGATGCCGTAGTGACCATGCGCGACAACCGTTACTGCATTCCCGTGAAGTCCGAATACAAGGGACAGGTGCCGGGCATGGTTCACGACCAGTCCTCTACCGGCTCCACCTTTTTCATCGAACCGGCGGCTGTCGTCAATCTGAACAACGAATTAAAGGAATTATCTATAAAGGAGCAGGAAGAAATCGAAGCTGTACTGGCTTCCTTAAGCGCACAGGCGGCCGCTCACACGGATGCCCTTGCCATGAATCAGGAATCCATGACCATGCTGGACTTTATCTTTGCAAAAGCCTCCCTCGCCATGGAACAGAACGCCACCATGCCTCTTTTCAATACGGAGCACCAAATCCGCATCCGCAAAGGGCGGCATCCGCTGATTGACAAAAAAGCGGTAGTGCCCGTGGACATTCTTCTTGGAATCGACTTCGACCTGCTCATCATCACGGGGCCGAACACAGGCGGAAAAACCGTGGCGCTGAAAACAGTGGGGCTTCTGACCCTAATGGGGCAGGCCGGACTGCACATTCCCGCACTGGACCGCTCGGAGCTTTCCATTTTCCGGGAGGTATACGCGGATATCGGCGACGAGCAGAGCATTGAGCAGAGTCTTTCCACCTTTTCTTCCCACATGACGAGCATTGTCTCCATTTTGCAGGACGCAGACGCAGACTCCCTCTGTCTTTTTGATGAGCTCGGCGCGGGCACCGACCCCACCGAGGGCGCGGCTCTTGCTATCTCGGTTTTGGATCATCTGCACGGCCGTGGAATACGCACCATGGCTACCACGCATTACAGCGAGTTAAAAGTGTATGCGCTCTCCACGCCTTTTGTGGAAAATGCCTGCTGTGAGTTTAATGTGGAAACGCTCCGGCCTACTTATCGTCTTCTGATCGGCATTCCCGGCAAGAGTAACGCCTTTGCCATCTCTTCCCGCTTGGGGCTTCCCGATCATATCATAGAGGACGCCAAGCGGCATATTACACAGGACAAGGAGAGTTTCGAAGATTTGCTCACCAATCTGGAAAACAGCCGCCTGACCATCGAAAAGGAGCAGGCCGAAATCGAAACCTACAAGCGGGAAGTACAGGCCTTAAAAGAACGGCTGGAATCCAAGCAGGTAAAAATCGACCAGTCCCGCGACCGTATCATCAGAGAGGCCAATGAGGAGGCCCGCGAAATCTTGCAGAATGCAAAGGAGCTGGCAGACGAAACGATCCGCACCTTCCAAAAGGCCGGCGCTGCCTCTTCCATCAAGGATTTGGAAAAATCGCGCCGGAAGGTACACGACAAAATTTCGGAGAAAAACGAAAAGCTCGCGCTTAAAAATGAAAAGTCCGCCCATAAGGTTCTCAAACCAAATCAGATCCGGCTGGGCGACAGCGTGAAAGTTGTCTCCATGGGTTTAAAGGGCAGTGTCAGCTCCCTTCCCGATAAGAACGGCAGACTGTTTGTCCAGTGCGGCATCATCCGCTCTCAGGTTTCCCTGTCGGATCTGGTTCTGCTTGAGGAGGAGACGGTGAAAACCGAAAAAATGCAGCGCAGCTCTTCCGGCAGGCTGAAAATGTCCAAGTCCTATTCCGTCTCCACGGAAATCAATCTTCTCGGCAGGACGGTGGACGAGGCGCTCTCCGAACTTGACAAATATCTGGACGATGCCTATTTGGCCCATCTGCCAAGCGTCCGCATTGTGCACGGCAAGGGAACGGGTGCACTCCGGAAAGCCGTACACGGCTATCTGCGAAAAAACCGGGTCATAAAAACGTTCCGTCTGGGCGAATTTGGAGAAGGCGACGCAGGCGTTACCATTGCTGAGTTTAGATAGGAAGTTGCGAAACGCAATTACCTAATGAATTTATAAAACGGAGGTTACCATGATAAATAAGCAGAAAATATTAATTGTTGATGATGATAATAATATTGCGGAGCTGATTTCTCTCTATCTGACGAAAGAATGCTTCGAGACCATGATTGTCAATGACGGAGAATCCGTTCTGGCGGCAATAGACGGCTTTGAACCAAATCTGATGCTTCTGGATCTGATGCTGCCAGGCATCGACGGCTATCAGGTCTGCCGGGAGGTGCGCTCGAAATCCACACTCCCCATTATCATGCTTTCTGCAAAAGGCGAAGTTTTTGACAAGGTGCTGGGGCTGGAACTGGGCGCGGACGATTACATGGAAAAGCCCTTTGACTCCAAAGAACTGGTAGCCCGTGTTAAGGCAGTGCTCCGCCGTTATAAACCGGCCGTGGCGGAACCGAAGCCTTCCGACGTCAAGAGCGTGGAGTATCCGGATCTGATTATCAACCAGACGAATTACTCTGTGATTTATATGGGAAAGACCATCGAGCTGCCCCCCAAAGAGCTGGAGCTTCTCTACTTTCTGGCATCCTCGCCAAACCACGTTTTCTCCAGAGAACAGCTTTTGGATCAGATCTGGGGATACGAATACCTCGGAGACAGCCGCACGATAGACGTACACATCAAACGGCTTCGCAATAAAATTAAAGACCATGATAACTGGCGCATTGCCACAATCTGGGGTGTCGGTTATAAATTTGAAGTACGCGAAAAGAGATTCTGATATGCGAAAGACACTTTATCTCAAATTGATATTAGCCTACATTATTTTCGGGCTGTTCGGGTTCGTGGTAGTAGCCACCTTTGTCTTCGATATGACGCTTAACCATCTCACCAAAGAAAAAGCCGACGCTCTCTACAGAGAGGCCACGCTGATTGCCAACACCTACGCTACCGACCTGTATAATACGGAGGTGTCTCTGGAAACGGTAAAGACGCAGCTTGACGCGCTGGATACCTACTTAAACGCCACGATCTGGATTATCAATCCCTCCGGACGTATGATCTTAGACTCCTCCGCCCCGGTGGACGTAGAAAACGAAGTCGTTGTAGAAAATTTTGATCCCACAATCACCGCAGGCTCTTACTACACGGTAGGCGACTTTTTCCGAACCTTTGACGAGGAAATGCTAAGCGTCTTTGCGCCTATTACATCCGGTTACAAAGTAAAGGGCTATGTGGTAATTCACGCTTCCCTCGGCAGTATACAGACCGAGACGAATCAGCTTTTGAATATTTCCTATATCATGCTGCTGATACTCTTTTTACTGTCGCTGATTATCCTGATCTTTTTCACGGAGATGGTTTATATTCCCCTGCGCAAAATTACGGAGGCCACAGAACAGTACGCCAGCGGCAATATGCACTATGAGTTCAGCGTGGAAAGCGAGGACGAAATGGGCTATCTGGCCGCCACGCTTTCCTACATGGCCAGTGAAATCGCACGTTCGGAGGACGACCAGAAAAAGTTCGTAGCCAACGTGTCCCATGACTTCCGCTCCCCCTTAACTTCCATAGAGGGCTATCTGAAAGCCATGTTAGACGGCACCATTCCGCCGGAAATGTACGAAAAATATTTAAACATCGTGTTGAACGAAACCAGCCGCCTGACGAAGCTGACAAACAGCCTTTTAACGCTCAACAATCTGAACACAAAGGGAATCATGTTAAACCGGACGGACTTTGAAATCAACGCCGTTATCCGCAATGTGGCGGCCACCTTTGAGGGCACCTGCCGCCAAAAAATGATCGGCATCGAGCTGATTCTCACGGGCGATGAAATGTATGTGGTCGCAGACATAGATAAAATCCAGCAGGTTTTATATAACCTTCTGGATAACGCCATCAAATTCAGCCATCACGATTCCCTCATCAAAATCGAGACGACCGAAAAGCACAATAAAATTTTTATCAGCGTAAAAGACACCGGAATCGGCATCCCGAAAGACGATCTGAAACTGATTTGGAACCGTTTTTACAAATCCGACCTCTCCCGCGGAAAGGATAAGAAAGGCACAGGTCTCGGGCTGTCAATCACGAAGGAAATTATACAGGCACACGGTGAAAACATTAACGTCATCAGCACCGAGGGCGTGGGAACGGAGTTTATCTTCTCCCTGCCGAAGTCGGAGATGGAGGACGACGATTAAATTTCCCAATTAAGCCTGTGCAGCTCCCCTTCCCTCTGCATCCCCGCAAACCCGTTCTGCCGCAAAGCCTCATACAACACAACAGCCACGGAATTAGACAGATTCAAAGACCGGATCTCTCCCATCATCGGAATGCGGATGCAGGATTCCTCATTTTCCACCAAAAGCTCCTCCGGGATTCCGGCGCTCTCCTTGCCGAACATAATATAATCATCCTGCCTGAAATTCGCCTCCGTATAGAGACGCTTTGCCTTGGTGGTTGCATACCAGATTTTTGCATCGGGATGCTTTTCCTGAAATTCCAGAAAATTGATATAGCGGGTCACATCTAACTGTGCCCAATAATCCATACCCGCCCGTTTGATGGATTTCTCATCCAGCCGGAAACCCAAAGGCTCAATTAAATGGAGTGCCGTACCTGTCGCTACACAGGTACGGCCGATATTCCCCGTATTTGCCGGAATCTCCGGCTGATGTAAAATGATGTGCATCTTTACCTCCATCCGGCATACACGGAGAATGCATGTTTTTGCGTTCTCCCACACAAGACATAGAAACGCTTCGCAAAACAGCCTCCGATGTGAACACTAAAATTTCTTCTCGTTTTGGCGCAGTCTGCCGACAAAATCCGCCAGTTTCCCGATCGCCAGCTTCAGGTTGTCCAGCGAGTAGGCGTAGGAAATTCTTAAAAATCCCTCGCCGCACTCACCGAATGCCGTACCCGGCACCACAGCTACTTTTTCTTCCGCCAAAAACCGCTCCGCGAACTCTTCGCTGGTCATCCCGAACTCCTTGATACACGGGAATACATAGAATGCGCCAAAAGGCTCGAAACACTCCAGCCCCATCTCCTGAAACGAGTGAAGCAGGAACCGTCGTCTCTGGTTATAAGCCATGCGCATTTCCTGCACATCCTCGTCCCCGTTACGAAGCGCCTCGATCGCAGCATACTGACTGGTAGTTGGCGCACACATAATCGCAAACTGGTGCAGCTTTGTCATCTGTTCCAGAATTTCTTTCGGACCGCAGGCATAACCCAGTCTCCATCCAGTCATCGCAAATGCTTTGGAAAACCCGTTAATCAAAATGGTTCTTTCCCTCATTCCCTCTATCTCTACGATGGATACATGTTTTTCCTTGTAGGTCAGCTCCGCGTAAATCTCATCAGACATGACGAGTATATCATGTTTTCGGATCACTTCAGCGATCGCCTCCAGATCCTTTTTCTCCATAATCGCTCCCGTGGGATTATTCGGGAAGGGGAGAATTAATACCTTTGTCTTATCGGTAATCGCGTCCTCCAATTCCTCCGCCGTCAGCCTGAACTCATTTTCTGCCTTCAGCTCAATGATAACCGGTGTCGCGCCCGCCATAATCGCACATGGCTCGTAAGATACATAGCTCGGCTGCGGAATTAACACCTCGTCTCCCGGATTGACCACAGCGCGCAATCCGATGTCAATGGCCTCAGAGCCTCCTACCGTAATCAACACTTCATGCTTTGGATCGTAGGTGACGCCCTGCTTCCTTTCTATATAATTGCAAATTTCCTGACGAAGCTCCATCAACCCGCTGTTGGAAGTATAGAACGTGCGCCCCTTTTCCAGCGAGTAAATGCCCTCATCCCTGATATGCCACGGCGTATCAAAATCCGGCTCACCCACGCCGAGAGAAATGGCGTCCTCCATTTCGCTTACAATGTCAAAAAATTTCCGGATACCCGAAGGCTTCAGCCCTACGGCCTGCTTTGATAACATATCTTTCACGGTGACACCTTCTCTCTTGTATCTTCATACTTTTTCGTCAATACGGTTCCATGATCTTTGTATTTTTTCAGAATAAAGTGGGTTGCCGTGCTCAGAACGGAGTCCAGCGTGGAGAGCTTGTCGGACACAAAGCCGGAAATCTCTTTCAAGGACTTTCCTTCCAGCGTGACAAGCAGATCATACCCGCCGGAAATCAGATAGACGGAATTTACCTCCGGATATTTATAAATCCGCTCTGCAATATTGTCAAATCCCTGACCCCTCTGGGGTGTCACACGTACCTCGATCAGTGCGGACACCTTCTCCACGGATGTCTTCTCCCAGTCAATCATGGTATGATAACCGCAGACAATGCCCTCTTCCTCCAAAGCCTGCAGTTCGTTCACCACATCGATCTCTTCCACTCCAAGTATTACCGCCAGCTCCTTCAAGTCGATGCGGCTGTTCCTCTCTATGATTTTCAACAATTCTTCTCTCATTTTTTCCTCCATTCATACTTGTTTTTATTGATTTCTGTATTATTCCTGTGACTCGCGCGGCAACAGAGAAATTGTTTATCACGCGTTCACGGTCTGGGTTTATTTAAAAACTGCTTTCTGCCTTCATTGTAGAGCACCCTGTCATTCCCCCGCGTCGTGCGGCCGATCACCACCGCCGGAATCCCTTCCCGCAAAAGCGCCGCCACAAGGGCATTTCCGTCCTCTGTCGTCATAATGAGGCATCCGCCCGACGAAAGCTCATAAGGATTTTCCCCGAACACTTCACAGATCTCTATGGTCTCCTGTCTGACAGGTATTTTTCTTAAATCCGCTTCCAGTCCGACGCCGGCTTCCTCCGCCATCTCCCACAATCCCGCGAAAATGCCGTCCCGGGAAACAGCCTGTATGCCGCAGACGCCGGACTTCATGGCGGTGGCGGCCTCCGGTATCACCGACAGATACCTGTCAAAAGCGGCGGCCTCCTCAATCATGCGCGCCGGAAACCTCTGCCGCAGCCTCTCATAGTTTGCCCCGGCAAGTCTGGCTGTTCCCTCCAGACCGATCCATTTACTCACCACAATATCCTGATCCGCGCCCGCTTTCTGAGGGAAAACGGCGCAGTCTTTCCCCAGCCCTGCGCCATTTTTCAATTCCTGACTATATTCTTTTGTCTCTTCCAGCAAAGAACACGCTGACACGTTCCTTGATATTTTTTCCTGTCCCATATCGTATGCCTTACTCTTCGTAGGATCGAATCACATTTTTCCCGTCTTTTCGGAAACTATTTCCGTCCGTACCGTACTGACCCGCCGTAAGGGATCACTCCGCCGGGGGCGGCGCCTCTTGCTGCTGTGCCGCCTGCTCCGCGGCCGCCTGTTCTGCCGCTGCCTGCTCCGCCGCTGCTTGATCCGCTGCTGCCTGCTCCGCCGCTGCTTGATCCGCCGCTGCTTGATCCGCCGCTGCCTTGGCTGCCGCCGCCTGCTGTGCAGCCTCTGCCGCCGCCTGTATCTGCGCGGGATCTCCGCCGCGATACGCGCCGGATACCGCTTTTACCTGATCCACACTGCCCGACGCTACAGCCGCCATAATGGCGTTATACGCGCCCGGGTCCTCCGTCGACACACCCACTGTCGCGCTTCTGGGCGCCTTCATATAACTGCTGCTGTTCACCTGCTCACGGCTCACTTCCGTACCATTTTCTTTTACAATCTTCCACAGCCTTGCCTTATAACCTATATGCGCAGACTGTACACTGCAATATCCTACCGGCATGGATGCGTCCGTATAGATCACTTCGGTATCCGGCACGATTCTCTCCAGCACTTCGCTCTCGTAGATTACCTCCCGGCCGCTGTCTCTCGTTTCCATCCCATAGATCGTAAATGTGATTTCTTTCTCTGGCGTTGTATAGCCGTCTATGTATATGGGATAATCCAGATTATTCTTAAATTTAAAGTCTTTCCCCGAAGACTCCGCAATGGCAGCGTCCGCGGAGGGATCCACATAGGTGACGATCATGGAGTGGTTATAGCGCTCCACCACCTCCAGTTCCGCCTGCAGCACCGCATTGTAAAGCGTGGTCGAAACCTGACAGATACCGCCGCCCAGACTGTCAACCACCTGCCCGTTCAAATAGGAAGCCGCCATATAGTACCCGTTTTCTTCCGAGAACGGAATAAGCGCCTCGAGCGTCGAAATCTCTTCTCCCGGATACAGCGTGATTCCACTGAGCAGTCTGCATCCGTTTATTACATTTTCGCTTCTGGCGCCGCCGGACGTAGAAAAGCTGGTGGTAAAAGTTCCCAGAACATCCTTCACCTTTTCCAGATCCTCCGCGCTGCCCTGCGGCTCCTGCATCTCCACCTGCATCTCCAGATCGCACGCGCTGCCCGTCCACTCGTCTGTCAGGTACGTATATACGCTTTCTGCCGTACCCTCACGGTCTACCACGAAACCGGACTGCCCTCCGGTAACCTCAAATCCGTCCTCCGTTTTTTTCAGGCTGGCGTTCACGGCTTCCCGATCGTACTGATCCGCATTTTCTTCGATCAGTTCACGAATTTTACTCTTATCAAAGTCAAAGTTTACCCGGTAAACCTTATTTTTATATTCCAGATCCCGCAACTCTTTATAGCATTGCAGAATATCCCCGTCGCGGCCAAAGTAGGCGGCCTCCTCCAAAATCTCACGGTTGCCCCATTTCAGGCCAAGCTCCGCGGCAGAAGTCTTAATCTCGCCCTCCTCCGGAGCGTGCAGCGTAATCTGCGCATCGCCGTAAGCAGCCACATACGCATCGATCGCCTCCTCCGCCTCGCTCTTCGTCATTCCCGAGATATCTATGTCGTCCACATAGATTCCCGCCTCCATTTTCTCTTCTTTAGCCTGCGCCGGTATAACGCCAAACGATACTGCGGCAAACGCAGCCAGACCTGTCACAAATAATTTTTTCATAACAACTACCTGCTTCTCCCCTGTCAATCCCATGCCATTCACAAAAAACATTTTTTATGCTAAAATGAATAAAACGCAGAGGCCAGCATCGGAATGACCATCGCCAAAACGACGATAATAATGATAACTGATGAAATTATTTTTCTGGTTTTTTTGTTGAATTTCATAATACCACCTCAACCGTATTCGGCTACACTATAAATTAAGGAATGCCTTCTTCTGGCATAAAGGAATTATATATGAATTTTTTAATTATTGCAAGCACTCTGATATTAGCTGCAGCTATCGCCATAGCCTCCTCCAAAAGCCGAAAAAACGCGGCTGCCATGGAGCAGGAATTTTGGCAGAGGGAGCGGGCCGCAAACAATACTAGGCGCAAACCGTTAGACGATCTGAACTATATTAAACTGCCGATGGAAATTTTTCCCATGGACCTTTTACAGGATATCCCCCGGGTTGAGGATTACCGGCAGATCATTCTTTCCCTGAAAGACCAGCCTATCGTCAATTTTACGGGACTATCCAACACAGATCTGAAACTGCGCTACGGTGCACCCAATATCAACCTGCTTACCTCTTATGACCAGAATTATACGCTGCTGGCGCGCACACTGCAGCAATGGGCGCAGGCGCTCTACGACAGCGGCTTCTCCAAGGAGGCTTGTCAGCTTCTGGAATTTGCCGTGTCCACAGGTTCGGACGTGAGCGCGACTTACCGCCTGCTTATCCGCATTTATCAGGAAAACGGCACCCCCGAAAAGATCGACGCGCTCTATCCCGTGGCAGAGTCCCTAACCTCCGCCATGCAAAAGCCTATCGTCCGTATGCTGCAAGAAGTTGGTCAATCACTCGACTAGCCTCGCTGCGGGTCAGGCTCTCGACCTCATAGTTCACTATCAGTTTATGCCTGTCCAACAATTTATATAACTGTTCTTTCTGTGCAATCGTAAGCGGCGTATCCCGCTTCGTCCGATAGATAAGCTGTTTTGGCCGAAACAGGCTCTTTTCTCCCGCCGCTTCTTCTTTTTCACAAAACTCCTCTGCCAGTCTCCCGTATAAAGCCGCCGTTGCACGGGCATCACCTAATGCCCTGTGCGCACTGTGGGAAATCTTATAATGCCTGCAGAGCGCTCCCAGACTGCGGCTTTCCAAATCCTGCAAATACTTCCGCGCAATCTTTAACGTATCGATCCCCTGTCTCTCAAAGGTAAGTTTTTCATTTACCGCTGCCTTTTTCAGAAAGGAAAAATCAAAAAGTACGCTGTGTCCCAAAAGCACATCTTCTCCCAAAAAGGAAAGAAACGGCGGCAAAATTTCTCCGATCGGTTTGGCATCGGCAAGCTCTCCGTCATGGATTCCGGTAAGTTCCACAATGCGCTCCGGAAGTTTCCGACCGGGATTGACGAAGGTTTCCCACTCCTCTATAATCTCGCCCCGCTCTACTCTGACCGCGCCGATCTCTATGATTTTATCCCGCTTCGGGTTAAGCCCCGTCGTCTCCAGATCAATGCACACATAGGAATCTGTCATTTTCCCCTCCATACCTTCCCTCCATATCACGCCCTCTGCCCGCCACAGTCAATCACAACGGCATCCGCCGATTATCTCCGGCACAGGCGCATTTCACATATGATAAAATATTCCGGCATTCTCCCGCACAAAATTAACGTATTCCATATTCCTATATCTGTCTCTGATTTAGGAAGTATCCACTATATCTTGTAGTCTGTCACCCTTTTATTTATGAATTAGGAGTCTTTCCACAAAAATATTCTGCATTGAATATCCTTATTAAAAATTGGAATATTTTTTGGCGCCATATAAACTACAATAACAAAAAGGGATTACGAATGAAGACAAGGATAAAGGAACTCCGACTGGAAAAAAAACTGACACAGCAAGCTCTCGCTAAGCAGCTAGGTATTAACCAAACAAGTCTGAGCAAAATCGAATGTGGAGCCAGTACCCCTGACGCTCTGCTTTTGGCCGATCTATCGCGTTTCTTTCATGTCACAACAGACTATATTCTACTACTCTCCGAAGAACGTTTGACAGCAGATTCCTTATTGGCAGATAATATGTGCAATCTCAAAAAGTACCGGCATCTTATCACCATTTACCAGAAAATGACCCAGAAACAACAGGGAGATTTTTACAATTTCCTGTGCAGCATGTTAGGCATGAGCGATGATTTATAATACGGAGTCTGTCATTCTCAGATGACGTTTTGCCTTTTCATATATCGTTTTTTTCTTACAGCATATCTAGTCAGATTGCCAGCGCCCTGTAATGCTTAAACCCCTATGCTGTCACATCTGATCTATACGTTATATAACGTATCTGTCAAAAGGCGGGATTTTAAAATCCCGCCTCATTTCATGTCTTTTGTTCGTTTTAAAAGTTTTCCCTCGTTGTCAAAGCGTGGATAAGAATCTGTCGAAAGCCGCCTGTCCCTCGGCATTTCTCTTGTAAATCCCCGAGTCTTCAAGCACTTCCATAAATACATTGCCGATCTCTTTGTGCAGAATCTCCATAATGTGCTCTCTGTCCACATTTGCATACGCAGGCAAAAACTCATCCACCCAGTCGGCGTGCTTCGCAAGCTCCTCATCCGCCCGGATGTCCGCCCCTGTTAGAATCGCCTCAGCGAGACGCTCCATTTCCCCTTTCAGTCTGGCTGGCAGCACGGCAAGCCCCATCACTTCAATCAGCCCGATATTTTCTTTCTTGATATGATGCAGCTTCGCATGGGGGTGATACACGCCAAGCGGGTGCTCCTGCGTCGTAATGTTATTGCGAAGCACCAGATCCAGCTCAAATTTATCGTCCCTCTTTCTGGCTATCGGCGTAATCGTATTGTGCGGTTCCCCGTCGGTCTCGGCAAATATAAACGCTTCCTCGTCCGTATAACCCCGCCACTTTTCCAAAATCAGATCCGCAAGCGCCACCAGCCTGTCGGGATCTTCATGGGAAATGCGGATCACGGACATCGGCCAGTTCACCACGCCAGCTTCCACATCCGTAAAGCCCTGTACCGTAAAGACGCGCTCCACAGGCGCCTTCGCCATGGCAAACTCATAATGTCCGCCCTGGAAATGATCATGGCTTAAAATGGAGCCTCCCACAATCGGCAGATCCGCATTGGAACCCACAAAATAATGCGGAAACTGTTTCACAAAGTCAAATAACTTGCAGAACGTATCGTGCTCGATCTTCATCGGAATATGTTTTGCGTTAAACACGATGCAGTGCTCATTATAATATACATAGGGAGAATACTGAAATCCCCACTCGCTGCCGTTTATGGTCACCGGAATAATCCGGTGGTTCTGTCTCGCGGGATGATTCACCCGCCCCGCATAGCCCTCGTTCTCCCTGCAGAGAAGGCACTTCGGATAACCGCTCTGCTTTGCGTTCTTCGCTGCGGCTATCGCCTTCGGGTCTTTCTCCGGCTTGGAAAGATTGATCGTGATATCCAGATCACCGTACTTCGTAGAAGATATCCATTTCTGATCCTTCTCGATACGGTAACGTCTGATATAATCCGTGTCCCGGCTCAGCTTATAAAAATAGTCCGTCGCCTCCTTCGGGTCCGTCTCGTATTTTTCCCGGAATGCCCGGATTACCTCACTGGGCCGCGGCGTGAGTAGTCCCATAATCTTTGTGTCGAAAAGATCCCGGTATACGATGCTGTCCTCAATCATCTCCTTTTCGCAGGCGTAATCCAGTATCTCCTTAAGCACCGATTCTAACTCCTCCACGGTCATGGAGACGTCGCCGCCCTCTTCCAACTCGTCCAGCCCCAAAAGCTCAAGCAGGCGGTTTGTCGTATATATCTCATCCTCTTTCTCAATCAGCCCGGTCAGCAGGCCGTATGCTACAAGTTTTTTGATATTCAGCTGAATCATTATTATAATACCTCCTCAACTTACATCTGCGGAGAATGCCGTATTTTAGGCATTCTCCTGCGGGAGACTTAGCACTTCTCCGCGAAACAGCCTCTGCTGTGAGTGGCTGGAAGTACTTCTCACGCTGTTATAGTTTTGACGGGCCGTCGCCGATCTCCACCACATAGAAATCCGCTCTCTTCCCGACGCGCTCCTTATAAGCCGCACCCACTTTTTCCTTAAAGCTCTCTACCGCCTCATCCTTCACGATGCTCACGGTACAACCGCCGAAGCCGCCGCCGGTAATGCGGGAACCGATCACGCCGTCCACCTTCCATGCCTCCTCCACGAGCACGTCGATTTCGTCGCAGGACACTTCGTAATCATCGCGCAGGGAAACGTGGGACGCATTCATCAGCTCTCCAAACTTTTTCAGGTCGTTATTCTTTAGGGCTTCCACCGCGCGGATCGTTCTCTGGTTCTCATAAACGGCGTGTTTTGCACGTTTTTTCCTAATATCGTCTTTGATCGCGTCCTTATCCGCCTCAAACTGCTCCTCGGACAAATCGCCCAGACCCTTAATGTCCACTACCGTCTTAAGCTCCTCAAGCGCCTTTTCACACTCACTCCTGCGCTCATTGTACGCCGAATTAACCAGGGAGTGCTTTACATTGCTGTTCGTGACAATAATCTTCGCGCCGTCCAGTACAAGGGGGGCATACTGGTAGGATAAGTCCGCCGTATCCAAAAAAATGGCATTATCCTTTTTGCCCATTGCCGATGCAAACTGATCCATAATCCCGCAGTTCATGCCATTGAAATTATTTTCCGAATACTGGCCGATCAACGCCAGATCCACATTGGTCACGTCAAATCCGAACAGATCCCGCAGATAAAAACCCGTCAGTACCTCAAGTGAAGCGGAGGAGGATAAACCGGAACCGTTTGGAATATTGCCGTTTAACACAATATCCAGCCCGCAGTCCATCTTCATGCCGCGCTTGTCGAACGCCCACATAACGCCCTTCGGGTAGTTCGTCCAGCCCGCCGCGTCGGAAGGCGTCAGATCATCCAGACTGCTCTCCACCACACCCATTTTATCAAAATTCATAGAGTAAAACCGCAGCTTTCTGTCCTCTCTCTTTTTCACTGCCGCATATGTGCCAATTGTCAGTGCACAGGGAAACACATGCCCGCCGTTGTAATCCGTATGTTCGCCGATCATGTTCACCCGGCCCGGCGCAAAATAGACACCAGCCCCATCTGCATCCCCGTAAAGCTCCTCAAATTTCTTTAAAACTGTCTCTTTCATACCCGCTCTCCTTCTCTTTTCATGCCCTTTTACCTTGACCGCCATATCACTGCTTCTCTGTGACTCAAAATCCGCGGACGAACAAGTTCGTCCTGGAGAATGCCCGTTTTTTGGCATTCTCCCGTGTGAGAGTGATTTGCGAAGCAAACCTGGTACTTCTTAACGAAGCAGCCTTTGCTGCTGAGTTCTGGAAGTACTTCTCACATTATTATAGTAAACAAAGGACTATCCTTACATAGTCCTTTGTTACTGAAACCTGTCAAAATGTTAACTTTGATTCAGGCTGTTAATCTGGCCGATGAACTCCTCCACCTGCCGCAGATACTCCCTGTTCCGCCTTGTCTCCCCCTTCTGCATTTCTTTTCTGAAACCCGTGGGCGACATCTGCTTCATCTGCCGGAACGCCTTTGTAAACACCAGCGGATCATGGTACCCGCATGACAGGGCGATGCTCTCTATCGGAAGAGACGTAAGCTGCAAAAGCTCCGTAGCTTTCGTGATTCGGAATGTAGTCAGAAACTGCTGGGGCGACATTCCCATGGAATTTTGGAACAAGGTATAAAGATAACTTCTGTTAATGCACACATAGTCCGCCACATCCGTCACTTTGATGGGATTGCAATAATTATTCTGGATAAACGAGACGGCTTTCCGCACATAAATATTAGCCTTATCGTCCTCGTTGTGCTTTTCAACCCTGCTGCCCTCCGCAATGACCGACAGGAAGATACCAAGCTGGCCGTTTCGCCGCAGATCGTGGGAAAGACCATACGTGTTATGCTCCATCATATCCTTCACGATCCGGTAAAGCTCCTCGGAAGCGTCAGACTTAAAAATAGGCTGCCTTACGGACAGGCCGATATTTCCCACATACGCCGCCGCCTGCGTGCCGCTGAATCCTACCCACACATATGTCCACGGCTCCTCTTCATCCGACTGATAAAATGCCAGCTCGTCAGGCATGATCAAAAAACCGTATCCCGCCTCCAGCAGATACTCCTCTCCGCCGATCGTAAATTTTCCCTTGCCGCTCAAAATATAATGAATCAGGTAATGAGGCTTTAATGCCGGTCCGAAGCTGTGCATCGGCTCCGTCCGGGAAAGGCCGCAGCAGTTCACGTAGAGGCTCCCCGTCTGCTCTCCCGCAAATTCCAGTTTATATGCTTTTTCCATAAGGTTCTCCTATCCATGGCATATGCGGACTCAATGTAACCAGCCGTTTCTTGCGTCACAATCAAAGTGATAATGCTTTTTCATAATTTCCAGACTTTCCTCCGGCGTATAAATGTACTGCTCTTCCCATTTGTCCGCAACATTTTTGTTCAGGCTCAGGTTCGCGTTTCTAAAGTCCTTCAGTGACATATTGTAAACGGACTTTAATCTTTTGTTTAAATATTTGCTGTCGGAAAAACCGCTCTCCAGACAAATATCGACCATACTTTTGTCCGTCTTTTTTAATAACAGCAGCGCGTGTTCGAACCGCAGTGAATTTAAGTATTCCTGAAAAGACATATTGATGGCATTTTTAAACAGATGCGATAAATACGTCATCGAAAGGTTCTCCGCTTCCGCCAATTGTGACAAAGTCAGTTTTTCAGTATAATGCCGGTGAATATAGTTGATGATACGCGCAAGTCTCTGTTCTTTTTCCTTAGAATGATAGCTTCCGGTATGTTTTTCTAAGTGATGGGGCACGAATGCGACGAAATAGGCAAACAGACGATAGAGATCACTTACACATCTGAGTTCGAATCCGGTCTCGCAGCAGCAGTAATTGTAACCGAGATTATAGCAGACACCGATCATTTCAAGCGCTTCCTTAAACGGAATGCCGGAAGTCACATTCGCCGTATCAAACTGCATCGATTGAATCGCAGGATAATGTGACGCGCAGAAGGACGGATCAGCCTGTATCGCCAACACGATACAATAGCTTTGTACGCTGTACAGCGTATGAAACGTATCCGGATTGAACAGTGCGATCTCACCGGGGCCAATAATAAAATCCTCCGTAAGGGTTTGTATATGTAATTCCCCTTCGATCACCTGCAGTATTTCGTAATCGCGATGGGTATGAGGTGTGCGATACGTCAGGTTTACGAGAAAAAAATTAATACTGCTCACCCGTGTATGAAATATTTTCTCATACTCTTTCGTCTCCTGCTTTTTCCGCATCAAAATCTCCTTTTATATGTTGGTTTCCTATGTATTTTATTATATTACATATACAATAGTTGTCCACAGAAACATGCTGCCTCTTTTTTTTAAATCGTAAACTTGTCGCCCCCGCACAGCAAAAAACGCATTGAAGGAAACCGCCTTTTTCTATATCGTAAAAGCAGCAACTGATGTATGTAACGAATCTTTTTATGGGGGTAGAATAACAAAACCGGATGATGAGAAAAAAAGTAATAGCAGCAGGTCACATCTGTCTTGACATTACGCCGGTTTTTCCGGATATGGAGGCAGCGCATCTGGAAGATGTCCTGTCTCCCGGAAAACTGATCCAGATGAAAGAAGCGGATGTGCACACAGGCGGTTCTGTTGCCAATACAGGACTTGCCATGAAAATATTGGGCGCGGACGTTACACTGATGGGCAAAATCGGAAACGACGCGTTTGGAGAAATGATTCTGAACATATTAAAACAATATGATGCGGATTCCGGTATGCTGATCTCTGACACATTGTCAACTTCATATACCGTGGTAATCGCCGTGCCGGGAATTGACCGGATTTTTCTTCATAACCCCGGGGCAAACAGCGCCTTTCAGACAAGCGATGTCCCGGAAGAAGCACTGGAAGGTGTTTCACTGTTTCACTTCGGATATCCTCCGCTGATGAAAACCATGTACGAAAATGACGGGGCAGAGCTTGTAAAACTTATGAGACGGATAAAGGCGGCCGGGATTGCAACCTCACTGGATATGGCTTCGGTTGACGCCGCATCAGAAGCAGGCCGGGCCGACTGGGAGAAAATTCTGAATCAGGTACTTCCTCATGTGGATTTTTTTGTCCCGAGCGTGGAGGAATTATGCTTTATGCTGGATCGTAAGCGCTTCGAAGAATGGCGGCAAAGAGCTGGCGGGGGTGATATCACGGAATTTCTCAATGTAGAAACAGATATCAGGCCATTGGCGGAAAAATGCATGAGATTCGGCGCAAAAATTCTCCTGATTAAGTGCGGCGCACCGGGCATATATTCCCGGACGGCATCCAAAGAAGCCATTCAGCAAATCGGCGGCAATATGGCGCTAAATCCGGAAGAGTGGGCAGAAAAGGAAGGGTTTGAAAGCAGTTATGTACCGGAAAAACTGGTATCCGGAACAGGCGCCGGAGATACAAGCATCGCCGCTTTTTTGACGGCAGCGTTGGAGGGATGCTCTCTGGAAGAGTCCCTTCATCTGGCAGCGGCAACCGGCGCATCCTGTGTTGCTTCCTACGACGCGTTGAGCGGATTAAAAACATTTGATGAACTTCGAGAAAAAATAAGACAAGGCTGGCAGAAGGTAAACGCCCGTTAAAACAGTAGGAGGAGGAGAAAATAATGTTAGTAAATATGCGCGATATATTACTTCCCGCAAAGGAAGGCGGTTACGGCGTCGGTTTCTTTAACGCGGTCAATGTTGAAATGGCCCGGGCAATCATCGAAACCGCAGAAGAATTACATGCGCCGGTTATGATCGGGACTGCTGAAATCCTTCTTCCGGTGATGGAATTGGAAAGAGTAGCCGAGTATGTAATCCCGATGGCGAAAAAGGCAAGCGTTCCCGTCTGTGTTCATTATGACCACGGCCTGACATTTGAAAGATGCATGGAGGCATTAAGTCTTGGCTTTACGTCGATTATGTATGATTGTTCTACCTCTTGCTATGAGGAAAACGTAGAAAAAGTCGCTGAGATAGTGAAAATCTGCCATGCTGTGCATGTTACGGTAGAAGGAGAGCTTGGTCATGTCGTCGACAATGCAGGGTCAGGAAAACTGGAAAACCCGAGTGATTATTTCACGAACCCGGAGACGGCAAGGGATTTTGCCGCAAAAACAGGCATAGATGCATTGGCAGTCGCTATAGGAAACGCACACGGAGATTACACGTTTCCGCCTAAATTGGATTTCGAACGGATTCAGACGATTGCGGAAAAAACAAACCTTCCATTGGTGCTTCACGGCGGTTCCGGGCTGTCAGACGAGGACTTTCAAAAGACGGTTAAACTTGGCGTATCCAAAATAAATATTTTTACGGATATTGACAAAGCCGGTAAACGTGGATTGGAAGCCGGTATTGCCGCCGGAGAAAAATCTATGATGGGACTTATTCCATATGAAATTGCCGAAATGAAAAAGGTGGTAAAAGAAAAAATTTTGTTATTTGGCTCCGACGCAAAAGCGTGAGCGCCTATTCCAAAAAAAATGACAATGCGGGTGTCGAACAATCAGCGAACAAATGAGGCAAGTGCTGTGTTTATACAAGCACGGCACTTGCCTCATTGCCCACGAAAAGAAACGGCACACATACTCTATGTATAGAGAAGCAAACATCATAATTTCTCTGGTTTATAGCTTTCCACATCTGCAAGCAGTTTCTCCCACGCGTCCTCGTGCTCCACATAGTAGATGGGACATTTCTTACCGCCGCAGTCATAATGCCGCAGAATATCGTCCGCCGACAAATGATATTCCTGTGTCAGCCATGCCAGTGTATGTACCAGCGTATCATAGGTTTCCTGCGTAAACTTCCCGTCCTCGTCCAGATAGCAGCACTCTATGGAAATCGAATCCTCATTTCTGGTAGCCACCGCATAGGCCTGCTCCTCTAACGGTATGCACTGGATCAGTTCACCCTCATAACCGATGATGAAATGTGCGCTTGCAGAACGCTCCTGTGTCTCGGCAAGATTGGCAAAATAACTGCGGTTCTGCGCCGCCGAGGTGCCCGGATTGGCAGTATAATGCACAAAAACGCTCTTGATCTTTTTCAGTTCCGTGCCGGGTCTGGAAAAATCGTTTGGTTCCAGATAATCCGTTATGATCGACGGCGGCTGAATCCGGTTCTCTTCAATCTTTTCCGACACAATCTCTACAATGCCCCTGCCACTGCTGATTTTATCCTTGTGCATCATACGGTAAACCGCCCCTGTGGTCTGGTAAATCAAAATCAGGCACACACCAATCACAAGAAATAGGAACAAACGGTAAAGATTCAGCCGCCTTTTCTTCGCCCTGCGTCCTTTGATGGCGCTGACCGGACGCGGATTACCTGCGGTTTGGCGGTTTGGCTGTGGTCTCTTGCGGGAATGTCTTTGTCCGGAGCGAACCTGCTCACGGTCTGCAAGCCGCATCATCCGGGAATTGTCATTCTCTCTGGAAATCTCCCACAGATCCAGATTCTCCAAGCCGTCCCTGTCGGCGCTGCGGCGGCTTGCGCTTTCTTTGCCGTTTCGTGCGCTCCTGTATGCGCCGCTGCATGCTCTCTTCTGCGAACCGCCGCCATAAATAACGCTTATATTGTCTCTTGCGCTTTTCCCGCGCGCACTTCCTGTCCTGCTTCCCGTTGCGCCCTGTTTTCTGCGTCTTTCTGCGGCATATTCCGCCCTGTCCCGCGGGACACTTCTCGCGTCGCTCCTCTGTGCCTGTCCCATGTGTTCCCCCTCTTTTGTACTTCTCACACTAACCTCCATGTCGCTGCTTTACAGCGACACAAATCCGTGCGGAGAATGTCGTATTTCAGGCATTCTCCTGCGTGAAACTTAGTACTTCTTAGCGAAGCAGCCTCTGCTGCTGAGCTTTAGAAGTGCTTTTCATGCTATTGTAGTATGTCAATCTTTAAAATTTCTCTAAAAATCGACACTCTTCTACGCTTTTATATATTAGAGCGGGGAACTTAAGAAAAAGGTTACATAATTCTTAATATTTTTTTATTTTTATGCCCTCCACCGCTGCGTGCAGCGCAGACAGCCCATCCCGAAACCTCTGATCGTCCTCGTAATCCGCATCCTGCAATCCCGGCAGATCTTTTTCCAGCTCCTCCCGGTGATAAGAGATCATCATAGAACCATCTCCACCAGGATGCTGCATCTTAACGGCAATCTCCTCCACATTCCCGATCGAGTAAAACAACATCGCCGCGTTAAAGTACAGTGTATCCTGATCTTCCTTTGTAAAAGAATCTGTGCTCATTTCATAATCAACACACAGAGAATACGGTTTCTCCAACGTCTGCATGGAAAATCCCCCCGAGCGATTCAGTGTGGGCGGCAGAGGCAGAGCTTCAAGCAGCGCGCCCACTTTGGCATTGTCTCCCACATAAGGCGTGCGGTTCGCGGTCAGCGCGTCAAACAACGCCTCCCGTCTCTCCCGGTTCAAACTCAGAACGACCACCTGGTCCTTCACCGCCATTAACTCTCTGTCAATAAGCGCCATCTCTTCCCGGTATTTCTCATTTACCCTGCTGTCATAGTCCGCCCTGACATAAACATAGCATCTGTTATCAAGCTGATCTATATTAACCTCAACCGGCTGGTAAGTCATCGTCGTGATCTGCTCGTTTGGCAGATAGTCTATCGAGCCCTCTTCCTGTGCCTCCTCTGTGTTATGGGTATCATCATCTATCATATACGTCGTATCGTCGTCTACGATATAAGTTGTATCGTTGTTACTGTCTGTGCCGGGCACACCTGCAGGTGCCTCACTCTCAGCCTCTTCGTTCTCTGCCGGTGTATAAGTATGTGCGCTCTCTAACTCTAAAATAGCTTCTTCCGGAATATAAATATCCTCATGTCCTAAAACGCCCTGCGCCGCGGGCGTATAGGTATGCTCCGTCCTCGACAACGGCTCTCCCAGATAAGCCCACAAAATGTAATTACAGCCTTTGTCTCCGATCGGCAAAACCTCCCGCCCCTCATCCACCAGCTCCAGCGCGTCTCTGAGCGGCATTCTGGAAAATCTGCCCACTTCCTCCTGTGCGGCAATATGATATATAATGACCTCGTCATTTTCATTTTCCACCACACAACCGCTGATGCCGCCGATACTTGCAGGCAGCGGTATCTGCATATCCGCCCCCGTGACCAAAAGGCCCTCCTGCGCGTCTACCACCGTCCCGTGAAATCTGGCGTCCTTCGTAAAAACAAAGAGACACACCGCCGCAATGAGGCATAACACCCCCGCCACCGCCGCATAGAAAACCTTTGGCTCTTTCACGATAAACTGAATCCGCTCTTTTACGCTCTTTCCGCTTCCGGTCATAGTGGTAGCCGTGCAGACCAGATCAGAAACACGCCCCTTTCTCGTGATAATGGAGAGCAGTGTCTCCCCATAAGAAATGCGCTCCTCCTCTCCCAGCAGGGCAATCGCCCCCTCGTCGCAGGCCAACTCGCAGTCCCGTTTAGAGCAGACCGCAGCGACCCATACCAATGGATGAAACCAGTACACCGTTACCAGCACAGTGCGCAGGAGCGCCCAAAAACTGTCTCCATGTTTTTTGTGTACAATCTCATGGATAACCACATGACGCAGTCTCTCGGCATCGTCAATTACATCCGCAGTCAGATATACCGCTTCGCGCCCAAAAAATCCATACAGACAGGGGGAAGAAATGCCCTCCGCCAGATATACGGCCGGCAAACGACCTTTTCTTCCAAAAGGACGGCGGCGTTTCTCCTGTCCCTGTGAAATGCTTTCAGCCTGCAAATCTGCATCGGCCTTACTTTCTCCACCTAAAGGTTCGCTGCCCTCTGAAAAAACAGCTTTCATGCTTTCCGGCAGATCGTAAGGCTGTCTTTCCTTTCTCAATCTGTGGCTGAACACGATATTGGTGATCAGAATCCACATACCTACTATAAACGCGCCGATTCCCCATATAAACCAAAAGACATCCAGTCTGGAAAAGCCCAACGTTCCTGCCATAAACACGGACGTCGGCCCATCGTCCGGCATACCTTCAAGTGTCTCTCTGATCTCATCCGTGGTAAACAGCCGGAATAAGATGCTGTTTGAGCGCATAGATATCTGAATAGGCTCCTCCAGTCGGATGGTTTCCTCTAGCCTCTGTGTGATGCCGCTCTCGTCCTCCTCCACCAGATCCATCAGGCGGAATCGGGAAAACGAGCCTAAGTCAAACTCGGCAGAAACCGGAATTACCAGTCGAAGCGCCACCAAAAGCCAGACCGCATACTGCATTCTGCTGCTGATTTTTCCGCGGAATACCCGCCGGATCAGTAGGATGCACAATATCAGAACCGTTGACGTTATCAGTACCTCTCTCATAGTTTCCTCCCTTTTAGCCTCTCCTTAAGCCTGCCGCTCCACCGCAATCAGTTCCCGTCTTCGCGCTCACTTCGCGCCTCACCGTGTCCCGCCCGCTTTTTTCGCGCCTGATCCAAAATACCGTAAAGCTCCTGTATCTCCTCCTCAGACAACGCCTGATCCTCCACCATAGCGTTAACCATCATTCCCAGACTGCCCCTGTAAACCTTCTGCAAAAATCCCCGCGTTTCCTGCATGGAGACTTCCTCCCTGGCCAACAGTGGATAAAAAATCTTTGCACGTCCGCCGTCCCTGTGGGCAACCGCACCCTTTTTTTCCATGCGGGAAAGCATGGTAATCACAATATGCTTATCCCAGCCTGTTTCTTTTCCCAACGCATTTTTCAATTCTGTGATCGTGCTCTCACGCTCCCAGAGTTGATTCATAATTTTCCATTCCCCATCCGATAAACTGACCACTCTGTTTTCCGTCCTTTCTCCTGCATCTTTTGCACACCAGCCTTTTTACGGGAAATAACGCAGACCGGCTCACACATCATGTAGATCCCTGTTTCTTGTTCAAGACTCCATTTCCATTTTTTGGTATACGTGTGTATACCTTTTGACAGTATCATACACTTCAGGTATACGCCTGTCAACCCTTTATTTTTTGTGAACTGACAATCGGCGGCTTGCCTGTCTCATCATTTTCTTTCTTATTTTTCCCATTGCGATGATACGCAAAAATAGAGCAGGAAACCCACAAACCGGATCTCCTGCTCTCATTTTTCATCCATATTTTCCTATGCGCTGTCCGACATTTCAGTCCTGCATCTCTCAAAAACCTTCACTGTACTTCCGGTACAGCTCTTCCAATTCCGCCTGATCCTGTTCAGAAACGTTTTCCTGCAGGTACTCTTTGACCTCCGACAACGATTCCCTGTCCACGCCTTCCCCGACAATTTCCATCACATCGGAGAGTGTGTCGCTGTCCGCATAGCGTTCAATGATCTCAACCGCTTTCTCTTTGTCGCCCTCATCCATGCCATTGACGATCTCTTTGGCTTTCTCTGCCGCCTGCGAATCACCGGTACTCTCAAGCGCCTGTTTGACGGCCTGCTCCATCATCGTTTCGGAAACTTTCTTTGTCACGGCATGTTTTACCGTTCCTGTCAGCGCACCGCTGGCAATGCCGATCGCCAAGGCAAGACCGACCCCAAGCAAAAGCCCCAGAAAAATCACCGGAATAAGCCTTTTTTTCTTCTTTTTCCTGCTCATTTCTTCTCTCCCATATGCACAGTCTATTCGGACAGTACACAAAACAGTACTCTGTCATTGCGGCAAACGCGGAAAATCAATATGCCCTGCCCCAGTAAACCATCTTTTTCGCAGGCTTGCCACAGCATACGCAGGTATCGCCGACCTGCTCCTGTTCAAACGGCATACACCGGCTGGTAACTGCCATCTCTTCCTTGATCTGATCCTCGCAGGCCTGCTCACCGCACCACATAGCTTTCACAAAACCGGACTTTTCCGCAAACAGGCTGCGGAAGGTCTCCATGTCTTTCGCCTCGTAAGTGTGCTCCTCTCTGTGCGCTCTGGCACGCTCCAGCATTTCCTTCTGCATCAGGTCGAGAATTTCCCCGGCCTTTGTCTCAATCTCATCCAGCGAAACTTCTATCTTTTCTCTGGTATCCCGGCGGCAGATTACACATTTGCCGACTTCTATATCTTTCGGTCCGATCTCCACACGAATCGGAATGCCGCGCATCTCCTGTTCGGAAAATTTCCAGCCCGGGCTCTTGTCTGTGTCGTCCACTTTCACACGGAACGCGCGCAGTCTGTCCTTTAGTTCATAGGCCTTATCCAGCACACCTTCTTTCTTCTGCTGGATCGGAATCACCATAATCTGGGTCGGTGCAATCCTAGGCGGCAGCACCAGCCCGGAATTGTCGCCGTGCACCATAATCACCGCACCGATCAGGCGGGTCGTAGTTCCCCAAGAAGTCTGATGCACATATTTTAAAGTATTGTCCTTATCCGTAAACTGTATACCAAAAGCCTTCGCAAAGCCGTCACCGAAATTGTGGCTGGTGCCGGACTGCAATGCCTTGCCGTCATGCATCAGCGCCTCAATCGTATAAGTGGCAATCGCTCCCGCAAATTTTTCTTTGTCCGTCTTGCGGCCTTTGATCACGGGAATCGCCAGCACCTCCTCACAGAAATCAGCGTAGACGTTTAACATCTGAATTGTCCGCTCCTCCGCCTCCTCTGCCGTAGCGTGAGCCGTATGTCCCTCCTGCCACAAAAATTCGCGGCTCCGAAGAAACGGTCTTGTCTCCTTCTCCCAGCGCACCACCGAACACCACTGGTTACACACCTGCGGCAGATCACGGTAAGACTGCACCGCATTCTTATAATAATCGCAAAACAGCGTCTCGGAAGTAGGTCTGACACAAAGCCTTTCCTGCAAAGGCTGCATGCCGCCGTGGGTCACCCATGCCACCTCCGGCGCAAAACCCTCCACATGATCTTTCTCCTTATTCAACAGGCTCTCCGGAATAAACATGGGTAAATACACATTCTCTACACCCGTCGCCTTAAAACGGTCGTCCATCTGCCGCTGAATCAACTCCCAGATCGCATAGCCCGCAGGTTTAAATACCATACATCCCTTGATGCTGGTGTAATCCAGAAGCTCCGCCTTCTTCACCACATCCGTGTACCACTGCGCAAAATCATCCTCCATCGCCGTGATCGCTTCCACTAACTTTTTGTCCGCCATACTCTCCTCCTTATCTGTCTTCTGACTCCGCTCTTCGCATAAGCAGACTCAAGATGCTCCGCATCTTTCCCTCGCGTTGCTCGTCATAAATTGTCACTGTCAGTCTTGCATGCAGGCATGCAGCCTGTCCGTGCCGCTTTCTGACTCTGCTTATGCGCGCAAAAAACCGCCGGAGTTTCTATCCCTTAGGGACCGAAATCTCGGCGGTACCACCCTGATTAATGCACTTACATGCACTCTGCTTCTCTTACCGTTATCGCCGGTGCTACGCTGTGCTCCTCACACAGGGCTCCAAGGCCGGTTCCGGACAGTTCCCGTGAAAGCCTCCCACCAACGGCTCTCTCTCTGCAACGTTTTCCCATCCGTACTATTCTCTTCATCGCCATGTTCTGCTATCACATCAGCCGTTCCGGCTGCATTTTCCATTCATTTTAGCCGCATGAACCGATTTTGTCAACTGTTATTATTGTTTTCCCACAACAAACGCATGAACGTTTTCATCCCCATGATCACGCGTTTTGTAGTTTTTTAAAATGATAATTCTTCAGGATACTCAGGCTCCATTTCCTGATGATGTTCTGGTTCTGAGCTGCCTGTTTATCCAACGTTGTACATCTTCCCGGAATGTTACATCCAGATGCCAGTGCATGCTCTCTATACTCCAGTGTCCCCTTGCCGCCCGTTTGAAAGTCACTATTCCTGCCCACTCTTCTCCCTTAAAAGATACTCTCCCACTCCCAACAGCAAAAACACAAAGGGCGTGCAGCACACCTGCTGGTAACAGAAAAAATTATACGCCATATAGGACACCGCCGAAGCCGCCGCCCCCACCAGAAAATAATCCTGCTGCCATGCCCGCAGATATCTCCTGACCGCCGATACAAAAATACCTATGTAGAAAAACGCCCCAAATATTCCCGTATTAACCAGCGTCGTCAACCATTCATTGTGCCCGTTGGTAAGGACTTTATCTCCCCAGAGAAGGTGTGCTTCCTCCCCGTGAACAGCCGCCACATAACTGCTGAAGCAATCCGGCCCCACGCCGAAAAATTTATGAAGCACGCTCTCCCCGGCAAACACCCTGACGGCAAAACTCCAAATCCGCCCCCTGCCGTTCCCCCACGTATCATTCCAATTAAAATAGGACACCGCGCTGAGTTTTTCACTAAGCCCGCCGGATAAAACCCCTTTCGCCTGCAGAACAATCAGTCCAATGGTAATTATCACAACCGCTCCCGCCGTGAACACAGCCGCCCGGCCCACCCACTGCATCCGCACCGCCGGATAAGGTCTGTTTCTCCTTCCATACAAAAAAATACAAAAAAGCAGACAAAATCCCAGAAGAATCCATGTAAAATTTCCGTCCAGAATCAAGGCAGTTATAAAATCATACGTTAAATCCGGATTGGGATGAATCCGCATCAAAAAATGCATAACCTTGCCGACCGCAAAGAAGAGTGTGCACACCTCCGCGAATCGATTCAGCGTCTCCCTTTTCTTTACACAGACCCAAAAGAAAACAAGCATAAAACCGGCTAAGGCAAAATATGCGCTGTCGCTGTTCTGCGTTACCAGAGAGGCAAAGCCCACTACGGTATAAATGCCGCCCAGAACCCGCCAAAGAGTCTCCTTCGCAAAGAGAAACACCGCCACACCCACCGGCAGCGCCACCACAAGATAACTGGCATACCATGTCGCCTGCCCCATGGTGGAAAGAAACTGCGCCATCTGGCTGCCACTCAATCCCTCATAAAATCCGATGGGATCTATCAGCATACGATGTAAATCCGCAACTAGGAACACCACCAGCGCCGATCCGCAAAAAACCGCCAAAATCCTGCTGTAATGCCCACCAAATCGGGAAACCGCCAGATAAATCAAAACGAAACTAAGCTGTGACATCCAGCCCATGTTCCAGCCAAAGCTTCCCCAAAGCGCATCCTCGTAAAACCCGCCGGACACTACAGCTGCCGTTGAAAAAAGCAAGTAGGCCAGCACGCAGAAATCGGTAACGGACAACCGCTTCTTTAAGGAATTGAGAAAGTCAGCCGTAAACGGATTCTGCGGCCGTCGTCCCTCGTGAAGCCGCACAAACAGCCAAGCCGCGCCCACCGCAAAAAAAACAGAAAACCCGGGCAGCATCACCGTCCTGTAAGCCGCAAACTTCGCATTGCCGATCTGGTTATAGCCGTCCTTTGCGTAAAAGGAAACTGCCACACACATTAGCGCCATAACTGCCGCAGTTATGTATTCCATCCACATTTCTAAAATTTCCTGCCCGGATACTCTTGTTGTATTTTTCCTATTTTTTCTTTTTTTCACTTTATTGCTCATAATTTGTATTTTCCCTTTTTCAACTTCCGGTTAAAACTCCGGGCTTGTTTTTCTTTGCGACTTCTATGTTAATACACATCAAGAGGTTCGTCAAATTCTTCCCTCCTCTCCTTCAGTATTTCGGAAATAACGATAAGCGCCAACGGCCCCTTTACAATGCCGCCCACGCCAAAAAGTTTCATGCCCGCATAAATAGAAAACAAAATCCACACCGGTGACAGACCGATTTTATTTCCGATCAGTCTAGGCTCCAAAAACTCCCTTGCAAGCGCGCAGATGCCGTATAACGCCAGACACACCGCCATTCGCACATACGCGCCGTTTAGAAGCTGCCACAACGACAAAGGCACCAGTACAATGCCCGTCCCTATAAACGGCAGCATATCCAGAAATCCGGCCAAAATCCCAAGAAATATGCCGCCCTCCACCCCTGCGAGACTGAGGGTCACGCTGCAGAGCACAGCAATGATCAGAAGGATCACCCCCTGCGCTTTAAAAAAAGTAACAAGATAAGACAGCACGCCCTCCAGCACGGACCATAAAAATCGAAAGCTCTCCTCCTTCTTCACCCAATCCACCATTTTCGTGTAATCTTTCTCAAACAGGAAAACCGCAATACAGGTAATTGCCAGAAACCCCACTGTACCCAGAATTGCTTTGAAGCAACTGTAAGAAGAGGACAATAGCTGCGGCACTACCTGAATCTGCACATTCTCCATAATAACAGTCATCTGCTCAATCACATAACTCTCAATACACTCCCCCTCCCATCCGAACCGTCCATCCAGTTGGCCGCAGCACTGGTGGAAAAAATTTTCTGTCTGCCACTGCAACTTCTCACAAAATGCCGGTAAACTCTGGAGCTGCCCCATGCCAAAAGCCATAATGGCCCACAGCGCCGCACACACAAGAAGCAGTATCGGCAGCACGATACCTGCCGCGAGAAACTTTTTCTTAATCGGAATCCTCTGCTGTATCCGCTCCAGGAGCGGATACAGCAGTGTAATCAGCGCAAACGCGAGAAAAAAGGGGGCCGCCAGCGAAAAAAGATACCGAAAAAAAAACCAGACAAGAGCAGAGACAAGGCATCCCTTTATCAGCTTATTATTCCAAAGATGTCCGATCAGATCGTTTCCTGCTCCAAATACCATGAAATTCCGCCTCCTTTTGACTCCCCTCCGTACAGCGCATAAACAGATTCGAAATGCTACGCATTTCTCGTTCGCGCTGCTCGTCAGAAATCTTACAAGGCATGAACTCTTGCAAGCACGGTTCCTGTTTTGTAAGGCTTATGACTCTGCTTATGCGCGCAGAAAGAAGCAGGAGGGGGTTCCTGCTTCTTTACGTTGATCCTGCACTATTATTATTTGATATTTCAAAAAACTTATACTTTAAATTCTTATGTCTTGCAGGCAATACATGGTTTTCGAATCGCTTTTTCGTTTCAAACCGACGTCTTGATTCTGTGAAACACTGCGCCTTCCGGCTCGACTTCAAACTGCATCCGCTTCCCTGTTTTCGGATGGGTAAACGCCAGACGGTACGCGCAGAGCGCCGTCTCCCGGATGCCCAGCTTTTTCGATAATGCGAGCGATGCCCGATCAGCATACTTTCGATCTCCCAAAAGAGGCATTCCCGCGTTCGCCATCTGCACCCGGATCTGGTGGTGGCGGCCCGTGTAAAGACAAACTCTTACGAGCGCACATCGCAGTCCGCTTTCAAATAAACCGTCTTCCGTGCTGCCCTCCCCCGATACTCCCCACGCATCCCCTCTTACCGAGAACAACGCTTCCGGAAGAGCATCCTGCAAAATTTCATAAGATAGACGTGCCTGTTTCGCTCCCTTTACTTCCGGCGGCACCACACGGGAAACATTCGTCCTGCCATCCTTTAACAGATAATTTGTCAGTTCGCCTGTCCGCGTGATAGCTTTCCCACAGACTAACGCCAGATACTCCTTTTTCATTTCCTTTCCTGCCGCCTGCCTGCTTAAATCCGCCGCCGCATACTTATTCTTCGCAAAAACCAAAATCCCCTCCACCGGCTGATCCAATCGGTGGACCACACTCACATGGGGGGATTTCCCGGCGGCGCCGCCTTCCTTTGACGCCAGATAATTCGTGATCTCACTCACCATATCCGCTTGTCCCACCCTCGCCGTCTGCGTGGCAATCCCGGCGGGCTTATGGCAGACGATGATATCGCTGTCCTCATGGAGGATTCTGTGTTGATTCATAGTGTACCTCTACTCTGTCAGCCGGTTATATTTTAAACCGGTATCCGATGCCCCAGATGGTCTCGATGTACTGCGGCTTCGCGGTGTCAAACTCTATCTTCTCGCGGATTTTTTTGATGTGTACGGTGACGGTAGCGATATCACCGATAGAGTCCATATCCCAGATCTCGCGGAACAGTTCTTCTTTAGAATATACATGGTTCGGATTCTCCGCAAGAAAAGTCAACAGGTCAAACTCCTTTGTGGTAAAGACCCTTTCTTCGCCGTCCACATAAACCCGCCTTGCCGTCTTATCAATCTTAAGACCTCTGATTTCTATGATATCATTGACCTTCTGATTGCTGCCCACCAGCCTGTCATAACGGGACATATGGGCTTTCACTCTGGCCACAAGTTCAGAAGGGCTGAAAGGTTTTGTCATATAATCGTCCGCGCCAAGACCAAGACCCCTGATCTTGTCAATATCGTCCTTCTTTGCCGACACCATGATGATCGGAATATTCTTTTCCTCCCGAATCTGCTTACAAACTTCAAAACCGTCTACACCCGGCAGCATCAAATCCAGAATCACCAGATCAAAGTTCCCCGAAAGTGCCGTCTCCAGCCCCTTGTCCCCGGTATTTTCAATCGTCACCTCAAAATCACTCAGTTCCAGATAATCCTTCTCCAGATCCGCGATTGCCTCTTCGTCTTCCACAATTAAAATTTTACTCACTGTTCTGTCCTTTCTCCCATTCTTTTTCCGGCCCGCTGAGCCATTTGCGTATCACAAAATGCATACAGGTTCCTTCGCG
Source organism: uncultured bacterium (assembly GCA_947073545.1). Taxonomy (GTDB): domain Bacteria; phylum Bacillota; class Clostridia; order Lachnospirales; family Lachnospiraceae; genus UBA3282. The sequence continues at coordinate 56,966 of CAMTMP010000001.1, forward strand.
TTCCTTGCTGGTAGCCCATATGTAACCGCCGTGGTCTTCTATAATCTTTTTCACAATCGACAGTCCGATGCCGCTGCCTCCCTGTGAGGAATTGCGGGACGCGTCCGTTCTGTAAAACCGCTCGAATATATTAGGCAGATCCTTGGCCGCGATGCCCTTGCCGTTGTCTTCGATCTCCACACGGATCGAATCCACCTCGTCCAGAATACGGATATCGATAACTCCTTTTTCCTTATCCAGATATTTTACACTGTTACCGATGATATTATTGATAACCCGTTTTAACTGCTCCGGGTCCGCAATGATCTGCGTGGACGGCTCCACCAAGTCTTCATAATTTAACTGGATGTTCTTTGACTCCAGATCCAGTCCCACTTCCTCCACACAATCCCCGAAATAATCCGCCACATTGATACGGTGGAAGTTATAGGGAATGCGGTTATTGTCAATACCGGAATACATAGTCAGCTCATTGATCAGACGATCCATGTCATTGGCTTTATTATAAATGGTTTTAATATACTTATCCATCTTCTCCGGCGTATCCGCTACCCCGTCCATAATACCTTCCACATATCCCTTCACTGCGGTAATGGGTGTTTTCAGATCATGGGAGATATTGCTGATCAGTTCCCTGTTTTTCTTTTCATGCTCAAATTTTTCATCCAATGATTCCTTCAGCCGCAGTCTCATATCCTCATAATTGCGGTAAAGCTCACCGATTTCGCCCTTTTCCTCCGTAGTCAGCATATATTCCAAATTACCCTCTGCAATATTCTGCATCGCTGTATTCAACTGGTTAATCGGTGTAAAAATACCCTTGCGGAACCACTGTGTCAGCAGAAAACTGGTGAACACCAGAACCAGAATAAAGGCAAACGCCATCCTGTAAAGCGTCTTCCTGGAAAGCAGGGAACTGACGCTGGTAACGACGAAAAGACCGCCCTCACTACCGTCCGAAAAGCGAAAATCCACCCCTTTCACAAGCTTTTTACTGTCATTATAGTAGTAGCCGGTCTCCGAGCCGGGCATCTCATTCCCATACTCGGGCAATGCGTGAAATATTTTCTTTGCGGCATTGCTATTGCCGGTATAATAGAGCGCGCCGTCTTTTCTGACTATGATGTAGGAAGACTTATCCTTCAGATCCAGTGAAATCTCATCCAGATAATCCGTATCCTCCAGCCGGGAAGGATCTTCCTTAATCTGCTGCCTCACCATCCCCAGCACTTCCTCCGAAATGCGGCTGTAATTTTCTATCGTGTAAATGTAGGAAGCATTATCTCTGTCAAAAAACCCAAGCGGCGTCTCCGTATCTTCAATATGGCTGCCCACCACCAGAAGCGCGGCGCACGTCAGCAAAAGCGGCAGCAGCACCATCGTCAGTGATGTGATCAGAAGCCTTGTTCTAAATTTCACTAAAAAGTTCCTTTCTGTGCATGACATTCTGTTAAAATATATGATACCACAATTTACAAAACTGAAAATAAAACATATCCGATAATCTTATAAAAAATTTATAAATTTCTCAAATTCGGATTGACAAGTCTCCCTCGCTTGCTATAATAGATTTATAAAACAGTAATGATTCCTAATTTTAAGTAATAAAAGATCTGACGGATCAGGAGGAATTGCCATGGCGGTGAAATACAGTCGGCAGCGGCAGGTTATCCATAGCTTTCTGATGGGCCGCAAGGATCATCCCACCGCTGATATCGTGTATCAAAACGTCAGACAAGAATATCCGAATATCAGTCTGGGAACCGTCTACCGTAATCTGACGCTTCTTGCGGACAGGGGAGAAATACAGCGATTACAGGTAGGTGACGGTGTCGACCATTTTGACGCGGATACTTCCCGCCACTGCCATTTTGTCTGCACGGACTGCGGCTGCGTGACAGATCTGCAGCTTGACTGCATAGATCATATGCTCACTGACGCCCGGGAAAAATTTGACGGAAGAATTGAACGACAGTCCACTTACTTTTACGGGCTTTGCCGTGACTGTCTTGATAAACCCGTCGATATTTCCGAACAAAATGCATAAATTCCGTTTTTATCGCACTAACTATTTACAATGCTGACAAGCCTATATTATGGGCTAAAATATGAAAAAAGAAAAGGAGATTACACTATGAAATTTGTTTGTCAGGTATGCGGTTATGTACACGAAGGAGATTCTGCACCGGAGAAATGCCCTCAGTGCAATGCGCCGGCTGAGAAGTTTACGGCACAGAGCGGCACGATGGAGTGGGCTGCAGAGCATGTAGTAGGCGTTGCTAAGGGTGTCAGCGAGGATATCATGGCTGATCTTAGAGCAAACTTCAACGGAGAGTGCACCGAAGTTGGTATGTACCTTGCTATGGCGAGAGTTGCACACAGAGAAGGCTATCCCGAGATCGGGCTGTACTGGGAAAAGGCTGCATGGGAAGAGGCTGAACATGCCGCTAAGTTTGCGGAGCTGCTCGGTGAAGTAGTGACCGATTCCACCAAGAAGAATCTGGAGATGAGAGTGGAAGCCGAGAACGGTGCAACTGCCGGTAAATTCGATCTCGCAAAGCGCGCTAAGGCTGCTAATCTTGATGCGATTCATGACACCGTGCATGAGATGGCAAGAGACGAGGCTAGACACGGCAAGGCATTCGAAGGTCTGTTAAAGAGATATTTTGGCTAATTGCCACATATCTATAAAGTACAAAGGAGGAATGTGATATGAAAAAATATTTTTGCAATCCCTGCGGCTATACTTATGATCCCGAGAAGGGTGATCCGGAGCACGGCATTAAGCCCGGTACGGCATTTGAAGATCTCCCGGCAGACTGGTGCTGCCCCCTCTGCGGTGTGACTAAGGATATGTTCCAGCCCTGCATTGACAATTACAACTAAATATCACATGAGGAAGGGCGTCTGGCAGCAGGCGTCCTTTTTATTTCCCTGTTTTATCTCTGTTTTTCTGGGCATACTGTATAATATATCCTTTAAAAATTTGTTAATTCCGCCTATTTACATTTTAAAAAGCGACAGATATTATATTCTCACGAAATATCAATTATTTTCGCAGAGAAAGGAGGCTCATACGAAAAACAAACGACAAACTAACAGATGTGTTGTCAGGGGATTCTGCATATAGGGGAATTGCTGTTAATCGGATTGATTTGTAAATCATTGATTATTCTATTTTTCAGTCATCAAAAATGATTAAGGAGGACACGAGATTATGCAGCAGGTAAATGTTAAATTCAATGATGTGAATCAGATCAGAAGGTTTGTGGATGTAATTGATAAGATTGATTCGTGCTTTAATCTGGGGGAAGGCCGAAGAGTCGTAGACGCCAAATCCATACTTGGCGTGCTGGCGCTTGATCTGACCCGTCCGCTCCAACTCACTTACGATTCGGACGACGAGGGAATCAGGGAGAAATTATCTCCCTTCATATATGGCTGACCATGCAGGGCAGGCCGAAACGGCCTGCCTTTTTTATGTGCTGATCTGCCGCTGACCGTATAAGGTTCAAAATCCTCCCTGCCCGATTTCCAAGCCTTCTTAGAGATATCCGTTATCCTTAAGCCACCGCACAGAATGCCGCAGCGCCTCAATCATTTTTGTCTCCACCACGCACCGACAGCCGTTTAACTCCGCAGACCCTATTCTATGTGCCAGATTTATATCTCCCGATCCAAGCGTCTTATGCCTTGATTCCCTTTCTCATGGCACGAGAAAGCTCTCCAACTTCTTCAGATAATTTCAAAAAGTAATCCTTCAAAAGTTCGGGATGATAGTCCTTTTCTTTGATATAGGTTTGCAAATACTTCATCGTTGTTTTTCCATCCATAGGATTTCCTGCCCCGATGCATTTTCCCAGTTTATAATCTCTTTATAAACACTTTATATTTCTATTATTGATTGTTTGTTATATATGATATATAACATATATAAACAAATAAACAACCGCCGGTCGTGAATTGAATTTGTTAATTCGGTCATACTGGTAATACAACATAAAAAAGGAGTGATTTCTATGTTAAGACCTGCATTATTTAACAACCGTAACTATAAACCCGCATTCTATGAGGATCCCTTCGACAGGATGTTTGACGACGCTTTTAAGAATTTCTGGGGGAACAACGAACTGGCGACCTTTGACGCCTTTAAGACCGATGTGATTGATCAGGGCGACAGTTATCTTTTACAGGCAGAACTGCCTGGCTTCGATAAGTCGGACATCAACATCGACCTGAAAGATAACCTGCTGACCATCTCCGCATCCCACAAGGAAGAGAAAAACGAGAGCAGCAAGGATAAATACATCCGCAGAGAGCGCTATTACAGCTCTTACTCCCGCAGCTTCCGCGTAGACGATGTGGAACCCGGAGACATCGACGCTTCCTACAACAACGGTATTCTGGAAGTAAAATTCCCTAAAAAGGAGCTTGCTGCCAGAGAAGAGGTAAAGCGGATCGAAGTGAAATAATTATATCAATCTTATCCCCTCTATTCTATGGAAACGGCAGGACGGTACTTATAATCCGTCCTGCCGTTTTGTATGCCTATTTTGTATTGCGTACGCCTATAAAGCCTGCTGCCAATGCACTTTTACTGTACCTCCTCCACCAACTCCAAAAATTCCATTTTATAACTGTCCTTCAAATCCAACTTTCTTACTGTCCTTTCTACATGTTCCACGGACGCGTCCTCCGGATACTCACTGTGGGACGCAAGCAGACCAAATTCTGCCACCGCAGCCGCGAAAAGAAAATCATCAGAGGGCTTCTCGCAATAACTGTCATATCCAATCGGATATTCCAAAAGTTCGCTCTTACTCCCCGCCGGTTTTTTATAACGGATGCTGACCGTCAGCCACTCCTTGTATTTCGGACCGGCTGCAGATGTTTCCCCCGCCCTTTTTCTATATTCATTGCCGTACTTCAGATCTTCAATCTCACTCTCCGCAACGCCATGATTCAGAGGCTCCCGCAGTACGATCTCATAGAGCGCCGTCACGCTGTGCCCGGCCCCGATTTCCCCACCGTCCTTCGTATCGTCCTGAAAATCCTTTCTGTCCAGCACCCTGTTGTCATATCCCAGAAGCCGGTAAGCCTCCACCAGTTCCGGGTTAAACTCTACCTGCAGCTTTACATCCTTGCAGATCGTCAAAAGCGTTGCCGTCATTTCCTCCGAAAGCACTTTTTTTGCCTCCTGCATACAATCTATGTAAGCGTAGTTGCCATTCCCCTTATCCGCCAGCGTTTCCATCTTATTGTCTTTGATATTATCTGTCCCAAAACCAAGCACGGACAGGAAAATCCCGGACTCTTTTTTCCCGGAAATCAGTTTTTCCAGTTCCTCCTCGGTGGTCATGCCGATATTCAGATCACCGTCTGTCGCCAGAATCACACGGTTATTACCGCTTTTGATAAAATTGTCTTCCGCCAGTGCGTAAGCCGTCTCAATTCCCCTGCTGCCCCAGGTGCCGCCGCCTGCTTTCAGACCGTTCAAAGCCTGCTTTATTTTCCGCTTCTCACTGCAGACTGCACCTTCGAGCACAATCGTATCCTCCGACGCGTAGGTCACAATAGATATCCTGTCCCTACTGCTGAGATGATCTGTGAGTTCCGCAAAAGCCTCCTGCAAAAGAGGCAGCTTGTCAGGCTCGCCCATGGAGCCGGAGACGTCCAGCAGAAACACTAAGTTGGACGCGGGAGCCTGTTCATAACTGATATCCTCCGTCTTAAGGCCGACCATCAGAAGCTCCGCCTCCTCATTCCACGGGCAGCGGCTAATCTGCGTCGTCACCCCAAAGGGTTCCTGTCCCACAGGTTCCTCATAGTCATAGGAAAAATAGTTGAGCATCTCCTCGATCCTGACCGCGCCCTCCGGCAGACTCTCCAGATCATACCCCTCGCGGATCAGACGGCGCAAATTGCTGTAGGATGCCGTATCTACATCTGCGGAAAAGGTGGAGAGCGGCTGCTCCATTACGGAAAAGAAACCCTGCTCTTCCCACTTGCTGTACTCCTCCTGATTGCTCCTGTTGTCAATCTCCTCGTCAAACTCATAGCAGGAACCGATATAACCGTCCGGCGTGCTGCCTTTGGCATACAAATCCTCCTCATCTGCCTCGGCTTTGCCTCTGCTATAACTGTTCTGCGGTGTTTTTGCAATGTCCGCGTATTTCTCTTCCTCTGCAGCTCCGGCTGTTGCATCTTCAATTAACGCGCCTTCTGACACATCCGACGCACTTTCCCCGGCTGCGCTTTCTGACGGACTTTCCATCCCGCTGTCTGCCACTGCACCTCCTGCATTCCCGTATTCTGCCTCCGGCAGTTCCCACGCTGCTTCCGCCGGCGCTTCCTGACTCATCGTTCCATCCGTTTCCGCGTGCCCGCCGCACCCTGTGAGCAGAAGAGTTCCCGCCATTCCCAATGCCATCATTTTCCCCAAATTCTTTTTCATACCTTTCTCCTCCATTCCGGGCAGACTGCCCGCCCTGTTCCTCCCCGGACACTGATTTACTGTCCTTATATACTTAATACCCCTTATGGAAGAAAAAGGTTGCAAAAAATGGGCTGAGAAAAATTTCCTCAGCCCGCCAAACATCATTATTGTTCCAAAAGTTTCTGATACCCCATCTCCAGAAACATTTCCAAGTCTTCCGCCTCCCCGCGGATCACATATTTACCTCCGTCCCCGGTCTCCGCATATGCCATCCAGCCGCTTCCTTCTTCTGCCACTTGGAATGTCTGTCCTTCAAAAACATGTTTTCCTGTGTCGGGGCTCCTACAGAAATCCGGCTTTTTCACCACCTTTTCTATGGTGATGCTCTCCGTTTCCGCCACACCGCCGCTCTGGACGCCGCTTTCCGCCGGAACCGCGTCCTCCGCCATGTTTTTTTCCGTATCGCTAAATTTCCGCTGTCCTTCGTTTTTCCGGGCGTCTTCCGACTCCGCCTTCTCTACAGCAGTTTCTTGTACGCTTTCCGAAAATTCTGCCGTTTCAGATGCAGCATTTTCCACTGCTGACGCCGACTCGCTCATGTCCTCCATTTGGGCTGCCGGAGCCGCCGCCATTTCCGCCTCTGCCAAAATCATCTCATCCGCGGGCGCATCCTCTGCCGTTTCCGCCGTGCCTTCAAAATCCATCGCCGCCCCGGCTGCCATCATGCCGCCGTCCAGATCCGCGCCGCCGGACGTTTCCGAAGCCCCCATATCCATCGTCATATCCCCGGATTTCAGTCCTTTCATCATCAAGGACACAGACACCAGAATGAACAGCGCCGCTGCCGCCGTCAGCGGATAAGCCCATTTTCGGACGTTAAAGCCCTTCCCATAGTTCCTGCCACCGGCAGGAACCATCGCCGGACCGGCAACTGCTGATATCCCCCGGCTTTCCGTTCCCGCTCCCTGCAGCGCGGACTCCCGGCGGATTCGCGCCTCTTCTTCGCGCATCGCCGCCTTGGTTCTCGCAATCAGCTCTGCGGGCGCATGTATTTGTTCTGTTTCTTTTCTGTACTGCTCTTTATATTGATCCATCATATATAAATTTCCTTTTTTGACGCTGTCCCGGTATTGCCGACAATTCTTTTTATCCCGAATCTTCCAACATTTCCCTCAGCATCTCTCTTGCCCGGTGGAGCTGTGATTTGACGGTGCCTTCTTTCTGCCCGGTCTGCTCGGCAATCTCCGCTACAGAGAGTTCTTCATAATAAAACAGGTGCACCGCCAGACGATACTTGGGCGGAAGCTTCGCCACCGCTTCTCTGACCGGCCCATCCTCCGGCGGCTCATAAGCCTCTTCTCCCCCGATCCGTTCTTCATCCTCTATATAGTCTACATTTTTGTTCCAATACAAGTCAAAATGTTTCTTCGCACAGTTGATCGTCACCCGGATCAGCCACGCCTTCACATGTTCCCATGATTCCAGTTTCTCCACATTGCTGACCAGACGGATAAAAACCTCCTGAAAGAGATCGTCCGCATCGGTTTTATTTTTCATCTGTGACAACGCCAGTCGATATACCATGTCTGCATAGCGGTCTATCGCAGCCTCCGCCGTTATCTGTCCCTCTTTTGTCATATATGACCTCTTTGCATCAACCTGCCTGCATGGAGCAGACAAAGTCCTCTACTCTTAATACCTCTCATCTGCTGAATCGGTTTCACTGCATCCACGCAATTCTCTGTTCTTGCCGCAGCTAAAGGATTTAAATCGTTTCCCCCTCTACCATCCGATATGGCAGTATCTTACAGGACGCAGGCTCCTCCCAGTTTTTACCCTCCTGCTTTCGCATGATCAATTCAAATAAAAGGGCAACTGCCGTCTCTGCTACTTCTGCCACGGAATTTGAGATAGTCGTCAGACGCGGCGTCACATAATCGAGAATATCAATATTATCAAATCCGATGATTCCGTAATCCCTTCCCGCCCTTTTCCCGGATTTTTTCAGCCGTTTCATAACCTCCAACGCAAATTCATCTGCAGAACATACAAAAGCCGTTTTCCGCGACTCGTCCAACACACTTTCGACATGCTCCCGATAATTCCAATCCAGCAGATACGATATTTCTATTCCGCTATATTTTCTACGGTTTCTTTAAATCCTTTTAACCTCTCCCTATGTACATAAATATTTCGCTTTCCCGTATCTTCCATCGGCGGGCACACAAAAATCAGCTTTTCATACTTCTTCTCGATCACTTTCGCGGCCGCGTCCGTCATCGCCCGCCTCTGGTCAATTCCCACAAACGGAATCCCGTCAGCAATCTTATTGTCCACCGATACAATCGGAATATCCAGACCGCGCGCCAAAAGATCCGGCCGATAATCATTTTCTTTGGCAACCCTCAATATCATCTCCCTCGTATCCGGGTGAATGCGCCCGGCTCCGTCATGCAAAGCCCGATGCACCGTGGTTCCTGAGACGCCGCATATCTGCGCCAGATCTTTTGTCGTAATTCCCATAGCAATGCTCCCCTGTATCCGTAATCTGATAAAATTTATCATATACAGTGTAGCATTATTTATGGAAAACATCTATTTTATTTTTCTACTGCTATCCGGATCACCACAAAAGACAGAGGCGGAAGCTGAGCCGTCACACAATCATCCCGTAACAATACCGCTTCAAACTTCTCTGGTCTCACCGCATTATGGTCTATGTAATTCGTCATTTTTTTATCCTTTGCAAACAGACTGACCGCCCCGGCCACAGAAACGGGTGCCATCCCCTGCAGTTCTGTTTTTACCTCCTGACTGTCAGCCTCGCTCCTGTTGACCAAAAAAATCTCAACCTCTCTCCGCTCTGTGTTCCAGACAACAAGCTGATCCAGATAGGGAACTTCGTTAAATCCCTCACATTCATACGATTCACACCGGCACTTACTCTGCATTACCACTCCTCTAGCATAGTTTGCAAAGTAATAAAAAGGATAATATATCGTCTGCAGCCACATTTCCCCGTTTGTATCCGTCATAATGCAGGCACTTACATTTGTCAAAAGGGACTGACAGGCAATCTTAACCACATCCGCATTCCTGAGCATCGCCATCTGCATTCCCGCAAAAAGCAGGGCATCCTCCATCGTGTAGATCTGCTCGCTGATCGGTGCCGCCATCTGCCATGGATTGTTTTCTATTTCCCTATTCACAGAATTTCCGGGTACTGCCCAGACGCCCCACTCATCTATGCTGAGCCGGACATGTCTTGCGGAGCGCTTTTTTTGTCTGATTACCTGCACCGCTGCACGAATTGTCCTGATATACTCTTCCATATCCAGTGTCTGTGCAAGGAATGCCGCCGTTCCCTTTTCCTGACCGCCGTAATACTGGTGTAACGCCAGATAATCTATCACATCGTAAGCCTGTTCCAGCACCTCCAGATCCCACGCCGGATAGGTCTCCATCGTGGAGAGAGAACTTCCACAGGCTATCAGCTCGATTCCCGGATCTAACAGCTTCATTATTTTTCCTGTCTCCGCCGCCAGTCTTCCATACTCTCCGGCGCCCTTATGTCCCACCTGCCAGCTCCCGTCCATCTCATTGCCAAGACACCAGAGCCGGACGCCGTAGGGATCCTCCACCCCGTGGCTTCTTCGCAGGTCGCTGTACATCGTCCCCGACGGGAAATTGCAGTATTCCAGATACTGCAGGGCTTCCTCCATCCCTCTGGTTCCCAGATTCACAGTAAAAATGGGCCGCACCTGCGCCTTCTTTGCCCAATGCATAAATTCGTCCGTCCCAAACTCATTTGTCTCAATTGCTTTCCATGCAAGGTCAATTTTTCGGGGACGCTTCCCGCGTGGTCCCACACCGTCCTCCCAATGGTAAGCCGACACAAAATTTCCGCCCGGGTAACGCACCGCCGTAACGCCCATATTTCTGACCGCCTGCAGCACATCCGTCCTGAATCCCTCCTCGTCTGCGCAGACATGCCCCGGCTCATATACGCCGTGATAGATCACTCTCCCCATATGTTCCAAAAATGATCCGTACAGCCTTTCGTCGATTTTTCCCACTATAAAGTCTTTATTACATACAATTTGTGACTCTAACATAAATCCAGTCCTCTCTCAGCCATATTTGTTCGATGCCTCCGCTTATGCTTCTCAATCCGCCATGCTGAACGGTTATTCTCAACCCTTCAAACCCGAGCTTGCCATTCCTTCCACAAAATATTTCTGTCCGAAAATATAAAGAAGGAACATTGGCAATAACGAGATCAGCGCTCCTGCAAATGCCGCCCCGTACTCGATTGTGTTCTGCCCTATAAACAGTGCAAGCCCGTTAGCTAACGTCCTCATTTCCGTACTGCTGGTCACAATCATAGGCCACAGCAGATCGTTCCATGAGCCGTTGACACTCAGTATCGTCAGCGTGATAATGGCGGGCTTTACCTGCGGCAGCATGATTTTCCTGAAAATCCCAAATTCCGACAGCCCGTCAATCCGCGCCGCCTCCGCAAGTTCCTTTGGCAGTCCTGTAAACGCTGCCCGCATCATAAAAATGGAGCCCGCGACTACGACCCGGGGAATGATAAGCCCCCAATAGGAATCATACATTCCCAGCTTGAACACCACCAGAAAAAGCGGCACCATAATAACCTGAAAGGGAACCATCATTGTGGCAAGCGTCAGCAAAAATAATCCCGATTTCCCCTTAAAGTCATAAAAAGCGTATGCATAGCCAGCCATACTGTTGACAATTACTGCGAGCGCGGTTGTTCCTCCCGCATAAATCGCGGAGTTTAACATATAACGTAAAATATTGATCCTCTTTTGCACATCAACAAAATTCTGTCCCGTCAATACATGTGGAAAAAATGTGGGCGGCCATGAAATAATTTCTTTTTCGGGTTTAAAGGCACTGAATGTCATCCAAATTACCGGTACGATAACAAGCAGCGCAAGTATGAGTAAAATAACAAAAACAGGAATCTCACATACTTTTTCTTTTATCCTTTTTTCTCTTTTAGACGACAATCTTTTAGTCCTCCTTATTCATTTTGCGGTACATAAACACCGTGACAGCCATAATAATCGCAAACAAAATTACCGACATCGCGGAGGCGTATCCCATGCTCGACGCGGAGGAAAAGGCGCGCGAATAAATGTAAGTAACCGTGGATTCCGTCGTGTAATTCGGTCCACCGTTGGTGGTGATGTAAATGATATCAAAAATCTGCAGCGCTCCGGCAAACCTCGTCATCAGAATATACCAGAACGTAGGACGTATCGACGGTACCGTAATATGAAAAAACTGCTTTATTTTTCCCGCCCCGTCCATCTCTGCCGCTTCATATAAAGAAGCCGACACCTGCTGAATCGCCGTCACATAAATAATTGCCGAAATACCGAAGCTTCTCCACAGGGAAATAAAGGAGACCACAAAAATTGTAAGACCGGGCGTGTTTAAAAAATTTATCTTTCCAAGCCCCATAGTCTGTAAAACCGCTGTGATAAATCCGATATTGGGATGCAGAATCATTTTCCACATAATACCTACCGCTGTCGCGGAACAGATCACAGGAAGAAAATAAATTGCCCGAAAAAGTTTGTTCCTGAAATTATTTTTGGTAAGTAACGCTGCGATTACCAACGCCCCAAAAACCTGAAGCGGCACTTCCAGGAGCGTAAACACAGCTGTCACTTTCAGGCTGTTAAGAAATCTTTCGTCATGGAATGCCTCTATGAAATTGGCAAGCCCGACAAAACTTGCGGTATTCATTGTGATCGGTACGTCAAACGGGCTCAGTCCGAACGCCGCCGCCAGCGGAATCACACTGAACAGTATCAAAAGAATTACGGATGGAGCCAAAAATAAGTAGGCGCATCTCGACGGCTTATTCCAATATTTTATGAATGCTTTCATTTCCACATCTCCCAATTTTCCACTTGTCAAAAAACCGTTATTATAATAGGGTGAAAAGAAGTTCTAGCCGCTCACAGCAATGGCTGTTTCGCGGAGAACTTCTAGATTTCTTTGCAAATCACTTTCACCAAAGAGAATGCCCAAAATACGGGCATTCTCCGCCAAATACCATTTAATAGTTCGCCGTAATCTTGTCCGCAGCCGCCTGCACCTTTGCCAGCGCCTCCTCCACGGAACTGCTGCCAAATGCCACCGAGTTGATCATTTCGGGGATTACATCCGTAATAATCGCATTGGTTCCCGGGAAACTGGAGTCCACGATAAAGTCTGTCGGCGCGTCAGGATTTGCCGCTGACATGGCACTCAGTTTCGCGTTTGCCTTATAAGCGTCCTTTTCCTGCACGGAATATGTATACGCCGGGAAGCCGTTTGCTACGGACCATTCCAAATTTTATGTTCACGGTTTTGTATATAGTGCACGAACATGCCGCCTGCCTCTGCCGCTTTCTGGCTCCGCTTATACGCACAAAATGGGAGTGCCTTTCAGCACTCCCACTGACATTTTCTCATATCCACACACCCGTTCTCTTTAAAAATAACGCCTTCTTCCTCCAACAGCTCCCGCTGCCCCGACCAGTGCGGCGCTGTCCTTCCCGCATGATTGACTACTCTGTGGCACGGATAATTCCCGAAATACTCCGCGCGGCTTAAAATTTTCCCCACCAGCCTCGCGTTCCTCTCCCTGCCTGCCAGTCTGGCGATCTGCCCGTAAGAAGCCACTTTTCCCGGCGGAATTTCCTCTACCACGGAAAGGACTTCGTAAGCAAGCAGTCTCCGTTCCTCTTCGCTCTGCGCGAAACTGACGTCCCCTCGCCATACTGCGCCATCACTGAACCGCATACCTTTGCCCCTCGCACTTCGGCAGATTCACCGACAGCTCCCGCCGCACATGGGTGTCCGCATAGGCCTCATCTGTCTTATTAAAGTAGTCATACTGACCGCCTTCCGTGTCGTCCCATGTCACATCGACATTGTAATAGCCGTCATCCAGTCCGACGATGTTCCACGCATGATCCGTCCCCGCATAGCCCGTGCAGTAAAAACACGGAATCCCCGTCCGCTGCATCAAATACTGATAAGCTCTGGCATATCCCGCGCACACGCTCTTTCCGTCCACCAGCGCACTGTAAGCGCTCTGGTTCTTATCCACGCCCTTGTCGTACTCCACCCGCTCGATCAGGATGTCATGCAGCCGTCTCTCTTTTTCATTCACGCTCAGACCCTGTACCTGTGACAAGATCTCGTTTGTGATATTATAGAACGTCTTTGAGGAGACGGTAAGCTCTTCCAGCGTCATATTGAACTCCAACTCCAGCTCGGCGCATATTTTATTCTGGTCATATCTGCAGGTAAAAACTGTGTTGAGCCAGAAAAGCTCGGGGTGATCGTTATACACCGCCATGATCACATCTTTGAGTTCCGATACGGGTACCGCCTCAATGGGCACAAAAGCCGCGTTGTACGCGGCTGCATTGGCATATATCTGCCGATAGAGATGCTGACCTTTCGGATCCAGCATCTGGTAATACGGGTAAAAAATGGAATCAAATGACAGGTTGTCGCCCGTCTCGCCATAGCCCAAATCGCTCGTATACTCGCCGCCCTCCGCATCGGGCAGTTCTTCGGATTTCTCCGTAATGGGCTGATAGCCGGATTTACCGCTGACTGCCTCAGGGACGCTCACACCCGACTCTGACGGCGGCTCATAGCCGTTCATGCCCCTGACGCGCTCTCCGCTGCTCTCCGATCTGGAATAGTTTCTGTCCGGTTCCTCAGGCTGGCGCTGCACGGTCTGTCCGGAGCCCATCTCCTCGTCCTCCTCCGGCAACGTGGAATCGTCCGTCGGTTCTTCCTCTGTCTCAGACGGCATATCGGACAGTTCATCGGAAAATACCGGCTCTTCCTCATAAAAAGGTTCCACCTGCTCCTGCGCTGCCCCGGATTCTTCTTCCTGCGAAGGAAAACCCTCGCCTGAAAGCAGAGAGGAAAGCGTCTCCGTAATTCCCGGATTTACGGCAGAAAATATAATAAGCGCACACAATAACGCCGCCAAAATTCCTATGCCCGTTATGATATTCTTCAGTATCTTCATATCGCGCCCCTCAGCTAAACTTTAAAAAATTCCGCTCCGCACGCATCTCGTACCGCAGGATAATGGCCGACGTTGCCGGCAAAACCACCCGAACCTTTCCGGAAATAACGGGATACTGCTTCGGCTCTGTGGAATAGCCATCCGCCGACGTAATCATCAGACAATTCAGCGCGCATTCCTTCGGAATACCCAGATACCACACCGACACTTCCTTTGTGATCTCGTAATCGTTGTTATTGACAAGAATCACCGACTGCCCCTCTCTGTTAAATCTGCCATAACCGATCACGTTGTAGTCGGCGTCCAGATATTTGAGAGAACCCGTCAGAAATTCCTGATGTGTCTTATGGATTCGGATAATCTCCTTGTGAAAGGCGATCAGTTCCTTATCCTCATGTCCCCATGGATAAGTCCGCCTGTTATCCGGGTCGGTGAACCCGCAGACGCCCGCTTCATCCCCATAATAGATCGTCGGCGCACCGGGCCATGTCATCTGGATCACCACCGCCTCGCGAAGCACCGCTTTATTCACACCCTCGTCCGCCGCCTGCGGTCCCAGGGTATTCGTCCTGCCCACTTTGTGATTCGTCCTGGTAAGAAACCGGGAATGGTCATGGTTGGACAGTTCATTCATCGCCACCAAAATGGATGGCATGGTGAAAGCGGCACAGTGATGCCTCATTGCCCCCCAAAAATTATCGGCGTTACCCCGCATATCCTCCCTGTAGTCGTCGCTGTGCTTCTGCATCCCTGTCAGAAACCACGTCACCGGCTCCATAAAGGCATCATAGTTCATAACCGTATCCCACTCCTGACCCTGCAGCCAGTCTACGGGACTGCCGTAATGCTCCGCCAGAATAATCGCGTTCGGATTCGCCATTTTAACCGTCTTGCGAAATTCTTTCCAGAAGCTATGGTTAAACTCCGGGGTGTGCCCCAAGTCCGCCGCCACGTCCAGACGCCAGCCGTCCGCATTGTAAGGCGGAGATACCCATTTCCTGCCAATATACAGTACATAGTCCAAAAGCTGTCTGGAATTTTCATAATTCAGCTTCGGCAGCGTATCGTGTCCCCACCAGCCGTCATAGGAACCGTTATATGGAAATTTATGCTCGTCATGGAAGCGGAAATAATCGTGGTAAGGACTGTCTTTATCAATATAAGCACCCTTTTCATAACCCGGTGCGTTCTCATAGATGCGCTCCCTGTCCAGCCATTTGTTGAAAGAACCGCAGTGATTGAACACGCCGTCGAGAATCACCTTCATGCCTCTTCTGTGCGCTTCTTTTACCACTTCCGCAAAAAGCTCGTTGCTTGCCTCCAGATTCTCCTTGTTGGAAATACGATCAATATACCGGGTGGCAAAACGGTTCTCCGTCTGGTCCGGTCTCAAAAGATCGCCCTCGTCATGCACAATCTTACCGAAATGAGGGTCAATATAATCATAATCCTGTATGTCGTACTTATGGTTAGAGGGCGACACAAACAGCGGATTGAAATAAATCACGTCCACGCCCAAATCCTGCAGATAATCCATCTTATCAAGCACACCCTGCAGGTCGCCGCCGTAAAACTCACGCACGCCCATTGCCGCCGGATACTTATCCCAATCCTCCACTCTGACCGTCTTATCACCGATATACTGGTACTCGTTGGTCAACACGTCGTTGGTCGAATCGCCGTTGTAAAAGCGGTCTACGTAAATCTGGTAAAATACCGCTCCCTTCGCCCAGTCAGGCGTCTTAAATCCCGGAATGACATGAAAATGATAGTATTCGTTGGTATCCTTCGTGACACCCCGCCTGTCATAATAACAGGAGAGCCGTCCTGCATGTACCTCAAAATAATAACTCAGCTTCTCATCCTCCAGCTGAACCGTATGCGTATAGTAATCGAAGTACGCATCCGATTCCGTCCTGAACATGATATGCTTTTCATTCTTATGCACAAAAAACACTTTATCAATATTATTTTTCGCAGACCGGAAACGCACGGTAACTTCGCCGTAGGCGCTTGGCTCTGCCGGCGAAACATAGTCTTCAGTCATGTCCGTAAATAAGGCCTTTCTATTAAAAACCGGACGCATACCTGAAAAATACTGCTGATTCTTTTCTGCCTTTTGAAATTGATTGATATCCATAATCAGCCTTTCCTTAAAAATAAGAACAATATACAATTATTTTATCCTATATATTGTGGATGCGCAACCCACAATTCTTACACCAAACCATGACAAAGTAAAAAAGACAGCCGTTAAACTGTCTTTTTTAGAGAAGGTATTTCTTTCTTATGGGGTATAGCAAAAAACTATATAATGTATTGGGGGGTTACAAGTAGTATATTAGCACACCCCCTGTCTGTCTACAATACCAAGGATTCACAAATATTACAATTTTGTATACTCATTTTTGTATATTATGCACAATTAATGCTGTCCTCCTACCCGCTCACCCGGTTCTTCTGGCTGGGGATAGTACGTATCAAAGAGGGATTCAAACTCCGTACGGTTGATCTTTTCCTTTTCCAGAAGGAGCTTCGCGCACTTATGCAGCACATCCTCATGCTCCATAATGATATCCTTCGCCTTCTGATAGCACTCATCGATAATCGTTTTTACTTCCCTGTCGATCTCCCCGGAGACAAGCTCGCTGTGATTTTTCGCATGAGCCAGATCCCTGCCGATAAACACTTCGTCGTCATCATCATCGTAGTTGATCACACCGATATTATCGGACATACCGTAACGGGTTACCATCCTGCGGGCTACCTTGGTAGCTTTCTTAATATCGCTGGACGCTCCCGTCGTGATATCGTCAAAGATAATTTCCTCCGCGATACGGCCGCCCAAAGAAACCATAATATCCTCGAGCATCTTTCCCTTTGTGAGGAACATTTCATCCTTCTCGGGAAGCGGCATGGTGTAGCCTGCTGCCCCCAGCCCCGTAGGAATGATGGAAACGGTGTAAACCGGTCCCACATCCGGCAGCACATGGAAGAGAATCGCGTGGCCTGCCTCATGGTAAGCCGTGATCTTCTTTTCCTTCTCCGAAATGATGCGGCTCTTCTTCTCCGCACCGATTCCCACTTTGATAAACGCTCTCTTTATATCCTCCTGCCGCACAAAAGCCCGCTTATCCATCGCCGCGTTGATTGCCGCCTCGTTCAACAGGTTCTCCAGATCCGCTCCGGTAAAACCCGCCGTAGTCTGGGCAATCTGCTGTAAATCCACATCATCGCCGAGAGGTTTATTCTTCGCATGTACCTTTAAGATATCCTCTCTGCCCCGCACATCCGGGGAAACCACGGTAATTTTTCTGTCAAAACGTCCCGGACGAAGGATTGCCGGATCTAAGATATCCACACGGTTTGTGGCTGCCATCACGATAATTCCCTCATTGACGCCGAAACCGTCCATCTCCACCAAAAGCTGATTTAACGTCTGCTCCCTCTCATCATGGCCGCCGCCCATGCCGGTGCCTCGTCGTCTGGCCACCGCATCAATCTCATCGATAAAAATAATACAGGGCGCATGGCGTTTCGCCTCCGCAAACATATCGCGCACACGGGACGCGCCCACGCCGACAAACATTTCCACAAAATCCGAACCGGAAATACTGAAAAAGGGCACATTCGCCTCGCCTGCAATCGCTTTGGCAAGAAGCGTCTTACCTGTACCGGGCGCACCCTCTAAAAGCACACCCTTTGGGATTCTCGCACCGACCTTGGTAAATTTCCCCGGCTCTCTGAGAAACTCAACGATCTCCTGCAGTTCCTCCTTCTCTTCCTTTAAACCGGCCACATCTCCCAACGTGATTTTATTTTCCGCTCCCACCGTGAGTCTGGCGCGGCTCTTCCCAAAGTTCATCATTTTGCCGCCGCCACCGCCCGCATTCTGGGAATTCATCATCACGAAGAAGAAAACGCAGACAACGACCACAATCAAAATCGGCAGGACACTGTTTAAAAACCAGCTCTCCTCCGGTACGCTCTCCACGGAACAGTCTATGCCATGCTGCCTGACAATACTTTCCATCTCCGTCACGTCCGTCACATGGAGCACCTTCTCCTCGCCGCTCTTTAAAATCACCTTAAGCGACCCCGTAGGCGTATCCCTGTTTGGGCATACCGTCACGACCGCAACTTCATTCTTCTCCATCTGCCTTTCAAATTCGCCTCTGGTATAACCGCTGTTCGGCACACGCAGCGTACCCACCCACACCGTAAACAGCAGCAGGCAGATGATAATTACAAAATACAGATAAAAACTTCTACCACTCTTGTTCATGCAGTAATTCCTCTACTCCGTCCTTCCTACAGCCTCGCAGTAAATGCGCCGGCCTGTGCGAAACATTCAATCGAACTTTACGACTCCGATATAAGGCAGGTTGCGGTATTTCTGATCGTAGTCCAGACCGTATCCCACCACAAATTCATCCGGAATCTCAAATCCTGTGTAATCCACCTTCACATCTACCACGCGCCTGTCCGGCTTGTCTAAAAGCGTGCAGAGTCTCACATCCAGAGCCCCTCTGCTCCGCAGCATATCCAGCAGATAACTCAGCGTCCGTCCGGAATCCACAATATCCTCAACCACGATTACATGCTTGTCCTTTAGGGACTCGTCCAGATCCTTCACAATCCTGACTACACCGCTTGACTTGGTGTCCCCGCCGTAGCTGGATACTGACATAAAATCAATGGACACAGGCACAGTGATCCGTTTAGCCAGTTCGCACATAAAAAAGCTGCCGCCCTTTAATACACACACCAAATGCACCTGTTTTCCGGCATAATCTTTGGAAATTTGATCGCCGATTTCCTGAATACGCCTGTCAACCTCTTCCTCAGTCAACAATACTTCTATCCGTTCCGCCATGGTCTCCTCCTCTTAGGCGTACTTCCAAAATACGCCTTGTACTTTTTTCCACCTTATACTGTCTGCTTACGCGATGGCCGGGCACCCAGAGAATATGGGCACCGTCCGCCAGCAAATACATGCTGTCCCGTTTCGCCTTCGGGATTTTTTCATTGATCATGTACTGTTTTACAGACTGGGTATGAAGCGCGTCGTCTATTGTAAGATAATCTCCCGGCCTTCTGGTCCGCAGGAGTAAAGACGTAGTTATTTTATCATAATCAAACCATTTCGTATATCTATTTTCTGGAATATTTTGTTCCTTTCTGTAGAAAAAGGACGCTGTCGGAAGAAATGCCGCCTCCCACAGAATTAAGGTGAAGCTTCCCCCGCCCGGCACATCGAACTGTGCCGCAGCACCCGTCGCCAGCGCAGATCCGGATATACAAATCTCCGTCAGTTCCCCCGGTGAAAACACCGAACCGTCAATTTCTGCCGCCTGCTGAGCCGAAACATCTTTTTCATCCGCTGCCACCTTTTCCCTCCGCCTCAAAAACAGCGTATCGTACTCCTTGACGGCCCGGATTCCATATGGAAGAAAAAGTTCCTTACTGCCCTCTTTCTCTGTAAGTTCTATCAGCCCCGCAATGTGACGCGCGGTAATATCCCTCCGGTGCGGCGTTATTCTCTCCAGCGCCCGCAGCAATATGCGCTTTCGCATCACCACATCTTCTGTCCGGAAACCGGCCAGTCCAATCTCTATTTTCCCATAAAGACTGCCTGTTTCCCAAACCTTCTCTACAGCCATATGTCCGCCGGATCTTCTTTCCAAATCTTCCTTCACATATCTGTCGTAAAGCCTGTCCGTCTCCCGCATCAGGTAACTTTCCGTCTCCGCCAGCATATCCGCCAGCTCGCCCATATGGGAGACCGCGCCGCCGCAGATCTTTTGCCGCGCATAGGGCAGTATATGATGCCTTATTTTGTTGCGGACGTAAATGTCCTCCCTGTTGGTTGCGTCCTCCTTCCAGTCAAATCCTTCCGCCGTAAGCCAGGCTTCGACTTCTTCCCGGCTTGCACATAGAAGAGGGCGGATAATCGATTCCCTGACCGGACGAATGGACGAAAGGCCTTTTAATCCGCTGCCCCGGAACATATGAAAAAGCATGGTTTCCGCTCTGTCATCCGCATTGTGCGCCACTGCAATCCTGCCTCTGTCCCCGTCCCGGATTTCGCCAAGCACCTCCCGAAATGCCTGATACCGGAGCAGACGCCCGGCTTCCTCCGCCGACAGCCTATGGACTGCCGCATAGCCCGCCATATCCACTTTCCGCAAATAGAAAGGAATCCCCCACCGACTGCACAGCCTTTCCACAAAAGCGGCGTCCTCCCCGGCTTCCGCACGGATTCCGTGATTTACATGCACCACCGCCAGCCGGAACGGAATCTCCTTTTGCAGCCGGATCAGCAAATGCAGCATACAGATAGAATCGGCTCCCCCGGAAACACCGGCCGTGATACAATCTCCGGGTGCAATCATGCCGTGGATATTCATATATTGTTTTATTTTCTCGTAAAATTTATCCTTCATCCTTCGCCTGTCCGTCTGCTTTCCCCGGTTACAAAGAACCCTCCTGATCCCAAATTCCCGTTACAAGTACCGTCATGTCATCACGAATCCTCCCTCGGCTCTGTCCAATCGCACAGGCCAAAATCTGATTCGCGATCTCTCCCGGATTGCTGTATTCCATTCTGCCGATAATTTCCGGCAGCGCCTCCTCACCGATGCCTTCCGAAAGCGCGTCGAGCACCCCGTCCGAAAGCATGATCACGTAGTCTCCGCTTTGCAGCGTCCGATTCTGTATTTCCGGCGTCGTCTGCCAGAAGACCCCCAGCGGCAGATTTCTCGAGGACAGCCTGTCCACCAGACGGCCTCTTTTAATATAAGTGCTGGCCGCTCCCATTTTCACAAACGCGCAGTTTCCCGTGTAAAGATCAATGTCACAGACATCCAGCGTAGACATCGCCTGTTCCTGTCCTGCCGCCGCCATCGCCCCGTTTACCATCTGCACGGCCGGTTCCTTATTAAATCCCGCTTCCAGAAGACGCTCCATCATGTCAATCACCCGGCACGACTCCCGGCGCGCTTCTTCTCCTGAACCGACGCCGTCCGATAACAGGATCAGGAGTCTTCCCGTATCCGATTCGAAAAAGGAATAGCTGTCTCCCGACACTTTTTCCGTCTCCTTCACGGCCTTGGCATAACCGGTCAGTAAATGATAAGACGGTTCCTCCAAAAAATAATAAGTATGATACTCCGCCGCAAGAAAGGCCGGCGTGTTTTTCGCTGCGCATAGCCTCCGGTTCATCGCCACCGATATGTAATCCGCCACATCCTCCGTAGAAATATACTCCGTCTCACCGAACCGTGCACGCCTACCCTCATCCTGTCTCATGACAAGGCTGATCTCCCTATGACCGTCTTCATACTCCAGCTCCAGCAAATCTTTCAATATAATACCGGATTCCCGAAGCATCGCCGCTATCTGCTTATGCCGCCGTTCTCCCATAGGACGGCAGCGGCAGGTTTCTCTGGCTGTCACCGCAAGGATATGTGCCATCTCCTTCAAATGTTCTGCCAGAAGTCCCTGACTTTCCTGCAGACGCCGCCTGCACAGATACTCTTGTCTGTCCGCAGGCTCGTCACCGGAAGGCTCGTCCTTTGCCTGCATGTCTTCAAACAAATCCGCCAGATCCCGGAAAGAATCCGCATAAGCTAACAGCTTCTGTCTGCCATACTCCGGTATCATATCTATTCTGTCGTCTACTCCTATGTTTGTCCGTCTTTTCATCACACCGCCTCCATATACATCAATACCGCCTGTCCGGGTGAAGCAAAAATGCCCGCAAAACCCGTCTTACACATATATATGAAAAGTTGATGCGTTTTATTCCAAAAATCGAGTAGGAGAAAATTTCCCCTACTCGCCGTTTAAAACTAACCTATTTATATCCTATTTTGCTGCCCCGTCGGCCAAAATCTCCACCTGTATGAAACAGCCGAATTTATTTCTCATCCTTAAATATGATTTCACCCTCATACACCAGACCCAGCTTCTCCTTCGCCACTTCCTCAACGAATTTCTTGGTCTGCGTATACTTTCCATACTCCTCAATTTCCAAGGATCTCGCCTCTTCCGCTTCTATTTCCTGAATCAGCGCTTCTTCCCTGCTCATATAAAACTGACGTTTCTCCCGCAGCTCCACACTCTTAAAAGTAACCACAAGCATCATCATTAACACTACGGTGGTAACTAAAAGCATGGCCAGCCTGTTCTGACGTCTTTTACGATATGCTGCTTTTCTTGCCATGCCCTTAAACTTTCCCCTCTCCCCCCGCAGTTAGCGTTTACATAAAACCATTCTAATGGTTTTTATAAAACCCGTCAACCGTTTTTTAATAAAATTTTTACACTTTTTCAATTTCTTTCCCATGTAAAGAACAAACGTTTTCCCCGTATAAATCATGTGTTTCAGGGGTTTTAGCACAATTTGTAGGAAACGAAAAACAGACCACATGATCTTGTGTAGACACGTTGACATAACATTTACAAACACATCCCTGACGATCACCTTATAAAGAAACATACCGATTGTGGCACCGAGAACCGCAAACCATCGAAGCGTCCCATTGTTCTCTCTGTAAAGCATATAGAAAACACCGATCCCACAGGTCAACCAGAATAAAAAGTCTTCTATTGATATGAAAGCTGTCCCGTGCCTGAAAAGCCTGCGAAGTACGCGAATCCAGTCGTAGATAAAGGTAATAACCAGCCCCATAATGACGGAATGTGTAAAAAAAGTAAGCTCCTGCACAATCTCACGGCTCATATTTTAGGCATTTACCCCCTTAATCCCGTGCTATTTAAACAGTCTCGCCAACAGGGATTCGCCTTTTGCGCCATACCCTGCGGTTTCCGAATACGTAAAGCTGTCAATCCGCCCGTCGATATCCACTTCGCCTTTATCAAGGGAAAGCCTGCTTACATGCAGCTCACCGCCCCGTATCATCAGCATTCCCTGCTCTGTCTCCAGCAGAATCTCGTTCACGTCAAAGGAAAGCACATCATTTACACCTGTCAGCGCACAGGTTCTTCTGCCCGTTAGCATCAGTTTATGCGGCCGTTTACCGCCATGATTCAGATCTTCCATACACGCCCTCCTATACCATAAGTATGGTACTGATTCAGTGTATGTCTGCTCTTTCAAAAATATGTCTCTTTTATCCTTTATG
Source organism: uncultured bacterium (assembly GCA_947073545.1). Taxonomy (GTDB): domain Bacteria; phylum Bacillota; class Clostridia; order Lachnospirales; family Lachnospiraceae; genus UBA3282. The sequence goes on from CAMTMP010000001.1 coordinate 80,631, forward strand.
TGAGATAGCGGAACAGTTCTTTCGCCTCCTCCTTGCGCACCGTCTCCTGCACGTCGAGAACTTCTACCTTCACCTCTTTGTTACCGAACTGTATTGTAATCACGTCTCCTGTCTTTACATTGGCGGACGCTTTTGCCGGTTTGTCATTAATAAGAACTCTGCCCGCATCACAGGCCTCGTTGGCCACCGTGCGGCGTTTGATTAATCTTGACACTTTCAAATATTTATCCAGTCGCATGTCTACCTCCTGTTTGTTCCGCTTTTTCACCGCGTTTTTTGTTCATATAGAAAGGCCCGTATGCAGAGCATACAGGCCTTATTTGTCTCCGAAAAATTCAATTATGCGTTGAGCATATCCTTTAAAGCCTTACCAGCCTTAAACTTAGGAGCCTTGGATGCTGCGATCTTCATAACGGCGCCGCTCTGAGGATTTCTGCCCTCTCTAGCCGCTCTCTTGGAAACTTCAAAAGTACCGAAGCCAACCAACTGCACCTTTCCGTCCTTCTTCAGTTCATCAGCAACCACATCCGTGAATGCCTTTAAAGCCTTTTCTGCGTCTTTCTTAGATAAGCCTGCCTGATCAGCCATTGCTGCAACTAACTCTGTCTTGTTCATTTGAACTCCTCCTCTTAAATGAGTTATCGTATTATTTTTAGCTCCCCTCGGAAGCGTCTATACATATTTATATCTGCTTTTACTCAGCGTGTCAAGAAAAAAATGCCTTTTTTACGGCATTTTTCGGGTTTACAGGCATCAAATTCCGATAGTTAATTCTTTATTAATAAAATTATACCCTATTGTCAGAAAATTTACTCGTATTTATCGATTAAATCTTCTATTCGGTCCGTCAATGCCTGTTCTTGTGGGATTTTCGCGATTCTGGCCACATCGCTTATCCGCAAAAGCAGATCAGATAAAAGCGATCCCACCTCTTTATTATCCGCCTGTGGCTCACAATTTTTTAACGCCTCCGCCAGTTCACAGATCGCCGCCGTATCCTGTTCAAAAGTGCTTCCCTTCTCATAGTGTTTATCTATTTTCTTCAAAACTTTAACCGCTCTCGTCAGGGATGGCAATTCTTTTGGAATATCCTTTAAAGGCGATTCCATCCAATCCTTGTCTTTTTTCTCTTCCTTTTTAATCTCCTCCCAATTCACAAGCACTTCGTCGGGCGTATCTGCATTTCCCGTACCGAAAACGTGAGGATGCCGCCGCACCATTTTTCGGCTGACTTCATTTACCACGTCCTTCATGGTAAAAAGCCCCTCCTCGGAAGCAATCTGCGCATGCATAACGACCTGTAAAAGAACGTCTCCAAGCTCTTCTATCATATTTTCGGGGTTACCCGTCTTTTGATAAATGCGGATAGAGGCAAGCAGCTCAGCCGCCTCCTCCATCATACAGGGTTTTAAGCTGTCGTGTGTCTGCACCTTGTCCCAAGGGCAGCCGTTTTCGCCGCGAAGTGTGGCAATGATTTGAAGAAATTCCTCGTATGTGTATTGTTTTTCGGACATGTGCGCTCCTTTATCAAAATGATGGTTTCTATGTGCCGGTACAAAGGTACAGCGCTCTTAAATAAGAGCGCCGGCCGCTTTATGTAATATTTTACTTTTTAAACAGCGAGGAAAGCCATTTCCGGATCGGATGGGCTTCCTTGGAAATCACAACCGTCTCCTCTGTCAGACCATCATCTGTATCGACGTTTTCTTCTCCGGTTCCATCGGTGTTTCCCGTGCCAGTGCCGCCTGTACTGCCACCGCCTCCAGTGTTGTCACCTGTGCCATCGCCCGGATTTCCGCTTCCTCCGGTATTACCTCCTGTACCGTCGCCCGGATTTCCGCTTCCTCCGGTATTACCTCCTGTGCCGTCGTCCGGATTTCCGCTTCCTCCGGTGTTATCTCCTGTGCCGTCATCCGGATTCACGGTTCCGCCGGTGTTATCTCCTGTGCCGTCATCTGGGTTCTTGTTATCTTCGTCTTCACCTGGCTCCGGTTCCTTGCTCTTTTCCAGCGTAAAGCTGTAATCCGCGCTCTCAGCGGCTATCTCGATCTTCTCCGTTATCGTCTCATAGCCTTCCGCCGAAATGACCACCTCATATTCGTCGTAATCAAGCTCTACCGGTTCACTGATATCTACTTCCTTTCCGTCTATGCTGACTTTGGCTTCCGCGGGAGAAACCGAAAAATTCACCTTCCCGGCAGGCTTAGGCGGCGTTCCCAGCGATCCGCTGCCGGAATTATCATCGTCGTCATCGTCTTTATTATTATTGCTGCCGCTGCTTATTTTTTCCAGCTCGGAGAAGGAATATGTCTCATCCTGTTTGGTGTTTTCAAGATAAATCGTATAAGTCTTTGTCTTATAGCCGCTCTTTTTCAGGGTGATTTCATGTCTGCCCGTGGTCTTTGTAAACCTGACAGGCGCAATGCCCACATAATTTCCGTCCAGATATACCTCAACGCCCTTCGGAGAATCAATGTACACTTTATTATTGCTGGAACTTCCCAGCGCATTTTCGCTTACGCTGGAATCAGTATCGCTGCCGGTGCTTGGTTTATTTTCTATGGAAGTCTCCAAAGTATCCTCCCATGGAACCCGCTCTGCAGTAGTAGAATTGCCGCTGATGGAATCGCTGCCGTCATCCTTACGGCTTTCCTCCAATTTAAAGGAAATGGTCGCATACTCTGAACCTACCTGAATATGTCTGGTCAGGGTATCGTAACCGCTCGCTTCCGCCTGCACTTGATGAATCCCGTACTTTAACTCAACAACCTGACTGATATCCACAGGTTTGCCGTCCACACTGACCTTTGCGCTCTCCGGCTCCACCGTAAAAAGAATTTTCCCGACGGCGTCTTCCGCGATTTCCAAATCGCTCACATCGAGCACGACTTCCTTATCCCGCTCTACCGTCACTTCTTTCACACAACCTATATTGTTGTTGGACAACACTACCTGATAACTGCCCTCGGGTACTGTTAAAAGCATGTCCTCTTTGATCTGGCGGATCACGCTGTTGCCCACCTCAATCCAGCCGCCTAAAAGGGGCTGGTCATTTTTCAGACGCAGATATCCGTGTCCTTTATCCACACTTACACTGTAAATCTTATGATCGATGCCGGAGATCGTAACCACGTCCTGCGACACCACTTCGCCCGCCTCCACACGACGGCCCTCCGACAAAACAACGGCGCCGTCAGGCAGAGAATACATCTGGGAACCGATGCTGGCCGTTCTGTTCGCGCCCGCCAGATCATAGTTATTTATCTTATCATAAACCCAGGCTTGCGGAGACCGCTGGATGCTGGCAATCTTTTTCTTTCCTTTTAAGAAAGTGACATCCACCACATCCCCCGCCTTAATCTGGGAAATGCTCATGGGGCCGTCGTATTTATCCTTCACATAGGTAGTACCGTCATAATAGAGGGTATACTGCTTGCCCGTATCCATATTGATGAGGGACACCGCTTTGTTATCCGTATCCGTAGACAGGACAACCGCCGTGTCCGCAGAATCATAACTTCCCACAGTGGAAAGCGTAAATCCGGTGTCAATCACATCCGGTTTTCCGTTTTTATCCTTGGCCTTTCCTATGTTGCTGGCCTCCGAAGTACAGCCTGTCAGGACAAGCGCCGCCAGTGTCAGCACCGTAACAGCCTTGGAAATTCTTCTGTGCATCCTAATCATTTTCTACTCCATTTCTACGTCGATTTCTTACGACACACAGGACGGAAACGCACTCTTTAAAAAGAGCTGTTTTTCTCTCTCCTGTGCAAACAATTTCTCTGTTTTTTCCATGTTCCGCCCGGGAATCCATGCCTTGCCGCTGTTATAATAGAAGTTCGCGATTTTCCAGAACTTCTCCGGATAGGCAAAGCGAAAATAAAGCTGTCTGTAATCCCGTTCACTTAAAGGTCTCACTTCATTATACCCCGAAAGAAGCATATCACCAAGCGGCTGCGACCAGTTATTTTTTTCCAATAGCTTGCGCATAAACAGATACAGATCCCGAACGGGATAATCCCTGATGCACTTCTCAAAATTGACGAGTACACTACCCCTTTCGGTCTGTATGATATTGTGATACTGGTAATCGCCGTGGCACACAACGGAGGCGGTATAAGAATCCTCCTCATAGGCATAATAACTCAAATCCCCTGTAATTTGCAAGGCAATATCCATAAAATAGTCATAATGTTTCATCAAATAGATCTCAAAATCGGTTTTCTGGCTCTTTTCCCGCAAAAATTTCCGCACCTTTTTCAACTCGCGGTTATGCTTTTCATACTCATTTTCCACATGAAAGACGGGCTGTTCCTCCAGAATTTCACAACCGGAAAGATCACAGACGCCGTGCAGGCGCGCCAGCGTATCCACCGCATGACGGCATTCCTGCGGATTCCTGTGATCGCACTCCCTGCCCTCACAGTAAGTCTTTACAATATAGGCCGTCCTGTCCTGATCGCGGACAATCAGCTCGTCTTCTTTTGTCCGCAGGATCGTCTCCGCCCGCACTACGCCGCTTTCCCGGATATGATTCAGCAAATAATCCTGAAAGCCGACCTTCTCCGCCGGACCGCTATATTCCTTCATAATGAGCAGACCCCGATCCGAATCGCAGAGAATCGCTCCACGGCCTTTCCATGTACGGCGCACCTCTATCTCATAATTCTCTAATAAACTGACAGCTCTGTCGTTCACAAAAAATACCCCCCGCCTGACTCTGACTGTTACATCTTATGAACGGCAGGGGATTTTCATTACACTTCTTTATACAGTTTTAAAAGATTCTCTCTCGTATTGAGAGACGGATCGTCAAGCACCCTTTCTAAAAGCGCGGACAGCGTCTCCCCGATCTGCCTTCCGGGCGGCATCCCCTCGGCAATCAGGTCATTTCCGGAAATGGCCAGATCTTTGAGCGTAACCGCATCCTTTCGGGCCGTAATTTCCCTGTACAGCGCTTCTATGTAGGCTATTTTTTCCAGCTTTTCCTTTCGCATGTAATCGCTCTGGGCCGCGATATCGGCGCGCCGAACAATGAAAATCATAGCGAAAATATCTTCCCCCATGCGGTTGACGGCCCGTCTGACGCCAGCCTCTGTAGCCACAATATCGTAATCGTGGTATAATACCAGCTTTGTCACCTTGTCAATCGTATCGTTGTCAAACTTTAAACGCCGCATAACCTTTCTGGTAATTTTTTCTCCCTCGAAGGGATGCCTTTTATTATGGGTTGTCCCGTCCGGGTCAACAGTCAGAGTCTGCGGCTTTCCGATATCATGAAACAGCATGCCAAGCCGCAGCACTTTTTCCGGCTCCACGCCGAGCATGGAGTGCAGAATATGTTCCCCCACATTGTAGCAGTGATGCTTATGTCTCTGCGGGGTTTTCATGCAGAGGTCAAATTCCGGCAAAATCTGTGCTGTAATACCAAGCTCGTAAGCGGTCCGCAGATAATCGGGATGGGGAGAAGTCACCAATTTCACAAGCTCCACCTGAATCCGTTCCGCGCTGATTTTCTGTAAATTCGGTGCAAGTGCCTTGATCGCCTCACCGGTAGATTCCTCAATCTGATATCCGAGCTTTGCGGAAAACCGCACCGCCCTAAGCATACGCAGGGCGTCCTCCTCAAACCGCTCCTTCGCTTCCCCCACACAGCGGATCACCTGCTTTTCTATGTCCGCCAGTCCGCCGTATAGATCCGCCAGTCCGCTCCTGTCATTGTAAGCCATGGCGTTTATGGTAAAATCACGCCGCCGCAGATCTTCTTTTAAACTGGCGGTAAAAGTCACTTCCGTGGGATGCCTGCCATCCTCATAGGCGCCGTCGATACGGTAAGTGGTCACCTCAAAGCCTTCTCCTCCCAAAAGAACCGTTACGGTCCCGTGCTTAATCCCCGTGTCAACGGTTCTTGTAAAAAGATGTTTTATTTCCTCCGGCTTTGCTGAAGTGGTAATATCCCAATCGTCCGGCATCCTGCCGAGTACGCAGTCCCGAATACAACCGCCCACCGCGTACGCCTCATACCCCGCCTCTTCCAGCGTATTTATGATGTTATGCACTTTGGCAGGCAATTGTATCCGCATAAGAAACTCCTTACTTACTTTTTCAAGGGCCTTGGTTTATCCGATACCCGGCCCTTTAAAAATCTGATTTACATCTTCGAGATGGAGATCCGGTTCCTCGTCCTTAGCGAGCGAACTCACCAGATTGTCCATCTCTTTTTTCGACATGACGCTCCGGCTTCTCTCCACAAACTCCTTCTTCTCATCATCGCTCATATCCGCAAAGCGGTCCATAGCCGCGCGGTTGGTCGCAAATGCTAACCCTAGCCCGACAGGCAACGTATTATAATCCATTTCTTCCACCCTTTCTACCTTTTGATCCAAACCATTTCGCCGAAATACCCTGTACCGGGCAATCTTTTCCGAACGAATCGTTCTACAACCAGCATGTACAGCAGAGTAGAGAAATATGCAAATGATAAGCGGTTTTCACGTCAGTTAAGCGTCGCGATGCCCCGCAGTCTGATATCTTGGCAGGATGCACCTACCAAAATTTCATAGTCGCCCGCATCCGCAATAAATTTGTGTAACTGGACGTCGAAATGCATAAACGTTTCCTGCTTCAAAGTCAAAGAAACCTTTTTCAAACGCCCCGCTTCCAATTCTACCTTGGCAAAGGCTTTCAATTCCTTATCCGGCCTGTCCACCTGTGCCGCAATGGGTGCAATATAGATCTGTACGATTTCCGCACCTGCCCGCTTTCCGACATTTTTGACCGAAAAAGTCAACTTAACATCCTTCCCTTTCTCCGCCTTCAGCGTAAGTCCGCCGTACTCAAAATTCGTGTAGGAAAGCCCGTGTCCGAAGCAAAAAGCCGGTGTCAGATGCTGCCTGTCATAATGGCGGTAGCCACAGTATAAACCTTCCTCCAGTGTAATTTTATCCCATGCGCCTGACTGCCCGTTCTTTGCCGTCGCACAGTCTTCGTATTTTTGCGGGAAAGTTTCCGCCAATTTTCCGGACGGATTTACCTCGCCGAAAATAATGTTTGCAAACGCGTTTCCCGTCTCCATCCCCGCATAATAGCTCCACAAAATTGCCTGCGCTTTATCCCGCCAAGGCATTTCCACAGGGGAACCGCCCACAAAAGTGATAATGGTATCTTTCCTGACTTTTAAAAGTTCCTCAATCAAAAGATCCTGTTCGTAAGGCAGCTTCATGTCCGATCTGTCAAATCCCTCGCTGTCATAATCGTGATTCAAACCGCCCACGAAAATCACCGCATCGGCATCCTTAGCCAAAGCGATCGCCTGTTTAAACAGTTCCGGATTCTTTTCGTGAATCTCCGCCTTATCCCGCTCGATCTGCGTTAGCCTTTCCTGCTCGCCCTTGATATGTTCCTCGTTTTCACCCAATTCATTTCTGACCATCTGTCCCACCGTGTTGTTTTTCAGCTCATCCAGACTTGCCGCCTGCCAGTTCGTCTCAAACGTCTTCGGTTTTACCGGTACATAGTAGCCCGGCGCATACGCCACCTTTATGTTTCCTCCCAGATACATTTTCAGACCCGCCAGCGGGGAAATTTCGTAGAGAGCTTTGATCTCCGCACTGCCGCCGCCATCGGAATGCACTTTGGCCGCATTCACGCCAATCACCGCAAGTTTTTTAATCTTTTTCGCATCCAAAGGCAGCGCATGATTCTCATTTTTCAGCAAAACCATGGACTCTTCCGCCGTGCGCCGGATCGCCTCACGGTGTTCCGGCAAATTGTACGCGCCCTTCTCTCTCGTATCCTTCTTAGCGCCAATCATCTTCAAACGATACATCATGCGCAACAGATTTCTTACTTTGGCATCCACCGCGTCCTCGGATATCTCACCCTTTTTTATGGATTCCTTTAAAGGATTAGCCAGCTTGTACTCGTCAAAATCCGAGAATATCGACATTTCCAGATCCATGGAACACGCTGCAGCCTCTTTCGTGCTGTGCACGGCGCCCCAATCGCTGATCACTGTACCGTCAAATCCCCACTCCTCCCGCAAAATCCGATCTAAAAGGGTTTTGCTCTCACAGCAGTAGGCGCCGTTTATCTTATTGTAAGCGCCCATAACAGAGTAAGCGCAGCCCTCCTGCACCGCAGCCTTGAACGCAGGCAGATAAAGCTCGTAAAGCGTCCGCTCGTCGATCGTCTCATCCACAAACAGACGGCCCGTCTCCTGTACATTGGCTGCGAAATGTTTCACACATGCCGCCACGTCATTTTTCTGCACACTCTGTATAAAAGGCACAACAAGCGCTGCCGTCAGCGCCGGGTCTTCGCTCATGTATTCAAAGTTCCGGCCGCAGAGTGGATCTCTCTTGATATTGATGCCCGGCGCCAAAATCACATCCTTGCCACGCCCCCTGGCCTCCGCGCCGAGTACATGTCCCATTTTCCGGGCAAGATCCGTATTCCATGAAGAGGCCAGCGCGCTGTTGCTTGGAAGATAGGAAACCATATCATCCTGATTGCCCGCGGGAATCCATCTGTCGTCCATAAATTCCGCACGCACACCCATAGGCCCGTCCGAAGTTTCAATTGCCGGAATCCCCAGCCTCTCTACCGCACCGGAACGGAAAAGAGAAGCGCCGTGGATCATGGTGATTTTTTCATCCAGAGTAAGTTTCTTCACCAGATTATCGATCTCTTTCTCCCTCTTTTTTTCATTCTTCTTTTCGCTCTTTTTCAACATACCGTGGTATCCTCCTGTCTGTTTGCGCTAAAACATCTACAAAAGCGGCGGCACATCCATATGGACATACCGCCTGTCTGCTCAACTTCCATATTAAGGTAAGTATAACGGGAAATTCCCCGAGTTACAATTCCCTTTTTGTACTTTATAACGCATTTCGGAACAAGTCATAAAATTCTATCTATCAGCCCATGCTCGACACAATAATGGTAAACTCCGTCTTCTGCCGCGTGACCGCATATATCATCCGCCACCGCTTTTAACTCCTCTGACCCGTTTGCCATCGCAACACCGGTTCCCACTGTCTGCAGCATATCTATATCGTTGTTGCCATCCCCGAAAGCCAGCGCCTCCTCCTTTTTCAGGTGATAATACGCAAGCACATGTTCAATTCCGACACCTTTTCCGCTGTCCGCCGGAATAATATCTACCGCCCGGTCCCACCAAGCCGCTATTTTCGCGTTTTTCACATCTTGCAGAAATGCCGGATACTCAATCTCAAGCCCTCCTGACATAATTTGGTATATCTCATTATTCTCTATCATTTCATCAAAATCATCGGATACTTCCACTTCCAGTTTCGCAAGAGAAAAATAATTCACCAAATCCGCATCTCTCCCGTTTGCCGCCAGTTTTTCCGGCGTAGCAGCAGACACGGGTCTGTTGATCGAAGCAGCATTTTTTACAATCCGCTTTGCGTCCTCCGTCGAGAGAGGATTTTTATAGATCACCTGCTGCCTGTTATAACAATACGAGCCGTTAAAAGTGAGATACACATCCGGCTCCCACCCCTCAAAACGAGGTACAGTCATCGGCGACCTTCCCGTAGACAGGCAGAGAATAAAATTTCGCTCCTTCAACCGGATCAGTGTCTTACGTGTTCTCTCCGATATCTTTCTGCTGTGAATATCGATCAGTGTACCGTCGATATCGAAAAAGATAATTTTAATCTTGTCCGGATTCATACCTAACTTCCTCCTCCAATGTACGGATAACTCTGCAAGGATTTCCCACCGCCACACAATTTGCGGGAATAGAATGATTCACAATACTTCCGGCCCCGATCACACTGTTCTCCCCGATCGTCACGCCCGGCAGAATGATACTGCCGCCGCCAATCCAGACGTTATCTTTGATTTCTATTGGTCGTGCGTACGTTCTGAAAAATGTCGTCCCTTTTTCTTTCCGGTCCGGCACCAGACGCTCCTGCGGCAGAACCGGGTGTGAGCTCGTGTAAAACTGCACGTTTGACGCGATCAATACCCGATCGCCGATACGGATTTCGGCATTGTCAACAAAGGTACAGTTCATACCGATAATCACATCATTTCCCAGAAAGATATTGTTCCCGTGATCACAGTGAAACGGCGTGTCAATTTCCACATTATCACCTATACCGCCCAGCAGTTCCCGTAAAATAGCATCTCTCTTTTCCGTATCTTCATAATCCGAAAGATAATATTCCCGTGTCAGTTGTCTTGTACGGGCAATCAGCTTTAATATGTCGCTCCCTGCGGTTTCCAAAAAATCACTGTCTTTATACTCTGCCATATCGAACCTCCTCCATGAATGCATTTTGCTTTTACGATTATCATTTTAGTGCAGTTCGAATGGCAAAAATATTTAATTTCCGCCTCTATATATCACTATCCCGCCATTTTCTCCGGTATTCTAATGGAGTACACCCCGCATATTCCCGGAACACCTTTCCGAAATAACTGCTGCTCCCCAGACCGCAGGCATGACTGATCTCTGTTATTGGTTCCTCCCTCTTTGACAACATCTGACAAGCTTTCTGCAGCCGGTAGCTTTTGATGTATTCCACAGGAGTCATATGCAGATAATCGTGGAACACCCGGAAGCACTCCCGCTCGCTGAGATATGCCGCTGCCGCCAGTTCCCGAATGGAAATTTTTTCCGAATAATGCTCGTGAATATAAACCATCATCAGCTTAATCTTATCATTATTCCTATTCGTCTCCCCTCCCTGATCCAGCATAGGCTGCGCCAGTTCAAACAATAACAGCCATATCTCAGATAAGGCATTGCGCATTTTCATTTCATATCCAAACCCGTCAATCGACAATTGAAAGGCTTTCAGAATAAGCTCTAAAATATGATCCTGCAGCGCATTTCCCGGAAAAACAGGGATAATTTCTATCCGTGAAGAGGTCACAACCGGAGCAATATACTGCCTGTCTATCTTGTTTCCCTGTTCTCCGGCAAGCAGAGAAGTGTCGAAAATATGAAGAACCTGATTGGTCTTTTGCGTCCGCGACATTACTTTTGTCATGTGGAGCACATTTGCGTTTACCATACCGCCGCTGCCGGCAGGAAACTCTATTTTTCCATGTGGCGTATGATATTCCAGACTGCCGCTCTCCATATAAAACAATTCCACCGCCCTATGCCAGTGCCATGGCACAAAGCGCCCTATATATTTGTTAAGCTCGGCTCTGGTAGCAATATAAGGAAAGTCATCCGCAAAATCGGGAAGCAGTTCTTCCTTGCTGCCGGTATGAAATTCAATGTGCTGCACAGTTTTCATAATTTTTTCCTATTCACGCAAATAATTTTAAACCATCTTTCCAGGGCATTGATCTTATCTGTTATATCCCCGGAATATACGTTCTGCGGTACTCACCGGGCGGGCATCCCTGCTGCACGCGAAACACCTTGCTGAAATAGAACACATCCGAAAACCCTGTAAGCTGCGCGATCTCCGCGATTGGTTTATCCGTCTCCTTCAACAACTGCTTCGCTTTCCGCAGTCGCAGCGTCCGCTGGTACTCCCGGATTGTCTGTCCCGTTTCTTCCTTAAAAAGCGTACCTGCGTACTTATAGGAAAGACCACATATCGTTTCCACTTCCTTTGCCTCAAAACTCTCTATATAGTGCGCCTGAATATATTCCTGCAGCTTTTTGACATAACCGTTTTCTACAGCATCGCCCGATGCGTATTTTGCGCATTCCAGAAAAATCTGCCACAATCTGATCGAAGCCTGCGGAATGTTCCCGTGAACATGCGCCTCTATCATTTTCTCAAAATCCTTCTGTATCTGCCTCATCTGTTCACAATTTGTCATCTTTGGCAACGTAATGTACTTTTCATTATCTTGTGGATTTAAGCAAACCTTCGTATCATAATACACATCACCGGGAAGCTCACCCATCCGGACATCCGGCTCCTTGCAGTAAAAATGCGCATAATACCAAGCCGATCCCTCCTCAAAAGGCTTCTCCCCCCAATGGTGAATCCCGCTCTTTAAGAAAAAGAGCCGATGCGGCAAAAGACTATGGTGTACGCCGTCCTCTACGATTTCCATGGAACCCCTGAGCAGATAGATCGCCACATGAAACGGCGCAGTCCGGTCTGCATGAATCGGTTTCCCAAGCGAAACACTGTAATCGGCTTCACAGATAAAAGGCATGGCGTTGCATGGAATTTTAAGCGCGTGTCTGTCCACCGGTTTTTTCTCCCTAAAAACTCAAATTTGCTGCAATCATAAAAGCGCTGATCTTGCCGCTTATCATAGAAAAAAGTGATTTTATACAGTCTATCATAACATAAATCATTAAAAATGGGGGAATTTAGAAAAATTATTCGCCAAGAAACATTGACAATACCCTTAAGAATGTTGTATTATCATAGTTGTTCACAAAGCGAAGCGTGGCTCAGTTTGGTAGAGCGCTGCGTTCGGGACGCAGAGGTCGCAGGTTCAAATCCTGTCGCTTCGACTGAAAAAGGATGAAAACACCGGATTTTTGAAAAGTCAGGTGTTTTCTTTTTGCCTTGTAGGTATTGTTTTCTAACACTTTTCTAACATTTTCTATGTTCTCCTCATTTTATCATCTTTTCTTTTAGCTGGTGTTAATCACAGACGGCGTCAGATGCGCTATGTACCCGAACACAGGAACCGGAATTTTTTATTCATCGGGCTGTTCTGCCCTTTTTCGTCAAAATGTTGAAATGCTGCTTTCTTATCTCTTGTTTTTTCCTCATAAAAGGTGTATTCTTATGTAGCAAATTTTTGTTGGAGGTTTATTATGGAAGCTTATGAAGTATTACGAGACTTGGCAATTATTATTTTTGCCGCAAAATTTTTTGGCATATTTGCCAGAAAATGCAAAGCGCCCCAGGTAGTCGGCCAGATTGTGGCCGGATTGTTAATCGGCCCCTGTGTGCTAGGCTGGGTTGCCCCATCCGACTTTATCACGCATATGGCGGAGATCGGTGTTGTCCTTTTAATGTTTGAGGTGGGGCTCGAAACGGATTTGAAAGAACTGGTCAAGACAGGACCGATCGCCCTTCTGATCGCCTGTGCGGGTGTGTTTGTACCGTTGGTGCTTGGCGCTCTTTTATATATGGGCTTTTACGGTGTTGCACCCTGGGGAAGCGAAGAATTTTTCAAAGCGGTCTTTATCGGTACGATTATGACAGCCACCAGCGTGAGTATCACCGTGGCCGCCCTGCAGGAATTAGGCAAAATTAAAAGCAAGGTAGGTACAACGATTGTCAGCGCCGCCATCATAGACGATGTGATCGGCATTATCGTGCTAACTTTTGTGATCGGATTTAAGTCCCCTGATTCTCACCCCGGCATGGTCATTTTAAAAACCATCATCTTCTTTGTTATTGCAGTGACAGGCGGTTTCGTCGTGTTTAAGGTTTTTCTGGCTCTGGACAAACGCTATCCGCACACGAGGCGTATTCCTATTGTGGCCATGGCATTCTGCTTCGCCCTTTCCTATGTGGCGGAAAAATATTTTGGTATCGCTGATATCACAGGAGCGTACATAGCCGGTATTGTACTCTGTAACTTAGGCGACAATACATATATAGAGCGAAAAGTGGACGTAAGTTCCTACATGCTTTTTGGTCCGTTGTTCTTCGCAAGTATCGGCCTGAAAACAAATTTCGACGCAATGGACTCCACGCTGTTTATTTTCTGTATCTGTTTCGTGATCGTTGCGCTGATCGCCAAAATCATTGGCTGCGGGCTGGCCGCCAAACTCTGCCGCTACACCTTCTCCGATTCCATAAAAATCGGCGTCGGTATGATGACCCGCGGAGAAGTGGCTCTGATTGTGGCACAGAAAGGACTGGCAGCGGATCTTTTGACATCAGACTATTTTATGGCTGTGATTTTGCTGATCCTGTTCTCTTCGATTGCGACGCCGATTATATTGAAATTCCTGTATAATATAGAGGACAAATAATATGGGAGCTTTTGGCACATTCAATCCGAACCGTGACCCAATGCGTAATGCCGCTTTCAGCGCACAGTTTACGGATTATGAAAATAAGAGAAGCAATACGCCCGTATCACCCATAAAACGCAGGATTGCCTACGTTGTAATGTTCCTGTTGGCTGCTTTTCTGATTACTGTCATAGCGCTTTTTTTAATATGAAAAACGCAGACCCGGCAGTCTGATTTAAAAAATTATGTGCTGCAAAACACATGAAAAGTTTTGCAGCACATTTATATTACAGCACCTTCGCCAGTTCCGCCTCCAACGCCTCCGGCGGTACCGCTCCCACAATATTTCCGACAGGCTCTCCCTTGACAAAAATTTTCATATTGGGAATGTTCATCACACGGTACATTCTGGCAAGACCGTCATCCTCATCTATATTGCATTTTCCGATCTTTACCTTTCCGTCATACTTCTCTGCAAGCTGGGCAATGATGGGTGCCATCATCTTACAGGGGCCGCACCAGTCCGCATAGAAGTCCACCAATACAGGAACCTCCGATTCCAATACCTCACTCTCAAAATTTTCACTTGTAAATTTGTACTCCATCTGTTTTCCTCCTTATTCTTATGCTTTTATCGTTTTATTTCAATAAACACGCGCCTTCAATCAATCTGCCTCATCACGCGATCTTGCAATCACATATTTACAGATCGGATTCCCTTTCGAGGAAAACCGTTCCTCATACTCAGTCATCACGTTTCCTTCCATCATCTGCGAATTGTGGTGAAGATCCTCCGTCATCTGAAGAATTTTCCATCCCGCCGGTTCCAGTTCCTCCAGTGCAAACTGAAACAGATCATGGTTGTCCGTCTTAAATTCGATCACACCGTCTGGTACTAGTATCTCATCATACCGGCGCAAAAATTCACGCGAAGGAAGTCTGCGCTTCGCATGTCTGTCTTTCGGCCAGGGATCAGAAAAATTTAAATAAATACGGTCTGCCTCTCCCTGTGCAAAAACAGATGTAATCTCCTCCGCCTCCATTCGGATAAAGTAAAGATTTGGCAGAGGATCAGCCTCCAGTTTCTGTATGCCCCGGATCAGCACACTGGAATACTTCTCAATCCCTACATAGTTGATCTGTGGATTCATCCTTGCCAGATCCATAATAAAGCGCCCTTTTCCCATACCGATTTCAATGCGGATGGGACAATCATTCCCGAAAACTTTATGCCATTTTCCCCGGCACTCCTGTGGATTATGTATCACATAATCACAGGCTGCAATCACTTCTCTTGATCCTGTAACGTTTCTTAATCTCATGCTTTTACCTTATTTTCATTGTTTTTGTGTCGCCTGTCTTTCTTACGCGCTGGATATATTTTAACTCATTTTGGATTTTTTGTGAATACACTACAGTTTTTCTTTCAAATAGTGTATGATAAGTAAAGGCTGACATAACTATTATTAGTATAGAACAGTTATGGACATACTCATAATTTATAGCATTTATCATATATTTGTTATCATAGAAAGGTTTTACTACATGTCATATATGAAAAAAAACAGGTTATTGCAGTCCGAACGGATCGCGGCTTTGTTTGTCGTTTTTCCGCTTGTCTTTGGCATTATATTTCCCGGTCGCGCGGTTATGGCCGCCGAACCTGCCACTTTTGAAGAGCTTCAGGAAGAAGCCGAGGCCCGGAAAGCCCTTCCCATCCAGTCAAATGAAATCGATAATTGGCCTGTAGGACCACAGGTGAGCGCACAAGCTGCTATCCTGATGGACGCAAATACAGGTGTTATTCTCTATTCTAAAAATATCCATGAGCGTCTCTACCCCGCCAGCACCACAAAAATTATGACTACACTTCTCGCTATGGAAAACGGAAATTTGGATGATATGGTGGAATTTAGCCACGATGCGGTTTTCAGCGTGCCCGCAGACGGTTCCAAAATGGGTATGGACGAAGGCGAATCGCTTTCTCTGGAAGATTGTCTCTATGGAATTATGGTAGCCTCCGCCAATGAAGCGGCCAATGCCGCAGGCGAATATGTTTCCGGTTCTATCGAAAATTTTGTGGCATTGATGAACGAGCGGGCGCAGGAAATTGGCTGCACCGATACGCATTTTACCAATACCAACGGTCTCCATGATCCTGAGCATTATACAAGCGTCTATGATCTCGCCTTGATTTCAAGCCTGTTTTTCCGCAATGAAATGCTGTGTAAAATAAGCAATACGCCGCGCTACCACTTTGAAGCTACCGCCACGCAGCCTGATGATTTTTATGTAAATAATAAACACAGACTGATCAACGGAGAAATTCCTTATGAAGGTATTTTAGGCGGTAAAACAGGATATACAGACAGTTCCAGACAAACTCTTGTGACCTGTGCAGAACAAAATGGTATGCGTCTTGTCTGCATTGTCTTTAAGGAGGAAAAACCGGATCAGTTTACAGATACCGTAGAACTGTTTGACTATGGTTTCCACAATTTCCAAGTACTGAATATTTCAGAAAATGAAGAAAAATATAATATTGAATCTACAGGCTTTTTACAGATCGGAAATGACGTTTTCGGCAGTTCAAAGCCCATTCTCTCCATAGATACCGAAAGTTATGTTATTATACCCAACACCGTTTCTTTTCAAGATCTGGATTCGGAAATCGATTACAGCCAGTCGGATGAAAACCGTGTAGCCGGCATCGAGTACTTCTACAATGATATGTATGTGGGAAACGCATATCTGAATCTTGTTACCAATAACGCTTCTTCTTATGAGTTTGACACGAAAATGACTTCTACTGACGTCAGTGTGGAAAAGATAGAAAACAAATCGGAAACAGAAGTTGAAACAAAGGATACCATCTTTATCAATATCAAAAAAGTATTGGTTATTATTCTGGTTGCTGCCGCCATCGTCATTACCATTTTTATGATTCACGCATTAATTACGAACGGAAGAACAGCCAAGCGCAGAAACAACCGCATCAAGCGCAAGCAAAGAAGACGGTCGCGTATGCGCTCCGATTTTGATGACTTTGATTTCTGAAAAGTGCAAAAAATTATGAAAAACAAATAGAAACCCTTGACCTTATACTAACTATACCCCTTACACTTAATGTAACGAACAGGGAAAGGAGGCACATTTTTATTGAACATCAATGAATTGGAACGTCTGACCGGAATCACCAAACAGAATATCCGTTTCTATGAGAAGAAGACGTTACTTCACCCGAACAGAAATCCTGAAAACAATTATCGGGAATATTCGGAAGAGGACGTAGCTACGCTCAAAACGATCAAACTTTTACGGAAACTGGATTTCTCAATTGAAGACATCCACAGCGTCCTGTCGGCTGAGATACCGCTTCACACATTGTTAGAGCAGCATCTCGGTGAATTGCAGTCACGTAAGCAAAAGCTGCAATCCTGTATTGATGTTTGTCATGATCTGCTTCTAACGGACGTTTCGAAAATAGACGTGGAAAAGACATTGGAAAAAATGGATCGAATTGAACAAAATGGGGGTATGTTTATGTCAATTATCAAAGATTATAAAAAATATGCTGCTGCTCAGCATAAACGAGGTTTTTCTTTCCAGCCGGATACGATGGTAATGAATTCCGGAGAATTTTTGGAAGCTCTGTTCTTATACGCCAATGAAAATCATCAAAATCTGGAAATCATCAAAGAGGGGATGTATCCTGTTTTCTTGCTTGACGGCGTGGAATACAAGGCTCAACGCATCTTTGGACGCTTTGGCGCAACGATACAGTGTACGATGACCCATCCCGAAGAAAGCGGAGACGCAGATATCTCCGAGAAAAGAAAAATGTTTTACCGGCTAGTCAACGGGCCTTATATGCTGATTCTCATTGTCTTTCTCTTTATGGCAATCGACAGGCAGAGCATTGTCTGGGCGTCTGTGGCGGCACTCTATATCTTCCCGTATCTGATCTGGCTCGTCCGGATGCTTCCGAAAAACAGATAGACAATCGCATAAATTTCCTGACAAAGAAAGCATTGAAAATACCAAGTTTTCAATGCTTTCTAACGTTCCCTGCGGGAATCGAACCCACAACTGGGGCTTAGGAGTTAAAAGGGCTACTTCCACGCAGATTTAGCTTAATCCTTGTGGTATCTCCAGGTCCAGTAAAATCAACACTTTTGAACCTTTCATTTCCACCTGAGAGCACCTGCGTCCACCTCAAAGCGGTATGATTTTCATAGTCGTATTAGCAAAATATTAGCAGTTTTTCAATAAAGGTACAAGTGAAATTTTTACGTTCACTTTGCATTTTCGAACCTACCTGCTTATTTTGCCATTTTAAAGGAGAAAAAATATGCAATCATACCAGTTAGAAATCAAACAGATCGTGGATTATCCACGCTGCCGGATCTACCGGCAATTTATTCAGAACTTAATGGCAGACCGAAGCATCCGCACAAATGGAGGCTCCGGCCTTTTTTATTATACAGTGCTCTGCAACTATGCAAACTTCCGCACCTCTTATCTCCGCATAGACGGTATTGGCTATACGGTATATCCCGGTGAGTGGATCTGTACCGTAAAGGAACTGTCTGCATGGTTCCGCACCTGTTTCCAGTACCAGGCAGTCTCTATCCTGGACGAGCTGCAGAAACGTCACCTGATCTCCTATCTCTTCCTTGACCGTGGGAAGGTAATCAAATATAAGATCCGTGACTGGAAAAAACAGAATACGGTACTGGATTACAACTGCCCCTGTCAGAAAGATACGGGCTTTTTCTTTATGCCGGCTGTTGTTGCAACCGAACTGGTCAGCGCTGGCCGCTGTTCCGAAATGGATATCCTGCTGGATCTGTGGATGTCTGCTGTCTACAATGACAGCCAGGTGCAGGGTTCGGAGATTGGCCCGGTTGCCTACTTCCGCAATGGCACCGGCTCCCCGTTAGTAGCTTACAGTGAGATGGCTGTCCGCTGGGGTATCTCCAAAGCCACCACCGGGCGTGTGCTGAAAAAACTTGCTGACATGGATTATATTTCTCTCATGTCATTTCCGGGAAAGACAGGCAGCGTGATCTATCTGCGCAGCTATCTTTCCACCATGTTCCAGATATCAGATGTCCTTGTGGATAAAGAGGAGGTTGCCATGAGCCTGAAGATCAAGATCACTCTGCCGGATGAAAGAGAACCGCAGGAAGATTCTGCCCTCACAGAGCATGAAGTATGCGTTTCAGAAGAATTATCCTGCGTTTCAAAATCGGATATTGATACAGTCATCAGAAAAATGGCGCAAGTCCTTGATGCACAGGGGATTTCCTGCTTCCGGTGTCCGAAATCCGTATATAAGTTATATCCTTTATCAGACGCCTGCAGAGAAGAGTATATATGCCACATACCGAAGGCTGTCTCACGTTTTGGAATGGCGGTATGCTGCGGGGAGGATAAGCCGGTCTACACCTTTGAGCTGACCCTCTCCCCCGCTGAAAACGACAGGGAAGGAGAATGCAGGGCATGAAAAAGAATCAGGAAGAAATGAACATTGCTGACAACCCGCTGTACCATGACACCTGGAAACTGCTGAAGAAATACAGGGATGTGGTGTGGAGCCTGGAGCTGTCCGTCCAGCAGGTACGGAGCCGGTTCGAGATTGAGTACGGCAGTTCTATTGAGGATTTTCTGGAGTCCGTCTATGTTGCCGGGATCGATCTGTCAGACCGCAGTATCGAGCATCATGCCAAATGCATTGAACGGAGCCACCGGATGCTGAAGCTCCTGGACACTTCCATTGACCTGCTCCGCACCAAACACAAGAATGGGGAGAGCTATTACTGGCTGCTGTATTACTCTTTCCTTTCTCCACAGCAGCTGCGGAATGTGGAGGAAATCATAGAGAAGCTGCGTCCCCATATCCGGGATATCAGTTTCCGCACCTATTACCGCAGAAGGCGGGAGGCGATTGACGCACTCAGTTCTATCCTGTGGGGATATACCTCTAAGGACAGTATTGATATCCTGGAGCAGTTCTTTCCGGAGAATAAGAATGCTGGAGAGCAATAACAGGCAGTTACATGGCATTTATGAGAAATAAAGATTGGAGGCAATATATGATAGCATTGACTGAGGATGAGAAAAGGATGGTCTTTCAGCTGGAGGGCTGCCGCCGATATGATGTGATACAGGAGATTGCTGTGTTGTGTCGGTATACCCGTGACCATGACAAAAAGGATGTGGCAGAAAATCTCTTAAAGAAGCTGCGTGAACTTTCGGAGGATGACTGCAGAGAGCTGATCTGTGATGTTCAGAGAAATTATCACTCGCCATGGAAAGCAAGAACCGTTGGGGAGATGATCGCTGTGGCCCGGCAGGAATCGGCGCCCGGAAACTGGAAGGGCATGATATTATGGCACTGGAACGCTTTGATCCGGAAGTAAAGCATATGATTGTGTTTGATGTACTCTCAGGAGAATCCCCGATAGGGGATAAAGGGAGCCGGATGAGGCTGTTTCTGACAGATGAAGGTTATCGAAAGGCATTGGAAAATCAAAAACAGCAATATATACATATCAGGAACCATGCCAAAGTAATATCAGGAAATCTTCAATATGATTATCCTGCTGAGGATTTATAACCATTACCTGTTTTCTGCAAAGAGGCAGCTATAATTATATGGCTGCTTCTTTGACTTTCCAAACAAGTATGTTATGGGCAATAGTAACTCACAAAAATCACGAATTTCACATAAAAATATGGTAAAATGCAGGGAAATAGATTATACTGTATATAGCTTTACAATTAGGAGGAAGCACCGATGAGATCCCCAATGGATGAAAACACGTTTATGAATTTTTACAAAAACACCGTTCTTGGATATTCTAATAACCTGCAACGGCACATATGCAGGTCATTAGAGGAGCAGCACCGCATTACTTTTGAGGAACAAAGAAACTTACTGGATCCTGATAAAATCATATATTTTGAATCAAAAAAAGACTTACGGGGTATCCTTTCCCAGACAACTACAAACAAAGATTTCATCGGTTTTTATGAACACTGGGAATTTGTAAAGCTGTATAAATATTCCGTACCTTTGTTTTATCAGACAGATTCTTCTGAGAGTTTGATAGATATCCTTACAAAATGCGGAATTACTGAATTTAAGGAGGTATCGTTTGCACCCGAATTTATACTTAATACTTCCCTTCAAGATGCAAAACCTATTTATTTAGCAGAGCAGGATCGGATATTTATTAAATTTATACTGCAGAAGACTTATTTTACATCTGATGCGTTTGAACAGACTGATTATCGGTATCCTATTGTATTATATTTTGATCTTCCGAACCACTGCCTGGAGATACGCTATGATGCTATTAAATATACAGAGGCGTTTGATAGTGAAATTTACGAAAAGCTAGTGGCCAGCTGTATTGATTGGATAAAAAAGGAATTAGGTCTTTCTTTATATACATGTGAACATACAGATGCTATAAAAATTGTCAATGATAAACAAAATGAAGATGTAAAAATGTATAAGCAGATGATGCAGATGAGTTCCGGAGGTGCCGCAGAACTGACTGCGGCAGAAGGTTCTGATTATGTATTACCTTTCATCGGTGAAATTCGAGAGCTTATTGATGAAAACGAGGACTTATTTAATGAGGCTACAGAAATCAAACAATTATTAACGCAATACTTAAATGATAAAGAAGCGACAGCCAGTTATCCTTACATATATGTAAAATGGGTAAAACCTGTAGAATCACAAAGTTACATAGTTAAAATAACTTTTGATTACCTGAGCCGTAGATACACTTTATTGCAACACATCACTGGAGGTTGTAAAGATTTAGGAATGGAGCGAATGAATGATGCAATCAAATATCTTTGCGAAAGCGGTTCCTTTGTTAAAGGAGAAAAAATTTAATATAGATTATGATGCATTAGCTGAATTTCTTGAACGTTACAAGCAAAATGATTGGTTGTATCCAGATGCAATGCACCGTAATCTAAAAATCAGCATAAAAACCATTTATGAGATTTTAGAATTATGCGTCGAAATCGGGGTGTTGGATCAGTATCTACAGATATACTGTCCACATTGCCAAAAGTATACTGGCCAATATTATAAGACCATTGCAGAAATACCAGAAGAAATCAGCTGTCTGCATTGTGATTATGAAATACTGAACCCCTTAAACCACGCAATAATCATCTATAAGGTTTTATAAATGGTAAACGAATCTGAATTTGTAAAGAAATCAGAAGCCTTTCTGAATGATATCGGGATGACACCAACAGAATGGCTGCTGGCAATGGGAAAATATAATTCTCGCATTTTGCAGCTTGATAATACAGGCTATAAGAAATTCGCTGAGCTTTATGAAAAAATAGTCAGCAAAGACTTCAAGCTGAGCGATAAGGGAAAATTATTAGAGGACTTGTCAGCGATACTATTTTATCAAGGCTATCCAGGAATATTAGAGTGCCGGAGAAATCTTCGTACCAGCAGTAATGAGATTGATTTACAACTCTGCTGGACGGAAAATGCAAAAATGGCGGGAATAGATCGTGCTTTTCCGTTTTTGGAAGAATCTTTTTTGTGTGAATGCAAAAATTATAAAAAAAGCGTTGATGTAACATATGTTGGGAAGTTTTTTTCATTGCTCCATGTTGCTCGCTGTAAAACCGGTATCATGATTGCCTGGAACGGCATAGCAGGGCGTTCTAAATGGAGTGATGCAAATGGCCTGATCCGAAAAATTGCTTTAAGGGATAACACATATATTATTCCTATTGGAAAAGACGATTTTAAATCAATTTATGAGCAAAAAACTAATATTTTTTCTATTATACGGGATAAATATTTAGCATTACAAAACGAAATTGATTATTCTGAATATGTCCAGCATCATGAACTTGAATCAGATTTCAAAAAATAATATAGTTTTTTTAACCTTACCAGTTTATTGATTTACAGTGTAGTTAAATAGATACTGTCTAAGGATATGGGAGACTCGTTTAATGACAGACAGAGCTAATAAGCCGGGTCATTTTACCTGTCTCTTTTTTTGCTTTTATTTTCTGGCACAAAATTGGCACAATCCCGCACGAAATTGGCACGGTTCTGCTCTTTCCCCGTAAATAGAGATATGCTACACTAAATATGCTTAAAACTGTATCCAGAAGCAATCCGGGCTGGCACGGCACCTTTCCTGAGAGGTGCTTTTTTTGCGCCTTTCACCGCAATCCAGATTTTCTCACCCCTTCAGCCCGGAGGAAAGACAGCCATGCCCATCTGCGGCATGGCCTTTTCTTTCCACCACCAAATCTTATTTAAAGGAGGTCCAAACATTGAGACTGAAAAACAAACTGCAGACGCCTGCCACGGCAGGAAAGAAACCAAAACCCAGGTTCTCCCCCACAAAGGCAGCTTATTATGCCTTCCTCAGTTCCATGATGTTCCTGATGTTTACCCAGCCGGCCTATGCCGCAGATGTATGGACAAAAGCCACGGAGATCATGAAGGATGTCTATAACCAGATCGTGCTTATCTCTACCGTTGCCGCTATTGTCACAGCTTCCGTTGCCCTGCTGATGATGAACTTCTCCCGCTCCGGCCGCACGGTGGATGAGAGCCGCGCATGGCTGAAGCGTATCTGCATCACCTGGGCGATCTTAAATGGGCTTGGCTTCATCATGGCCTACATCACCCCGTTCTTTGCGGACGGCAAGTGGAACGGCTGACACCGGAAAGGAGTGATCATTTATGGGTATCTTAGACGGCATTGTGGAATGGATCGCCGAACAGGTGATGCACGGCCTTGACCTTATCACCACTTCAGTCCTGGGGGCGCTGGGCTGCGACATGACCGTGTTTCTCCGCTACTTTCCTGCTGCGGAGACCATGTATAAAGTCTTTGTGGCGCTGGCCATCGGCCTCATCCTTTTAAACTGGGTATGGCAGCTGTTCAAAAACTTCGGGCTGGGAGCCGGCATTGAAGCAGAGGACCCGGTGCGCCTGAGCATCCGCTCCGTCCTCTTCATTTTGCTGGCCTACTTCTCGGACGGCATCGTGGACACGGTCTTAAAGATCGGCGGCACCCCATACCACTGGATCATGGATTCCGACCTGCCGGCATTAAGCTTTGCCGATTTCAATTCGGTCATGCTGGCCATCATCGGCGTCTGCGCCAACGGGGCTGTGGCCCTGATCGCCCTGATCGTTGTGCTGGTGCTGGCATGGAACTACTTAAAGCTCCTTTTTGAAGCAGCAGAGCGGTATGTCCTCCTGGGGGTGCTGGTCTACACGGCACCCGTGGCTTTTTCCATGGGAGCCTCCCAGTCCACCTCGAACATCTTCAGGTCCTGGTGCCGGATGTTCGGCGGGCAGGTGTTCCTCCTGCTCATGAATGCCTGGTGCCTGCGCCTGTTCACAAGCATGGTCGGGGCTTTCATTGCGAACCCGCTTTCATTATGAAAAACGTGCGGAACTGAAATAGAAAGGAAAGATGATAACCATGAAACGATATAAAAAAATATTGACTGCGGCCTTTCTGATGGCGCTCCTTTTCTGCCTGTCCTGCCAGACCGCCTTTGCCTTTTCGGAGAGCGATGCACAGGCCCAGGTAGATGCGGCAGGCCGGGAGGCGGTATCGGGGAATGTCCTGGTATGGTTCCTGTGTGCCATCGCATTTTTAAAGGTGTCCCAAAAGATCGACTCTTTCATGTCCAGCATGGGCGTCAACGTAGGGCATACGGGTGGTTCCATGATCGCGGAAGCCATGATCGCCGCAAGGGGTGTAGGCACAGTCCGGAACTTTTCCCGCCAGCATTTCAGTGGCGGCCACAGCAGCTCCTCCCATGTGAATACAGGCTCCGGCTCACCCGGCAGTCCGGGAGGATTCATGGCAGGCGGCCTTGCCGGGGTGGTCAGCCGCCAGGTCACAGACAGCGCCATCCGCACCGCCACTGCCCACACGGAAACCAACCGGCAGAGTGAACGGACTTCCAAAACCGGGATCGGCGGTCTCGCATCCGCCGTATCTGCCGGCATCGGCGGAAACATGTATGCGTCTTCCGTCGTGAAAGGCGGCGATTTTGCCAACAGCGTCATCGGCACGGTAGCAACGGGAAGCATGGCGTCTGTTGGTTCCATGACCGGAGAAAAGGCCGCCCAGGCCCTCCATTCCTACCTGGGCTATGCCGCCCTGGAAGAGGGCGCACAGCACGTACCGACCTTTACCAATGTAGAGATCGGGGGCGGGCGCATCACCGGCACGGAGATCTCGGAGGAACATCCGGAGGGCATTTCCTTCGGCATGTACCATGCAGACCAGTACACCCCGCCGGAAGGGGCATACGCTGCCGTGCAGGCCGTGGACGGCACTTCCTGGTATAAGCAGTACGCACAGGACGCTGTGGAGAAGTCACCTTATATGGCGGCAGACGGCTCTATCGCCTATAAAGAATCCATCGTAAAAAAGATGCCCCCGGCACCAAAGAGAAAGGACAGGTTATAAATGGCAGAACAACAGAAAAACGGGCTGGAGGAAGCCCTGGAGACCGGCGCATCCGCGGCACACCTCGCCAGGGGCGCCGTAAAAGCGGGAAAGGCAGTGTCCGGCGCGGCAAAAGGCGCGGCGGCAGGCGGTCCCTATGGCGCGGCAGCCGGGGCTTTATGGGAAGGACGCAGGTTTATTGGAAAGTTTGTGGCGGCGGCCGCTGTGTTACTGCTGCTTCCAGTGCTGTTTCTGCTTATGCTTCCCGGCCTGCTCTTTGACGGCTTTTCCTCCGCCTTCTCTCCGGCGGACCCGGAAACACCCATCCTGAACAGTGAAAATACTCTTATAGAGAATGCCAATACCATCACCTATACCATCAGCGCCATCCTGGGGGAAGGCATGGAGGATGTCATGAACCGGATCGAACGGGATTTTGCCGCCTCGGGCGGAGACGGAATGGAGGTCATCAACCCTTATGAGGCAGTCCCCGTATACAATGCAAATCTCTTTGTTTCCCAGTACTGTGCGGCGAAGGAAAAGGACTTTGCGGATATCTCCATTGCTGACATGGCGGCTGTCATGCGCCGGGGGAAATCCCACCTCTATTCCTACCAGCGGACAGAGGAAATACGGGAAAAAACAGTAGAAGACCCGGATACCGGAGAAGAAACGACCATATCAGAGAAATGGATGATCTATACCATTTCCTATAATGGGGAAGCCTATTTTGCCGACCAGGTATTTGCCCTTACGGATGAGCAGAAAAGCCTTGCCTCGGATTATGCACAAAATTTAAGCCTTTTTCTGGGGGACGGGCTGATACAGAACCTGGAGGACTGGGAAGGAAACAGCATCCCTTCCCTGGGCGATGTCCGTTTCACGGACGGAGCCACGGAGGTTGTCTACTTCAACCAGCTGGATGAACGCTACGCCGGTAAGCCCTACGGCACCGACCATATCGGCGGCTACGGCTGCGGTCCAACATCCATGGCGATTGTGGTATCCTCCCTGGCGGGTGAGACCGTTGACCCGGAGCAGATGGCCCGGTGGGCTTATGAGAACGGCTACTGGTGCAAAGGCAGCGGTTCCTACCATGCCCTGATCCCAGGGGCCGCTGCACACTGGGGACTTGCCGTTTCCGGCTGCTCCCCCTCGGAACCCCAGCGGATACTGGATGCCCTGGCAGACGGGAAACTGGTGGTGGCTATCATGTCAAAGGGACACTTTACAAGCGGCGGCCATTTTATCGTGCTGCGGGGCGTAAAGGACGGGAAGATCCTGGTGGCGGACCCCGCCAGCTACAGACGGAGCGGACAGCTCTGGGATCTTTCCATTATTTTAAACGAAGCCAGCAGGCGTGCCGGTGCGGGCGGCCCCTTCTGGATCATCGGCTGAACCGCCCTGCCGGAGTCCGGCCATGAAACCTGTTTACGGACGGTTCCGCTCTGCATCTGCCCATGGCCGGAACTGACACACTGCGAAAGAGAGGTACTACTACATGAACCATCAAAATGACCATGATACCTATATCATCCCGCCGAACTTTGTAGACACGGGCACATTTTTCGGCGGCATGTTCCGGGCAAGGAACGTGATCGAGGCCGGCATCCTTGCCGCCGTGACCGGGCTGCCGGTATTTTTATTCCTTCCCCTGAGCCTGACCGCGCGGATCATCGTGCTGTGCCTGACCACCTTGCCCCTTGTGCTGTTTGCCCTGATCGGCATATCGGGGGAAAGCCTGTCGTCTTTCCTAGTCATCTTCTTAAAGTATATGAAGAACCGCCGCATCGTGGGCGGCGAAGGACAGGAAGCCATACGGAAAGCCCCCCGTTCAAAAAAAGAGAGAAAAAAGCACCGGAAAGGAAAACACAGTAATGAGGAAATTACGGCATCAGAAGATGCCGCCCAAAGTACAAAGCCCGCCGGAAAAAACACTTCCGGTAAAAATGACAGGATTGGCGGCATATCCGGCTGGAAGCGCAAAGGGGAAGACGATTTTCCCGCAGAGTTCGACCAGGTGAAAGGATATGAGATACGGCAGAAGCTCCGGCCCAGCCAGACACAGAAAAAACAGCAGGCCGGAACGAAAGCGAAAAAATCTTCCAAAGGAAGTAAGAGGGCATCAGAAAAGATTTCCGGAAAAAGGACTTCACAAAAAACAGGCCGTCCGGATCGCAGGAACAGCCAGCATAAAAAGAACCGCTCCCCCAGAAAACCTCTGCACACGCCGGAACCCCAGTTTACCCACTTAAACCCGGTGTCGGACTACCTGCCCATCCGTAAGATAGAAAACGGCGTCATCTATACAAAAGACCACCGGTATGTCAAGGTGGTGGAGGTGATCCCCATCAACTTCCTGCTCCGGAGCGCCCGGGAACAGAGGAGCATTATCTATTCCTTTGTTTCCTATTTAAAAATAAGCCCCGTAAAGCTCCAGTTCAAGGTGCTGACCCGCCGGGCGGATATCGGGCGCCACATGGACACGGTGCGCCGGGAGATGGCACAGGAGACCAATGAGCAGTGCCGGCTCATGCAGGAGGATTACCTGCAGTTCATCCAGCAGATCTGCTCCCGTGAAGCGGTGACGCGCCGGTTTTTCCTGATCTTTGAATATGAACCCTGGGGGAACGCAAGGCGCACGGACGAGGAAGGGGAGGCCATCGGTTCTTTGCAGTCCACCGTCCATACTGCATCCAATTATCTCCGCCAGTGCGGGAATGAAGTGGTTCTGCCGGATAACGAGGACGAGTTTACCATAGATGTTCTCTATAATCTCCTGTGCCGGAAGGAAAGCGCCGCAAAGCCCCTCCCTGTCCGGGCAAAAGAAGTAGTGGCCCAGTACATGGCAAATGGAAGGGAGGCGGAAATCGACCATATCCCGGCCGGGGAATTTATCGCCCCCGCAGGCATTGACTTTACCCACGGAAGGTATCTGTGCATTGACGGGCTTTATTATGCCTACCTGCTGATCCCCTCCGACGGCTATAAGACCCATGTGCCGGCCGGCTGGCTCAGCCTGATGGTCAACGCCGGGGACGGGATCGACCTGGACATGTTCCTCTCCCGCCAGCCCAAAGAGCGCATCATCCAGAAGGTGGGCCAGCAGCTCCGCATCAACCGTTCCCGGATCAAGGACGCCAGCGACACCAACACGGACTTTGACGATATCGACAGCGCCATCCGGAGCGGCTATTTCCTGAAGGACGGGCTGGCAAACAATGAAGACTTTTACTTTATGAACCTGCTGATCACCATCACGGCTCCCAATGAAGAGGATCTGGAATGGAAGGTGAGCGAGATGAAGAAACTCCTGCTCTCCCAGGACATGCGGGTATCCTCCTGCCACTTCCGGGAAGAACAGGCATTCCTCACCGCCCTGCCCCTGGTGTCCGTAGATAAAGGGCTGTATGAGCGCAGCAAACGAAACCTCCTGACCGGGGGCGCGGCAAGCTGCTACCCTTTCACCAGCTATGAGATGTGCGATGACAACGGCATCCTTCTGGGGGTGAACAAATACAACAGCTCCCTGATCATCGTGGATATCTTCAATTCCACCGTCTACAAAAACGCAAACATGGCGATCCTTGGGACCTCCGGTGCAGGCAAGACCTTTACCATGCAGCTTATGGCCTTACGGATGAGAAGAAAAGGCATTCCCATTTTTATCATCGCACCGTTAAAAGGGCATGAGTTCCACCGGGCCTGCGCCAACGTGGGAGGCGAATTTATCCAGGTCTCACCGGCAAGCCCCCACTGCATCAATGTAATGGAGATCCGGCAGGTGGACCGCACTGTGAACGAACTGCTGGACGGTCCCGGCATCCAGCTCTCGGAACTGGCAGAGAAGATCCAGCGGCTCCATATCTTTTTCAGCCTGCTGATCCCGGACATGAACCATGAGGAGCGCCAGCTTCTGGACGAAGCCCTGATCCATACCTACAACAAAAAGGGCATCACCCATGACAACGCTTCCCTGGCAGATCCAAAAAATCCGGAACAATACCGTGAAATGCCGGTGCTGGGCGACCTTTATGAGATTTTAAAGAAATCCGCCGCCACCAGAAGGCTTGCAAATATCTTAAACCGCCTGGTGAACGGCTCCGCCAGCACCTTCAACCAGCAGACCAACGTATCTTTAGACAATAAATATACCGTACTGGATATCTCTTCCCTGACCGGGGACCTGCTCACCGTGGGGATGTTTGTCGCACTGGATTTCGTCTGGGACCGTGCCAAGGAAGACCGTACCGAGGAAAAGACCATCTTTATTGACGAATGCTGGCAGCTCCTGTCCGGCGCCGGCGCCACGGGCACACGCCTTGCCGGGGATTTTGTCCTGGAGATCTTCAAGACCATCCGGGGATACGGCGGCTCTGCGGTCTGCGCCAGCCAGGACTTAAACGACTTTTTCAATCTGGATGAAGGCCGGTTTGGGAAAGGCATCATCAACAACTCCAAGACCAAGATCATCCTGAACCTGGAGGATGACGAGGCCATGCGCGTGCAGAGCGCCCTCCACCTCTCCGATGCGGAGATCATGGAAGTCACCCACTTTGAACGGGGCAGCGGCCTGATCAGCACCAACAACAATAACATCATGGTGGAATTTAAGGCAAGCCCAGTGGAAAAAGACCTGATCACCACGGACCGGAGGGAGCTGAAAGACATTGTGGAGCGGATGCGCCGGCAGAATGAAGCCGGATAGCATACAGGATTACGCACCGTATACGCACGGATTACGCAATATGATTTTCATTACGTCCGTTATACGCACAGATTACGCATTTACAGAAAAACCAGAAAGGAAGGTGGCGCCAGTGAAGACAAGGGCAGACCTGTACGGCCATGAGGCCACGGAGCTGCTCCGGATCATATCCATGTATCCGGGGCTTTCAGAAAAACAGTTATGCCGGTTCTACCCGGATAAGGAGGATGTCACGAAAAACCTGCTCTCCCACTTATCCAGACAGGGACGCACCCGGCAGGCAGACACCGGGGGATATTTCCCATATGGGAACTGCCGGGCAGAAACGGATTCCGGCATGGTGCGGGCGGCATGGGTGCTGCTGGACTTTATCGACAGGGCGGAATACCACTCATCCAGTGAGTTCCCTGTGAAGATCGCTTTTTTCTCCGGCGGCGAGCTGTATGAGATCATCCATGCCGCTGCCGGACAGGAAGCCCTTGTCGCCCATGCCCTGCGCCAGAGCCGTGACAGCGGGAGCCGCCGCATCGTGCTGGTGGACAATCCGGAACAGATCCCTTTGCTGGAATTTCCGGGAATTACCGGGTTCTGTACGGCGGATGCCAGCGGAAACATAAACTACTATAAAAAAACAACATAAGAAGATTGGAGGGATGTAGGTGAACCGAAAAATCATCTCACGCCGGATCGCGGATATCCAGAACAGCCTTTCACGGCTGAACAGCCATATCTGCGCCATGGATTCCCTGGATATCCAGCGTTATCCGGAAAACTATGAAACCATGTCAACCGAAGCCGCCCTGCGGGCCGAAGAGACCGCCTGCCAGCTCAGGAATCTCCTCTACGCTTCCACCTCTGTCCCAAAAGCAGAGTACCTTGTGAAAGCCGGGGAAGTACACGGCATTAAGATCAGCTATGAAAACGGCATCCTGGAGGTATCCCTTCCACGGCTGCTTCCAAAGAAAAAAATGCGGCAGAGCAGCCTGTTCCTGCTTGATCCTCTCCATGCAACTCTGGGACAGTATGCAAAAGAACATCCCATGCCCCACTTCCGGGAATGCGTGGTATGCATCTCTCACGTATACGACCATGAACTGCCGGACTGGTGCCTTCTGGACTATGACAACCTGCAGCAGAAACAGATCCTGGATGCTATCGCCCTGTATGTGATGGCGGACGACAGCGGGCTTTTATGTGATGCCTACAATACCACGGAGCTTGGGGATCAGAACGGCACCCATATCTACATCATGGAAAAAAGCCGCTTTGCCGGATGGCTCTCCGGCAGGAAAAAGGAGCTGAAATCCATATCGGATTTTTAATGGTTTTTGGGCTTTCCTCACCCCATACAGCCAGAACCAGAAAAATATTGCATTTATTGGACTTTATCTGCGGCTGACGGAATTCTGTTTACCGAAGTCTTTAGCCGCCCCGGTAAAGAACCGGAAAAGGAGGTGATTTTTTATGTCCCATAAGGACACATTTCCCAGGCAGGACACACTGGGCCGTTACCTGCTTGAACTGGCCGCTGTCTGCGGCGAGTTCCCGTCCAGCCTTCTCCCCCGCATCCCCGGCAGTCCCAGTTATAAGGAGGCGGTCATAACTTCACTGAAAAAAGAGGGGCTGCTGCGGGTATTCTACAAAGACAGGCTGCGAGGTTTCCGCCTGGGACGGCGGACAAAGGGCATGCTTCTGGCAGAGAACCCCGAACGGTTTTCCTTTTACCTGACCGGGGATACGGACACCAACCGGATCAGGAGCGAAGTGACGAGAAGGATGAGGCTGCACCGGACAGCGGAGACTTATGCCGCCATGCTGAACGCAGGTGCGGCTGTCTTCCGGGACGAAAAGCCCCCTGTCTTTTTACCGGAGGCTGTTCCCATCCCCGTCCTGAAAACCCCTGCCTTTTACAGTTCCCGCGAGGTTAAGGAAATGGGGATTGAGATGGTAAAGATCAGAAGTTCCCGTATGACCGGCGTGCTCCTTGCGCCGTCCGGCATCTTCCTTACCTATAACAGCGGCCCGTATATGGCCAAATGGGACTACCGGGCAGAACAGCGGGCACAGGTTTTATTAAGGATGGTCCTCTGCCACCAGCGGATGTCCTTCCAATATGCCAGGACGGAAGTTTCCGGCCTGCTGTTTTGCGACACCCTGGAACCTTTTTATCAGATTCTGGAAGAAAGCGACAGCCATACCCGCTGTTTCTTCCTTCTGGACGGGAACTATGAGCATTTTTACTACCTGACCAACGACCATTACGGGGATACGCTGCTGAAACTCTTATGCGACCCGGTAAAAACAGTGGAACTTGACCACATGCTGATGCAGGGCCTTTGCCCAAAGGACGCGGGACTTCCCATAGAGCATGACGCCCTGGACGGGAACGGAAATCCGGTCCTGTTCGGCTATTTTCTGGATATCCCCCGCATCAACCGTTTCCATACGGCGCTCCAGCTGCAGGAACGGACAGGAACCCTTATCTGCTTTGACTTCCAAAAGGAAGTTCTCCACCGCTCCTGCGGCGGGCAGGCAGAGTTTTCCACCATCAGCTTTGCAAAATTTGAAAGGAGGTTTTTCCCATAGACAAGAAAAAATTACTGAAAGGGCTGATCACTGCCCCCATCGCCGTCCTTGCCATCCTGTATGCGGGCGGCTATCTGGGGCAGTTCATCGGCAACTACGCCCTCTGGAAACAGGGCGGCGGCTATCCGGGGGACGGCACTTCCCCCCTGTCTCCCTCTCCCGTCCTGTCTGTCTGCCTCCGTGCGGCGGTGCATCCGCCATACGGGATCTACGGGATATTTATCTGCATCGGGCTTCTTGCGGTACTTCTGCTCCTTATCATGCGGATCGGATACAGCGATACCGGGGAATATGACGAAGACCGGAATTTCACCTATTCCGCCAAAGGCACCTACGGCACGTCCGGATGGATGAGCCGTAAGGAAATGGCCGGCGTGCTGGAGCTGGTGTCCGATTTACACAAGTATCAGGGAATTGTTCTGGGCATGCTGGACCGGAAAGCAGTCTGTGTGCCGGAGAAAACAAGACTCAACAGCAACCTGGCAGTCTACGGCGCCAGCGGCTCCATGAAGACCCGTTCCTTCTGTATGAACCGCATCCTGCAGGGGGTATCCCGCGGGGAATCCCTGGTGATCTGTGATCCCAAATCGGAGTTATACGAAAAGTCCAGCGAATACCTGCGTGACAAAGGCTATACCGTCCGTGTGTTCAATCTGGTCAATCCCGAAAACTCGGATTCCTGGAACTGTCTTTCAGAAGTGGAGGGGCAGGAACTGATGGCACAGCTCTTTGTGGATGTCATCATCAGGAATACCACTGGCGGCGGCAAGGGAGACCATTTCTGGGATTCCGCAGAAATGAACCTGTTAAAAGCACTGGTGCTGTATGTGGACAAGGGCTACCCGCCGGAGAACCGGAACATGGGCCAGGTTTACCAGCTCATTACCCTCAATTCCGAAACAGCGCTGAACAGCCTGTTTGAAGTCCTGCCCATCAACCACCCGGCAAAAGCCCCTTACAGCCTTTTCAAGCAGGCATCCGATTCTGTGCGGAGCGGTGTTATCATCGGGCTGGGGAGCCGCCTGCAGGTATTCCAGTCGGAACTGATCAAAAAGATCACGGCAAGGGATGAAATCGACCTGGAACTGCTGGGACAGAAACCCTGTGCCTATTTCCTTGTGACCAGCGACCAGGACAGCACCTTTGATTTTCTGGCATCCCTGTTTTTATCCTTTGTGTTCATCAAGCTGGTGCGGTATGCGGATAAAAACTGTGAGGGCGGAAGGCTTCCTGTGCCCGTCCATGTATTAGGGGAGGAGCTGACCGCCTGCGGAACCATCCCCGACCTCTCCCGGCGCCTGAGCGTGATCCGCTCCCGGAACATCTCCATGTCCTGCGTGTTCCAGAACCTTGCGGGACTGCAGAACCGGTATCCGCTGAACCTCTGGCAGGAGATCTTAGGGAATTGTGATGTCCAGCTCTTTCTGGGATGCACTGACCCCCTGACTGCGGAATTTGTCTCCTCCCGTACCGGACTGGCAAGCGTGGCAGTCTCCAGCAAGTCCAAGCAGTTAGGAACCTGGCGGATCTCCAACTACACGCCGGAGTACCGGGAGACCAGCGGTGTGGGAAAGCGGCCTGTGCTGACGCCTGATGAAGTGCTGCGCCTGTCCATTGATGAAGCTCTGGTCATCATCCGTGGAAAGAAGACCTTAAAGGTGGATAAGATGGATTATTCCAAACATCCGGAATATCCCCTGCTGCGCTCCTGCAAGGCATCCGCTCATATCCCGGAATGGAGACGGCTGGAAATGGAAACGGCTGCCCCACCGGAACCGGCCATAAAGCCCGCTCCACAAAAAGGAGTTACAACGCAGGCAGGAAAAACAGCTTCCAGACCCACCCCAAAGGCAGGGACGAAGCCCGTCACAAAAGGGAATGCAAAGACACCGGCACCGGATGCACAGCAGAAAGCATCCTCTTCTTCGGCAGCCATGCCGAAAAAGGATTCCCCTGCCGCATCTTCCGGCACGCCTGCCGGGATCGTATCCACGGACAGGGATTCCATCATGTCCTGAAACCAAAATGCTATGGAACAGCCCATTTCCGGGCTGTTATATAGAATAACAACACAATGGAGGTAAACATATGACAAGAAAAAAAGAAGTTATGGAACTGGAAAACCCTGCTATGGAAGGGAATACCCCTTTGGACGGAACGGACACAGAGGCCGGGGCTTCTCCCGCTGAAGGAGACAGCGCCCTGACGGAAACAGACGGGGACGGCATGGACTTAAATGAACTGCTGGGCAGCATGGACCAGGAAGCGTCTGCCGAGCCGGAGACAGAGTCCGGAATGCTCCCGGAGCTTACGGAGGATGAGATATTTGGGGAAATGCCGGAAGATATGGATGGCTCTGATGCTGTACACGGCACGGACGAAGATGCCGGCGGCTCCGATGAAGCACAGCCGGGATCAGTATCCGCTCCTGAAACAGAAATTCCTGCTGCAAAAGGAAGACGCGCCACACGCAGAAAAAAAGAGGAATCCCCTGAAAAAGCTGACGGAGAAACACAAAAAATGGAAACCGAAATGCCGGGCCCCTCTGAAACGGTTTCTGACGATGTACCCCATTCCCCGGATGCTTCTGTCATTCCCGATACAGACGGGCCGGCAGAGCATGCCGCAGATGAAGCGGCAGAAACCGTTCCCCCGGAAGATATGGAACCCGCCAGGGCAGAGCCGGGAGAAACGGATCTCCCCTCCGGGGAAAACACAGCCACAGCTGTGGCCACACCCAGTCCCGCATCTCCTCCCTCCCGGCGTTCCGCAGGCAGGGGAAGAACAGAGGATGTCCCTGTGCTGACATTGGAAGTACGGGGAGAAGTGGAAACGGAGGAGTCCCGTGAGGATACCATCTGGCATGAGATCCACAATGCCTACCGCACCAGGCGCATCCTTACCGGGCAGCTTGGCGGGATTGAGCAGACAGACAATGGCAAGACCATTTCCATCGTAGACTATAAGGGATTCCGCATTGTGATTCCCTTAAAGGAAATGATGATCAATATCGGCCGCAGCCCCTCCGGACAGGAATATACGGAGCTGATGCTGCGCCAGAACAAGATCCTCGGCAACATGCTTGGGGCAGAGATCGACTTTATCGTAAAAGGCATTGACTCCAAATCCCGCAGCGTGGTGGCAAGCCGGAAAGAGGCCATGCTCCGGAAACGGCAGATCTTCTATCTGGATACGGATGCTGCAGGGATGTACCGGATCTATGAAGGACGTATCGCCCAGGCCCGTGTGATCGCTGTGGCAGAGAAAGTCATCCGGGTGGAAGTTTTCGGAGTGGAATGCTCCATCATGGCCCGCGACCTTGCCTGGGAGTGGATCGGGGATGCCCATGAACGTTTTTCTGTGGGTGACCAGGTGCTTGTACGCATCCTGAACGTGCGCCGTGACAGCCTGGAGGATATGGGGATCAAAGCTGATATCAAGAGCGTATCCCAGAACACCAGCCACGACAACCTGAAAAAATGCCGCATCCAGAGCAAGTATGCCGGCAAGGTCACGGACGTACATAAAGGTGTGGTCTATATCCGGCTCTCCAACGGCGTCAATGCGGTGGCCCACTCCTGCTATGACTATCGGACTCCCGGCAAGAAGGATGATGTGAGCTTTGCCGTGACACGGCTGGATGAAGAACGGGGCGTGGCCGTGGGGATTATTACACGGATTATTCGGCAGAACTTATAACTTTCTGAGAATAAAGCGGAGCCGCTATAGAATGGCGGCTCCATTTTATCTTGAATCATTCTTGATTATCAATCATATTAAATATAAATCGAATATCTTGATGATTCGCTTTATATAGACTATCCCATATATCAAGGCACATGTTTTTAATATTAGAATTATTTTGCCCTTTATCAAATAAACGTATTATACAATGAATAAAATTATTCATATTTAAACTTTTCATTTGCTCTGGCTCCAGCAAGGGAATTTTATCTCCAACAGTTTTTAAGATATCTGCAAATTGTACAATGTCCATAACCTTTTCATCCAGATATTTTAAAAAATCATTTATCAAGTATCCTCCTTGGTTGGAATTCATCAAACAAATTAAAAAACCTTTATCTCTTGGTAATTCAATTTCAGAAAAAATCCGTCTAAGGTCATTTATCTCATCTTTAAACTTATCAATAAAATGTATTATGATCTTTTCACTCAGATTATGAAATTCCTCCTTATTAAATGAAGATATTGCTTGTTGACAGACTTTACTTACTTGCTCTATTGTATACTGATATGACATAACAAAATTCTGCATCTGAGTATCGTTAAAATATATTGCAATAGCACAGCTCTGTTTAGCTGCCTCATCTGCAAGTTCTTCAAAGTTTGACTTGCAAGCAGAAATTATCCTTTCTCGGTAGAACTCAGAATCATGAGAATAATCTCTACTTATGATATTCCATGTGGCAGGTATACCAAGAATACGTGAATCTTTCGAAACAATCTTCTTAAATATTCTAACAGAAAAATCGGAATCAATATCATAATAAACCAAAGCGCTCTGCATAACAGCCATGCGAATTAAATCATGTGAACTTTCACTTGCACTTATAATAATCTGTTTAAATTTATTCCCAAATTCTGGATGATTTGAAATTATTGCAGCAATAGCCCATAACGCACAACCATTTACATTGCTTATTGAAGCATTATATAAGTCTTGTGGTGAATAATTAAACGACTCCTTTTTATTTCTACTTTCATAAAGATTATATTCTGAATCAGAAAATTCTAATGCAAACCCATTTAAAATATCAAAAATATCCTGTGGCCATTCTTGATCTGCATATTTCTCTATTAAATTTGTAATTGCAATACCCACACTATGGCTTGATGTGTGTTTATAATAACGTATCACTTCCATGACTAATTCCATATCAATGATACATTCTTCATTTGAATATTCCATAAGTGCATTTAATACACCACAAATATACCCACTATAACACTCCTTAGGAAAAGATAATGAAAGTTTTGCAAAATGTAAAGGTTTCTTTTTAGCTTGCCTGGAAAATGTATTAGCAAATGTAAAATGGGAGGCTTCTATATAACATTCATCAGTTTCTTTTCCTCTTGAAAAATCTTTCATTTTTTCATTTGGTGTTTTAATAATATTTAACCATGTCTTGTCACTCAATCTATCAGCATACATGCTAACTGGAGAAGAGACTGCCTTTATAGGACCTGATAAGATCCCAGAGCAATAATTTGCTGTTTGTATACAGTGGTTTCTATTCAAAACATTTAACAAGTTTTGTGCATATGAAGACAAACGTGCATTATCCATATAAGGGAGTAATTCCTTTTGAAAACGTCCCCAATATGTATAATACATGGCATCGAGAGGATGTTCTTTATTCATTCTTAACCGACACCTATAAATTTCTACCGTTCTTTTGACATCATCTTTCCAAGAACATATCCTTTCTTCCAATTCTTGAAATAATTCCGTTCTACATACAGATGAAAATTTTTGAATGATATGTTTTGTATATTTTAAATTGTCTTTTTCGGATGTATACACAAAAACCCTATACCTGAAATCAGACAAAAGCCATTCAATAGCATCATCACTATACGTTATTGGAAGTTCACCTATAGCATACATAATTATTTCATTGCCAACTACAGATTTAGGATAATCCTTATTCTTCAAAAATAACAGCATTCCTACAGGCTCTTTTTTTGCAAATTCTGCAAATGCCATTTTCATCAATTCCACAATTGTTCTGACACATGACTCTTGATGAAGCCTCGGAAACCAAGCCTTGTACTTATTCCAATATTCCAAACTTAGACGTTCAGCAGAAAATGCTGGCGTCTCTTTACAAATTTCTATAAATAATTCATTGACAAATAGCATGTAATTAGAAGTAACAAAGAATTTTGTATCATTTTCATCTCGAAAGATGACATCTTGAAATTTGTGCGCTATTTTGTTTTGTATGATTATTTTCATAAGTTGAACTGCCCGAAGGGCAGGACAATTTTTTAGAAAGACAAGAGATTTAAAATCTCTAAATATTTCAGGTGAATGTTTAAGCAATTTTATTCGAAATTCAAACATTTTCTCGGAATCACCCTTTAAATCTCCACATAAAGTATTGAAGATTTTTTTATCATCATGCAAATTACTACATCCGTATGGATATAGTTTTTCTGTCACAAAATCGGGGTCTTGATATTGTATTGATTTCAGTAAAAATAATCCTTCGCTTCCAAACCAATTATATGATGGTATCATATCTAACTGCTTGATAAATACAGGATGTCCATAATAAACGGTTTGGATAATATAATTGTGCCATTCTGCCTTTTCAAGATAGGATTCTGTAAATACATGAATAGCTTTATTTGGTGCTTCACATTGACCAATCGTTTCAAAGATTGCACATTTAAAATAATGTCTTATAGTATCTGAAACAAGCATGGTTTCACATTGCTTTAAAAACATATTTTTATCAGAATCAAGCAATGTTTGTAATATAATTAAAAACTGATAACGCAATTTAGGAGTTTGATTATCTCTAACACCCAAAATATCTGTCAATTCTACTCCTGAATATATATCCCTCATAGCTTTATATGCAATAAAATAATCCAGAAAGCTTTGATGAGTAAATGCTATTGTATTTTCATTCCTAACTAACAATCCCTCCGAAATCAATAAATTTATTACTTTCTGCTTATTTTCAAACAGCATATATGGAAGTACAAATACAGCATTATCATTCATTTTTGTCACAATATCATTTTTGCATTCAGTTACTTCCGCTTCTGATAAATGATTATCTATAGTGCAATTTTCCAGTATCTGTTTCCACCATGTTTGCATCAACTGGTTCACAGACGTAATCGAATTTTTTCTTTCCTGTTTATTTAAGTGCGACCATACATACAATGAAGACGGTGTTCGTAATAATACCTTTAACCTTGTTGATAATGTACTATAATCAGACCCAACTGCTGTTTTAACATCACTATCACAAAGCAGGCCAACTTCTACTTTTTTCCAAAAGTAATTGCTGTCATTTTTTATATTAGAAAATAGCGATTGCAAACCTCTATCAGTTTCAAGATCAAAAGTTCGTGATACAAATACCACTGATATTTTTCCATTTTCATATTTGTTAATATCATTGGCCTGGGATATCATTTCTTTGCATACATCTAACGCTACTGCAGAATGCCTCCCTATCCAACGCAGAGCATCAAGTTGATCCAAAATCAACACACAGTTTTTTCCTGCTGATAATGTATGCAGACAATATATTGGCGACTCTGGCAAACCCAGTTTTTGTCCAAATTCATCTGCAGATGTATCTGGTACAAATTTATCTAATTTTATCCCCAGATATAATATCTGCGACTTTTGTAAAAACTCCATAATTTCCTGAATACATCCACTTTTTCCAACGCCGGCCTTCCCATGTATAATAAGAGAATTGCCCTGCATAATCTGATTTATTGTAAAATCTGTTTCCTTTCTATGAATGAGTTGATTATTGATAGCTTTGAATGTTCCCCAATATATTTCATTTAAAGTAGTAATCCTGTTTAGCACTCTATTGTCATGATGATAATTACGAACAGATATACCATGTCTTTCAGTAATGTATGCAATAACATCATTTGCCGTTATTTTAATTCCAAAACTTCCAGTATCATTTGCGTATTGTTCAAGTAGATTTCTTATGGTAGATGTCTTACCTGTAAAAATTGTTCCTATACGTCCTTCTAAATCTCGCCTTTCCTCTTCTCCAATCGAATAATGTTCAAAATAACAATGAGCAAGTATATAGATAAGATTCTTTAATTCCTGTGGATTATTTCTGTCGAGGCTATAGTGTTTTTCGCATTTACTAAATACTGTTTCAATTTTAGGATTATTTATTTGATACGCCAAAAAGTCTTGTGCTGACGAATTTGTTCTTGCTCGTTTACAAAGTTCATCTAATTCACCATATTGCAATGGGGAAATAAAGTAATAATACTTTTTGTCTCCGCTTTCAATATGCCTCTTAGATCGTTTAAAAACATCATGGCGTTGAAGATCAGACATTGTCCATGAACCGTGTGTTGTATTACTTGCTTTACATTGATAGTAATTTTGATTTCCATGTGCATCTGTGCTTATAAACTCAACACCTTCCCCTTCAACACCTAACGGTTCTACTTCCACAGAAACAATTTCTTCGTTTATAAGTCTAAGTAAAAGTTTCGCCAAATAGCGATTTTCATATTGATTTCCATACTTATCTGCTCGTCCTCCGCTTTCTAAACTCATTGCTATCTCCTCTTATATAAATAATATCTTTAATGCAATTTCCAATATAATTGAATTTTATCACACGAACATTGATATTTCTACAAGGTTATCATGCTAAAAATATTTCATAAAAATAAATTGGCACAACATTGGCACGGTTCTGCTCTTTCCCCGTAAAGGCATCCATGCTATACTTGGTACAGTCAAAAATATGTAAAGCAGCCGTTTTCCATCCGGGGAGACGGCTGTTTTTATCAGAAAGGCGGTGGTTTTACTTTGTCCCAAACAATGTCCAAAGCTCCCGGCAGAGCCTCTCCCTGTAAAGGCAGATCCTGCAGGAGTCCGACAGCCATACTGAAAAATGAGCGCGGGGATGTCAACTACTTCAGTACCGTGGTATTCATCTTCATTGCGGTGCTCCTGCTGGCTTTCATCCTGAACCTGTTCAGCATCATCTCCACCAAACAGGAGCTGGATCACTGTGCAGACCAGATGGTGAAACAGATCCAGCTCTCCGGAGGGATCAACGGGGAAACAGATCAGCTTTTTCAGTTCCTCTGTTCTCAGATCGAGGGGGCTGAAAATATCTCCTATACCATTGACACCTCCTACAAGTCGCCCACCCCGTCCGGCATGAGCCGGGCCATCCAGCTGGGCACCCCTTTTTACATCACCATCACGGGCAGGGCAAAGCTGGGAGGCTTCTGGAACTTCAACCTGGTGAACATCACGGTTGTCTCCAGAGGGGCAGGCGTCAGTGAGCATTACTGGAAGTGAGGTGGCCCATGAAGAAACCGTTCCAATGGATGAAAAGAGGCACAGGCCGGAATCCCCTCGGAAATGACCGCGGGGATATTTCTGTCTTTACCTGCTTTTTTGTAGTGGGGATCGTGATGCTGGTCTCCTTCCTGCTGCTGTACGCCTCCATCCGCATCACCTGCATCAACATCCGTAACGGCGCAAAGATGGAGCTGAACAACCTGAGCGCCAGCATCTATGCAGATACCTACCGTTCCCAGAGGGAGACCAATTTCAGCGAATACTTAAATACCCTCTACTCCAGCAGCGATTATACCGCCATGCTGGAAGACATGGTGACAGACGGCCTTGCAAACAAGATCCCTCTCTCCACGGATGACTACCGGGTAAGGGATATCCGACTTTCGTTCCATGTGACAGGCGACCGGGTGGAGTATGTGTTCACCTGCAATGTCGAGTTCTATGTCTACATGTTCGGCCACTCCTATCCTGCCATTATCCGGCCCGTGGAGCTGACCGGCTACCACAACACCAAATTTTAGGCTGCGAAAGACAGCCGCCAGACATGAAAGGAGCTTATGCTTATGAAAAAACTGTTTACATCCAAAAAATTCATCCTTACCACCCTGTTCACCGCCCTTGCCGGTTTCCTGGCATTCCGCTTCATCGGACGCCGCAGGGCAGCAGGCAGCAGTTTATGACGGCCGGACTGACAATGCCTCATAAAATTTCATCTTCTGTTGAAAAACCTTACTTTAAAACCGTAAGGGATATACAGAAAGAAAAAAGGAGATGACTGCCATATGAAGAAAATTTTAAGATCCAGAGGATTCCTTGTCACAGTCCTTTCTGTTTCCTGTATCGCCATCCTCGCCGTCTGCTGGCTGGTGAGCCGGGATACAAAGACCGGCTTCCTGCCGGATGAACAGCCCCCGGAGACCGTCCAGGAGGAATGGAAGGATACCCCGGATGTCACGGATTCCGCTGGAGGTTCCCAGAACCGTACAGATGCCGGGATCCCCGGCCAGAACAGCGCAGAGGAAAAGCTGGAGGGATACCCGAAGGTGGCGGAGGAATCCGGACAGGAGATCGTGATCGACTTTGTTCCCGAAGAAACAAAGGATGAAACGCCTCCCCCGCCCCCGGAAGGCAGGACTGTCACGGCAGACCCTGGCGGGGAGCATCCTGTAAACCCGGCCCCGGAGACAGCCTCCGCACCTGCAGAGACCGGAAAAGAAGATCCCCCTGCCCCCGGCTCCACCAATGAAAACGGCGCCGTATACGATCCCGTATTCGGCTGGGTAGTTCCCGGACAGGTCAACCAGTCTTCCATAGACAGCAGCGGAGACCCCAGCAAGATGGTCGGGAACATGGGGAACTGATGATGCTCTGCAGAGTATCACAGATACACAACTGAATACTGAAACCGGAAAACCGCCTCCCGATGGCGGTTTTCTTTTGTGCATCAATCCACAGAAAACACATCGGCAATACGTTTTTCTGTCACATAAAAAGATTGGAGTGTGATACTGTTTGAAACGCTTTTATGCCCTCCTCAGCACTGCCGCCCTTCTGCTCTGCCTGTGTTCCTCACAGGCTCTTGCTTCCGGACAGGGCAACCTTGATGGAGGAGGCGGCAACATGAACCAGGGCACTTCCACCAACTTCTGGTCTCCCGGAAATGACGGGGTAAGGGTAACGGTGGTGGATGCCCAGTCCGGAGCTGCCGTGAGTACGCCGGTGGATTTCGCCAAC
This sequence comes from uncultured bacterium, assembly GCA_947073545.1. GTDB lineage: Bacteria > Bacillota > Clostridia > Lachnospirales > Lachnospiraceae > UBA3282. The sequence goes on from CAMTMP010000001.1 coordinate 124,157, forward strand.
CGAAGCCAGTCCTCCGCAATGCTTCATTTTGGCAAGGTGAACAAGATCCAGTACCGGGATGGGGCTTCGCTCTCCTTACAGTCCGGCGTACCCTATAACTGCCGCCAGCCCGCCTATTCCATGCCGGCCATCATAACCAGCAACAGCCGGCCTGCCACCATTGAAGCCATCAAGCGCTATTTCTGTTCGGAGTATGCCTGCATGATGGTGGCGGATGCCGCAGGTGTCAGCTATGAGCGTATGCTGTCAGGAGAATATAAGATCCTTTTAGAACCCATTGCCTACGTCACTTTTAACGGGGCAAAATACGCCTTTACGGCAACGGAGGCGGCACTCTATGACCAGCTCTCCGGCGGCTCCCTGCGGAGTAAGCTGCCCTCGGTAGCGTTCCAGAATCTCCCCCTGGCCCTGTTCCTGGAATACAGCGACCTTGGATTTCCGGCCTGGGGCGGAAGCAGGCGGGGAATACAGTCCAATGCGGATATCATAAACGCCCTGGGAGTCGGCATTGTCTGGTTTGAAGAAACGGAAGAACCCGGCGGGGAGATCGAAGCGCCGGATGTGGAATACCGGGTGGATACAGATGTGATCACTGCCATCCGTCTGCAGACGAACGGGCGGCTGACTCCGGACAACCCGGCAACGGTCACCTTCCATATCATGGGAAGGAGCTACACCGTCCGGAACATTGTCATACCAGCCCACGACTCTCAGCTGGTATGGGTGAAATGGCACACGCCCCCTGCACCCCAGACCATTACCATCACGGTGACGTTAAGCAGCGGCTTTACCGCCCAGGATACCTTTGTGGCGAAAATTGTGGACTTAAATGAAAAGATACCGCCTGACCCTTTGGCTACGGACATCAATCCCGGTTATTCTGTCCCTGCCCTCCCGGTGAACCCACAGAAACTCAGTGCAGGCTGGGGCGTCTGGAGCTGTCACTGGGTTCCAAACTGGCAGTGGCATTCCCACGGATGCAGCAGCTCCTGTTCAGATGACTGCTCCGGAGGACATGGCGAATGGGTGGATGAAGGAGACTGGGAATATGACTATACCAGCTATTCTGCCTCCATCAGCGGCACCATGACTTTAATGCCGGATGATATCGTGCCGACAGCAAACGGGAAAGACATGAAGAGCGGGTACGGCGTCAAAACGGAAGTACGGGCCACACTGTCCACAAACTCGCCGGATGGGCACCACAGCAACCCGCAGACTGCCTTTTCCGTATTTCCGGAGTTTCAGTATAATACCTACCTGCGGCTCCTGCAGCGCGTTTCCAGCGGACGCAGTGCAAAATTTGCCTTCCAGCCCAATGAGTTTTCCACCTATGGGCGCACCGTGCATTTCACACCGGTATGGTTTCCGGACAGCACAAGCTATGTGGTATATACCCAGGTATGGGACGCATGGACACCGGACGGAATGCTCTCGGTCAACCTGAATGACTACATCACCATCCACCAGAGCGTGTTTGATGACTGGTATACCAACCGTGAATAGCCATATTCTTTTTGTTTATGAGCTGCTGGCCTTTGCGTGCATCGCTGGATTTGCCGCATACGACCTGAAAAAGAAGCGGGTGTCCGACCGGGTGCTCCTGCTTTTCCTTCCCTTTGCCCTTGCTGCGCCCATGATCCGCACAGGTGCATTCGGAACCGCCCTTCTGCCGCTTTTATTTTTATACTCTTTTATGGGGGCGGCAGCAGGCTTTGTGATCTTACTGACCGCCGCAATGCTGTCAAGGGAGGGCGCCGGCATCGGGGGCGGGGATATCAAGCTGGCAGCAGTCATGGGATTTATCTACGGCCCTGCCCGTATGCTGACTGTCCTGCTTATTGCCTCCGGCCTTGCGGCCTGTGTTTCTCTGGCAGTAAAGTGCCGGAAAAAAAATGAAATGCTCTCTCTTCCCTTTGTGCCGTTCCTGATGGCCGGAAGCCTGGCCGTTACAGTAACTGCAATCCTATAACTTTATCTGCCTTATGGAATCACACCATCTGCCTTACCCGGCAGAACCAGCGGCAGATCCATATTTTAAATGACAGGAGTGAAAAACATGAAACTGAATAACCGCTTTATCTTCGGCCTGCTCAGTATCCTGCTGGCAGCCGCTATCGCCTTTGTCGCCCTGCCCACCATTGCCAGGCAGACCAATGGCAAGACTGAGATTGTCCGGATCACAAAACCCGTGCTGAAAGGAGAACAGCTCTCAGCGGACAATACAGAGACTGTGGAAGTCGGGAGCTACAACCTGCCTCCCAATATCGCCCATTCCTTCAGTGATGTGAAAGGACTTTATGCCACCGCAGACTTATCCCAGGGAGACTATATCCTGACTTCCAAGATCAGCACTGTCCCGGTCTCCTCGGATGTGGCTTTAAACAATATCCCCTCTGGGAAAGTAGCCATTTCCCTGACCGTTAAGACACTGGCTTCCGGTCTGTCTGACAAACTGCAGCCGGGCGACATCATCCGTATATACCATTTCCTGGATGTGGCGGAGGAAGTTCCGGAGCTACGCTTCGTCCGGGTGCTTTCCGTCACAGATGCCAAAGGTGTCAACGTGGACAACGCAAAGGAACCGGTGGAGGATGAGGAAAAGCAGCAGTCCGCTACCATCACGGTGCTGGCAAGTCCGGAACAGGCACGGGTCATCACCTCCCTGGAAAATGACGGGGTTGCCCATGTGGCCCTGATCTCCCGGGGCAATGAAAAGCTGGCAGAGGAACTCCTGACAGAACAGGAAACGATTCTGCAGGAAATCTATTTCCCGGAGCCTTCAGAAGAGGAAACGGAGGATATGGCAGAGGAAGGAGAAGCTGAGGGTTCCGAAACCGGCAATGCGGAAGAAAACGGGGAAGAATCTGATTCTGCTGAAGAAAATGAAACCGGAAACAGCAGCAAAAATGGTTCAGAAAATAATCCGGACAACAAGACCTGACCGCAGGCAGAAAGGAGGAATGGTTTCCATGTCCAAAATAATCACGGTCTGGGGCAGCCCCGGCAGCGGCAAATCCATGTTCTGCTGTATCCTTGCCAAAGCGCTGACCCGTGACAAACGAAAGGCCATCATCATAAGCGGGGAGCCTGGCATCCCTATGCTCCCGGTCTGGCTCCCGGAGCAGATCACCACCACTGCCGTTTCCATCGGGCAGGTGCTGACCAGTGTGGAGATCGATACGTCCCTGGTAGCCAGCCATGTAACGGTGCTGAAAAATTATCCCTATATCGGCCTTATGGGATACTGTGCCGGAGAGAACCCGTTAAGCTATCCGGAAACAGATTACCAGATGGTTTTACAGCTTATTTCCTCTGCAAAAAGGCTGGTGGATTATGTCATCCTGGACTGTGGTTCTGCTATGACCAACGTATTCACACCGGCCGCCATTGAATCCGGGGATCTGGTACTTCGTATTGTGACTCCGGATCTGAAGGGCATCAATTACCTGAAAGCCCACCAGCCTCTGCTGGCGGACGGGCGTTTCCACTACCATGAGCACATGACCTTTGCAGGCATGGCCCGCCCTTTCCACGCCTTTGATGAAATGGGATATATCATCGGCGGGTTTGACGGCCTGCTGCCTTATGGGAAGGAAATTGACCGCTGTGCCACCGAAGGGGGCATGTTCCAGGCCATCAAATACTGCAACTCCAAATATACTGCATCCTTAAATAAGGTCCTGGATGCCCTGGAGCAGATGGAAGCTGCAGAGCGTCAGGAAGAGGAAGCTTATGAGGCGGAATATGAAGACAGTGAATACGGAGAGGAGGAAGATGAACAGGACTGGGAAGATGGATACAGGGAGGTAGACAGTGATGAATAACTTAAATGATATTTTCTTTGCCCCCACGGAAAACGGCGCCCTGACCTATGAGCAGGTACTGGAGGATGTACAGCGCTACTTTTCCGAAAACCATGCCTCCACCATAGCCGGTGCCGGAGAAAATGATTCAGAGCGTGCCGTCACCGTACTAAAAGAGCTGATGGTACAGTATCTGGTCAAGCGCAAGTACGCTGTCAAGGGACTTACTACAGAGCAGCTCTGCGCCAGGCTTTATGAAGACATGGCCGGCTACTCCTTCCTGAAGAAATGGATCTACCAGCCCGGCGTGGAGGAAGTGAACATCAACGCATATAACGACATCGAGGTCATCATGAACAGCGGGCGCAGCATCAAGATCCCTGATAAATTTTCTTCCCCTCAGCATTCCATTGATGTTGTGCGGCGTATGCTGAACGCCTGCGGCATGGTCATTGACGATACCATGCCATCGGTCATCGGTTTCCTTGATAAAAATATCCGTATCTCTGTGGATAAAACGCCCATCGTGGATTCAGAGGTGGGGATCAATGCCTCCATCCGTATCGTCAACCAGAATACGGTCTCAGAGGAAAAGCTCCTGGATTCCGGGAGCGCCACGCCGGAGATGCTCCATTTCCTGACCTCCTGCATCCGCTATGGGGTTTCCGTGTGCATTGCCGGTTCCACCGGTTCCGGAAAGACGACCATCATGGCATGGCTCTTATCCAACGTCCCAAACAACCGCCGCCTTATCACCATAGAGGAAGGCAGCCGGGAGTTTGACCTGGTAAAACGGGATGATGAGGGAAATATTTTAAACTCCGTGGTGCATCTGCTCACAAGGCCCCATGAGAACCCTTCCATGAACATCAACCAGGATTTCCTTCTGGAACGGGTACTGCGAAAGCATCCGGATGTGATCGGCGTAGGGGAAATGCGGTCAGCAGCGGAAAGCCTGTCGGCAGCCGAAAGCTCCCGTACCGGCCATACGGTCTGCACCACCATCCACTCCAACTCCTGTGAGAGTACCTACCGCCGTATGATGACTCTTGCCAAACGGAAGTATAACATGGACGATTCCATCCTGATGCAGATCATGGTGGAAGCCTACCCGGTGGTAGTGTTTACCAAGCAGCTGGAAGACCGTTCCCGGAAGATCATGGAAATCATCGAGGGGGAAGATTACCTGGATGGGAAACTGCTGTACCGTTCCCTCTATAAATACGAAGTAGTGGATAACGTAACGGATGAACATGGAAGCGCCCACGTAGTAGGCCACCACCGCAAGATGGAAACCATGTCAGAAACATTAAAAAAACGGCTTTTAGATAATGGGATTTCCTACAAAGAACTGCAGGAATTCTCAGACGGCGGAATGTCTGCGAAAGAAACACCCCGAAAAAAGCCATCCGGAAGGGAGGTGAAATAATTGCACTGGATCTATCTTATTTGTTTTACGCTGCTGAGTGCCGGATTCCTTGCGCTCTTTGAAGTACGCCCACGGGATTTTACGGATGTTATTTTCAATACAGGAAGGAAGACGGCAACCCTCTCAGATGAGCTGAACGTACTGATGGGAACGCCTGCAAAAGGATTTTTTAATCAGGATTATGAGATCAAACAGATCTTAAAGGATACCGGACGGGCCGACCGCTATGAGGCAGTTACCCGGCTGACCCTGATTCTTTTTGCGGTGGGAGCAGTCCTTGCACTTCTGATAGGCAACGTATATCTGGTTCCTATCCTGGGCATCGGTTTCTCTCTCCTGCCCATGTGGTATCTCCGCAGTACGGCGGCCAGCTATAAAAAACACCTGAACGAGGAATTGGAAACGGCTATCTCCATCGTCACCACTTCCTACCTGCGGACGGAGGATCTGCTCCGCTCCGTAAGGGAGAACCTGCCTTATATCAATGAGCCCATCAAGGCGAACTTTGAGGCATTTGTATATGAAAGCGAACTGATCAACGCCAATATGACCAGTGCTATCAATTCCCTGAAAATGAAGATCCCCAACCGGGTCTTTCACGAATGGGCCAATATCCTGATCCAGTGCCAGTCGGACCGTTCCATGAAAAATACGCTGCCGACCATCGTGCAGAAATTTTCCGATGTCCGTGTGGTGCAGTCGGAGCTGGAGGCCATGATGCAGGGACCCAGGCGGGAGGCCATTACCATGATGTTTCTGGTCATTGCCAACGTCCCTCTGTTGTATTTCCTCAACAAGGACTGGTTTCATACCCTGATCTACACTACACCGGGCAAGATTGCTCTGGCGATCTGTGCAGCCATTATTCTGTTTGCACTGACGCAGATCATGAAACTCAGCAAGCCCATTGAGTATGGAGGTGACGGCACATGACACTGTTAGCACTGATCGCTATCATCTTTTTTGGCTTCGCAGTCTACAATCTGTCCACAGCCTTCGCGGACATTCCTACCAGCAAAACATCTAAAATGATGATGCTGGCCCGGAAACAGCAGGGAACGAAAAAGGAACAGCTCCTGGATGTGTATATCACGAAAATCGCCGGACTGTTCGCCCCTTACCTGCGGCTGGACAAGTTAAAAAGAAATAAACTGCAGGCAGCGCTCAACATTGCCGGACTGGAGCTGACCCCGGAAGTTTACACAGCCAGGGCATGGGTAACCGCCGGAGCTGTCGGGCTTAGTGCCATCCCTCTGGCGTTCCTGATACCACTTTTTGTACCAGTTCTGATCGGAACGGCCGTAGCATTATGGTTTTCTACCTATTATGCGGCATTTGATTTTGTAAAAAAGCGGCGCAGGCTCATTGAAGCGGAAATCCCCCGCTTTGCCCTGACCATTGGACAAAATCTGGAAAACGACCGGGATGTGCTGAAAATACTGACTTCCTACCGCAGAGTAGCTGGCCGGGATTTTGGCGCTGAACTGGACCAGACCATAGCAGACATGAAGACCGGCAATTACGAAAATGCCCTCATCCGCTTTGAAACCCGTATCGGGAGTCCTATGCTCTCGGATGTGGTGCGGGGTCTGGTCGGCGTTCTGCGTGGGGATGACCAGCGTATGTACTTCAAAATGATCTGTTTCGACATGAGGCAGATTGAACAGAACAACCTGAAAAAAGAAGCAGCCAAACGGCCGAAAAAAATCCAGCGGTACTCTATGATGATGCTGATCTGTATCATGATCATCTACCTGGTAGTCCTCTGTACGGAAGTTCTAAGCTCCCTTGGCGCATTCTTTGGATAAACGCAGACCGGTTTTTATGGAAAGGAGGCGGTCACTTGTACCCCAGCAGTTTTCCTTAGCGCAGCATTTTACAGCAGTCCATAGACAACGCCGTCCTTCCACGGCAGAAAGAATACAGACAGGAGTTGCCCATGAACAGACACAGAAAACATCCCCTGCCCTCTGCGGCAGAAGCAGAAAAACAGCGGTTCCGCCGGCTGCTCCGCCAAAAACCTGCGCTCTATCCGGACAGGCCAAAGGGCAGAAAAGACAGACGGAAAAGACCAATCAGGCGGCCTTAAAAAGCCGGTATTGTATCCCTGTAACCATACATAAAAAATAGGAGGTTTCCATGAGAAAAATCACAACCTGTATCCGTAACAAAGCAAACCATTTCATCATCCGTGCCCGGATGGCAGTCTCCAATCAGCGTGGGGATTTCTATATCTCGGATGCCGTGAAGATTATCATTGCAGTAGTGCTGGGCGCTCTGCTCCTGGCGGCGCTTACCCTGATCTTCAATGATACGGTCATCCCCAGGATCACGCGGGAGATTGAAGGACTGTTCGGATAATACAACGGAATAAAAACTTTCGGGGCCAGGCCGCAGAATTTTGCGTCTGGCCCTCCTTTTTTATTTTTATAAGGGATTTTTGAAAGAACTGATTGAACTTTATAAAAATTTAAGAATTTTTTAGTTCAAATTGGCCATTTAGGGATTTCAAAAGGTGGGTAATGAAAGTGAGCAGATATCTACACCTTCATTACAGATGATTTTCAATTCAAATGATTCATGTGTGCAGGAGGTGAATGAAATTGAATCAAAAAAAGTGTACTATTTATCCTTTTTTAAAAGCAGTACGCGGCTGTTGGCACAACGCCCTGTTTATCAAATGCAACCATACTGTCTGCCCTCACGGCCAGTCTCCCCCCTGTGAAGGATTCCTGATGGCTGTGGATGCAGACGGCTCTCCGATCCTTATGCCTGCGAAAGTCTTACAGCAGCTGTCCGGGGAATCTATCGAACCGGAAAGCTGTCAGGCTGTGATAGGTAAACGAACCTTTGAGAGCGTATACGGCCTGTATATCGAGTGGCACACCGTATCTTCCACAGGCTGCCCGCTCATGGAACTATGTCGGGCCTCTGATAAATACCATTGCTTCTGAAAAAGGAAAATGAAAGAAATCAAATCTGCCATAAATGGCAGGAACGGAGGTGGCAAATGAAAACCATGAAAAAATATAACCTGAAATGTCCTTACTGCGGCTCTCCGGCCATCTGCCGGCCTGCCAGCACCGTCTACGGGGCGGATACCATTGACCGGAAAAGCTATCTGTATGTCTGCTCCCGCTGGCCCGCCTGTGACGCCTATGTAAGCGCCCATAAAAAGGACCGGAAACCCATGGGAACCATGGCAGACCGCAGGCTGCGGCGCAAGCGTATCCTGGCACACCGGGCGTTAGAAAAGCTGCGGATAGAACGGCATATGGACAAATGGGCGGTCTACGTATGGCTCCAGGCAAAACTGGGGCTTGATGAAAGCCAGGCCCATATCGGCATGTTTTCAGAAGAGATGTGTGAACGGGTTATTACCCTGTGCCGCTCCCCCGCAGACCCGGACAGCGGCATGGCGGCATGAAAGGAGGCGGTATTTATGAAGCGAAACAATCCTTTAACGAAAGAACAGCAGGCGCTGGTGGAGAAAAACCTTTCCCTTGTCTACTGGGTCATCATGGAGAGCATCCATGTCAATGAAACCATTTACGGATTCGGATATGAGGATCTGTATCAGGAAGGCTGCATCTGGCTGTGCCATGCGGCAGCCACCTATGATCCCGCATGTTCCCAGTTCCCCACCTATGCCAAAAAGATCGTGCGTAATGGCCTGCTCTCCTACTGCCGGCAGATGTGCCTGAAACAGCGCCGCATTACATACCTGGCTGTGGGCCTGCATGGGGAACTGCTCGCTGACGGGGAGCCTGTAGCACAGCCGGATGACTTTCACGCACAGTTAAATATGATAGAAACCCTTGACCTTCTCGCATGGGCCGAAAAGAAATATCAGGGTGTGGCAAAGCTCGGCGTCAAAGCCCTGGAGCTGAAGCTGAAAGGCATGAGCATTTCCGACATTGCCGGTCTGTATCATGTGCCGCCTCCCCATGTAGGCGCATGGATCTCCCGCGCCGCCCAGAAGCTTCGGAAAGACAGGCTGTTTCTGTCAGGGCTTTTATGACTGCCGCCCCAGGCAGTCTCCTACCTAACCGGAATAAAAACACAGGAGGATTTTTTATGGCATTAAAAACACTTTACACGGCTGTCGGACGCTTTGAGCGCAGGACCAACGGCTGCCGGCGCTACTGCCCCGTCATTGTTCTTGGGGGAAAGGAATACATGGTTGATGTCCAGGAAATGGTCATCTGGAGCTGCCTGAACTGGCGGATCGTCCGCATGGAGGAGATCGGTCTGCTCTATGCAAAGACTTTTCCGGGGCAGGAGGATGTGGTAGACCGTCCCTGGCGGGAGTGCGTGGAGCGGCTGCTGACACGGGGCCTGCTGGTCTGCGGCAAAGGGGAAACCGAATATGATGCCCTTTATGACCTGCTCTCTTCCATGTACATCATTCCCACAGATGGCTCCCGCCTTCTAAGGATATTGTCATTTTTGAAGCTGGTCTTTGTGAACCATGTGCCGTTTTCTGCTGCCGGCCGACTGTTCCGCCGGGACCAGCGTACCGAAAACGAAAAACAGGTCATGGCCCTTGCCAGACAGGCACTGCTCTCCACAGCAGAACTGATCCGGTGCATGGAAAAGGATATCCGTTCTTTCCCCACGGAAGAGAGCATACTGGACGGCCTTTATGACGATCCGGATACCACCAGCGACAACATCAGCTGCCTGATGCGGCTTTCCGCTAAAAGCCAGGCGGTCACGCTTGCAGTTGCGAACCTGTACCTGCGCCAGCAGATTATTTTTGAAAGGATATGATACTTATGGAACAATGGTTGAACTCTCCTTTTACCCTCCGGCTGAAAGTTTTTCTTTTCCTGCTTACAGGAACCGCCATCCTCCTGATGGCTGCCGCTGCATTTTTTATTTCCCGCGACCGGCTCCTGCTGGTTTTGAGCGGCATTATCTTCTTCTGCTGCCTGCTACGTAGCATGGGGCTCCTGATCGTGATCCTGCGTGGGGACTATGAGACCATCACGGGCATCTGCACAGCCGTTTCCTCACAGCCGTTACGCAGGTATCAAAAAATAGAGCTTACAGACAGCCGGGGAGCTGCTGTTATCTTACTTTTGGGGAGACAGATAAAAATAAAACCGGACAGAGTTTACTGCTTCTATTTCCGGAAAGCCTCCCGCCCTTCCCTGGGCAGTGAATATCTGAACGCCTCCCTCTCCACGGATCTGTTTTTAGGCTACGATTCCGGCCTGCCGGACAACAGGCTGGAAACAAAAAAATCAGATTCTGCAGAATAACAGGGTCTTGATTCCTGTTTATATATAGGAACCTTTACATATTTGCATGGCTTCCAACTACAAAATATTGTATTTCGCCGCTTTAAATATCTATATATAGTATATGTAAACTTGACAGACACAATATATGGTGTTATACTTACCTTGTAATTGATTTTTGTGCGTATCCTTGCAGGATTGCAGACGGTTTTGTCTGTATAGCGATGAGACAGTCGCATTGCACACGCTGTTAAGTTTGTATATAAGTGTCAGTGGCATTGCTGCGCCCATATGGGCCGGATTCCTGCTGGCACTTTTTTTATAGATAACAAGGCCAGTGGCAGAAAGGAGTGTTATGGCACAGATTTTTGCATTTGGACGTGTGGAGAATGACCTGGTTCCCCAAAAGAGCCAGAGAGATTCCACCTATGTCTGTTTCGGTTTTACCGAGCAGACCGGCAAGGGGCAGTTCCAGTATTACCAGGTCTGGGCATGGGATGATGAGGTATCCCGCCTGATGCAGCTTGGTGTAAAGAAGGAAAGCCGGTTATGGATCACCGGCACACAGCGGCTGGTGGACTGTACCTCAAGCCATGGGAAGGAAAAGGCGAAGGTCTTAAAGATCTATCTGTCCAACTTTGGATTTCTTCCCGGCCGCTTTCCAAAGGAAAGCCCCGCCGATTTTCCAAATGACCCTGAGACCGCAGAATCCGCCCCTCCCCCTGTGGAGGTACTGGACGGAGAACGCGAGTCCCTGCCGGAGTGATTCCCATTCCGGCTCCAGAAGAGGAACCGTACCGGTTTTCAGAATGATACTGAAAAGCCAGTATGGTTCCTCTTTTTTTGTGCATGCAGAACATGCAGGTTACTTTTAACAATAACAAAGAAAGGATGGTAAAAAATGAAAAGCGACAAAGCCCTGTGGGGCAGCATCAGCATTCTTGTGGGGGCGGTTATCGCCATACTGGCACTGATAAGGGGTGCCTGGCAGTCCTGGCTCCTGATCGGGGTATTCACCCTTTGGGGGCTGTGGGTCACAGCGGTACTCTTACGGCCTTACATGCAGCAGGCAAAACGCCGCAGGATGCGTGAACAGCTTACAAGGAAACGCCTGGCGGAAGGGATCGCCTCTTCACAGCCCCCTGCATTTCCTGTCATGGAAGCCTCAGAAACGGAACTGCTGCTGCTCCGCCATGTCAACCACCGGATCTCTGCCTATCTACGGGCAGTTTATCCTGATGTACGGTGGGAGTGGTGCGAAAAGAGACCGGAAAAATTAGTGCTGGCGGGAGGAACCGGACGCATCCGCCTTTACGGCATCCCGGATTTTGACCATGCAGATGTATGTGTGGATCAGGATGCCAGCATCAACTGTAACATGTTAAAGATCGTTCCCCTCTCAGAGGCCGGAGGATGTGAACCGGAAGATACCATTCCGCCCAATAAGCAGCCGGTAGACCCCCAGATCTGGTATGAAGTCCAGGGAAGGAAGGTTTTGGAAGCTCTTGTGGCAGACTTAAATTCCAGAGGCCACAGCCGTCTGACCATCCATGAGGACGGTGATATCTGCATCGAGGAAGATACGGAGGAGGTGGCAAAAGAGCACCTTGCCGGCTTTCCGGAAAAAACGTACTGGCCCCGGCTTCTGCAGGTTTTTGAGCGTAACGGGCTGGCGGCTGAAATCATGGCGAATGGCATCCAGATTTCCTGGTAAGCCCGCACACAATAAGAAAGGAGCGAAACAGAATGAAAGAAGGTCTTTCCCTGGAAGAAATGGCCGCCGAGATCACCCGGCAGAGTAAGTTAAAAGAAGATTATCTGGTGGATACCAGAAGCCTGCAGATGGAGCCCTATGATTCTCAGGTCTATCTCCACATGTTTGATGGAAAAACCGAACCTGTGGAGCCCATGCAGGTCAATACCATCGCCCATCGGCAGCTGGGAACTCATTTAAAGATTCCCGCATCCTACTATGACCGGATGCTTGCGGAAAAACCGGAGCTTCTTGCTGCCAATGTCAATGCCTGGTTCCAGCATGCCCCGTCTAAACGGCTGCTGCGTACCATGGGCGGCACGGCAAGGGCATTTTTAAGTAACCGCTACCGCCGGATCGATAATCTGGAGATTGCCCAGGCAGTCCTGCCTATTATCGGACGCATGGAAGGCGCACGTTTTGAGAGCTGTCAGATCACGGACAGCCGGATGTATATGAAAGTGGTCAATACCCGCCTGGAAGCGGAGGTTGTGCCGGGAGACATTGTGCAGGCCGGCGTTATCATATCCAACAGCGAAACCGGTATGGGTGCTGTCAATATCCAGCCCCTTGTCTACCGCCTGGTATGCAGCAACGGCATGATCGTCAATGATGCACAGACCCGCCGCAACCACGTGGGCCGGGTCAATGACATGGAGGAAAGCTTCCAGCTCTATTCCGAAAAGACACTGGCCGCCGATGACAAAGCTTTTATCCTGAAGATCCAGGATACCGTCAGGGCCGCCGTGGAGGAGGCACGCTTTTCCCAGGTGGTCGGCATGATGCAGGACGCCGCAAAAGCAGAGATGAACACCAAAGATGTCCCTGGCATTGTGAAGCTGGCCAGCCGGGAATTCCACATCACGGATGATGAGGGAGAAGGAATCCTCCAGCATCTGATTGAAGGAAAAGACCTGACCCTGTACGGGCTTTCCAACGCTGTTACAAGGCACAGCCAGGATGTGGAGAGTTATGACAGGGCCACCCAGCTGGAGAGTATCGGCTATAACATTCTTTCCATGCCGGCCCGCCAGTGGAACCGGATCAACCAGGCAGCCGCTTAATACAGCCAATAAAAAACAATTCAAATCCAAGGAGGAAAACAGTATGTATAACACCCAGAACAACGCTTTGGCAGAACAGGAAAAATTTATGCTCCCGGCAGCCATGCCGGAAGGAGAATTCACCCAGGAGGAACTGGCAGAGGACATGGACGGCCTGCAGATGAGCTTCCCCCGGATCAAGATCCCGGGCGGCGGTGCTCTGATGTTCGAGATCCCCTCCGATGATCCGGAAAATCCGGATTATGCCAAAACCCTGGAAGGGGTCATCCTCTTCAACCATCCCAACAACGCTTACTGGCCGGAGGGCAGCGAGTATGACGACAACTCCAATCCCCTGTGCTCTTCCGTAGATGGAAAGCAGGGGATCGGGGAGCCGGGCGGTTCCTGTGCGGCCTGCGCTTTAAACCAGTTCGGCTCTGCTGCAGAAGGGGCAGGCAAGGCATGCAAGAACATGCGTGTGCTCTACCTGCTCCGCAGCGGTGAGTTCATGCCGTTACAGGTAACTCTGCCGCCCACCAGCTTAAAGCCCTTCCGTGAGTTCATGAACCAGTCCTTTATGCTCCGCCGCCGTGCGACCTATGGCAGCGTGGTACAGATCGCACTGAAAAAAATGAGCAACGGAAAAGATGACTACAGCGTCGCCACCTTCCGCCGGCTGTACGATTTCAGCGGCGAGGAGCTGGCACAGATCCGACAGTTTGCAGATGGTTTCAAGACACAGATCCGCATGATGCTCCAGCAGCGTGCAGCCGTCAATGAAACACAGCATGACGATGGCTGCGATTACGGTAACAGCAATGTGGAAGTCCTGCCGGCAGGCGGAGGCGGAAAGTTTAACTACGGACAGCCCCTTGACGGAGAACGTGAAGCCCTGCCCGCATGATCGGATGTAACAGATATGGCCTGATGCCATATGTAACGTATCAAAAGGATTCTCCCGGTTTACTTCCGGGGGAGTCCTTTTCGCATTTAAAGGAGGAAATTTCTATGAAATCTGAAATACCACTAACCCCGGAGCAGCGTTTGTTTGCTGAAGAAAACCATAATCTTGTCTATAAATTCTTAGCAGAAAATCACCTGCCCCGCGATGAATTTTATGATGTAGTCATTTTCGGTTATCTACGTGCAGTTTCCCGCTATTTTAATGAACTGAAATTACAGCAGTATTCATTTGCTACTATTGCATGGCGCAGAATGTCAGCATGTATATCTGACTATAGAAGAAAACAAAGACGCCCCAAGCACAATGCCGATGTAGTTAGTCTGCATATCAAGCCAAACGAAGATAGTTTGGCTTTAGAAGAAACTATAGCCGCACCTAATCCATATATGTGCCAACTGGAGGAACAGCTTCTCCTGCACGACCTGGCAAAACGGGTATCCAGGCAGCAGATGAACATCGTGCATCTGAAATCCTGTGGGTACAATGACCGTGATATCGCTCACAGGCAGAATACTACCATGAAACGTGTCCAGGAACTTCTGGAGGAAATACGAACTGTATTGATGGAGATGTGCTATGAATAATACTAACAATTTTGAATCTTTTTTAGAGAAACGGAATGATATTCTGGATGGTCAGGCGTATCAGCTATTACGACTTTTGACATGTCCTGAAATCGAGCAGACAGAAACACTGTCCGAATTCCTATGGGATATGGCTTTCATTGGCCCGCTACTGGAAACAGCGGAATCTTTACTTCAAAAGGCCGGTTTTTCAACCTGTTATCCGTATTATGGAGAAAATGAAATTCCCTGTATCCATACCAGTCTGTGCCAACATCCGAACTGTCCGTTCCTGACAGATTCTCACATGGATTTTCCCAAAACATCAACTAAGAAACAGAATGGAGGTCAGAAAGAATGAGAAAGAAAAAAGAAGAAAAAAAGAAAGTAATGCTCTGTGGCCAGCTGATCTGCCCTGTTACGATCGGAAAACCTGCCATCTTTGCGGCCGGGGGGAACCTCTACCGTACCTCCCGTGTTGTGGCACTGCATAAGCACACCATGGATGAGGTTCATTTTGAGACCATGAACACCCATTACCATTTATCTATGAGCCCTTTTCCGCTGGCGGCCATGAGTCCGCTCCCTGTGAGACTGGCCGCATGTGCATAAATGGACTTTAAGTAACTGTGGCGGCAGTGTTTCACTGTCCGCCTTCATGTTCCGGCCGTAGTTAATCCCAGACTGCGGCCTTTTCTTATGGATATGCTTATGGCATACAGACAGGAGGCATTATGAATATAAAAGAATTTGCAGAGCGTATGAAATCATCCATTTCCAATGTCCTGCCGAAGGAAGTCACTATGATAGAACAGCTGAAAATAAACGGCATTTATTCCTATGGAATCCGTATTTCAGAGCCAAATTCCCATACAGGGATCACCATTTCCCTGGAACCCTTTTTCGAGACATTTCTGGATACAGACAACTGGACGAGAACCGTTGACTATGTTCTCGATTTTTACAAAAACCAGGCTCTGCCAGAATCTCTGGATGCGGAATGGCTTTATGATTTTGAGCAGGTCCGGTCAGGGCTGTATTACATTCTTGTAAATTATGAAGCAAATGAAGAACTTCTCCATAAGGTGCCATACACAAAATTTCTGGATCTGGCAAAAATATACTATGTGCAGTGTCCCCTTGGGGAATCAGATACAGGAACTATTCTTGTACGGAACGAACATCTGAAAGATTGGGGGATATCCATCTATGAACTGGATAAAGCAGCAGAAGAAAATACGCCCCGTCTTTACCCGGCATCTATCACCTGCCTTATGGATGAAGCCGGACTGGGAAATCTTCTCGGCGTTCCTTTTGAACTGCCGCAGGAGCCGCTGATTCCCATGTTTGCTCTTTCCAATACCCAGAACGATCATGGAGCCACGGCTGTCTGCTATCAGAAGATTCTGGATGATTTTTCTCAGAAAATACAGGATGACCTGATCCTTCTGCCCAGTTCTGTCCACGAAATGCTTTTGATACCGTTACATAAAGATGATGATATCCCGTCCCATAAAGAAACGGTTTATGATGCGAACCGTTATATTCTGGAACCTTCCCAGTTCCTGTCTGATAACGTATATCTTTTCAGCAGGAAAGACAAACAAATTACGATTGCCTGATACTCCGGCAGGAAAGTTCCCCAAAGGATACTGCCCTGCCTTTTGGTATTAAAGCAGACTGGAAACAGATTCCTCATTTTTCACAAGGATAGAAAGGAAACGATTATGGATTTACTTAAAAAATTTGAAAGTGTTGAAATAAAAGCGGATACCCGGATCTCAGAAGCAGACCGAATCTTCTGTGAAGCCCATCAGGCGGCTTATGACCTTGCCCGAAGCTCCCTGGCAGAACTGGAATTTTTCTGGGAAGATATGCGGAGCCAGCAGCGGGAACTTCTGGCTCCGGCAGACGCATCTGCTGATACCTACCTTACTACGTATGGTGAGTTTCAGCTCTCCAGTGACAAAATCCGGGGGCAGCTTCAATCCCTGCATGCCCTGTTTATAGACCATCTAGTTTCACATTTCTCGAAAACCTATCATTTTTCTATTGACAAGGGCGACGTAAAAGACCATCTGATTCCGCAGGAACCAACGGACCGCTGGGTGGATGATTATAAGGAACAGGCACTAAAGTATACGCAGGAACTGGAAAATCTGACGCTCCACTATACAGACATCCTGGAGCAGATATTCCTACAGACTGGCGGCAGGGCTTTTTTCGAGCAGGCGCTTCATGAACTGAAAGAAAAATGTCACAGCGCCGCCTGGGATTCTGGCAGCGGCCGTGCAAAGTTTGAACAGAAAAAATGCGTCCTGCAGTTTACAAATTATGCATGCAGCTATCGCAGCTACTATAGAAGCGAATCCTGGGAGCTGATCGGCAGAATGAAAGATATCATACGAGGAATTTCCCATTTTGAAACCGGCGGATTTGATCACACTCCGGCAAGTCTCTCAAGGCTTCTCGGGCGGGAATCTGATTCCGGCCAGTGCGAATTTCCGGATTGCAAAAAAATACAGTCACTGAGGATGTTCAAGAATGGGCGGGTGGATCTGAAATTTACCAGTGAAGCTTATGTCCTGCAGTTCGTGGATGAATACTTAAAAACCATATGTTAGCGAGGTGATACCAATGAAATATGTCTATCGGGATGAACCCATTCCGCATGATAAGCGGAAAGAACTCAATGAGAAAGTCCTTTACCTGATCGACAGCAACACTGCCGGTTCCTGTTCCATCAGCCGGGAGGATATCTACAACGCCTATACCGGTGACGGCGGGCTTCATGCCCTGGAACGGCAGGACTATGAGAATTACCATGCCTACAGCGAGGCAAAGAAAGAGATTGAAAACGGCCAGTTCTTCACCCCACCCCGGCTGTGTGAACTAATTACAGCCTGCCTGAGATTATCGGAGCATGATCTGGTGGCAGACCTTACCTGCGGCATGGGAAGTTTTTTTAACTTTATTCCAACAGAAGCAAACATCTACGGCTGTGAGCTGGATGTCAATGCGGTAAAAGCAGCAAGATTCCTTTATCCGGACGCCTCCATCGAGTGCCGGGATATCCGCACCTGTCAGCCGGACACGCGGTTTGACTATGTGGTAGGAAATCCGCCCTTCCATTTAAAATGGTGGACCAAAAGCGGCAGAGAATTGTCTTCCCATATGTATTACTGTCTGAAAGCGGCAGAAGTATTAAAGCCTCTCGGCATCCTTGCCCTGATCGTACCTGCATCCTATCTGTCTGACACCTTTACGGACAGCGGGCAGATCCGGGAGATGGAAAAGCAATACAGCTTTCTGGGACAGGTGACGCTCCCGGAAGATGCATTTTCCCATCTGGGTGTCAGCAGATTTGCAACAAAGCTGCAGTTCTGGCAGAAAAGGACTGCCGAAGAAGGCTGGAAACCTCAGCCTTACCATACAGAGCCAGATGATACTCTGGAACAGGACTTTGATGTACAGGAAGAAGCCGCATACATCCATAAAAAGATGATAGCATTTGCCAAATCGGCATTAGAAAACAATCAGTCAAGGATTCTTCTGGAGCTGGCGAAATCACGCAGTACATCCGGTGATTTTAAATACCAGGCTCAAAAACTCCTGTACCATATCAAGGCACATCCGGCCATCCGGCCATCCTATGCCAGATGCTGTGAATATCTGCACCGCTTTTACACCCAGCGCAAGCCTGAAGGCATGAGTTATGAACAGTGGTGCAAGACACAGCTTACAGAAAAAAAGGTACTCACTTATCTGCAGAAAGCACTGAAAAAACAAAATCCTGTGCCGGAAACAGATAAAATCTGCCTTATCAAGAGAAAAGGCGATTTCATTTATAAAGGCTACAGTACGGCCGCACGCCGGCAGCTAAAAGACAGCCAGCGTCTGCCTGTGCCAATCTATCGGGCAGTTTATGATAATACCCTGAAGGATTACCCCGGCTATGAAAAACTGCTTTCCAGAAAGCGGGCAGAATACGAAAGGCAGAATCTTGCTTTTGCAGAAATGGAGGAAGATCCAAAGCTTGCAGACTGGCTGAATGACTTTTCCCTGTGGGATTCTTCTCTTATGGAGCAGATCCAACTGAATGGGATCCAGAAGCATGACATCAACCTTACCCTCCAGAAACAGTATGCGCTCCTGCAGTGGGAGCAGGGGAGTGGAAAGACGCTGGCCGGCATTGCGACAGGATTGTACCGGATGCAGAAACAGCACGTACACAGCACCTGGGTGGTATCTTCAGCGATCTCCATCTGGAATAACTGGAATGTGGTGCTGGCAAACTATGACCTGCCCTGCATCCTGATCCACCGGCTTGCTGATCTGGAACGTATCCAGCCCGGATATTTTGTCCTTATCACGCTAAGCAAGGTAAGCTCCTATAAGAAACATTTGAAAAAACATGTGAAACGGCTGAACCAGAATATCCAGTTCATACTGGACGAAAGCGATGAGATCTCCAATCCCGGAAGTGCCCGGTGTCAGGCAGTGCTTTCCTGTTTCCGCCGGTGCCGGATGAAACTGCTTACTACGGGAACCAGCACCAGGAACAATATTTCGGAATTTGCACCACAGCTGGAGCTGCTCTACAACAATTCCGTCAACATGATCTCCTGGAATCAGTATATCTATCACCATAATAAAGACAGTGAAGCGGATAGCGAACCGGATTATGAGCCCAACCCTTATTTCGGGCAGCCAATCCCTGCCTACAAGAAAGGCTATTCCCTGTTTGCATCCTCCCATCTGCCGGAAAAGATCACAGTATTCGGCATGGAGAAGCGCACACAGGATATCTACAATGCAGATATTCTCAGCGATATTTTAGGAAAGACCGTTATTACAAGAACCTTTGAAGAGGTTTCCTGCAAGGATATCAAGCATATCCACCAGGTGCTGCTCCGGTTCCCTCCGGAAGAAAAGGAAGTCTACCAGAAAGCAATCCATGAATTTTATCAGATGCGGGATAACTATTTTGCTTCTACCGGCAATTCCAGAAAGGATTCCATGATGCGCCTGGTCCAGCAGATTGTCCTTCTCCTGCGCATCGGCGCTGCTCCAGATACCGTGCAGGAATACACGGGGGATACCCCTGTCAAAGTCATGACAGCCGTTGAGATGGCAGCCGAGTGGAAGGATGAGACCATTGCTATCGGAGTACGGCATGTTACCGTATTGGAATCCTATGAAAAAGCACTGCGGGAATACCTGCCGGACCGTCCTTTGTTCGTGGTCACTGGTTCAAACACCAGCTTTGCAAAAAGGCGGGCGCTCAAGCAGACACTGCAGGACAGTGGGAATGGGATTCTTCTCTGCACCCAGCAGAGTCTTCCTTCCAGTGTCAACTTTGATTATGTCAACAAGATCATTATCCCAGAATTACATTACAATAACTCCGGCATGAGCCAGTTCTACTTCCGGTTCATCCGGTATACCTCAACAGAACAGAAGGATATCTATTTTCTCACCTATGCGGGCAGTATTGAATCCAACCTGATGCAGATGGTTCTGGCAAAGGAAAAGCTGAACCTGTTTATGAAAGGGCAGGATGTGGATCTGGATGAAATCTATGACCGGTTTGATGTGAACTATGACCTGCTGTCCCTCCTGATGCGTCAGGAGAAGGATGAAAACGGTGTCCTCCAAATCCACTGGGGTGAACAGCAGATTGCATGAAAGGAGACAAAAATGAATTTTTATGAAACCAAAATGGGCAGTATTTTTTTTAACCGCCAGTTACCGGAGCTGATCAAAGCTCTGCAGGAAATCGCCGCAGCACTTTCAAAGCCGGCGCCTGCAGCCGTGAACCTGACGGGCCTGGAAGAACCGGATTTTTTACATAATCTTTTTTATGGTCATTATGAGCCGGATATCTACGGCTGCGTAACGGCTCCATCCAGGCTGGATCAGAAAGTGAAGGAAACGGAGAAAGCGCTCCTTCCTGCCCTTGGGCAGTCCAAAAGGCTCTTTGAGCAGTACCAGGCGGCGGTTTCTGAAAGAGACAGCGCCATAGCAGAGCAATCCTACATCTGCGGATACCGCACCGCTGTCCAGATGATCGTAAGCGGGCTTGCGGCCCCGCAGACAAAACCGTCAGGAGGTGCCGGGAATGAATCCTGAAAATAATCCGGCTGACAATATGCCAAAGCTTCCCATGGAAATTTACGGGCATGTACTGATGCAGTCAGCGGAAATAGACGAATATCAGAAACAGGAGCTTACCCTGTCCTATGTGGATCTGGATGGTTCCCATGAGCTGAAAACCTGTTATGGCGATGTCCTGAAAACCATCAACGCACTTATGGACTATACACGGATGCTGGATATCGTATGTGATCAGTGGGAGCTGACTGGTTTCCACCGTGCTACTTACGAATACCACGCAGGTAAACTGAGAGAGATTGCAGATAAATTTCAAAAGGCAATCGGCTATGATTATGCCGCCGCTGTGGAAAAGTGCCGTAAAAAGAAAGCCAGGAAACAGGCATACAGCGATGTAGGCGAAGATGCACTGGCGCTCGCTGTCCGCAGCCAGCAAAAGGCAGCAGAAAAACAACTGGAAGACCAGAAAACAGAAGAGCCGGTTTCATCAATAGAAACCAGTCCCCCCTATCCGGCGGAAAATACTCTGCCGGCGTGGGAAGACGATTTTTAAAAAAACTTATTTTGCAGGATTGGAGGTATCCCTATGAATAACAGCGAATTACGAAAAACACTGGAAGAACATCTTGACCTTTTAAAAAGAAACCTTGCCGTGGCATCCCTGGAGGTATTAAAAACCAAATACAAAAAACCTTTTGACGAACTGCGGCACAATATCAAGTCCACAGCCACAGCCTATGTAAAGCAGATCACGCTGGAAAATATCCGCATCCGTGCGGACTTTATGGACGAGGCACAGCCGCTGATCCAGGAAACCATTGACCAGTCCGGCATTCTGAAGCAGATCTCCGCGGCTGCTTTTAAGAGACAGGATATTGAGGAGATCGACCAGCTTGCCCTGACACTGAAAGAGCAGATCCGCCAGGCCCTTATTCCTTTTTATGACAAGCACATCTGTCTGTATCTGGATGAGGAATGTTTTGGGAATCCGCCCAAGGCGCCTAAATTTTATAATGAAGCAAGTGGCTGTATGTGGAAAAACGATACATGGATACCTGCAGAGGTGGAAAAAGGAGTGATACTTCTCCCGGCACAGAAGATGCCCAGAACAGCAGCATAACAAAAACACATGGCAAAGAAACAATACACCCCCAAAGAAAGGAGACACTATGAAAATATTTGATTTGGAGAAATACGGGAATACCTATAAGATCCAGCTGAATGTTACTTCCTATACGGAAGGCAACCTCGCTATTACAATGACTTCCTGGGAAGACGGAGAGGCGGAACCCTGGAATGTCCTGACCGTTAATCTGAACTCTATCCGGCCTCAGAACTGTGCATTTATTGATACCAATAACAATGGTGAAGATATCCTTGCATGGATCATCCGGCACGGCCTGGCAGTCCCTACCGGCACTTATGGCCGCAGCGGTTTCTGCAGTTATCCGGAATACCGGTTCCGTCCGGAGATCCTTCAGGAGATTGACCCGGATGGATATGCTTCCTATCTTCATGACTGGAAAGAGAGGTATGCCGAATGAAAATCGAATTGTACCCCAAAAACATACTGGAGGCACTCTGGAAGAAAGATAAAAAATGGTTTTCGGATGGCAATGGTCAAAGACCGGTCTGCCTGCGCTGCGGAAATCCTTTGAATGACCGGCTTATGGTTAATTCGTTAAGCCGCCACGCAAAAATCTATATCTGCCAGCAATGCGGATCAGACGAAGCCATGCGTGATTATGGAAAAGCTGTTATGCCTTTTGAGAACTGGTATGGAATATCCGACAAGCGGTTTCAGGAACTGCAGAAAAGCAAAAATCCGATGCTTACCACAAGGTGTGCTTTTCTGGAAATCTTTCAGAATCCGGATGATGACAAAAATACACGGAAAAGGCCTGACAGTGAGATTTCCTATTCCCGCTCTGATTATGACGGATACAGGTGGTGGACCACCTGGTTTCACTGCCAACAGGAACCAACACCTGAGAATCTGAGCAAAGAGATTGACCGATTCCAAAATGCCCTCTTCTGTATGCCGGAATTTAAAACACTGGGAACAATGCAGAATCTTTGCACATTTGCAGAGCCTGTAGGCGATTCTGAGTTTAATCTGTATTCAGAAACATTGCACCTCTATATCTGGATTCGGATGCTCACACAGCCCCGAAATTATAATTTATATATTCATTATTATAAGAAATAACTGTTTTCCAACAGTGCAGGTTCATTGATTGTATTTCAGAAAAGCGCCCGGCATATACCGCCTGGCGCTTTTCCTTTTTATATGGCACAAACCACCTTGTTCCTGCCTGCTCCTTTACATCCTGAACTGGCCAATGCATTTCAACAGTATGATACAAAGCTCCTGATAAAGGTCTTCGTCAAATCTGTTGTTCACAATGGCATTCTTTACCAGAAGCGGCTTATACATTTCCAATAAATCTATGACTGCTGCCTCTTTTCCTTCTTTTGCCTGTAACAGTAATTCCTTAAAATTCATTTTGTCACCTCCATCTTTCTTCTGATCTTCTGTGCTGTCCGATAATACACTGCCGTCACGCCTTTGTATCCCAGCTCGGTTTCTTCTGCCAATGTTTCAAAACTCTTTCCGTCCAGCACTCTCGCAAGAAATATGTACCGTTCCCGCTCACTAAGCTCTTTCAATGCCTGGAGAAGCACACTGTCCTCCAGCTGCATGAGAATGGGCAGCCCAAGAAACATGTCCTGCTCTATGCTGCATTCCGGCATAAACAGGAAATCCTCGGTGAGGCTCTCAATCTGCCGGCGCCTGTCCAACTGTTGTATATAATCATTTCTGCGGCGCTGCACTGCAGTTGCCAGATACGCCGTAAAACGATTCTGCATAATTTCTGTTTCGCTTTTTCCGTTATTTTTATGCCACATGGCTTTTCCTCCTAAAATTCCAGATTTTTAGTTGCAAAATCTGGAATTGGAGGTGAGCGGCATCGGGTAATACAAAAAGAACCATTACCCGTTTTACACCCCAGATAATCGTTCTTTTTCCAATCTTTTCTATCTTCCCCTAAAAAGTAGCGCAATGCACTACCATTCAGGTCCTTCTCTACCCACAAAAAACTTATGATTTTTTTAACGAAATTCCCCTGCCGATGCCCGGCTTAAGACCATTCCCCAATGTCTGCCATGCGTCCTCTCCCATGGCACAAAAAAGACACCCAAATAAGACTCTGATGAACCATGTTTTTTTTGTTCACCAGATGTCTGGGTGTTTAGTAGGTTATCACTCTACTTTTTAGAGTGTTTATACCATTTTTACTTTTATAAAGTGTGGCACTACACTACTTATAGGAGGTGACCACAATGTCTTTATCTATCAATGATGCCAAGGTCTTCGGTGCTGCGCTGAAGAAAGCCAGAAAGAAAAAACATCTGACGCAGGCACAGTGTGCGGAATTACTGGAACATTCCCTATCCTTCCAAAAGGATCTGGAACGTTGCCGCTGTTCACCCAGCATCGAAAATTTCTACCATATCTGCAGATTACTGGATATTTCTGCGGATGATTGTATTTTCCAGGATCACCATGACAGAACCGGTTCTACATACCAGGAGCTGTTAAGGCTGCTCCCACTTTGCGATGAAAAAGCTTTATCTGTCCTTGTATCCACAGCTACTGCACTCATTAGAGCAGACTCCATTCCTGAACTTGAGCGCTTGTCTGTAACTGTCTGCAGTAACGAAAAATAATATTCCGAAAAATAAAGAAGCCAGCGCTCAGATTTTGCTATCTGTTCCGCTGGCTTCTTTATGATTGCATGGAGACATTGCCCATGTCTGTTCTTATGTGATGAAATAAGTTTCAGCTGAATAATCTACAAATATCTATGTTCCTCTACCAGGACGGATTCGATTCCCCTTAATCCATACAGGGAATTATCTCCCTGCCTCTTGTATCATGGTGTATCTACATTTTACTATGGGTCTCGTTTCCGCAAATAAGACATAATAACCATTCTTCGGATTTCACCAACTGCCTTCACACTTTTGAATCCTTTCCATTAGACATCAGATGACCCGAACAGAAATCATTTATTCCTTTGGCGCGGCATACTTACTCCGCACCGCCTCCGGCAGTTCTTCATACTGCACTTCGTCCCAAGAAGTCACACCGCGCACCGGCACGACTTCCTGGGAAATGAACACGCCGTCCTGCAATTCTTTCGATGTTCCAAATGTAATCTCTTTTTCCTTCCCGTTCTCATCATAAGAGGTGAGCGTATAGGAATACGGGAGGTTTCCCTTGAAATTGACCACACCACCCTTGGAGTCGTTTTCATCGATTTTGCTGTTGTCAATCTGTGTATAATAGATGGTGGCTTTGCTGCCATCAAACAATGAGGGAACCGTAAACGCAACGACGGCAATCAAAAGTACTATGACCGCTGCAAGGATGGCAAACACTGTTTTTTTCTTAGATTTCATACTCATATCCTCCATTACCAACCCTTTTTCAAGGGCGTTTTTGTTTTTTTCCTGGCAGACCACCGCCTATCTGTGCCGGACTTCATGGTCAGGAGAATGACCGCCGTCAACGCAATCATCAGAGCCATACTTCCGCAGCACAGCGGAGTATTCCAGGTGACATCATAACTTCGATATCCAATCATTCCCAGGCTGGCCGTTATGGGATAAAGATTGGACAATTTTACACTGCCGGCTGCGAACATCCCGCCATAACCGTAAACAAAGGCAATAATGACGCCGGTCATATTGCCTCCCGAAATACAGGCGGAAACCGCAATGATGGGCAGAACGGCGATATAAAGGCACAGACAGTTGAAGCTCATCTGTACTGCCGTCTGTACCACTGCGGGAACAGTAAGCCCCGGAAATCCCGCAATCAGATTGCCGAGAACGGTCAGCGCCGCGCAGGCCAGCCCGAACAGGGCGGAAACCAGTCCGCCGACCACCAGCTTGCCACACAGCAGAGCGCGGTAGGAAACGGGAATCGTCACAATGTTTTTCAGCGTATCATCCTTTTCCTCCCTGGCAATCATATAGCCAGTAATCAGGGTGATACATACAGGAAAGATAGTTGTAGCATTATTTTTGATAACCTGCTCCGCCAGAAAGGAAAAGGTCCACACAGAGCCATCCTGAGCCGTGGAGCTGAACAGGGCCAGCAAGACGGACAGCGCCATCAAAAGAACACCGGCCCACAGGACATGATAGCGTTTCAGTTTCCAAAGCTCGGTTTTAATCATCCGAAACATTTCTATTCCCCCCTTCTCTTATACAGGCGGTCGATCAGCAGTACCGACAAAATCGCCATAACACTCAAGGTGGCAGCGGTCTGAAAGGTAGAGGGAATGAGGTGCGCTAATTCCGTCAGGTTCATGGAAATGCCATGGTCCGCCATATTACCAGCAAACCATAGATTTGTCAGCGGAATGGGGAACAGCAGGCAGAGCTCTTTAGGGAGTATACTATACAGGCCCTCCAGCGTCAGGCTCAAAACACTGTAAAATACACACAGAAGGATGGAGAAAATATAGGTCCTGCTGAAAAAGACCACAAGAACCACCAAAGGCAGGGTTCCGGCTGTGATAAAGATTCCCAACATAACAGACGCCAGCAGCTTGTAAGCAAGACCTCCCACCTCCGCCACCACACTGCCGCACAAAATCGTGGCGAATGTGGAGGCGAGGGAAAACAGGATACCCATGAGGAACAGCACAATAATTTTTGTCAAAACCATCTGTGTGCTTGTCACCGGGATGGTCCGCAGGCTTTTGAAGGTATCATTGTCCCGCTCCATAAAGAACAGCATGGTTGCCAGAACGCCAATGACGCAGGGCAGGAGAAGTAGCACGCCATACCCCATGATAAAGCTGAACAGCGCGTCAAAAATCTCGGCTTTCGTGTCATAGCGCCCCATAATGCGGGGCGTCATCGCTACGGCCGTCACAGGAAGGGGAAACAGAAACGCTGCCAGCACCACCAGAAGCACAAACCGCTTCCGCTTCAGTTTCCAAAACTCACACTGGATCAGTTTAAGCAATCCCAACACCTCCTGTCACCTTCTTGAAGTAGTCCTCCAGAGTGTCCTCGCACAGATGGGCCTCGGAAACAGTAATATCATGTTCCACGAAACAGCGGATCATCTCCGGCATGGGGAGGGAGGTGTCCATCAGGAACAGCGTGTGTTTATCTTCAATCTGATAGTCCTGCGCCTTGAACTGACGGGCCAGCAAACTGGATGCCCTATTCGCATCAGAAAGGATAAATCGGATGTATTTGCCGTTCCTGCTCTCCAGCTCTGCAAGGCTTTCTTCCTCCAGCAGTTTCCCCTTGTCAATAATCCCGATATCATCCGCCAGCAGCGCAATCTCGGAGAGGATATGGCTGGAGATCAGGATAGTCTTGCCCTGGGCGTCGCACAGCTCCCGGATAAAGGAACGTACCTCCGCAATGCCAATGGGGTCCAGACCATTGATGGGTTCATCCAAAATTAACAGCTCCGGGTTGTGCATGATGGCCAGGGCAATGGCAAGCCGCTGTTTCATACCAAGAGAATACTGGGCATAGAGCTTTTTGTCCCGATAGGGCAGACCAACCAGCTCCAAGGCGTTTTGGATTGCGTTATGCTGTTTCACATCCCGAAGCACCGCAAAGATTTTCAGGTTTTCCGTTCCGGTCAGGTTTGGATAAAATCCCGGCGACTCGATCAGGCTGCCCACACGGGGCAGAATTTCCCTGGCTGCGGTGCGGATGTCCTCACCGAAAATGTGCAGTTCGCCGGAACTGGGGGCCGTCAGGCCCAGGAGCATTTTCATGGTGGTGGTTTTCCCAGCTCCGTTGCGGCCCAGCAGGCCGTAAATCCGCCCCCGCCGGACGTGAATGTTCAAGTCGGAAACGCTTTTCTGGCTTCCATAGAGTTTTGTCAGTCCAGCCGTCTCAATAATACAGTCATTCATTGGCAATACCTCCTTGTCGTTTGTGACATTATCATAGCACCTTCTCCTTGAGAGAACCTTGCGGCAAACTTGAATTTACCTTGAGATTGGAACGCTGTCCTATGCAGGATATGAAAAAAGAGGTATAATACACCCAGTCGGAACTGTTGGGAGGTGTGCTGCGTGAAAGACAAACCGATTCTTGTTGTGGACGATGAGCTTGATCTGCTGGCTATGGTCCGATCGATTTTTGAGCGGGCGGGATTTACACAGATCATAACCGCTTCCTCCGGGGAAGCGGCTTTGGATGAATTTTTTAAGAAAAAGCCTGCAATGGCAATTCTGGATGTGATGATGCCGGACATGGACGGGTTTGAGTTGCTGCGGGAAATCCGTCAGATCAGCGGGATTCCCGTCCTGATGCTGACCGCTAAAGGAGAAGCCGAGGACAGGTGCCGAGGACTGGAACTGGGGGCAGACGATTATCTGGTCAAGCCTTTTCTGCCCAAGGAGCTTCTTCTGCGGGTCAACGCAATTTTGAAACGGGCATATCCCGACGGCAATCGGACGGTAATTCTTGCTGCATCCACAGTGGATTTAGACCGTGCGGAGGTCCGCCGGGGCGAAACGGTTTTCTCTCTGACCGGAAAGGAGTACGCAATTTTTCTGAAGCTGGCGGAGAATGCCGGGCGTGTCGTCACCATTGGCGCTCTATGTCAGGCCGTCTGCGGAGAAATCTGGACAGGATATGAAAATACGCTCATGTCCCATATCCGTCACTTGCGGGAGAAGATCGAAGATACTCCATCAGTGCCAGTCTCTCTCCTGACCATCAAGGGCCTGGGCTACAAACTCGTGGTAAAGGGGTGATCATTTTGAATCCGATACAAAGGTTTTTCCGGAAATATTTCCTTTCTACAATCGCAGCTCTGGCGCTGTTCCTGTTGATGAACCTTGCGCTTGCGGTCGCAATCCGGGTGATTGCTGACTGCCGTACTTCTGCCCCCGACTTGTCGGTATCTGCTCTCTCCGCTATGGTGTCAGAGGTGAGTGGTGTGATTGAGGCGGAACCGGATTTGTCCCGCATACTGTCCAAAAACCACGCCTGGGCCATGCTGTTGAGCGACGATGGCGCGGTTATCTGGGAAGAACAGATGCCGAATGATCTGCCCCGCTCTTATACAGCCGCTCAGATTGCCCAATTCAGCAGATGGTACTTGCAGGAATATCCAGTATTTGTCTGGCAACATCCAGCCGGACTGTTTGTATTGGCCTATCCCGTAAATAGTCTGCAACGATACAACTTTGCTATGGAAACCGGCGATGTTTGGGCTATGGTCATCACAGTGTTTGGCATATTTCTTGTCAGTATCTTACTGATGCTGTTTTTACTGTGGCGCAACACGCGCAGGGTAGAACAGGCGGTAAAGCCCATTCTGACAGGTATCATCGCAATGTCCCAGGGTAAGCCGGTTCAATTAGAGGAACACGGCGAGCTTACGGACATCAATGCGGAATTGAACTGGGCCAGTGAACAGCTCCACAAAAAAGACACGGCCCGCGCCGATTGGATCAGTGGAATTTCCCACGATATACGCACCCCGTTGTCGGTCATGCTGGGCTACGCCGGGGAAATCGAGGACAACGACGCACTTCCGTCTGATGTTCAGAAACAGGCTGGTTTAATTCGTAAACATGGGGAAAAGCTGCGGCAGTTAATTATTGACTTGAATCTTGTGTCAAGACTGGAATATGCTATGCAGCCATTGCAAAAAACCTCTGTCAGTCCGGTTGAGTTATCCAGGCAAGTCATCAGTGATTATATGAATAACGATCTGGACGAGCAGTATGTGATTGACCTTTATGCAGGGGATGGTGCTGAATCAATTCTAATTGAGGGTGACAACACTTTGCTTACCCGTATGCTGGAAAACTTAATTGGTAATAGCATTGCCCACAATCCGGATGGATGTCATATTTGTGTTTCGGTTGAATTGACTGACAGAATGTGTAAACTTATGGTTCAGGACTCTGGCAAAGGCATGGACGAGACTGCTTTACGGATGTTAAACGCAGCAGAGTGTGTTAGCTTCACACAAAGCAATGGTAGCGGGATTCCTCATGGAAACGGCTTGAAAATCGCAAGACAGATTGTTTCTGCCCACAAGGGAACGATCAAATTTTTCGAAACAGAACCTCATGGGGTAACTGTTGTTGTGAAGCTTCCAACAATGAAGTAGGGCGGCAGAGGAGCAAGAATCTTCTCTAGTGGGTATGGAGATTACTCCCCATACCCCTAATCAAAACCGTGCGTGCTATTTAACATATAAGACTTTTCACCTTACATTCATTGCTCATTGATAGTTTCAGTAATTGCCATATTGCGTATACGCTTTGCCGGAGTATAAATTGATATAATACAAGAAAAAACAACCAGTAAAAGTACAAGGGCAATAGTAGTAAAGGGAATATTCCATGAGCCGCCAAAATGGGTAATAACAACCTTTGTGTAAATCAGATAGTGAAGCAGCAGTCCAAGTATAATTCCGACAGTCGTACCGCAGACAGCGTATGTGGCTGCTTCAGCAGTTATCATTTTTGTAACCTGTCTGCTTCCCATACCAACAGCACGCATAGCCCCATACTGTTTAATTCTTGCTGACACACCCATTGAAACACTGTTCATAATGTTCAAAATGGTTATTAAGGAAATGATAGCAAGGAAACTGTATGCCGCAATTCGGAACACCCAGTAGGAACCATTGATCTCATCATCTTCCTCTCTGTTGTCTGCAATTACATTTCCTTCTGACAGTCCATAAATTTTGTTTACCGCTGCATCAGATACATCTTTTTCTAATACAATGCCTACCATAGCATAGCCTTGTTCGCCTATCAGACGTGTGCAGGTTTCTTCCGAACATACCACAACGGTCGAACCGCTGATGCTTCCCACACCCTCAGACATAACACACGCAACTTCAAGTTCTTCGGAACCTATTTTTATTTTATCTCCCACATCCAGTCCTGTATGGTTACTGTAGACTGCCATGACATATTGAGAATTTCCATACACTTTTGCTATATTTCCGCTTACAACGGATTTCCTGAAGTTGTCCATCATGGTATCTCCATAGGAAAATAAATCAACCGTTGACATATTCCCGTTAATTTCTGCGGGATAGCTCATGCTATACATCATGCCAAAAACAGACTCTACCCCCGATATTCCGGAAATTTCTTCTGATATGCTTTTATCTATGGAATTAGACTCATCCTGACTGGTAACCGTAATGTCCGGAGTTAAATCACTCACTGATGGAAGCAGCCTGTGAACAATATCAAGACAAGCGGAAAAAGTCAAAAAAAGCATAATTGTAAGGGCAAAGGAGCCTGTCATAAGGACTAAGTTTTTCTTAACTCCTGTTGCATGGTGGACACCAAGGGAAGTTTCCACTTTGAAAAGCCTTGTATTTGCCGCATGGACGATTTTTTTGTTTGTTTCTGCGTTGCCGGATATTGCTGCTATGGGCGAAACTTTTGCTGCCTGTTTAGCCGGGGATTGTGCTGCAATAAACACGGTAATGATACCTATGGCTACCCCACAGAGGATACCACTTATACTTACTGAAAATAGTGGCATATCTACCCATTCGCCTTTTACGATAAATTTTAGTATCAGACACGATACCCAACAAATTACCGTTCCTAACGCACAACCAATAGGAATTGCTGTTTTACACCAATTCAGTGCTTCAAGCCTTACAAAACGTACAATCTGTTGTTTACTTGCACCAATGCAACGCATCATTCCGAAAAATTTTGTCCGTTGGGCAACATTACTGTTCATGCAGCTTGAAATCATAAAGATTCCTGCAATTAGTATAATGACAAAACAAGCTATCACCAAAGGGTAGAGTTCATTTACGCTTTCATTGCTGCTCGCCCCTAACAGGCTCAAAACGGGCGTGTTTTCACTAATATTTTCAGAAGTGAGCGAATATTGCTCTTTTATACTGGCAATCGTTTTTTTCAAACCGTTCTCACTTTGAAACCGAATATAAAATTGAGATGTAGGTTCTATGCCATTCAAATTTCTCACTTCATCAAACGCAGCTTTGCACATATACATACAGGTTCCGTCAATAATGTCGTTAAATTCCTCATCATCTTCATAAAATCCTGATATTGTATAAGTAAAATCGCCTGCGAGCGTATTAAGAGTAATATCATCGCCTATCTGGACTTTGAAAAGCTCCTTTGCGTCTGCACTAATGGCAATTTCCTTTTCATTTTGTGGGTAGGAGCCTTCCAACGGATAATTCATCATATCTGTGACGTAGGCTTCTTCGACGCCATACAGCACAACATTTTTTCCGTTGATATAATAGTTGCAATCTGCATTTTCATTTATTACATCATACCATGAGGAGTATGCCACATCAGAATTATCTATAATCTGTTCGGCTTTATCCTCTGGCATATTTTGAAGAACAATATGCCAATCTCCGTGATTACTCCGCATTGCTGTTATCTGTCCGTTTGTCCACATCTCCAGCAAAGAAAAGATTGCAGTTACAAGGAATACAGCAAGAATAATGCAAATGCGTGTCATGCGGCTTTGCCGCCTGTGAACCTTTGCGGAAATCGGGATAAGGCTTAAATAGCTTTTCATTCGCGGCACCTCCCTAAATCGGTCAGCACACCGTCTGATACCTGTAAAATTCGGTCTGCGCTCTGTGCAATGTTCCTATTATGAGTAATCATAATAATGGTTTGCTCATACTTCCTTGACGCTTCTTTTAACAGGGCAATGACTTCGCTGCTGTTCTGCGTGTCAAGGTTTCCTGTTGGCTCGTCGGCAAGGATTAACGACGGGCGCGTGATAAGGGCGCGTCCGATTGCCACACGCTGCTGCTGTCCGCCAGATAACTGGCTCGGCAAATGGTTACGGCGTTCTTTCAGATTAAGAACAGTAAGCAGTTCTTCCAGATATTTTTTGTCCGGCTTCTGATAGTCAAGCAGCACCGGGAAAATAATATTTTGCTCAACGGTAAGCTCCGGCACAAGATTGAACGCCTGAAAAATAAATCCGATATTCCTCCGGCGGAAAACGGTAAGTTTGCGGTCGTTCATGGAAAAAATATCCTTGCCGCCAATCGTTACCTTTCCAGATGTAGGCGTATCAAGTGCGCCTATCATATTGAGCAGCGTACTTTTTCCGGAGCCGGATTCTCCAACGATAGCCACATACTCGCCTTTTGGAACGGAAAAGCTCACTTTTTTCAAAGCGTGTACGGCAGTTTCGCCGCTTCCATATGTTTTACAGATATTGTTGACTTCCAATAAGTTCATGTGTAAACACCTCTTTCTGTTTTGATAGCCCCACTATAACAGAAAAATCCTACACCAATATTACAATCAGCCTACAATTTTGTAGGAATCAGGAAATTCATTGTGAAAGAGGTTCCGCTGCCTAATGTACTGTCTGCTTCAATCGTTCCATTATGGGCTTCCACAATCGCATTTGCTAATGACAGTCCAAGCCCGATACCCTGCGTGTCTTTAGAAAAACGGCTGCGGTAAAACCGCTTGAAAATATGGTGCAAGTCCTCCGGGTGTATGCCGCTGCCGTTATCCTTTACGGTAATCTGAACAATAGAAGTGAACGCCCGCCACTCAATACGGATCATACCGCCATTTTCAGTGTGGTCAAGGGCGTTCTTTACAAGGTTGCTGATTGCTTCGATTATCCAGTTGCGGTCACATAAAAGTGAGATTTCTTCATTGCCTGATAAGCAGATTTCTTTTCCCTCCTGTTCGGCACGAAACAGGAAATGCTTTTTTACATTCTCTGCAAGCTCGGACACATTTTCTAATGACTTTTCTAACACAATCGTACCCGCGTCCAGCTTCGTAATTTTCAAAAGGCTCTGTACCAGGGTTTCGATACGGTCAAGCTCCTGCTCGGAAAGCTGGCTAAATTCCTGTATTGTCGGAAGTTCCTGTTCTTTTGCTTCGCCCTGTATAATGCCATTGTAAATATTGAGGGCGGCAAGCGGTGTCTTTAGCTGATGTGAAATATCCGATATGGTACCTCGTAAAAATTTTTTTGAACTTTTTTCATTCTCGGCATGAGCGTTCAGGATTGCAACCAAAGAATTAACTTCATGGAACAGCCTGTATAGCTCGCCCTCGTCGTTACACTCAATGGTAATGTCTTTGTTGCCGGAAATATATTCTGTAATCTGCGATATGGCATTTTCCATGATTTTATGCTGTTCCCTAAAATACCCGTAACAAAGCAGCAATATGACAGATCCCATACATACGCCGCAGATTATGACGTAATATGCCGCATTTCTACCCGCAAAAGCCGCTAATAATACTGAAAGTAACGTAAAAAACACGATAGAGAAAACCATACTGGCAAAAAGGATTTTGATTTTTCTGTTTGCAAATATTTTCATCATATCCCCGGTTCCTCCGTATTCCATTTGTAGCCCATACCGCGAACAGTAACAATCCTTTTGGGTTCTCCCGGATTGTCCTCAATTTTTGTACGAAGCCTGCGGATATAAACAGTAAGAGAATTATTGTCTATATAATTTTCGCTGCAATCCCATAGTTTTCCTAAAATCTGTTCCGGGGAAAGTATCTGGTCGGGGTTTTCCATGAACAGGCATAACAATTTATATTCACTCGCCGTCAAATCAAGCAGTTTCCCCCGTTTATAAACCTCTCCTTTTAGAAGTCTTATGCTTATATCGTTGGAGTTCAGTTCTGTAACAGCGGTATTGAAATTCTCGCTCCTGCGGAGCAATGCGTTAATCCTTGACATAAATATTGCCAGCTTGAAAGGCTTTGTAATATAATCATCGCCCCCAATATCAAGCCCCATAATAATATCTGTTTCTTCATCAGCAGCAGTAAGAAATATGACAGGCACTTTTGAAGTCAGGCGTATCTTTCTGCAAAAATCAAAGCCGGAACCATCGGGAAGCGATACATCCAGAATGACTAAATCATATTTATCATTTACCCATAACGTATCAGCTTCCAGTGTGGTACGGGCAACGTCTATTTCATATCCCTCTTTTTTTACGGCAAAAGACAGACCGCTGATTAAACTTAAATCATCTTCCAATAAAAATAATCGTTTCATTTGCTGTGTCTCTTTCCCCTATGAATTTGCCATAACAACTGCCTTTAGTTTCTGTACGCTTTCCTCCGCCCCGCAGGAGCGAATCATGTCCGAGATTTCTCGATAAGCCTCCTTTGCACTCTCCGCCTCCGAGGGAATATAGACCCACTGACTCATAAAGCTGTGGGCATAATTGCAATGGATATTGCCGGTGTAAATCTGCACAACGGGGTCCTCCACCTTACAGCCAGTCTGCTGGGCGCAGTCTGAACGGAAGGAAAAATAATTCTGACCGTCTTTTACATAAATAATGTTAATTTTTAGGTCCTCTTTTGCAATATTCATTCTTTCACTGATTCCGGCCTCCTGATTGTAGGCGTTTTCCGCTTCGACCTTTTCAAAGTAAAAGCGATCCCGATGTGCTTCGACAATATCATCTTCCATATCCCGATATTTTTCCGGCACCAGGAGATTCAGCGTCAGATCGTCATAAACAAACTGTCCCGTCAAATCACTGCCGTCTGCGGTTTCGATTGGGTTATGCACAAAGTAGTTCCTGCTCACGCGAATACAGCGTCCGTTAGGGTCGATTTCCTCCGCAAACTGCATCCCATTCATGGTATAGAGCGGCGTACTCGCATCATCCATAGCCTGATAGTTGTAGAAGTCCGCAACGAAGGCCCCCGCTTTGTCCTCCAGTTCGGCAAGAAGATGGGCGCTGCGGGCCGCGATCTCCAGATATTGCACAGGGTCGTCCTCGCCGGTGTACTGTACCTGGGTCGTATAGATATGGCTCTGCTCCTGTGCCGTCCCCTCGTTGGCAGCCGATGCGGGCGTTTCTTCTTTTCCGCCACAGGCGGTCAGACCTGCAAGACAGGCCAACGCCAGGATTCCACATAAAAACTGTTTCATAAAAACTCCTCCGTTCGTTTTATTCTATCTTAAAAAGTAAATAGACTGACATTCGGAAACCGGAGGCAACCTGCCTCCGGCTTCCAGACGAGCATTCAGTTTTGATGCAGCCGCTCGATGATACTGACCTTTGCAATCTGCCGGTACATAAGCGCCGGTATTGCAGCCGTTAAAAGGAGCAGGAACGGATAGACCGCCAGCATGGGCCACATGACAAATTGGTAGGTGAAAAACCAAATCCCACTGGAAATGCCCCTTACGATTACCACCGAGAACAAAGCCCCCAGGACGGCGGATGTGATGATTGTTCCCGCCGCATAGTACAGCCCCTCAAAGGAGAGCATACGCTTTAACTGCTTTCCGGTCATGCCAATGCTTTGCAGCATGGCAAATTCCTTTTTGCGGGTGATGACACTGGTCAGAACGGAGTTGACAAAGTTTGTAATCCCAATGATCCCGATGATGATGCTCAACGCCCCGCCGATGGTGATAATCAGGGAGGTCAGGCCCTCAAAGGAGCTGACATAGGTCGATTTGGACTCAAAGTCCATACTGGGTTCCACGCTGTCGATATAGCTTTTCAAAAACTCCTCCATAGCTGGTTCTGTCCCCGGCTTCACGTTGAAGGGGAAGTTGACCAGGTGCGGCTGGTCGCAGAGGGGCAGATAAATTTCCGTAGGGAGATAGAGTCTTGAAGCGCCGGTATTGCGGGTAGTAGTGGTGTTTTCGTTTTTTCGGACCTTTGCCATAATGGTAAATTCATAGCTCTCCCCAATGGTATCGGAGAGGCCGTCCTTTCGGATATGGTTCAGCTGGATGGTATCTCCAACATGGATATTCGGATTGTCGATCACCGTTCCATCATCTGTACATTCCACGCTCAACAGGATATACTTGCCTGTTTTCAGCTGTTCCAGGTCGATGGTTCCCTCTACCGCCTCCATCGTGTTCAGAACAAAATCATCTGCGCCGTATATGTCCACAAAAGGATTTCCGTTCTCGTCTTTATTGTAGTTTGTAAATGCGGCGTGGTCGGTAGAAAAGTTTTCTTCCAAAAGGCGGGAGGTATAGAGCCTGCCGCCGTCGTCAAAGTTTTCATTCTGCCGGACGGCCTGGATAAAGCTCTCCGTCAGATCGCCTTCGCTCTTTTCAAACTGGTACTGGAAATAGTCCGCAGTGGAAATCACAAAGTCAACATTCAAAAATTTCTCGATATACTTGTCAATATCAAATCCACCGGACAGGGTAAATACCGTATTGAACAGAACAATGCTTAATGTCATGGACACGATGACCAGCACGGTTCGTTTGCGGTTGCGGCCCAGGTTAGCCAGAGCCATGAAGTGGAGCTTCGCGCCGTGGGTGGACTTCTTGTCCGTGACCTTGCGGCTTCCGAATGCTGCCGCGTCGTTTTCCGTGTAGCGGATGGCCTCAATGGCCGAAACCGTTCCGGCGATTTTGGCCGGCTTGCGGACGCTGATAAAAACGGTCAGCAGGGCAAAGGCGGCGGAGCCAATGAAGATCAGCGGATTGACCGTCACACTAATCCCGGCGTCGGCAGTATAGGTTGTGCCATTCATCAGGAACGGCACCAGGGC
Source organism: uncultured bacterium (assembly GCA_947073545.1). Lineage (GTDB taxonomy): Bacteria > Bacillota > Clostridia > Lachnospirales > Lachnospiraceae > UBA3282. The sequence continues at coordinate 161,670 of CAMTMP010000001.1, forward strand.
ACGCCCAATCACAAAGCCAATCAGTAGTCCAATGGGGATGCTGACAGCACAGAGCCTGATGGCCTGCCGGTTAATCAGCCGCTGGATCTGGCGTTGTGTTGTACCCAGGGTCTTGAGCTGCCCATAGGATTGAATATCCTGAATGACGGAAATCTGAAAAATGTTGTAGATAATCAGATAGCCCGTTATGATAATCAGCAGAACGCCCACGATGCCGGAAATCAGCATGGCAGGGTTTTCTGATAATGCGCCGCTCTGGTAAGCGGGACTGATGCCCGCAATGATATAACTGCTGTCCCCCGGACTGCCGCCCATAGTGTCGCAGGTATAGCCAGCTTCGGAAAGAAGCTGATGCAGACGGCTTTCCACATCGCCTCTGCCCTGAAACATGATGTAGGCGGTCACAACACCGGAATAGTCGTTGTCCACGGGGTAGGTATAGGTCAGAATGTCTGAATGAGCGTCAAGAAAGGCTTTTGATATGATCAGCCGCCCGATGTTGCTCAAACTGTCGGTTTCCCAAAAGCCACAGAGAGTAAAATCTGTGGTATACACAATGCCCTTGACCTCATAGGTCAGCGAAACCGTTTCCCCAACCTGTGCCGGAACGCCCAGAGCCTCCAGCGTTTTTGTGTCTGCGATAATCTCATTTTCCGCGACCGGCCGACGGCCTGTTGTGGGGGTATAGCGGGCAAACTCCAGGGCGGTATCATCCATATACCACAGGTCAGACCGCCAGCGTTCCAGGCCCGGATTTTTCAGCCGGTAGGAAACTGCCTTTGCATAAGCGATGCGTTCGATCAGGGGACTGCCCGCCACATTGTTGTAAACCTCGTCGCTGATATAGGTCAGAGCCGCCTGACCATCGCCGCCTGCCTTGCGGATGTTCTGGTCGTGAACCGTGTCCAGCAGGCCGGAACCCAGGGTGAAAATCGTGGTAAACAGGATCGTCGTCAGAATGATTGCGATAACCGCAATGATGTTCCGGCTTTTGCTGGCCTTGTAGTAGCGGCCGGACAGTCTTTTCATGACTGCGCCGTTGTTGTTTCCGAATAAAATATCGTTCATGTCTGCGCCCTCCTTACTGGGAAATCCTGCCGTCCTCGATGCGGATAATGCGGTCGGCAAGCTGGGCGATCTCGTTGTTGTGGGTAATCATCACCAATGTCTGGCGGAACTTGCTGCTGGTGACTTTCAGAAGCCCCATCACATCGGCGCTGGTCCGGCTGTCCAGATTGCCGGTTGGCTCGTCCGCCAGGACGATGGCAGGCTTGGAGACCAGGGCGCGGGCGATGGCCACACGCTGCTGCTGCCCGCCGGAAAGATTATTCGGCATACTGTTCAGTTTATTCTCCAGAGCCAGCAGGCGCACCACCTCGTCCATGAACTTCTGATCGACCGTATCGCCGTCCAGCTCCACGGGCAGGACGATGTTTTCATAGACGTTCAGAACGGGGACAAGGTTGTAATTCTGGAAGATAAAGCCAATGTTGCGGCGGCGGAAAATGGTGAGCTGTTCATCCTTCAGGCCGGCCAGCTCTTTGTCTTTCACCTTGACGCTGCCGGAAGTAGGCACATCCAGCCCGCCCATCATGTTCAGCAGTGTGGACTTGCCGCTGCCGGAGGTCCCCACGATGGCGGCAAACTCCCCCTGTTCAATGGAGAGAGTCACGCCGTCCAGCGCCTTTGTAACATTCGGCTCTGTGCCGTAGTGTTTTTTTAGATCGGTTGTTTGCAAAATGCTCATGATAAACACCATCCTTTCTGTGATGCCGTTATCCTAACAGCCAATCCTCACAGAAATGTCACAGATGGCTGGGTTTTTCGCCTTGAAATGTTACAATACTGTAATAGTTCAAGGCAGCCGTTTGATTGAGGGTTATTTCTTAAATGTAAGAAAAGCGCAGACAAGGGCATATCCGGTCACAGCAATCAAAGAAGCCTCCACACCAAATCCGCCTCCCGTCAGCCATATATTGTCCGAAGGAATGATAACGGAACAGATCGGATTGCCATACGCTCCCTCTGCGGTGGTGATGTGTAGTATGTCTGTGACCATAACAAAATTCCATACAGCGTGCATAAGCGCCCCATTGCTGATGGAATTTCCTTTATAAGCAGCAAGCGAAAACATAACACCGACCAGCGTACCGCTTATCACTAAAAGCAAAACACCTGCAATCGTAAAGTATTCCATAGACGGAATATGCGCCAAACCAAAAAGGAGCGATGGCGCCAGTATAGCAGCGTATTGATTCCATCTTCGCTCAAGCAGCGTCATGATGAAACCGCGAAACAACATTTCCTCCAGCACACCGGCTTTTAAAGCGGTAATCATAGAAGCGATTACGATAAAGACGCTTTCACTGGGCGCAGGCATATGTGTTTCTGCTTTACCAATGGCCAGAAAAACAATGACAACAAAGGCAGGCAAGAGAGTGGATAAAAGAATGCCCCAGCCTTGGATGTTCCATGTGATTTTGAAATCACTCATCTTCAAATGCAGAGCTTTGTTTGTGTAAAGCCAAAAGAGAAACGCGGTAACAAAAGTACAGCCCAACATTCTCAATATGACATAGAAACTTGCATTCTGGAATTTGACAAGTGAAAAAAGCTGGTCGAAAACGATGCTGTTCACCAAATCTCCAGCCAAAAACAATAGAAAATAGGTAACTATGCGTACGAGCGTTTTAGCTGTTGAAAAGGAAGAAGATTGCGGTTCCATCAAATAACCTCCTTGGTTTGAATAAGTTGCTGATACTATAACCGCTAATTGTCACAGTCTACAGGATTTTCTGTCTTACGATGCAAACTATATTTCTTGACAATTTATCATTACGAATGTTCCGCCAAATATTTCAGAAACTCCTCTGTTTTTGACCAGTACAAAATCCCCCAGTTCTCAAAATCCCATTCCTCCATATAGTCGTTACATTCAAAATCAATATAATACAGCAATCCGTTCTGCACCACAAAATTTGTAGGAAAATAATCAATATTTGTATTCGCAGGATAGAGCAGCATGCACATAGCCTTTACTTGTTCCATGTATTCATTTTTCATACAATCAGATTTTACAAGTTCAAATATGGTGCTGCCATCAATATATTCTTTTAAAATTCTTTCATTTTCTATGTCCGCATCTATCATTTCGGGAACTCTGATACCAATTTTTTTCAATCTGTCATAATCATTTATCTCTGCCTGAAGCTTATTCCCAAACTGATAATAACTGCATGGTTCGTGGTGTATTTGCTTTAAGACATACTGCCGCTCTCCATCGCTTGCCAAATAGGAATAACCGCCTTTACCTTTTCCCAAAAGCCTGATAATCTTATATTCTTTTCCATTGACAGGTAAGGTATCAGGCATAATTGTGTCAATCATCTCTATACCTCCAAATAGAGATTTACCGTTTCCATTTATCCAGCTTATACCCCTTCTGCTCCAATCTGGCCCGGAAAGCCTCCAAAAAGTCCAGGAACCGTTCCTTTTCTTCCGGCTGATGGATGTTCTTGGGGCCATACATGGTTTTGCTGCTGGTGCCGCCAATGTCCAGCAGTTCCCCAAAACTGCCGTAGTCCTTTCTGTACTCCAGACAGGCTTTGGTGATCTTAGGGTCATAAGACACATTGACAATACTGTCCATATCGAGGAACACCGCCTCCGAGTGGTTCTCCAGCGCACTGTCCACCTGGATCAGCACAATGCAAAAATCACTTCGCCGGTAGCCCATAACATAGAAACAGAACGTGGTAGTATTAGTATCAAAGACAAATCCTTCCTCAAATTTGGAAGAATACATACAGGCGTAGAGAACTTCGTAGCTGTCGCCATCCTTCACAGTTTCGTTAAAAATCTCCCGCAGCCGTTTTTTCTTCGCCGCGCAGTCTGCCGGATCGTACTCCGGCGCTTTCGGTTTTCTGGAAAACAGTCCCATGATTGGTTCCTCCTAATCTAAATTATTTACAAGGCTAATATTGTAACAGGCAATTGTCACAGAAATGTTACAAGCGGCTGGATTTTGAAACTTTATCTGCGGGGCAGAAATATGGAAACCATAGAGCCTTGTCCCAGCGAAGAAGTGGCCTTGATGTAGACACCCTGCATGGTGACGGTCTCACGGGCCAGGTGCAGTCCGATGTCGATGCCGCCCTCCGGCGTGTACTTTGCGGCGCTTGATAGCAGGCACAGCTATATGTACTCATGGAGCCAATCAATTCCTGGATAAAACGCCCCTGTCCGAATAAAATATTCAACTGCCTTGATACCCGTTTCAATATCGGTAAGCGCATGAATTTTGGCAATCGGCGACTGACCTCCGCTTTTAAGATCTGTATATATACTTTTGTCTGAAAAATCCATTTTGCTGACCTGGCCGGCAGTATCCACAAATGCAGGATTATAAGAAAAATAAGTGTTTTCTCCCAAATCGCCCCAAAACCAGATTGCGATCCATTTGCCGTCACAGTTTACTTCAAGCCAATTATCCTCTCCGCATGGGTCTAAGAATAAATAAATATTGATTCCACTGGGAATTTTCTTTAAGACCTCCGCTATCACCTGTTCTGTGATTTTTTCTCCATGATATTCCTGATAGGGCGGGTCAAAATATTCAATGTGCTGAACCTTGATTGCTTGAGAGTCAAACGGCGGAATATATGCTTGCTTTGGAATCATCTGCGATTTCATGATTTTCTCCTTTCATACTTGAACCCCTGTGTTTGTCAGTGTATCTATGGGGGAATATGTAAAGCATCACTGCTCTGAGGAAAACATAGCTTTCTGGATATTCTTCTGCTAATATGAGCTGTCAAAGTAATTCCCGCTTTTCGGCAGATTCTTGAACATATTCATGATCATGTCATATGTCATGGATGAAGTATCAATCTCCAGTTTCTTCCCGTCCTTTAACTTGATTACGGTAACGTTATCACCCACGTAAGCAACCGTATTATCATCAAGGTACTGTATCATTCCTGTCATTTCCGCAAATTTTTTCACCGGATATTCTCCCGTCTCCTTGCACATTTCCCAAAATTTTTCAGTATCTTCCCCTGTCATATATGGCTGTTTGCCGTCTATAACATACCATGAGAGACCCGTTGCCGGATCTGTATATTTTGGTGCTGTCAACGCCCATTCTTCCAATGTCTTGTCTTTGTACCACGTGGTCAGGCCGCTGTCATTTGATACTGTGCCTTGCTCCTGTTATACTTGTTCGTTGATACATTGTTCTGATAAAAATTCTGCTCTATTCCATTTACGCTCTTTTTTCAAATCCATTGTTGTCATTTTTTCACGGCTCATCTGTCGTTCCGAACCGTTCCTGCTCCCTCATAATAAGTCCGAGCAATCTATTACAAAACGCATTTCCCTACCGCTTCCGCAATCAGGGTGTCCTTCACTTCAATGTCATACCCATGCACTGTGAAATGACTGTTATATTCATTGTTTTTACTTAAATCTATACACTGCTATTACAATACATACATTTATTCCAATCACAAGAATATGCTTTTTCCATGTCAGACTTAAATATCCAACAAATTCCCGGATAAAAGCATTCAGTGTAAAATACCATTTTGTTTTAGAACCGAAACCCACACATCTTATTCCCTGCCTCTTTGCCAGTATTAACGCCCTGAACATGTGATAAGCAGTTGTGACAACTATAATTTGTGGATTCTGTTTATTTATCAGTTTTCTCGAAAACCGTAGGTTTTCCTCCGTGGACACAGATTTCTGTTCCAAAATGACTTTTTCCGCACTTACGCCTTTATCAATCGCATAATCTGCCATAGCTTTACTTTCTGGAATATCCTCTCCTGAACCTTGTCCGCCAGACATAATCAGTACAGCATTTGGATTATAGCACAGCAATTCTATTCCTTTTTCAATCCGTGCTGCAAGTAACGGCGTAACCCTGCTTCCAATAATTCCTGCCCCCAGTACAATAATGTAATCTGCGTTTCTTTTCTTTTTTAAGTGAAGAAGATTGAGCACTGCGGAAAGTGAATACACTGCCAGCACCAACAATATATATACTACTATGAAACTAATAATTTTATACAGCATTGTACCTAATGTATTCTTTCCCAAGTTTCCAATTACCGGCCAGACCGCCAGATAAATACATAACAGAACAGAAAACAACATTGATAATAGATTTGTCGGTTTTATTCCTTCATGTCTAATAACTCTTACCCCTTCTATAAAGAACACAAGAATCAAAGCCACTGGAAACAAAGCCACACTGCCTACTGCTAAAACAAACATAACAATCAGTATTCCAATCACTAAAGCATGCGCTGCCAGCCATTCTGAACATTGGTATAAGACAAACAACAAAAATATCGCCAGACACATCATCATAATCAAAAACGAGGCTCCACTCCATAATGTTCTGGAATCATGAAACATAATTCCTGCGAATATGCAGACTGAAACAAAAAATACAAAAAATGCAAACTGCCACATAATATACTCCTTATGCCATCTTGCAGCCAGACTATCAAGCTGCCTGCAAAATGGCAGAAAATATTTCTAAATAATAACATTTCCCATCCTTGCTAAGCCATGTCATCTCTAAGTGCATCAATAATATTTTCTTTCCTGATTTTGCTGGTAGCATACAACATTGTAATAAAAACAATACAAAATACACCTAATATGCTGATTATCATGCTTTGCCACGGAAAACGATACGAAAATCTTTCAAGCTGTTCATTCGTAACCAGCCCTTTATAAATCAGCCATGAAAGAATACCTGCAATCGGCACTCCAAACAGAATCGTGCGCAATCCATAAAAGAAACACTCGAAATTCATCATCCGGTTAAAACCATGTTCCGACATTCCAACCGAACGCAGCATGGCAAGTTCCCGCCTCCTGATGCGGATGTTTGTTGAAATCGTATTAAATACATTTGCAACCGCAATCAATGAAATCATAGCTCCAAAGGCGTAAATAAACACATCTACAACAAAAGTGATGCTCCGGAACAGATCAACTGCGGAAGATAGATTTATAAGCGTATAATCATAGGCAATCCCCGCATCTGTAATTTCAGACTGAATCTGCGCCATTGTCTGCGTAGGCGTATCTGTCCAAAAAGTCAGACCTGATTTAGTAAGTCCCGTTAATCCGTCAAAATCAGCGTTCATTGACCATGGAATCACCATAAAAAATAAGTATTCCGGTGTAGAATCAAGCGGAAGCGTATCTAACGGATAATTATCCACCACGGTTACACAGACTGTTTTTGCCATTCCCCAGTCCAGAAGGTCATTTTCCCCCACATCAGAATAAATGGTAAATTCCATCAAAGCGTTTTCATCGTTGGGAATTATACCACGTCCAATAAGGAAAACGAGTTTGGATGATATAATCTTTCACTCTCCCGTTTCCGGAATTTTAACCATAGGGAAGGAATATGGAAAATACAGAGCCGTATCCCACAGCGGAAGATACCTTGATATAGCCGCCCTGCATGGTGACGATCTCACGAACCAGATACAGCCCGATGCCGATGCCGTCCACATCGTGTACTTCCTCTTCCCGGTAGAAGCGTTTGAAGATCATGCCCTGTCGGTTTTCCGCAATTCCCTTCCCACTGTCCGCAATGTCGATTTTCACATACAGCTCCCAGCTTTGGACGGTGACGCGAATCGTGCCGCCCTCCGGCGTGTACTTTACAGCATTATCCAGAATATTGAACAGGGCCTCGCCGGTCCATTTCCTGTCATGGGCCAGCGCCAGATCAGGCGGGCAATCCACACTTACATGAATATTTTTCTTTTCGGCGTTAAGCAGGATACCGCCCAGCGCCGCCGCAAGGGTATCATAGAGCGGCTGTATTTTTCTGTCCAGAGAAATCACGCCGGTTTCCAGCCGGGAGGTCTTTATCATAGCCTGCATAAGAAAATCCAGCTTATCAAGCTGTCCGCTGGATGCCTGTAAAAACTCCCGCTGTTTTTCCTCCGGCACGGACTGTTCAAGCAACGTGGCGTTTACCATCTGGAGGTTGGCAATCGGCGTTTTCACCTGATGGGATATGTCGGAAATCAGTTCCTGCAAATCAGCCCGGTCCTTCGCCACACGCTCCCGATTCTCCCGCATGACTTCATACAGACGCAGCAGCCGATGATTGATTTTGTAAAACAGATTTTCTTCCTCATGAATTTGCGGCGGTGGGGCCGCCCCATCCAGCATATCATCCATCGTCCGGCAAAGGCTGTCCGAAAATAATACCAGCTTGCGGCGGAGAAACGCCACAAAAACAGCAACGCAGGCAAAAACCAGAATGGTAAACAGCAGGCCCAGCCAGACAAGAATCAGGTTCCCGGTAAGCAGATACACCGTAGCAAGGGCAGCCAGCGAAATGCCACATAAAAAGGCAGTCCCTATGGCACAGGCCCGGTTGACAGAAAGCCCTTTCACTTTTTCAGCCCTCCAATCCACATATAGCCCATGCCGTAAACTGTTTTGATATATTGCAGGCCGTCCACTTCAATTTTACCCCGGATGCGGCTGATCGTAACCGTCAGAGTGTGTTCATCCACAAAATTTTCGTCCGCATCCCACAGCTTTTCAAGAAGCATCTGACGGGTCAAAACGATTTTGGGATTTCTCACCAGCACTTTCAGCAGTCTATATTCTAGCGGCGTAAACGTAATTGACTCCCCGGACAGTTCTGCGGTCAGCTCCGAGAAATTGATGGACAGCGTACCGTCCGCATAGCAGTCGCCGCCTGTCTGCTTTTGGATGCGGCCAAGCAGAGCCGATATCTTTTTACGGAATACACTGATGGGAAAGGGTTTTGTTACATAATCATCCGCGCCCAGCTCAAACCCTTTCAGCATATCGCTTTCCATGTCATTTGCCGTCAGAAAAATCACAGCAGTATCAGGGCGGCGCTCCTTGATCTGTTCGCAGAAATCAAACCCGTTTCCATCCGGCAGGTTCACATCCAGCACAATCAGGTCATAGTCCTGCGCTTCAAAGAAACGAACCGCCTCCGCACTTGTCACAGCGGAATCTACAGTATAGCCGGACGCAGAAAGATTGTAGCACAGTGTATTGTTCAAAAGCCGGTCATCCTCCACCACTAAGAGCCGCATACGTTCACATCCTTCCAGTTCTATTCTTCTATCATGGATAGTATCATTGAAATGTTACGAAAATCTCACAAGAAAAAATTATATCATATTTTACTTTATTTGTGTCAGCACTCCCATATCCATCTCATACACCCTATCACAGAGCAGCCTGATGTCCTCCCAGTTATGACTGATGATGAGGATTAGCTTTCCCTCCTCTTTCAGCCCAAGCAGAAGTTTTCGTATCTCTTCCACGCCGTGATTATCCAGTCCATTCATGGGCTCGTCAAGGATAATCAGACTGGGATTTTCCATGATAGCCTGTGCAATACCCAGCCGCTGGCGCATCCCCAGGGAATATTTCCCAACCCATTTCTTATCGTCAGGGTCAAGACCAACCATGGTGATGCACTCCCTGATCCGCTCCTTTCCAGCCACATTTCGGATGGAGGCAAGATATTTTAAATTCCGATATCCGGATTCTCTGGGCAAAAATCCTGGTGTCTCGATGATGAAGCCAATATCCTCGACAAATTCCACATCTCGCCCGACCTGTTTTTCTCCGACCCATATCTCACCTTCCGTGACAGACATAAACCCGCAGAGGCACTTGATCAGCACCGTCTTCCCAGAACCGTTCCTTCCCACAATCCCATAAATCCCCCGCTCTGGTATCTCCAGATTAATGTCCTTCAATACCGTCTGCTCCTCTATTGTCTTAGAGACATTTTTAAAGATAATCCTTCTGCCATTCATTTTTGCTGTCCCCATTTCTTTATTTTTTTAGTTCCCGACCCCAGGCAAATCACAATAAAAAGCGTGATTGTCACTGCAAAGAACACCACCGCATATTCCAAAGATACGCCATAAGACAGGTTGTTCCCTGACATCACCTTCAATTGTGCCAACGTCACCGGCGAGAAAAGGTACGCCTTTGGTGTCCATGAATTGTAGATCATTACATCCAGAAATACAAAAAAAGATGCCACCAATATCCCTGTCATCTTTTTTGTGATGTAATTGAACAAATAGACCACCAGCCCCATCCATGCAACGCACGCCCACTCAAGCAGGAAGCTGATTGCAGTCGCCTCCACAGGCGAAAATACACCGACAATATAAGCAAACACCGTAAACGGTACACCATACTGATTCCCCGCGTTTGTCCTTGCCAGCGTCCCCCAGATGATTCCCCAGTCGCCGCTAAACCTGGTTTGTGAAAGCAGGCTGATAACACTAAACACCCATATAACCCCCACAAACAAAAATGAAGATGCCAGAATATACAGTACATTACCCAACTGCCATGAAAATCTCCCGGAACGTTGAATAATATAGTAATGAGCCTTCCCTTCAAAGGGCGCTGTGCTAAACAGAAAAACCGCACTCACCAGAAAAACCATCTGGCAGATATAATCATTTATCAGATGTGGAAAAGCCCACGGACTCACTTTCTCTGAGGCCGCCTGCGCCAGATCAGCCACCGGCTCCAGATAGGAATAGATAAACACAGCAAGAATCATGAACAGAATCAGCACCCTGACTTGCACTAATTCCTGCTTTAGCTGAAAGCAAAATACCCGAACTCCCTTACTCATTCTTCACCCTCCCTTTCAGCTTCCGGTAAAACAGGACGCCAAATCCCACAGTCAGTCCCAACACCACCAACGCAGAACACAAAATGGTGAGCCGATCCGTACCGACGGAGCTTCTGCCCTGCAGCCATAAATCCAACCGGAGTCCAACAGGAATCTTCAAAACAAAATAAGCCCGACCTGTCAAAAAGGACAGAATCAAAGGAGAGGCCGCCGTCACATAGATATTAGGGAAATATGACGATACCAGCAAAGCTGCCGTTGCCCATAACCCTCCGGTCAAGAACAAAAGGAAGATAACCGCTGTAAAATAACCGGCAACATTACCCTGCAACAAAAATTCATAAAAAGGAAAAGCTTCTGTCTCCGGCAATCTGGCTCGATGAAACAACTGAATAAAAGAATTTGCCAAAAGGATAAAGGCAATCCCACCTGCCGATACCGGAAGAGCTCCTGAGAGGAACGTTGTAAGCACCTTGGACATGCAGTATTTCTTCTTCCCTGTTTTCATAAGCAGCATCCTCAGCATATTCGTATTGTATTCCTCACAAAAACTTACTGCATAGGGAAGCGCCGCCAGCATTGGAACCACATAGATACCATAAAAGCCGCCAAATATAAAAGAATTACACCAATAATAGTATACATCCACAGTCTCAGGGGAGGTCCACATAAATGGTATTTGGTTCCAGGTGTCCAGGCAGATACACAGCACAACACCAACCGGCACAAGAAAAAATCTCACTGTCAGACTTCTCTTAAATTCGGCACCAAGCAGGCGGGGCAATACCCTGTTATTCTCCATAGGCCAGATTCCCTCCCGTTATCGCATTGATTCGCTCGGCGCTGCTGTTTCCCGAAGGCGAATCTATCTGCACACACCAATAAGGCGCCAGCTTATACTGTTCCGTCTCTTTCCAGTCCGGTACAACAACATACTCCAGCCATATCCGGGAGATTGTAACCTGCGAGTCCAATATGGTATTCTCATAAATTTCCTTTACCGCTTCCAGCGCTGCCTCCGCTGAAATAATTGTCTGCGCCTCTGCTTCCGGGCTGGCATCAAAAAATCCACCCCTAACGGCTATATAGCGAATCCCATCCTGATCAAGCAACATCGTAATCCGGCTTTCAGCCGTCCAATAGGTTTCCACCGCCATGGATATGCCCGGCTCATTGATGCCGCTGTAGATTGGCAGACCTTCCTTCGTCAGTTCATACTCCATATAGTACATCTCATCTGCGTCCGACCAGTCATCGACCGTGGCTGTTTTTCCTCTCTGTGCATCTTCCTGGTAGTTCTGCGTCTGTCTGTACTTCTCATCCAACTCCGTTAGTTCTTTTTGATTTAGGGCATAAGCAGCAAGAACCTCCGAATCCTGTCCTGTCAGTTCTTTCACCTTTTCCTTTCCCATCTGAACGGCTTCCTCTGCGTTCAGAAAGGACAAATCCTGTATTTCTTCCTTCCGGAAAGAACAACTGCCGGCATTATAATATGCGGATTCCACCAGAGATACAATGTAATCGTCCCTTTCCTCGTCCCTGGCATATGTAAAATTACCCAGGGGATCCGTACTAAAGTATCCGCCCTCTTTCGTTTCTGCGGAATAAGCTCCCGTCCATTCCGGGTGATCCGTTACGACTGCTTCCGACATTCCGGAAAAAACATCCAACTCTTCTCTCGGAAACGCTTTCTCTGTCAACGCATACACGCTGTATCCCTGCTCTTTCGGCAAAACCACCTCCGCGTCAATAACCAGCTGATCGGACAACTTCTCGCTGATATGGTTTGTTCCGGATTCCGCCCCTCCTGCACTCCAGGCATTCTCCTGCGCCTCCTCTGTGCAGCTTCCGGCCGGTGTGCTCTCAGAGGGTTCTGCTGCCGTACCGGAACAGCCAGTCATCAGAATACCGGCGGACATAAGCACAGACAATGCAAACATCTTTTTTGAAATGTTCTTTTTCATAGCAATAACCATACTCCTTTTTCCTTAAAATTCTGTTGAAGTCAATGACAACTCTCATTATCCATGTCTCTGTCATAACTTCAACCCTTTCTGCACCAAACGACATGTTTTGTCTCTATTTGGTCATTCTTCCAATATTCACCCTAACCTTCCTGATTCTTTTTCCAAACCCCAAAATCCTCTAAAAAATGCCTTTTCATGCAATTTTTTTGTATTCTCTTATCCTTTATAGTATAATGTAAAAGAATTTATATATAGCAAATGTAATGAAAAGAGGTGCGAAAATGCGAATACTCATTTGTGACGATGATTCGCTTGTAGTTGAACAGCTTCAAAAATATATCAGGAACTTTTTTAAAAACATCAGTTTAAAATGTCCCGAAATCACCTGCTTTTCTGACGGTGAATCGCTGCTTGCAGACACCGGGGAAAAAGATATCCTTTTCCTTGATATTGAGATGCCGGGAATCAACGGCATCTATGTCGGCAATGAATTAAAAAGGGCAAATGACAACATTATTATTTTTGTTGTTACCTCTTACTCCCAATATCTGGATGATGCCATGCGCTTCCATGTATTCCGTTACCTGTCAAAACCCTTGGATATCCACCGGTTTTTTCGTAACATGAAAGACGCCATTGATTTATATACCACCATGGCCATCAATCTTCCAATCGAAACAAAACAGGGTGTGCATACCCTTCCGGCATCTTCAGTCATAGCGGTAGAAGCACAGGGCAGAAAAGTAACGGTGCATACAACCCTGTGTGATTTTGAATCTGTCCACAATATGCAGTATTGGCTGGAGCTTCTCCCCAAAAACCTTTTTTTCCAGACACACCGCAGTTTCATTATCAATTTTGAACATGTCACGAATTTTGACCGCAATCTTATTTATATGACTGCCGGGCTGTCTGCTTACCTGACCAAAAGAAAATACAGCTTATTTAAAGAAGCCTATCTCCTTTATTTGGAAAGCATGAGGTAAATCAAATGAAAAATATCATCTGCTATTTTTTCAGTTTTCTTGTGGAGGCAATGATACTTTGGCAGTACTCTTCCCACCTGTTTTCTGCCAGGCGCAAGCCCCGGGAAAAGATGCTTATGTTATGCGGTTTCTATTTTATCCTGTTTGGCGTGTCACTGTTTGAATCTGTATGGTTCAATACCACTTTATATTTCTTACTGAATTTTATTTTCCTGATTATACAGTGCTGTCCAAACTGGTACACAGCAGTATTTCATGCCTCCATACTGACAGCTGTTATGACAACGAGCGAACTGATTGTTTACGGGATTACCAAGCGGTTCGCCCCTCATTTTCTCAACAATAGCAGGGACTTTTATCATCTTTTATTGTTTTCGGTTTTTAGCAAGCTCATATTTTTTGCTGTAACTTTTATATTGATGCACCTGATGAAAAAACAAAAAAAGAATGCGGAGCAGTATGACCGTTCTGTTTTCCTTTTTGTTTTTATCCCTGTAACCTCTATTTTTATTATGTTTACGCTTATAAGTATCGGCGAATCGGTTTCCCTCCCGCAATCACTTGACTGGATGGTTGCCATGGGAGCCGTTTTTCTGTTGATATCCAATCTCCTTGTATTTGGAATCTATCAATACAATCAAACAAAGAATATAGAATTTACGGATATGCAGTTACTGCTTCAAAAGGAAGCAAATGCGGCAGAATACTATGGAATGCTGCTCTCACAAAGCGAGAATCAGAATATTCTGATCCATGATATCAAAAAACATTTGCAGTCCATTGACATGTTGAATGACAAAAAGGAATCTGATAAAATCAGCGCCTATATTAAACAGCTCATGCTGTCCTCAGACCTGAAGGAAACCGCCCATTTGTGTGACAACGAAATGCTGAGCGCTATCCTGTGCCGTTATAAACGTCAGTGTGACCGCCAAAAAATTTCTTTCCATACTGATATCAGATGCGGGACAGTGGATTTTATTACAGATTCTGACCTTACCTCCCTGTTCTGCAACCTGTTAGACAATGCCCTTGAAGCAGCATCCGGTATTCCGGAATCCTTTATCGAAATCAGCACAAGCCAAAGAGCCAAAACGCCATTCGTTGTGATAACTATTATAAACTCCAGCAGGAAAAATCCTTTTTCTGATTCATCGAAGATGCTTTCTACTAATAAAGCAGATAAACGCAGGCATGGTTTTGGTCTGAAAAGCATCCGAAGAACTGTCCGCAAATATCATGGTGATATTCAAATGTATTATAATGATGACACTCTGACTTTCCATTCAATTATCACTCTAAAACAATAAAATTTCTGTTATCAGAATGGCGATAAATATTCCACCATACCGCTGATTGTTTTTTCTTTGTCGTACATAAGCATAATTACACGCATTGAAACCAACAAGCAGCACGTTACGGATATTGAGCTGCGAGCTTTGTCGGATGTGCCAGGCATCAGTTATGCGTTTTTGATGGCGAAGAGGACAAATAGGAAAACAGGATGCCCTGTTTCCTCTAAGCGGAGGGAATATCACTTCCCTTTATGCACTTCTTGATGCAATTCTAGTTTCTCCGCCCATTTCAACCCCTCGTTCTCTTTCAGAAGCCCCATGTGGTACAGCGCCTGCACACAGTCCACGTATCCCTGAATATAGGCACGCTTCTCTTGGGCGGATGCAAAATCCTCCAGCCGCTCTTTCATCTTCTCTGCCTTTTCCTGCCCCTCTGCAGGCAGTGTTTCCAGGAATGCCTCCCATTCCTGCTCCGTTTCCTTCCATGCCTCCAGAGCCGCCTCATATTCCGGAGTGCGCCCATAGCTCTCCCGTTTCACGTTCTCCCCGTTCAGTGTGCCTAAGAACTGGGCTATCTTTAACCATACATCATTTAACATAGTATTCTCCCTTTCTTCTTATATTTTCTACATTCTCTTATATTTTTACCTTTACCGTCCATTATATATGTCATAGAAGAATTTTATCAACCATAATCGCTTAATTATTTATATCATAGCAGATAAAATTAGTCCATAGCAAGGAGGGTGGGGAATGGACAATTTACTGAAACAGATTGGCAACCGCATACTAAACCGCAGAAAACAGCTCCGTCTGACGCAGGAAGAGCTGGCGGAGAAAGCAGGCATCACGCCCCAGACCGTCTCCTCCGCAGAGCTTGGCAAAAAAGCCCTGCGCCCGGAAAATATCATCCGGGTCTGCTCCGCCCTTGACATCAGCACCGACTACCTGCTCCTGGGTGAAATAAACGGAGGCGACTATTCTGTCCTGCTCTCTAAAATCTCAGACCTTCCTCCCGCACAATACCGCCACCTGGAGGATATTATCAACAGTTTTATCCTGGCTCTTGGTGAGCGGGAGGCACAGAGCGGAAAATAATCCCCCCTGTGCTTTTTAACTGCTCCGGAACGCCGACATGGTATCCGCGATCAGCGCCAGTGTCGCCTGGTCTATTTCTTTCTGCTGTTCCCCTTCTCTTTTCTGCTCCTGCTTTACAGTTCCCCGCTCCGCCGCAGGTTCTTTCCTTACATCCGGTCTGTGGCCGGCCTGTTTTCCCGTTCCCTTCCGCTCCAGGATCTCCGCAACGATTTCTTCTATGGCCGCCCTGTCCACCGCCGGGGGAATCCTGATATCCGGCGTTTCCGGGCAGTGGATGTAATGGAGGACCGCATTCACAAGAAACTGCGCCTTGCTGTGCGCCCCCTGTTTCTCCAGCAGGCGGATCACCGCATCATGGGACGGGTCATTTTCATTGAACTTGATGCTGAACCGCTCCCGGTTTTTCTTTTCCCCCATAGGCTCACCTGCCTGTTTCCATCTTGTAAAGGAACTCATATCCCTTTGCGTTGGCATGGATTTCTTCCACAAACAGGGCATTTCTCACCTTCCCGGAGGCTTCGATCTGCCGGCGCAGCAGGATTGCCCCGCCGCCCACAAATACCACCATGCCGGACATCAGATCCAGCATGCGCTCCCGCAGGCTGTTTGCCAGGTCGTTGACAAAATCCTGCGCCAGCTTCTCCACAAGGGAGACCACTTCCGGGGCATACGTGTCCCCACCGTCTTTTAAAATGCCGTCAATGTCCGTTTCTTCCAGCAGGATATCAAATTCCGAATTTACCTTTGTCCGTATCCGGTTATACAGAAGGATCACCCCGTTCTCCAGGGAGTCGCATACCGACAGGTCCGCCCGGCCGGAGCGCATCATCAGATAGTCCGCCGTAAAGCCTCCGATATCCACGACCAGCACCCTGGGCTTATCCAGCAGCCGGTCCATCATGGTCACGGCCGCCGCAAAAGCCTGCGGGTAGCACCGCACATCCTCAATATAAACCGTGTAGGGATTCTCCCGGTACTGGAAGTTTACAATGCCCCTGCCTGAAAAATACCGGATGAAGGACTGGTTCTGCGCCCCATAGTGGGCAGGCGGAAGCCCTACCGCCAGGGATACATGCACCACTTCTTCCCCGTACCGCTCTTTTCTATGGAGTTCCTCTGCGACTGCGAACAGGGTAAGGATAAAAAAGCGGTCATCCTCCGTCTTATCCCTCTTATAAGGGATCCTCTGGTTTGACAGCGTGTAAAACTTATCCCGGTATTCCAGGACCTCGCTGCCAAAGGGCCTGACAATGCTCTCCGTCAGCCCGGACACAAAAGGCGGGCAGTGGATTGTTTTCATTTGTTTGTTCCCATGGTCGATTGCAATTAACATAAGTTTCCCATCTCCTTTTTTATTTTATACTTATCCTTTACGCATGGATTACGCATTTTTCAACAAAATAGAAAAAAATACAGGACAGACAACATATCCTGCCGCCTGCCCTGCATTCTGTCCTGTAAAACCTGTCCTGCCTATTCTGGTCAGGTATGTATCCCATAATACGCCTTCTCCATATTTTCCCACCCATGAAGAATGATTCCTCCGCAGATTCCGGTTCCGTATGGCGTCTGTTCCCGGAAGAAAAAGCTGTATGGCTCGAAATCATCGTATATTGTAATCTGCCTGCTCCCTTTCCATGCAAAATGTCTCCAGAGAGCCTTCCCCAGCTTTTTCCGAAGAAGTTTTTCCCCTGTGACCGCCTTCAGATTCCGTCTGCTCTGGAATTCAATCCTCGGTCTGGGCTTTTCATCCAAAGACAAAATCCTTTTCTGCTCTCCGTTATTTTTCCTGCTTTCCCGGACATACTCCTGAAACTTCTCATAGGAAAGCAGCACCGTTTCCTCTCTTCCGGAAACCTTTCCTCCGCCTGCGTCACTCAGCCAGGTAAAGTTTATGACCAGAATATCCGTCCCGTCCATTGTTTTCCGCAGTGACAGTTTTGCAAAAGAATGGATATCTGATATAACCTTATACCCCTTTTCCTCCATCTCCGCTAATTCTTTATCTGTAATCGTAAATCCCTGTGGGGAACGGTATTCCTCTGATAATGTCCTCAGATAAATATAATCCTCAGATGCCGACAATTTTATCATGGTTCTCTTGCTCATTTGATTTCCTCCTTTAAAGACAGGAGAGAACTGTACAAGCTCTCTCCCATACATAAAATCCTATTGTTTTAGATCCTTGCCCTATTCGCCGGCCATACGGAAAAACTGTTCCGGTGTCAGGACTTTTACTCCCAGTTCCCTGGCCTTTGCCAGCTTGCTGCCGGCTTTTTCTCCACAGACCAGATAATCTGTTTTACTGCTCACCGAACTTCCTGCACGGGCACCCAGAGATTCAATTTTTGCATTGATACCACTTCGGGTATAAGGCTCCACCTTTCCGGTCACTACAATCGTCATTCCTACAAAAGGATTCTCCGATACGGAAACCATGCCGTCCCCTGGTGAGTTGATCTCGATATTTAACATTTGCTGTAATACCTCCCATACGTAAAGATTCTCTTCATCATAAAACCATTCATGGATATTGTTGTGCAGAGTATCTCCGAAATCCGGAAGCTGTGTAAAATCATACTGATGATGTACTGCATCCTCGAATTCCTCCAGGCTCCCATGAAACTGTCTGCAAAGCGTACGGCTGGCTGTGTTCCCCACCATGGGAATATCCATAGCAATCAGATAACGCTCAAAAGTCGTGTTCCTGCTGCCCTGGATTGCATCCCAGAGCCGCTGCCAGGATTTCTCTCCAAAGCCTTCCATCTGAATAATCTCATTCCTGTGCCTGTCCAGTTCATAAATATCCATATAGGTATGAATCCAGCCTCTGCCTATAAATTTTTCCAGTGTCGCTTCAGACAACCCTTCAATATTCATAGCCTTCTGGCCCGCAAAATGGACGAACTGACGCAGCCGTCTGGTTTCACAATTTTGATTGTCACAAAACAGTGTCTTTGTGATCTTTTCTTTTCCATCCTCTATGGAACGACTTTCATGGACACGGGTTGGTTCCCCGCAGCAGGGGCATTTATCAGGTATTACCTCTGCCAGAGAAAAATCACCACGGTCCAGATTTTCTTCCACATGGGGGATGATCATATTCCGCTTGCTGACCAGTATCCGGCAGCCAGGTTTTAGTTCCATGCCCTCAATAAAAGACATGTTATGCAGGCTGGCCCTGGATACCTCACAGCCGTCAATCTGTACTGGCTGGAAAACTGCCACCGGAGAGATCTCCCCGGAACGGGAAGGGTTCCATTCAACTGCGAGCAGTTTTGTCTCATGAAGTTCATCCTCAAACTTAAAGGCCAAACCGTCTTTGTAGTGGTGGCCTGTCCTTCCACAGGACAGGGAAAACGCAATATCATTATAAGATGCCACGATTCCGTCAATAGGGATGTCATTATCACTGGCAAACTGCCGCAGTTTCCCGATTCCATCCTCCATCTCCTGACAAGTAAGGCTCCGCCTGCTTATGACAAATTTGCAGACCTGAAATCCCAGTTCCGGAAGTTTTCGCAGTTTTTCTGACTTTAGCCCCAGTTCGGGAAATCCTTCCACCACAGTAAAAGGCATATACATTACTTTCCGCTCCCGGCAGACCGCACCGTCTAAAAGGCGCACAGAACCAGCGGCCAGATTCCTTCCGTTCTTATAGCGTTCTCCACTGCTGTCTGTCAGGGTTTCTCTCAGACGATGAAAATCACCGGGGCGGATGAAAGCCTCCCCGCTCACTACCAGTCTCTCCCGATAAGGAATATTCTGGGGTATCCCGGAAATACCACGGACATTGTGGGTGACCACCTCACCGGTATCTCCGTCGCCACGGGTAGCCGCCTGGGCCAGTTTTCCATCCTCATAAGTCAGCTTGACGGTCAGCCCGTCCAGCTTCAGCATCAGAAGAATCTGATGCTCACCCACAAAGGAAACCAGTTCTTCTACGCTCTTGGTCTTTTCCAGTGATAACAGGGGAATGGGATGGTTCGTCTTTTCCAGCTCGCTGACTGCTTCAAATCCCACTGTCCGGGTGGGGGAATCCGTCATCCAGATTCCCGTCTCCATCTCCAGCAGTGCCAGCTCGTCATACATCCTGTCATAGACAGCATCCGAAACAGACGGGGCATTGCCGTTATAATACTCGTCTCTGTACCGGTTCAGCTGTGCGGTCAGTGCCTGCACTTTTTCCCATGCATTCTGTGCCATTTAAGCCACCTCCTGTTCCATGATGCAGAAGGACATAATCAAAAATTCTTTTGTGTGCTCTTTATCGCTGCAGTATACACTGCAGATATCATTTTCAAATTCCCAGAAAGATGCCTTCTTCCACCAGAGCACATAACCCTTTCCGTCATTGGAAAGCGTTACGGCACTGTCCGGCTCATCCGGTACAATGCTGTAAAATCCCTGGGTATTCACAACTGTGACCTTACGTTTCTGTCCGGTAAACTCCGGGCGGCAGTGTGTAATAATCTCAAAACAGATGCCCTTTTTTAAGGTCTTTTTTAACTGATTCAGATTTTTTACCATGTCTTATGTTCTCCCTTCTTTCACATGATTGTTTAAAAAACGGATGCCCCAAAAGGACACCCGTTCTTTTTTATGCAGCCGCAGCAAGCGCCGGGGCATGCAGAATCTTTTTTTCCCATACATTCAGAAATCTCTGAACAGCGGGAGACGGCGGCTCGTTTTTATAACAGCGTGCCTGAACCAGTCTTCCATTTTTAATCTCCACCGTACAGAGAGATTTTTCCTGTGCTTCTGCTTTACGGACAAACAGGATGGTGCTCTCCCTTTTTACGACCTGCTTTACATAGCCTCCGACACAGTGATGAAGGTTCTGCCCTTCCTCCAGGATCTCCTTTGCTGTATGGGGAAGGAGCACAGCATACCCATATTTCACAAAATGATATTGCTGGTTCATCTCTTCAAACTGCTTCTGGATCTGCCTGTCATAAACCAGAGCCTGCTCTTTGTCAGAAATATCGTTTACTTTATCATGGGCTTTCTTTAAATCAGCCGGAAACAGAACAAAACTGTTCTTTAAATCCAGTTCCAGCCCTTCGCTCATACACAGGTAATCCCGATAATCGGTCAGTACATCCTCCATCCGGTAATATCCGCCGGTCTGATACAGGCTTTTTTTACAGAATTTTGCGTACTGTTCATTTACATACTTCATCAGCTTATGCGGCGTCATGTGCTTTAGTGGCACAAGCAGATTTTCAGCCCTGCTGATGCCGAATTTTCCGCACCACATCAACAGTTCCTCATTTAATTCCATTCCCGCATGAACCAGATCCCTCATCAGCTTTATCTGTTCAAGTCCCGGATTGATACTCTGAAGCAAAGGAAGATAATTTTTATCAAAACCCAGTACTTCTTTCAGATTTTTTCCATTTGGATTAAATCCAGAATCCGAATTATAATAATAGTGGTTGCCAAATGCGATGTTTCCAGCCAAATGGTACAGCCTCAGCTTTACCAGATACTCCAGCATGGGATAGCGTTTATACGCTGCCAGATAGCGGAGGGCATAAAGCGGTTCCTGATCCGCCAGATAGAATTCCTTCAGCTGGGAATATTGCCACGGCGAATCTGCAAACACCTTTTCCAGATTTTTGTAATATAAAAATCCTGTCTGGTCAGCTTCAAAATTGTACCGCCAATAACTGAATACCGGCCGGTCTCCTGCTCTCCAGGGCGTAAGGCTGCTACGGTCTCCATACCCATAATAAAAAGGGTCTTCAGAAATGTTCCCGCTGTCATCCCAATAAAGAAAGGTCCTGGCATTTTCATAGATGCTCTTATAGGGATTCTTTTCATCACCATACTGATAATAGATTTTAATAAATCTGACGATGACCTCATTTGAGGAGATACGTTGGAATATCTGCAATGTTTCCCGGTCGATGATCATTCCGCGTTTCCCACGGCTCTTAAAAGTTACTGCCTCTTTGCACAAAGGACATATTCCTCGTTCATTATGCTTTACACCTGTTACCAGCACCTCACTGCTGCAGGCAGTACAGAACCCTTCCATTCCCTTTTTCTTTCTGCTGTAAGTATAGAATACATAATGGGGAATTATCTCACGTTCTATTGTACGGTTGATATTCCTTGGAAGGGCTGGAACCAGCTTCATTTTTGCAAGAATTTCTTTTTCTTTCTTCTGCCGTCGTTCCCTTCTTCTTTTCTCCATAATGCCATCCTGCAGGCGGTACAGGCTTATAAAGCCATTGTTTGCCGTTTGTTTACAAAACCGGGTTACACGCTCCTCATCACCAGCCATATAGAAAGCACAATGCCTGCCAAAATCATAATCCCTTTTCAGATTGCAGAAAGCAGCTTTGTTCCAGCTGGTGCTCCCGTCCTCCTTACGGAATAAAGTAATATACTCTGTCCGGCCCTGGAACATGGTCCAGACAGGAATAAAAATCCCGTCTGCCGCCTGTTCCCTCAAATAGACATACAATACCAGAATCCTCTGTCCTCCGATATTTTTTACCGCTGTTCTTACAATGTATTTCACCTTTTCCGCATGGAGCAGTCCATGATTCCTGTTCATTTTCAGTCCCGGATCTGCGAATTTCCGGCATTTTCTTTTATCTATCCTCATATGCCGTTCCCCCTATCCTGCAAGCCCCGCCAGCGTCATCTGCTCAAACGATCCGCTGTCCGCCGTTTTTTCCTGGGGCTTTTTTTCAGACTTCTTTCCGCTTTTTTCTTTTCCGATGCCTTTCTTCACTGAAGCCTCTGTGCGTTTTGACTTTCCGCTGGATTTTCCACTGTATGGTTTGGGTACAAACTTTTCTTCCTCCTGTTGATCCTCCTTTGCATCCGGATCACGGAAATATTCTTCCGCCCACTGGTAACACAGGCCATCCGGCACGTCGCTCCCATAGACACCGTTTTCCGGCTTTATGTCATTATCCTTCATTTCCTGCTCCACAAATTCCCTGGCCTTCCGGTTGATATAATGGAAACAATGGATCATGGTTTTGCGGGGATGCATGGTCAGTCTGGCAAAATCAGGATCTTCCAGGCACAACGTCTGGATATATTCTGACACGCATTCCTTCATGTTTCGGCGAGTAAGGCGCTCCGTATCCGTTCCCACGCGCTTCATGGCCTCTGCAGCCACTTCCTCATCGCTCAGGGAAGACATCCGGGCAAGTTGCGCCTGTTCGGCCTCCTTCTTTGCTTTCTGCCTGGCCTCCCATTCAGCTTTGCGTCTGGCCTCTGCCGCCTCATGCTCCGCACGCTTTTTATCTTCCGACTCTTTTTCCACAGCGGAATCCGCAGCGTCAGTTTCGTTCGCTTCCGGCTCCTCACCTTCCCCTGCATCTTCTTCGGGGCAGGCGTTTTCCTCTGCCTCGTCTGCATCTTCTTCCTGATGGACATTTTCCTCTGCCGCTTCCACCAGTTTCCCGGTTTCTGCGGTTTCTCCCTGAACAGGCAGAGAACCGGCCTGTTCCGCTCCGTTCTCAAAAGGAATTTCCGGAATCGAACCTGTTACCGGCAGGAATCCGTCCAGTGCGCCTTCTTCTGTTCTTTCCGCAGTATCTCCGAATAACCCGTCTTCCTCAAAGGGATTGTCTCCTATATTCATTTCCATGCCCATAGTTGTAAAAGTATCCATAAAAATCTCCTTTCGTCAAAAATAGCATGGAGCGGGGACAAACCATAATTCTGTTCCCACTCCACGCCATGCTTATTGCCCTGCCTCCTGCCCTTTCATTGGCTTTGCAAGAAAGGGAGAAAAGCGGACAGGTTCAAATATCCTGCCATCTATATAGAAATAGCGGCGGCCGGTTTCATCGTCTAATTCCACCACATCCGAGGATGCCAGGGAGCGTCCCATGTAGCCTTCCGGCACATGGTTTCCATAATGTTCCAGTATCAATTCCAGAATCTCTTTCTCTCCGAAGTGTTCCGGACAGAAAAGCGCCGATTCGCATACCAGCTGGTAATCGGAAGCGGGAGGCTGGCCGTATCCGGCTTTATGCAGCTCCCGGATTCCTTTAAAGGCAAAAGGGATCGTCTCCCGCCCCTCCCCAAAGACAAGCTGGTAAATACGGAACCTGCACTTCTTTCCGGAAGAATCCGCAGACTTTTCTACAGTCCCTTTTCCCTCCGGACAGAAAACCGCATGCTCCTCCTGTAAATTCTTCTTTTCACCTTCTTTCTGTTGTTTTTCCTTTCTAAGCGCCAGCTGCCAGTCATCAATCCCTTTGTAATTGGGATTCCAGGTCAGCCGCCGGCACTCCATTCCATATTGTCTTGCAAACAGATAAATTTTGGAACTTCCTTTTGCAATCATTTCATTGCTGTATTTGTCCATGTCATGGGCTTCAATGATCAGCTCGGTTCCATTCTGTGCCAGGAGGGCAAATAAGGGGCCAAGCTGCTGCACATTGTTTGCTCCGGCAACCGCAACAAAGGAGCGGTTCAGCAGGCAGTGGGCAATATCCGCTTTCAGAATCCCTTCTGTGACATAAATGGTCCGTGCAAAAGGGTTTCCGATAAAATGTACCGGACTGCCGGAAGTGGTTCCCATGTTCTTTCCAGAGGAAGAGAACCAGATATACTTCGTTCCGGCTTTTTCCGGCGGGTCATTCTTGTCCTTAAAAGGTTTATCTAAAAGAATCTGCATTCCCCGGATCAGCCCGTCAACACCGACAGCCGGTATCAGGATTCCTGCCGTGCGGCTGCTGAATCTCAGTGTCCAGTATCCGCCTTCATGGAGATAGAATCCCGGAACGCCTTCCACTTTGCAGCCCTGTTTTATCAGCCTTTCCGTCAGAGAACGGCATAAGAAACAGGGCGGGGTACTCTTAAATCCCAGGCTGTCTATCTGCCCGTCACTAAGCCCCCGCTTCTCCGAGCGCAGATGCGCCCGGTGTGCAGGGTTCAGGGACAGCATTTCAAGCAGCAGGGAGTAAGTCTGGTGTATCTCCTGCAGACTGGCACGTTCCGACTGAGTGATTCCCACAGCTGTCTGTCCGCCTGTAAGGGATTCCTTTACCGGCCCCCCTGTATAAGCGTCCGTATTCTCTGAACCGCCATATCCCCAGGAAGTATCCCCTGCCTGGAGGGCATCACAGATTTCCCGGTAGGCTTCGGAATTGGTAGTATTGTTGACCCTTACATACAGGTTCAGCATCCCGCCGTGTTCACCGCAGTAGTTGCACCGCCACACATTCTTTACAAAATTGACATTCATCTTTCCTCTCCGGTCACCGCAGAGCGGACAGTCTGTGTAAACGCTGTCCGTCTGCCTGCGCCGGATATGCAGATGCAGAAGTTCCACCACATCCATGATCCCGAACGGGAAATCCTCTGAAAACGAGGCCATTGTCTGTGCCCTCCTTCCCTGTAGTGTCTTTCACTGTCCCTTCTGTGGTTATCCATGTACCGCCGTTACCCGGCTTTCTTTACCGCCAGGGAATCCAGCATGATCTGTGCCGCCGCCCGGAGGATATTGTTATCCCCTTTGTAGCCGCCGTACAGATAGAATTTCAGACTGGGAGGACGCCGCTCCGCTACTTCCGCAATAGTCTGGCCCTTGCAGACGCCCGTATCCACGACCACCTGCCCGGCCTCTTCAAAGGTCATCAGCCTGACGATCTCCTCCACAGGCATATCAGGGGTATATCTGGCCGTTGTTTTCTCCTGTACCGTCTCTCCGATAACCGGAAGCTCCATAGTTCCTGATGCAGGTTTCCCATCAGTCGGAAGTTCCGGAACCGCTGGGGCAGCATTTCCGCCAGCCGGAAGATTCTGTCCTTCTGATACAGTTCCTTTGGTCTGAACAGTTTCAGCGGAAGATACAGTCGTTCCGAAGGGGAGAGTTGATCCGCCTAACAGCGACATCATCCCCTGCACTGCTTTCTGTGTGTCTTCCTCTGTGCTTTTTCTTTCTGAAACAGGGAGACTGTTTTCCATGGCTTCCGTATTTTCCGTTTTGGGTGTCTCTGTGCCTGCCTGTATGGGAAGTGATTTTGCTTCCGGTGCATTTACAGGCAATTCCGCTCCTTTCGCGGCCAATACATTTTTCCGGACATCCGCCTGGGGATTCACCGGCAGACTGCTTTCTGATGATTTCTTTTCCTCTGTTTTGGTATTTACAGTTATCTGACCGCCTGAAACAGGCAGTCTGGATTCCTGCGCCGGCTTTTGCAGTTCTTTTTCACCCGTGGCTGTCGGGAATGGTCTGACCACACCTCCGGCAGGCGTCCCTGCTGACTGTTCTGCCTCACCAGATGCCTTCTGCATGCCGGCCGGAGCTGCCAGAGGATGTCCCTGGGCGGTTCCATTTAAGGGAATCCTGCTTCCATAACGGCTTCCTTCCGCCCCCATGTTGACGTCGGCAAACTGGATGCCAAAGCCTGCATCTGACAGTGCCTCGTCCATAGCCGCCTGCTGTGCTGCCTGAATATAATGCCCTCCCGGCGCTTCTTCCTTTGTACAGCTGGATGTGAAGCTGCCTATGGGGTTTTCGTCTGTACGCTCCAGGAAAACCTGTGCCTCGTAAATTGCCATCTGCTCCGTGATACGGAGGGCATTGAGCCGGATGCGCCCTTTCGGGTTCGCCAGCCGGAACCATAACTTCTTATAGGGAAGGTCCAGCTGCAGAACCATCTCCCCGTTATCCGGGGAAATGACACGGCGGAGCAGCTTCAGCGGGTTAAAGCCCGGCACCTTGTTCAGCTCTGCCACTGCGGGAATACTTTCATACATTGTTGCTGTGTGTTCGTTCTTATTCATCTTGAAAACTCCTTTCATCAAATAAATAAGGGATACCCTGTGCATTTTCTGCACCATATCCCATTTTTAACCTGCTGCTTTCAGTTTTTCTTCCGGGAACTCCGGCACAATTATCCCGGCGCTTTTTGCATAAGCCCTGTAATACAGGCGGATGCGTTCTCCCAGAAGGGTGTTCCTTCTGCTGATCTCATTCTTGTGTATGGCCATAAACAGCACGCTCTTTTCTCCTGCCAGCACTACCTTTTTCCTGGCACGGGTGATTCCGGTATACAGAAGATTCCGATAGAGCATGATATAGTGTGCCTTCAGTATCGGCATCAGTACGATATCATATTCGGAACCCATGGCCTTATGGATGGTGGTCGCATATGCAAGATCCAGGTTCACCAGATCCTCCGTGCTGTATTCCAGGCTGCGGTTCTCTCTGAATTCCAGGCCGATCCGTTTCCCGTCCGGCGTGTCATCTATATACCGGATGAAACCCAGGTCTCCGTTGGATACCTTGTCCGTGTTCTTCGTCTGCATGATACGGTCTCCGACACGGAATGTCTTCGGGCCGATACGCACCTCATCCTCCGTGGACTGGAATGGATTCACGATCTCCCGGATGGCAGCGTTCAGATGGTCCGAGGACGCTGCCCCTTCTGTCCGGAAGGGGGAAAGGATCTGCACATGCTCAATCCCGTTACTCTCAATTTCCTGGCAGTACCGCTCGATGATAGCCGCTGCCGCATCTTCCTGACTGTCACAGGGCAGAAGCTGAAAATCCTTTCCGTAATACAGTTTCGTATTGCCGTCATGGATGAACCGTGCATTGTGGGCGATCAGGCTGTCCTTTGCCTGACGGAAAATTTCATCCAGCACTGTAACCGGCACAAGGCCGCACTGGATCAATTCCCTGAATACGTTTCCCGCTCCTACGCTGGGCAGCTGGTCCGGGTCTCCGACTAAGATGATCTTCGCCCCTTTTTTCAATGCGGGAAAGAATTTCCCTGCCAGCCACATATCCACCATGGAAAACTCATCCACGATCACCATGTCCGCATCCAGGCCGTCTTTTTTTCTATTGCGGCTGCCCTCATCCTCTTCGCTGACAAGGCCAAGCCCGCTGTGAAGGGTGCATGCCCCCTCAAACCCGGTGCTTTCCGCCATCCTCCGGCTCGCACGGCCCGTAGGCGCCATAAGGATGATCTTATTGTCCGGCCAGAGCCTTCGGTAAACCTCTAAAATAATCTTCAGCACGGTTGTCTTTCCTGTACCCGGAGAACCGGTGATGATGGACAGGTTGTAGAGAAAAGCCGTCCTGACTGCGGATTCCTGTTTTCCGGATGTCCGAAGCCCCAGTTCTGTCCTGACAGTTTCAATGACAGCAGAAATATCTTTCATCGGCGGCCTTTCCTCCGCCAGCAGCCTTGCAATCCGGCTGGCAGTCTCGTCCTCCTGTGCAAATACGGCAGGATGGTAGATATTGTCCCTCATGGACACCACAGAGCCGCTTAAAATCATGCCGTCTAGTTCCTTTTCCACTTCCTCCGGCCGCACACGCATTTCCGGCAGGGGAATCTTTTCGTTCAGCAGCTTAAAGGCCGCCTTGCACAAATTTTCTCTTTCCAGGAACAGATGCCCCTGCTTTCCCTTCGCTTCGTCCAGCGTACAGTGAAGCGCACCCCCTATCCGCATGGGATCACGGGGACGGTTATCCGTCTTCCTTACAATGGCATCCACCCGCCGGAACCCAAAGCCCGGTATCCGGCACAGCTCGAAGGGACTTTTTTTCAAAAGCTCCATACAGGCCGGCCCGAAATGCTGGTAGATCTTCAGCGCTGTCTTCGGCGTCAGCTTAAAGGGCGCAAGAAGCGTCATGATGTCGCGCAGCATCCGGCTCTCCGCATAAGAAGTCCGGATATCCTCCAGCTTGTTTTCCGTGATCCCCCGAACCTCCAGAAGCCGTTCCGGGTGATTCTCCAGTATATCCAGCGTATTTGTACCGAATTTCGCCACAATTTCAGCGGCGGTCTTTTCCCCGATGCCTTTGATCAGACCGGAACCCAGGTAACTCAGCACGCCCTCCTTTGTCTTCGGCACGATCTCGCGCCACTGCTCTACCTGGAGCTGCATGCCGTATTTTCCGTTTACCCATTCACCGTCCAGTTCCAGCTCCACGGCATCCGTCATGGGGATTTCATAGCCGACAGCAGTGAAACGGATCAGGTGATCCCTATACCGCCTTTTATCCCTCGCCTTTTCCGGGATGGACGTATCTGCGGTCTTCACAATGACAATGCAGAATTTATTTGACGGGTTGTGGAAGATCTTCCCGTCATAAGTTCCGATATAGCTCATTCCCTCACCTCCATAAAAACCATAAGATCAACATGCTCGCAATCACTGCAAGGACAGCGCCCGGCAGGGGAGACAGTACCAGAAACCAGCCCAGCCGTATGAGCCGGTATACATCTTTCAGCAGGAGAAATAAGAGAACTCCCCCTATGCTCCCCAGTATCAGTGTCTTTCTTTTCATTTTCCTGTTTCCTTTCTTTTTTCTATCATCCGTCCGTATGTTCCTGCCTGGTTTCAGGCAGCATCCACGGCGCTGACTTTCACATGAAATGTCCGGAACTCCGATACCGTTACAAACTGTTCATAGATTTCCGGATACTGCAGCTTCAGCCGTGCCAGGTTGTCCTTGTCAACGATCATCTTGCGGACCGGATTGTATGTCACCGTATAGCGGCTCCCGCCCATATCGCAGACAGCCTTACAGCTCGTTCCCAGCTCCGCAGCCAGGATTGCTTTCAGCCTCTGGATATCGGCCTCCAGCTTTTTGGAAAATTTATCCGACTGTTTCTTCTGCTCCTGGAGCTGCATGTAACGCATCAGCGTGGACTGCATGGTGCCTTTCAGGATAATGGTTTCCGCATCCTTGTCTGCACGGCCGCAATACTGCCTGGCGCTTGCAAGGATCACATCTCCATCCTCCAGATAGGGCGGCGGAACCTGTTTCTGCACATAGCTGTTCCAGAATTCCTGTTCCAGGAATATCATTTCTTCCTCGTATGCTGTATCCCTGCGAATCTCCCGTATGATGACCTCGTCCTCCGTGTTTCCATACAGACAGCAGAAAAATACCCGGTCCATATCCATCACGGCCATGTAATGCCTGCCCTGTGCCTCGTAATAGACCGGCACAATCTCCCGGCCGTCTTTCCACCACAGGTCTTTTGCATTATAATTGGTGGTCTTGATCTCCAGGATTGCCTCTGTGCCGTCCGGCATGGTGATAAAATAATCCACATCCGCCAGCATGAACGGAAAAAGAGGATGCTGGAACATTTTTTTGATCTGATAGATTTTAAGCCCTGTCTTACGTCCAAATATCTTTGCCACAAGGTCTTCCAGAAGATGACCCATTTCCAGAGCCACCCAGTTGGATTCATTTTCCTCCACCGTTGCGATACCAAGCTTGTCATAATAGATATCCCGTGCGGTGCGGAATGGGGAGATCCCCATGATGGCCGCCGCATCGCTGCCGCCGATCCCTTTACGTCTCCAGTCCAGCCATTCCTCACGGGTAAGGTTTTCTGTCTCCACCAGCACCAGCGGGCTGTTCCTTCCCTTCTCAAATACCATGTCAGGCATGCTTACGCCCCCCTTCTTGCTCTGTGTGTGAAGTTCACTGTCCGGATGATGGTACGGTTCTTCTGATACCGGGCATTTGCTTTCTGTGCAGCGGTATCCTGAAACGGACAGCCTGCCACCTGTTTTTTCCAGTTTTTACCGGCCTTTTTGTTTTTTGCACTCATTTTTTTTACCTGCCTTTCTAAAAATGTTATATCCTCAAAGCCTGAAACGGCGTTTGGGCGGTGAAATAGTCAACAATCCAGCTGTAGAGCTGCTGGGTTGTTGACCCTCGCGGCATTCGCCAAGCCAGTTTACTGACTTTATGCTCATGCAGGCATGGCGCCTGGCTCATTGCCCGCGGGAATAAAAAAGCGGAAATGACTGCCAAATCTCTGGCGTCCATGGATTTCCATGAACCATCGTCATTTCCGCTCTATAAGGGAATATCATCCCGTAACATAAAAAAGGCCAGTAAACCACTGCCCTGAAGGCATAGTGGTACTACTGGCACAAAATACAAACTTAACAGCGTGTGCAATGCGGAGCATCTTCCGCATACAGCCTGAACAGACCATATCTCCCATACGGGATACGCACAAAAATCAATTACAAGGACAGTTTAGCACAAGATATGGATGAAGTCAAGCCGTCAATACTATATATAGTATTTCGGTATGTAAAAAATGCAAAATCTTGTATGTTGGGATCTTTCGGATTTTCAGGAAGCCTCCATATCAAACAGCGAGAGCTGTACCGGCTGTTCTTTTTTCTCGTTCTCCTTTTCCCGGCGCATCTTTTCCAGCTCTGCGATCCGTTCCGGCCCCAGCCATTTATCCGCATGGCGCCGGTCTGCGCTGAACTCCTCCAGACTCTCATATCCCTGCTCCATCAGTTTCTTTTCCAGACGCCTGACCGCAGATTCCCTCCGCTGCTGCCGCCTTTCCCTTTTGTTTTCGGAATCCCGCTTTTCCATATCGGAGGCATGTACGATCTGTATCCCGTTACGGATATCCTCCAGATCCTGCATCAGGTCCCGGCTCTCCCGCTGTTCGGCACGGACATTCAGGATCTCAAAGGAAAAATACCTGCCGTGGTATTCAGAGAAAAACAGTTCCGTAAAATAGTGGTTCCGCATTTTCTCCTTTATCTTATCCTGGCAGAGCCTGGCGCATATTTTGGCGATATCCATGCTCACCGGATGGTCAAACAGCTTTTTTCCCTTGATGATCTGGCTGTCTATCTGCCCTTCAAACAGCGTGCCGTTCAGATCTGTTCTTAAATAGGATATCTTCACATCATAAAATACATTCCCCCTCTTTTTATCCAGCTCATGCCCCAGAACCGGGCACATCCCGACACATCTCCTTCGACCGCAGTAATAAGGATCATAATTCATTTCCCATTCCAGCGTATCCCTGTTAAACCTCGTATGCTCCCGGCAGACGCGACCCTTCTTCTGCAGCTCGAAACTGACCTCCTGCCTTCGTATCTCTTCATCATGGAGTTTTAAGATATGCTCCACACTTCCTTCATAACAGTATTCTTCATCTGTCATATGGACTTCACAGTCATACCGGAGTACGCCGTGATCCTGAAGGTACTCATGTTTCAGCGTGCATTCCTTTTTTTCATAAGGACAGTGGATTGTTGCCATATCGTTTTCAAACGTCCATTCAATACCCATGTAGCTCATGTTGCTGTGGCACTGGAGCCCTTTACACTGCAGGCCGCAGGGAGTCTTAAAGGTCTGCTCATAGATCCACCAGCGTTCATAGATAAATCCGCCTGAATAATTATCAAGGGTCTTTTCCTGCCATGTGGGAACGTCCACCTTTACATAGTCCGGATGATGGTCTGCGGTATATCCTTCCGCCAGCAGCCGTTTTGTTAAAGCGTTGTATTCCCAGTGTTCTTTCTCTCTCATTCCGTTCCTCCTTACAGCCCCTGGCAGGGGCGCATCCCGAAATAGTCTTCCATGCGGTCCCTCAGCCTCTCCGCTGACATGCCGTATTCTCCGGCAATGCAGGATTCGCAGCATGGATATCTGTATGCCAGGGTTTTTGATAACCGGGCATCCCAGCTGTTTAACTGCCGGCTGCATTTGTTACAGTCCTGATTTAACCATCTTACTTTCTGCAATCGTTCTCCTCCTTCCTATAGAAATTTCTATCCTCAGCCTTCCGGCATCCGGGCAGCAAAAAAGCAGGAATGACTCCCCTGATAGTTCGGCGTCCATAATTTCTATGAACCGGCGTCATTCCTGCTCTGATAAGAGATTATTAAATTCCCAAAACAAAAAGCCAGCGGTAGACCACTTGCTGGGCATAGTGATACTGCTGGCACATTTATACAAACTTAACAGCGTGTGCAATGCGGGAAATATTCCGCCTGCAGCTCCATAAAAGGATTCGCACAAAAATCAATTACAAGGGAAGTGTAGCACAAGATATGGATTACGTCAATGATTTAACGCTATATATAGTATTTTGGATAATCGAAAATGGGTAGCTGCAAGGAAAAACAGTATTTTATAAAAAAATTTTTATTCTTGCAGAAATATCCTGCTTTCCCCGCTATTTTATTATTGTATAGGCCATTTAAGAAAAGATGCCATATAAACCGTACATTGAAAATTTCACAGCATGGTACTGGGAGTTATACAGGTGCATGGGATAGGACTGCCTTTCAGGCAGACTTACCCCTGCTTAATCGCTGCACAGCACGGCCTGAAAATACGCGGCAGAGACACTGGCACAGGAAGTGGCCCAGGGCGTCATGTGGATAAAATTTTTTTTTTGCTAATTGCAGTTGAAATGTCAGCAGTTCACTTCGTATATTATATATGGAGAGTATTACAAAGGATTATGCTGATTCTGCTTCAGCTGCAAGGAAAGGAGTATTGTATGGCAGCTGAACAAATGAACATGAAAACACCAGCCGAAAACGAAAAAAGGACATATTCTGTCCAGGAGATTGCCGATATCCTGCAGATCAGCCGGAGTATGGCTTACAATCTCTGTTCCCAGTCTCTTTTTAAGACGGTCAGGGTAGGGAAATATGTCAGGGTATCTAAACCTTCCTTCGATGAATGGCTGGACAGTAAATAGAAAGAAGGAGAATCAGTATGGCATCTATTGTAAAACGAGGCAAATCATATTCTGTTGTTTATTATCAGGGAACCGGGAAAAAACGTCAGCAGGTCTGGGAATCCGGTCTCAGCTATTCTACTGCCAAGAGCAGGAAAGCCCAGATTGAGCATGAGCAGGCAACCAATACCGTTACCACGGTGGAAAGCAAGGATATGACAGTCAGTGAGTTCCTTTATGAATTCATTGAAAAATACGGCCTGAAAAAATGGCGGGCATCTACCTATGACGGCAATAACGGGCTTTTAGAGAATTATGTCCATCCATACCTGGGTGACAAAAAGCTCCGTTCCATCAAAACAAAGACGGTGGATGACTATTATCATTTTCTGGAAACAGAAGCGGAGCCGGCTACCAATATGGGGAGGCCCATGAGGGAGCATATCACGGCATCTACCATCCATGACATCCACAAGGTATTGCGGTGTGCTTTTAATCTTGCTGTGCGCTGGGAATACATCAGTAAAAATCCGTTCCTTAACGCGACCCTTCCAGAGCATCACGAAAAAGAAAGGGTAGTCCTGGAGCCGGAACAGATACTGAAGGTCCTGGAATTTACCAACCGTCCCGAATACTATGATTATTACCTGATCCATTGTGCGGTCCTGATCGCCATTGGGTGTACCGTGCGCGGCGGCGAGATCGGCGGCCTGCAGTGGGACAGGGTCAATTTTGAGAAACAGATTATCCACTTTGACCGGGCAATCGACCGAGTATCCAAGAAAAATATGGATATGCCAAAGATGAACATTCTTTTTAAATTCCCGAATCTTTATCCGGGAACCAAAACAACGATTGTCCTGAAACAGCCAAAGAGCGATGACACCATACGGGATGTGGATGTTCCCCAGAGCGTGCTGAATGCGCTGCTTGTATTAAAAGACATGCAGGACAAGCTGAAAAAGGAACTGGGTTCCGATGGGTATATGGATTATAACCTTACTATATGCCAAGCGAACGGGCGCCCCATTATGACAGAGCACCTGAACAAACGGTTTAAGGAAATCCTGACGGAAATGAACGACCCTGATATGGATCCCCAGGAGATTGTTTTCCACAGCCTGCGTCATACCAGCGCCACAGCCAAGCTTCTCATGTCGGGAGGCGACTACAATTCGGTCATGCAGGCCGGCGGGTGGTCCAATCTGGAAATGCTGACCAGACGTTATGGGAAACACTCTTTCGCCAGCGAGCGTGAAAAGCTGGCTGGCAAAATGGATGATTTCCTTGACGGCAAAGGCATAAGCGAACCACCGAAAAACGATAAAAACGAGGCAGATTCTGCAGAACAGGTACTGCAGCAGCTTATAAAATCAAATCCTGAACTGCTAATAGAATTTGCAAGGTCTATCCAAAATGCTAATAAGGAATAAATTTATTAGCAGACAATATGGCAGGTAAAAATGCCGTATTAGCAAAAAAAATAAAATCTGGTGTTTGAGAAGCTTCGGAATCGGGATTTTATTAGCAGAAAAATGGGAGAAAATATTTGAACATCCGACCATTTGCCTGTATTAGCATGCAGGTTCGATTTTGAGAATGTATTAGCATATTAGCAAAATCGGATTTTGACGCTGAAATGAAGAAAGCCGAAAACCCGCTAAAATCAAGGCTTTCGGCTGTGTTTCCAGCGTTCCCGAGGTGACTCGAACACCCGACCTACCGCTTAGGAGGCGGTCGCTCTATCCATCTGAGCTACGGAAACGTGTATAAAATTGTGTGTGACTTACTACCTCATGTCCTCCAAAAAGTTTCCGTTGTAGGTTCTCTTAGGAGGCTCCTGTTATATCCATTTAACTAAGGGAACAACTGCTATCTATTTATAGGGCAAACCTACATCGGATAATTGATATATCCCTGCATCCAGATAACCCCCTTAAACCGGCGGCCAATCTGCGGTTCTCCATATAAATCCTCTTTATTAATACAGATATCAAACTCCAAATCATTACAGCAAAGACGCAGCACATAAATTTCCTCACGGGTAATCCTGTTTACCCGCAGTGAAATATCCATAATCTCACCAAGTACCGAATACTGATCACACTCCACACCATAAGGCATAAAGTAAGTGTCCACCAGACTGAATACATCTTCCGTAAGAATCTTTTTGGAAATGGTAGAATAAATATCCATATCCTCCAGAGTGAGACTTTCAATCGCCTCTTCATCACCCTTACGTGCCGCCGCAATCAACTGGTTACGACTCATGGACTCTTTCTGTATTCTTCGTTTATCACTCTCGTCTTTTCCTATCGGTAATAATATATTACCACTAATTGACAGTCCTGACAATGTTAAAGTTGTACCTCTTACAGGAAGCATATCTGTAGTCTGTGCCTTGACATAGGGTACAATATTCTGTAGATAAAAAATCAGGCTTACTCCCACTTTAATATCATCACATACCCCGGCGTAAGACTCTTTGTCCGCATGACGCTCCACGGATACATCCTCACAGGAGCTAATACCCGTACCGCGCAGATAGGGATAAAAATAATCATAGCTAAACTTTTCTTCCGCATCGAACTCACCACAGACGGCAATTCCGATATCCTGTGCGAAATCCTCGCAAAACTCCGCGAGTATGGTTTCCTCTCCGTTAGAAGTATAAGAACGATGTGTCGCGTTCATTATAATATCAGTAATCAAACGCTGTTCTTCCCGCCTGTCTGTCAGCTTGCCAAATCCAACCGCCCGCATAAATCTATGCAAAGATTTCACCTCCTTTTATCACAAATATAATTTTAACGGATCTCCGTCATTCCGCCCATGTAAGGACGAAGCACTTCAGGAATGCGGACAGAACCGTCCTCCTGCAAATTATTTTCCAAAAATGCTATCAACATTCTGGGCGGCGCTACCACTGTATTATTTAATGTATGCGCAAAATACTTGCCATTAGTACCATTTACGCGAATGCGAAGTCTCCTCGCCTGCGCATCTCCCAGATTGGAGCAGCTTCCTACCTCAAAATACTTTTTCTGTCTGGGCGACCATGCCTCCACATCAAAGGACTTTACTTTTAAATCAGCCAGATCGCCGGAACAGCACTCAATCGTCCTCACCGGGATATCCATAGAACGGAAAAGATCCACGGTATTCTGCCATAATTTTTCAAACCACATCGGAGATTCTTCAGGCTTACATACCACGATCATTTCCTGCTTTTCAAACTGATGGATACGGTAAACGCCTCTCTCCTCTATGCCGTGCGCTCCCTTCTCTTTCCGGAAACAGGGAGAATAGCTTGTGAGTGTATGGGGAAGTTCTGCCTCCGGAATAATGGTATCAATAAACTTACCGATCATGGAATGCTCCGACGTACCGATCAGATATAAGTCTTCTCCCTCAATCTTATACATCATGGCATCCATTTCCGCAAAACTCATAACGCCGTCTACCACTGCACTTCTAATCATAAAAGGCGGCACACAGTAGGTAAAGCCCCTGCCGATCATAAAATCTCTCGCGTAAGCGATCACTGCGGAATGCAGTCTGGCGATATCGCCCATCAGATAATAAAACCCGTTTCCGGCCACACGTCCCGCAGCATCCATATCAATACCGTGAAACCGCTCCATGATTTCCGTATGGTAAGGGATCTCAA
The DNA here is from genome assembly GCA_947073545.1 of uncultured bacterium. Classification (GTDB taxonomy): domain Bacteria; phylum Bacillota; class Clostridia; order Lachnospirales; family Lachnospiraceae; genus UBA3282. The sequence goes on from CAMTMP010000001.1 coordinate 198,862, forward strand.
AATCAGGTACTACCGGATCACCATATTTTTGTATTTCCACATTTTCCGAATCATCCTTGCCGATGGGAACGGAAGGATCAATGATATTCGGAATCGTCATCATATCCGTTTTAATTTTTTCCCGCAGATCGGTTTCTTTTGCCTCCAGTTCAGAAAGTCTTGCTGCGCCTGCTGCCACCTCGGCTTTCTTCGCCTCGGCCTCCTCTTTCTTTCCCTGTGCCATCAGCGCGCCGATTTCTTTTGATATCTTGTTTCTCTTAGCGCGGATATCGTCGGCCTCTTGCTGTGCCATCCTTACTTCGGCATCCAGCGCGATCACTTCATCCACCAAAGAAAGTTTTTGCTCCTGAAATTTCTTTCTGATATTCTCCTTTACAATCTCAGGATTCTCACGTAAAAACTTAATGTCAATCATAGTATGCCACCCTTTCTATTTGATCGCAAACTGTACAAAATGTTTGCAGTTACAATGCTTTGACTTATGTTCAAAAATCACTCAATAACTTCATCAATATACAGATCAAAATATTCCGCCAGATCTTTAACCACATCCACGGCCATTCCGTTTCTATCCCTCGTAATACGGATCACCGGGCGGTCCGGATACTGCTTATTCTGATACAGAACGATTCCCGTTTCTCCTTCGCTCGTCTTAACGACAGTACCGGCAGGATAAACGGCAGTAAACTCCAAAAATATATCGACAATTTTTCCGTCAAATTTTATATCTTTATTATTTCTCAGATACCTTATGGCCTCATAAACTTTTGTTCTCTCACACCCGATGCCGCAGATCATTTCGTCAAAAGCATCACAAACCTGAATGATACGGCATTCCTGTGGAATATCCGTCGTTTTCAACGGATAACCGGAACCATCCAAACGTTCATGGTGATATAATATCATATTTTTACTGGTTTCAGATATCCAATTTTCGTCACGAAGAGCGGAATACCCGTAAACCGGATGTTTTTTATACTCCACATATTCCAGTTCTGACAGTTTGTCCAAATTCTGGTTTTCATACGAAACCTGCAGATACCGCAGTCCCAAATCATGAAGAAGACAACTGACACCTATATCATGCACCATTTCCTGCGGCACACCCATCTTAAGCGCAACAATGGTTGCAAGACCACACAAATTAATCGAATGCTCATAAATATCGGAGCTTCTTTCTTTGATATCATAGATTTTTTCTACGACTTCTTCCTCTTCCAGAATATTCGTAATAATCGTATCCGCCGTCTGGCACAGCTCCATCAGATTTTCATTATGACTGTAAGTATGCTTTTCCAGAATACTCTTCACTTTTGACCTAAAACTTTCTTCCACTTCCTCTTTCAGGATAACCACTTCTTTTGTATCCGGTGCACTTTCTTTTATATATACTTCCCGGACATTCAGTTCTTTAAGTTTTTCAATATATTCCGGTTTCAGAGGCGTGCCTGCAGAAAGCAAAATTTTATATTCCAATGTCATAGCATCTTTAGCCAGAATTTCAGTCCCTTTTAAGTCATTTACTTTGCACAGTCTCATTTTTGTCCCTCGTATTCTAGCCTTTTACTTATTCTGGCTACAAATCCATAGCCATGTCAAGAGCTTTTTTCTCTTCTTCTCCAAGTGAGATATCACATAATCCGTTTTTGATTTCTTTCGTATAAGAATAACAGCCTTCCGCACTGTGAACAGAATTGATAATAAATCCGTTATCGTTTTCATCTAGTAGTGCGAGAGAAAAACTAAGCTGCCCACCCATCTGGTTAAAAGCATCATATTTTACAATACCCATCTTCTGGAATGTGCCTCCCAGTTTTCTGTACAGATTTTCAATATCTTTCCGATTCTTTTCCATGGATGCCTTGATCAGTCTGTTGTCTTCATAAAGCCCCATAATGTCTTTCTCCAGACTTTTGGCATTTTTGCCACCCATGAATTTATTATACTTCTTAGATAATTTTCCAAAATTTACACAAAGCACAATCACAATAATCAGCAAAAGAAAAATCGCCGTAAACGCACCGATAAACAAATACGTCAAATCTATATTTCCAAGTCCCATATCACTTAGTAAATTATAATTCATTTATCCTTAGCCTTTCTATATTTGACAATAGCAATTATCGTTCGTATATGACGGCGGCACATTATCTGCCTGTCAGCAGATCCGTAATCTTTTCTAAATCGTCATGGGTATAAAACTCAATTTCCAGTTTTCCGGCGCCGTCTCCCTTGGATGCAATGCAAACTTTTGTTCCAAGCGACTGTTTCAATTTTTCTTCCAAATCCTGATAAACCGCTTCAAGCGCTTTATCCGTAACAGGTTCTTTCTTAACTTTCTCCGGTTTATTTAAATTTTTAACCAATTTCTCAACATCTCGGACACTCAGTTTTTCATCAAAAACTTTCTGTGCAATCATGTATTGCTGTTCTGGGTCTTCTATGGTAATTAAAGCCCTGGCATGTCCGGTAGTAATCATATCATCAATGATCATTTGCTGCACTTCATCACACAGCTTCAAAAGGCGCATGGAATTAGTGACCGCCGTCCTACTCTTGGAAACTCTCTCCGCTACTTCATCCTGTTTCAGATTAAACTCCGTCAGAAGTCTTCTATATGCCTGCGCTTCCTCAATCGGATTCAAATCCTCTCTCTGAATATTTTCAATCAAAGAAATCTCCACGATTTCCTGTTCGGTATAATTACGGACAATCACAGGCACTTCTTTAAGCCCTGCCAGTTTCGCGGCACGCCAGCGTCGTTCTCCCGCAATAATCTCATAATAGGTTGTTCTGTCCTGTACGATCAAAGGTTCCACAATCCCATACTGCTTAATAGAATCGGCTAACTCCTGTAGAGCATCCTCATCAAAATTCTTTCTGGGCTGTTCCCTGTTCGGTTCAACCTTTGTAATCTTGACATAGGTTCCCTGCGCATGATCTTCTGTCTTTACCGTTTCCTGTACAGGTTCCGCTTTTGGTACGGAAGCCGGTATCAAAGAATCCAATCCCTTTCCTAATCCCCTTACTGCTTTCGCCATATTATACTCTCCATCTTACATTTCTGCTGCCACTTTTTCATTTTATCGATACATACCACTCATTGCCTTCGCGGAGATCACCTCTTCCGCCAGTAACATGTATGCCTCTGCACCTGCAGATTTTGGATCATACATATTAATCGGCATCCCATAACTCGGCGCCTCTGCCAATCTGATATTTCTTGGTATCAGCGTTTTATATACATTCTGCTTTAAATGGCTTTTTACATTCTCCACTACCTGCATGGAAAGGTTTGTCCGAGAATCATACATGGTGAAAACCACACCTTCCATATCAAGCTCAGGATTTAATCTTTCCTTCACAAGATTAACGGTATGTATCAGCTGACTTAACCCTTCCAACGCATAATATTCGCACTGAATCGGAACAAGTACACTGTCCGCTGTAGTCATGGCATTGATTGTCAAAAGATTCAAAGAGGGAGGACAGTCAATCATAATAAAATCAAATTTATCCTTCACCCAATCAATTTCATTTTTCAAAATAAATTCTTTTTTGTCTACGCCGATTAACTCAATCTCCGTAGCTGCCAAATTTACATTAGAAGGTATAATGGAAACGTTTGGGATCACGTCTTTCAAAATACATTCATTGATAGAGCATTCACTTAAAAACAATTCATAAATCGTATTTTCCAGATCATTCTTCTCTACCCCGAATCCACTGGTCGTATTGCCCTGCGGGTCCGTATCAATTACCAAAACTTTTTTTCCTTTGGCGGCCAATGCAGCCGACAGATTGATAGCCGTTGTTGTCTTACCGACGCCTCCCTTTTGATTCGCAATCGCAATTATTCTTCCCATTTACTTACCTTATTCCTTTGTCTTTCATCTTTTTCTATTTTCAGTGTCCGTTTACGATTATATCACTAATCCATGTGAGAATCCATATATATTTTTTAACAGTTTTACAGTATCTTTTATAAATACATAAAAACTGAACTTCCTACAATTTTTCAATTTCCTCCGGATACTTCATTCCCCATGAATCTCGAAGCACATCCATAACATGCATCATTTTCAAAGTCTCTGCGTGAGGCATGGACGGACATTCCAATTTTCCTTCTTTGATACAGGAAATAGTTTCAGTGATTTCATATTCATAACCGCTGATCTGCTCAGGTACTTTTATTTCACGAATCAGTTTTCTATCCTTATCATATATTCTGATTTCTTCCGGATTATTGATATTTTCCACAATCATACATCCTTCTGACCCGTAAAAAACACCCTGACTGTCAGACTTACCGTGAATGCCGGAATTTAAAACAGCCATTCTTCCGTCTTCATAAAGAAGAAGCATTCCATTTTCTCCATCGACTCCGGTGCTTATCATTTGTGCAGCGGAATGCATTTCTTTCACGGTATCTCCAAAATGCATATAAGCAAAGTTCAAAGGATAGATTCCAACATCTAAAAGTGCACCGCCCGCAAGTTCCGGTTTTACAATGCGCTCTTTATGCAGAAGAGGGTAGTTTAAATTAGCAGTCATTTTATTCACATCACCGATTGCCTTTTTGGCAAGCAAATCGTCAATCATTCTTCGGGATGGCATATATCTTGTCCAGATTGCTTCTGCCAAAAGAAGATTTTTTTCTTTCGCAATACGAAAAACCTCAGCCGCCTGCTTTTCATTCACCGTAAAACTTTTTTCACAGAGTACGTGTTTACCGGCATCCAGACACATTTTTATGTGCTGATAATGATGAGAGTGCGGCGTTGCAATATAAATGAGTTCTACTTTTCTGTCAGCCAGCATATCTTCATAAGATCCGAAGGCATGTTGGAATCCATGATCCTCTGTAAATTTTTTTGCTTTTTCCAAATTACGAGAAGCAACTCCATAACATTCCACTTCTGGTAACTTATTCATCGTTTCTGCCAATGTTGCCGCAATTTTTCCTGCCCCTAATATTCCGATTTTCATTTTTTCCTCCATTCCGAAATTAAAATAGGTATACAACTCTTCTATCTCATTTCATCTTAATTTTTTATTTACCATATTTATTTTGGTAAAAGATAAAACGGATTTTTTCATGTTTCACATACCTATTATAATCTCTGTCTTGATGTTTCACAGATCATTTTACAATATCTTGGGTCAAATTGTTTCACGTGAAACATTATCTTGTGTCAACACTCCATATTCTTCCATATGTTTCACGTGAAACATTATAAAATACCTATGATCTACCACTTTATATCAACCTATTATAAAAAATCTCTGTTTTTTTTATAATATAAATAGAATACACATAATCAATACAATTTTATAATATTATTTTTAATAGCAAATACCGCCGCCTGCGTCCGGTCAGAAACATCTATTTTTTTAAATATATTAGATATATGATTTTTTACTGTTCTCTCACTGATATTCAAATTGGTAGCAATTTCTTTATTAAACATACCGTTTGCTACCTGCACAAGTACTTCCAATTCCCTGTTTGTTAAAAAAGATATTTTATCCTTATCCGTATCTCTGCTAAGCAATTGACTATTTAGTGCAGGAATCAAAGAAGGCTGTATGTAATTTTCTCCGTCTCTCACGGCTTTGATCGCTCTTTTTAGCTCTGAAGATTCTGAATCTTTCAATATATATCCGTCCACACCAATATCGACTGCCTTCATCAAATAATCCATTTCATTATGCACTGTCAAAATCAATACTTTTATTTCATTTTTTTCTTCTTTCATTTGTTTCAAAACTTCTATTCCATTTTTTTCCGGCATATTAATATCAAGAAGTAAAACTTCCGGATTGCATTCCTTTAATTTTTCTAAACACTCCACCCCGTTGGATGCCTCACTTACAACTTCAATACTTCCGTCAAATTCCAATAACTGTTTTAATCCCTCCCGAATCATACTGTGATCATCTGCAATCATTACACTTATCTTTTCCATATGAAACACCTCATTTTCTATCATAAAATTAACCAATGTTTTTCTTCGGAATTTCAATTAATATAGAAGTCCCATCATTCGTTTCCATCTCTATTTTTCCATTCAATAAAAAAACTCTTTCCTTTACAACTGTCAGACCAAAATGCCTGTCCTTTTTTTCCGCCTTAATCTGATCAAAACCAATCCCATTATCCCGGATCTTTATCTGAAATACTTTTTTCTTTTCTTTTAACGAGATCTCTATCCTATTTCCCCCAGAATGCTCTATTGCATTGTAAACGCATTCCTGAATAATACGATAAATCATGATAAGAGAAATTTCTTTTTCTTGATCTGTCAGACTATGATCTATTTCATCAATATCCGTTATGATTTCAAAACGTCCATCCTGATTGATAAGAGAAAAAAGATTTAAAAGAGTTTGCCGCAGACCCAAATCATCAAAAGTCATCGGTCTGAGATCATAAATTCTGTTTCTGATATCATCAATGACTTTTCGTAATCCGGCTTCGATCGTGGCAAGCTCTAGCTTTGCCTTCACAGGATCACGATCAATATAAAGTGAACTCAACTCAACCTTATGAACAAGATGGGTAAGATTTTGAAGTGAAGTATCGTGGAGATCTCTTGCAATTCTTTGACGCTCCTTCTCCTGTACATCTAAAACAGAAAATTGTTTCATGTGAAACTCAGGCGTATTTTCTACTGGATTATTTTTTTTATTCATCTTTTTCCTTACAATCCTTATATGATATTGTTATACATATTTCATTATATAAAATAATCACATTTTCCTTTTGGTTATTATATACTAAAATCTAATGCAAGAAAAGAATATTTATAGAAATGAAGTGAAAAAAATGGTATAATTTACGCATCAATTAAAATTTGGAAGGAAAAATAATATGTATAAAAAACTTACCACAGCTATCGCATTAACGGGAACTTCCATCGCAGCCATCCATGGTATCAACAGAGTACATACATCATTATGCACAGTTAAAAATCTTCTCAATAATTCGGAAAACTATTTTTACGAATGGCGTTTCGGTAAAATCAGATATCAGAAAAAAGGTAATGGCACACCTCTTCTTCTGATTCACGATCTGACAGTAGGAAGCTCCAATTATGAATATCACAGACTGATTAATAATCTGACAGAAAAGCATGAAATATATTCTCTGGATCTTTTGGGATATGGCATGTCGGATAAACCCGCGATGACTTATACCAACAATCTATATGAACAACTGGTCATAGATTTCATAAAAAATGTAATTGGCAAAAAGACATCTATCGTAGTGACAGGGGAATCTGTTCCCTTTGTTATCATGGCATGTCACAATTACCCCGATACATTTAATAAGATTGTATGTATTAACCCACAGAGCCTTTACTTGCAAAACCAGATTCCTTCCAGGCAGACAAGTTTATTCAAACTTCTTATTGAGTCGCCTATCATAGGCACATTTATTTATCATTTGTTTTCTAGCCGGCCAAGCATAGAAAAAGCATTTTATCAAAATTGTTTTTATAATCCGGAGGAAGTAAAAGAAAAATACATATACAATTATCTTGAGGCTGCCCATCTTGGAGGCTATCATTCCAAATACGCCTTTGCCAGTTATGCAGGCAAATATATGAATATGAATATTCTTGGAGAATTAAAAGAAATAAATAACAGCATTCTGATGATCGGCGGTGAAAAAGAAAAAGAAATAAAAACCATCATTGAGAATTATAAATACTATAATGCATCCATAGAGGACACATATATTCCCAACACCAGGCATCTTCCGCAATTGGAAGCGCCTGATGAAATACTCGAACAGTTACGTATGTTTTTATAATGGTTTCCTGCTTACCGTCCCTGCTTTCCGAGGATACTGCTTCGGAGTAGGGCGGTTTTTTTCTATCACCACTAAATTTCTATAGATGTCTGAAAAAGGAAGCGTAAATTCTTTCTGCTCTGTCAGCTTTCCCCCTAAAACAGAAATCGCATTTTCTGCTTCCGCCAATTCTGCTCTTTTTCCTTCTGATTCTATATTAACTTTATCAGATTTATAGGAAATAAACTTTCCGCCAACTTTTACATAGGGAAGACAGTACTCCGACAAGACTGACAAATTAGCCACCGCTCTTGAAACACAGAGATCATAAGTTTCTCTCAACTTCCCCGGCTTTGCAAAATCTTCCGCCCTGCCATGAACCGCCTCCGCATTTTGAAATCCCAACGTTTCAATGACTTCCTGCAAAAATCCCACTCTTTTATGCAAAGAATCCAGAAGCGTCAGTTTCAAATCAGGAAACGCTATCTTTAAAGGCACACCCGGAAATCCAGCCCCTGTTCCCACGTCAATCACAGATAGACTTCCCTGCAAATCACAAACTTTTACCAAAGAAAGACTGTCAACAAAATGCTTCTTCATCACTTCGTCAAATTCCGTAATCGCAGTCAGATTCATCACTTTATTTTTTTCCACCAACATCTCATAATAAGTAAAAAACTGATGGAACTGTGCATCCGACAATATAATCTGTAATTCTTTTAAATCTGTCTCAAATTTATGCAATTTTTCTGATCTCAATATGACACCTCATGTTTTCTTTTATAATTTTCCAGATACACCAAAAGCACGGAAATATCCGCAGGTGAAACACCTGAAATCCGGGATGCCTGTCCGACGGAAACAGGTTTATAAGCAATCAACTTCTGTCTCGCCTCCAGCCGCAGACTTCCAACCTCATTATAATCAAGATCCGCGGGAATTTTTTTCTTCTCCATCTTTTTATAATGTTCCACCTGCTTCAACTGTCTCTCAATATACCCTTCATACTTAATCTCAATCTCCACCTGTTCCACCACATCAACCGGAAGAGGCATTCTCTCAAGATCTATCTTGGCAATCGATTCATAAGTAAGCTCCGGACGGCAAATCAGCTCCGCCAAAGTAACACCTGTTTTTAATGGAGCGCTTTCATGCGCTGTTAGAAATTCCTGTATATTTTTTGAAGCTCCTACCACCGTATTCTTTAAACGAAAAACTTCCGCATTAATCTGTTCTTTTTTATTTAAAGTCGCTTTATATATTTCTTCTGGAACCAGACCAGCCTCATAACCAATCTGACGAAGCCTCAGATCCGCATTGTCTTGGCGTAACAAAAGACGGTATTCCGCTCTGGAAGTCATCATGCGGTAAGGTTCGAAATTTTCTTTTGTCACAAGATCATCAATCAAAACACCAATATAAGCCTGGGACCGATCCAGAACAATCTGTTCTTTTCCCTGCATGGAAAGCGACGCATTGATACCTGCCATCAATCCCTGTGCTGCCGCCTCCTCATAACCACTGCTGCCATTAAACTGTCCGCCGCTGAAAAGCCCTCTGATACTCTTAAACTCCAAAGTAGGATAAAGCTGTTTCGGATCAATACAGTCATATTCGATAGCGTAAGCATTCCGCACCATTTTACAATGCTCCATCCCTGCTACCGTGCGATACATGGCAAGCTGCACATCTTCCGGAAGTGAAGAAGACATACCACTCACATACATTTCATTGGTATGAAGCCCTTCAGGTTCAATAAAAACCTGATGTCTGTCCTTATCAGAAAACTTAACTACCTTATCTTCAATAGAAGGACAATACCTCGGACCTGTTCCTTCTATCACCCCCGCATAGATGGGAGATCTGTCAAGATTTGCCCTGATAATATCATGTGTCTGCTCATTGGTATAAGTCAGATAACAGGACACCTGATCGATTTGCACTTCATTAGGATCTGTAGAAAAAGAAAAGGGAATAACCCTCTCGTCTCCAAACTGCTCCTCCATTTTTTCAAAATCCAGAGAACGTCTATCCATTCTCGCCGGCGTACCCGTTTTAAAACGACGCATCTCAATTCCCAATCCCAAAAGAGAATCCGTCAAGTGATTAGCCGCCTGCAGGCCATTCGGCCCTGTATAAGTGATAGCCTCCCCACAAAGACATCTGGCTTTCAAATAAGTACCTGTACACAAAATAACCGTCCTGCACTCATAGACAGTTCCCGTAAAAGTTTTTAATCCTACGATTTTCCGTTTCAAAATATCAGAACAAGACTGTTCGCATTCTTCCACCAGAAGTTCACAGACCTCAGCCTGTTTGATTGTCAAATGCTCCTGGTTTTCCAAAACTTTCCGCATAGAACGGGAATATTCCGCCTTATCCGCCTGTGCCCTGAGAGAATGTACTGCCGGTCCCTTGGATCTGTTTAACATTTTAGACTGGATAAAAGTCCGATCAATATTTTTTCCCATTTCTCCGCCAAGCGCGTCAATCTCTCTCACCAGATGTCCCTTGGAAGTCCCCCCAATATTTGGATTACAGGGCATCAATGCAATACTATCCACACTCACCGTAAAAATTACAGTCTCGAAACCAAGCCGCGCGCAGGCAAGAGCCGCCTCACACCCCGCATGCCCTGCACCGACAACACATACATCCACTTGTTCTTTGATATTCAACATAATCAACACCTTTACCTAAAAACGCTTTTTACTACCAAAAACTAAACTAAAACCTATATAACTATACTAAAATTTTCGCACGTACATAAATCTATTTCTTACTCTTACTTTCCCATACAAAATTTTGAAAATATTTCATTCACCAGATCGTCTCCCACTTCTTCACCGATAATTTTTCCGAGAGAAGCATAGGCATTCATCAGATCAATCGAATAAAAATCTTCCGGCATATCATTTTCCAAACTGATCTGCACTTGCTTCATACTTTCAAGCGCCTCCAGAAGCGCTTCCTTATGACGGGAATTTGTGATACAAACTTCATCTTCATAAGAAATCAGCCCATGAAAAAACATTTTTTTAAGCAAATCAACAAGCAAATCTAACCCGTCATTTTCTTTAGCGGAAATTCTGATCATACAAATATTTTCAGAAACATCCTCCTGTTGCTCTGTTTCTGTTTCCGAAAGTTCGTATACGCTGCATTTTTTTTCAAAGACATCTGAGAACAGAGCGTCAACAGAAGATTGATCAACTACTTCATCCAAATCCGATTTATTTAAAAGAATAATCGTTTTTTTATCCTTTATCATACGAACAATATCTACATCATTTTCATCCAAAGGAATGGATGAATCCATCACATACAAAATTAGATCTGCGTCTTCAGAAATAATCTTCGTTTTCTCTATACCTATTTTTTCTACCACATCCTCTGTATTTCTGATTCCTGCAGTATCTATCATATGTAAAGTAAACTCTCCAAGATTAACAGTTTCCTCAAGCGTATCTCTTGTCGTTCCCGCAACTTCTGTCACAATGGCCCGGTCCTGTCCCACTAAAAGATTCAAAAGAGAAGACTTTCCCACATTCGGCTTACCGACAATAACCGTGCGGATACCTTCTTTCAATACTTTTCCGTTATCCGCGGAATCCAAAAGCCTTTCCAACTCTTTTACAAGATTACAGACCTGATCCGATAATTTTTTCTGGTACCCATCCAGACTGATATGCTCCGGATCATCCAAAGCCGACTCTATAAAAGCGATCTCATACAAAATTTCTTTCCTAAGTAACTTTATTTTATCAAATACAGAACCCCTTAGCTGCTTTATAGAAGATCTGAGGGCAAATTGATTCTTTGCATGAATCATATCCATAACCGCTTCCGCTCTCGAAAGATCCATTCTACCGTTAAGAAAAGCACGCTTCGTAAACTCACCGGGTTGTGCCAGTCTGGCCCCCGCCTCTATCACTGTCATAAGAATTTTTTTCATCATCAAAGCGCCGCCATGACAGTTAATTTCCACCGTATCTTCCGTTGTATAGCTATGTGGCGCTTTCATAACGGATACCATCACTTCATCTATCAAATCTCCATTTTTTTCCACAATAAAACCATAATGAATGGTATGTGACTGATAATCCAAAAGCACATACTGATTATTTTTATTTTGGTATATTTTATGAACGATTTGTATTGCTTCGTCACCGCTTACTCTTATAATTCCTATGCCCGCATCAGACAAAGCAGTAGCGATTGCGGCGATCGTATCTGTCTTCATAACATTCTCCCATCACAGTTTATACTATTTGCAATTATTCAATTTTACTACATACTTCATAAAAAATCTACTATGACAAAAACCGGCAGGTCTATTTACCCGCCGGTTTTCCTATTTTTACATCTTTTTATTCGCTATCCTTGTTGTCATAGTTTTTTTCGTAATTCTTTTCATACCTCTTTTCACTTCTCTCATACTTTTTCAAAACTACGACCACATGACGAAAAGGTTCATCGCCTTCACTGTAAGTAGTAACATACTTATCATTCTGAAGCGCGGAATGAATGATTCTTCTCTCATAAGGATTCATAGGCTCCAGAGAAACAGGTCTCTTGGTTCTCTTTACCTTATAAGAAATATTCTTAGCCAGATTCTCTAATGTATCCTTTCTTCTCTTACGGTAATTTTCCGTATCAACCTTAACTCTGATATAATTTTCCGTATCTTTATTGACTACCAGAGACACCAGATATTGTAAAGAATCAAGCGTCTGCCCTCTCTTACCGATCAGAATACCCATTTCATCTCCTGAAAGTTCAATATCCATGGAATTTTCTTCTTCGTTATAGGCAATATCCACAACTACGGTAATATTCATCGCCGCAAAAACATCCTTTAAAAAATCCTTTGCTTTATCCTCTACCGAACATTTTACCCTCACTTTAATAACAGCAGGTCTTGCACCGATACCGAGTAATCCGGTTTTTCCTTCATCAATTACTTCATATTCCAGCTTATCACTGGTCACAGTAAATTTCTGACATGCTTCCGTAATTGCATCATCAACGGTTTTTGCGGATATTTCAATAAAATCCATTATTTTGCCCCCTATTCTATTTATTATTTTTCTCGTTATACTGCTTTACCATATTCGCCTTTGCCATCATACTGCCTGGTTTTGCGTTTTTACTATAATACTCTGTCGATTTTTTGACAAGCTCCTCCTTCTCCTCCTGACTGAGTTTAGAAGAAACGGCAGCCTTTGAAGCCATACCCGCATTCTTTGTACTCATGCTGGCATAAGCCGCCATCTTGTCCGCTTTTTGACCGGCCTTTTCCATTTTCTTTTTGGCCTTATCCTCATTTTTCTTAATCACTTCATCCAGATCCATCTTATCAATATGTTTATTAATCAAAATCTGCTGGATACTTCTTACCACCGCACCGGCTACCCAGTAAAGTCCCATACCTGCAGGCAGTGTATAACAGAAAACTGCTGACATGATCGGCATAATCATATTCATTGTCTTCATAGACTGCATCATAGTATTCTGCTGATCGTTATCTGTACTTGTCTCCTGCTGTGGCATGAGCTTGACATTAATCCACTGCGTTACCGCCGCAAGAACAGGAATGGCAAACGCGGCAATCATCATTGCAACAGATCCTGTCGTTCTCGCTTCATTAAAAGTAAAGGAAGGAGAGTTTGACATGCTTAATCCCAAAAAATTATTGTACTGGTCAAGCAAGGACAACGTATGGTCGATATCTTCCGAAAGATTGGAAAAATGATCCTTTAAACTCGCCCACTCAGCACTGGAAGCCGTATTCAACACATCCACAAAGGTATTTTGTATATAAGAAGTAACGCCGCCTACAAAATTTTCATTTGTAAACTGCTTTTCATACATACCGGCATTTCTAAAAGTCTGTAAAAATTCCACACTTCCCTGCTCATTGATCAATCTGTCAACCAGCGGAAAAAATGCTTCTTTCACTTTTCCTACATAGGCAGGTATATTGCTGATGACACGGTAGAGAGCCAATAAAATAGGCATCTGAATCAAAAGCTGTATACAACTGCCGGAAGGAGACACGCCATATTTCGCATACACTGCCTGCGTCTCCATATTCATAGCCATCATGGAATCATTATCTTTTTTATTTTTATATTTTTTCTGAATTGCCTGTAATTCAGGATTCATTTTTACCTGTAACTTTGAAAATTTCTGCTGCCTTATGGTGAGAGGCATCAGTAACAGATAAATAACGATCGTGAATAGTATTATAGCAAGTCCGATATTTGGAATGCCTATTTTATCTATCACAAAAAAGATACCTTCCATAATATAACCCAGCAGCTTAGCTACAGGTCCCAAAATAATACCTGTATTCTGGGTCAACAAAATATGTGACAAAATATCATACCTCCTTACAAAGAATCAATCTCTCCCGTCACTAAGGGACAGGATCATAACCACCTTTTGAAAAAGGATTACATCTGCATATTCTCCAAAAAGCAAGAATCCCTCCTTTGAGAGCGCCGTATTTCTCTACAGCCTCCAGCCCGTATTCCGAACAAGTAGGAATATAAGGACATTTCGTACTTTTCATCGGAGAAATATATTTTCTATAGAATTTGATAAAACAGATCATAACTTTTTTCATCATAAATTCTAACTCTCTTCATCATAAAAATAAATCTTTATAATACGATGAAGTTTTGAAAGATGTAATAATGCGCTTTCGATTTCGACAAAACCAACCGACGCCGCACTTTTCCTTGCAACGACTACTATATCTAAACCACTATTAAATATATTTTCGTGTAGTCGGTAACTCTCTCTCACCAGTCTGGCAAAGCGGTGCCTCACTACGCTGTTTCCCACTTTTTTACTGGCGGAAATCCCCAGCCTGTTTATGTTCTTGTTGTTTTCCAATACATACATCACCAAATATTTGTCTGCGTAACTTTTTCCATTCTCATAAACATTCCGGAAATCTTGATTTTTCTTTAATGACTCGGAAAATACCATTCTATTCTGTCTCTCCATATATAAGCAGTGCTAATTCACAAAATCGTATCTACTATACTTTTTTGCTCCTAATCAGACTCTTGTCCTATAAAATTAACAAAAGCATTCTGATGAAAACAAACTTTCTCATTCTGCTTTTGTTCAATTTTGTACTGCTCCGAGTAATTAGAAAAATAGGCCACATAAATGCGGCCTATGCTGATAATCTCTTTCTTCCTTTTGCACGTCTTGCAGCTAAGACTTTCCGTCCACCCTTGGTACTCATTCTTTTCCGAAAACCGTGAACCTTAGCTCTATGCCTTTTTTTAGGCTGAAACGTCATTTTCATTCCATCGCACCTCCTTCTCAGACCTTACTGATTTTATAAGGTAAACCTAATGTTATCATTATTTGGAAAACAACATGTTGATTATATATAATTAATAGGAAAACGTCAAGTAAAACTGCGGATATTTTTGACTTTTTTATTTTATTGGCTTTACATAACTAATCCACAATATGTTCATAAATATGTGGATAACTTTTATTGCCATTGTTGAAAATCATCTAAAACATCTATTTTATCCATGTGAAAATTGTTTACAACCTATCTGATAATTATTCACATATACTTTTTACCTTAAAGTCATATGTTAACCTGTTTTCACAATATACACAAATATGTTCATAACATGTTTTTCACGTGGATAACTTATCATTTGAATTTTTTTTATGTTTGTATTATTATATATTGTAGGGTAACTTTGATGTAGTGTAAACTACCTAAAGAAAACTGAAAAAATCTTATACAAAACTTATATAAAAACAATGAGGCTGCGGATATTATGGATTCTATCAAAGAAAAATGGGACGAGATTAAAGAAACAATCAGAAAGGAATATGAACTGACTGATGTTTCCTATGATACCTGGATCAAACCTCTCCGTTTTTATGAAGTAAAAGATAATGTAGTTATCATCATGATCCCTTCTGACCAAGCTCATGCTCTTAACTATATTTCTTCTAAATATAAAAACTTTTTTAAAGTTATCATATCAGAAATGATGGATCATACTTATGATATTTCTTTTATATTGGAAAAAGAAGCGATGGAAAATGAAAAAAATATAAAATCCAAAGCCATAACTTCCAACCATGTGAATTATGAAAATGCAAATCTAAATCCAAAATACAAATTTGATACTTTTGTCGTCGGCAGCAATAACAAACTGGCTCATTCCGCAGCTCTTGCCGCAGCGGAATCACCGGGAGAAGTTTACAATCCTCTCTATATATACGGAGGAGCCGGTCTTGGAAAAACACACTTAATGCATTCCATCGGACACTTTATTTTAGAAAGAAATCCGGAAATAAAAGTTTTATATGTCACTTCAGAAAACTTTACAAATGAAGTGATAAGCTGTATCAGAAGCGGTGACGCCATCAAAATGAATAACGTGAGAGAAAAATACAGAACAGTAGATATCCTGATGATCGACGATATCCAGTTCATTATAGGCAAAGAAAGCACGCAGGAAGAATTTTTCCATACTTTTAATACGCTTCACTCTGCTGGTAAACAAATCATTTTATCCTCAGACAAGCCGCCAAAAGATATGGAAACATTGGAAGAAAGACTGCGTTCCCGGTTTGAATGGGGACTGATCGCGGATATCCAGCCTCCGGATTATGAAACCAGAATGGCTATTCTTCAAAAAAACGCAGAGAATTATAACAAAGAAATTGATAATGAAGTTTTGCAGTATATTGCGGATAACGTAAAAAGTAACATCAGAGAACTGGAAGGCGCTCTCAATAAAATAATGGCTTTCTCAAAACTAAATAAGGTAGATATCAATCTGGAATATGCGGAAGAAGCTCTCAAAGACGTCATCTACCCGAATAAATCAAAAGAAATTACTCCTTCCTATATTATAGAAGTAGTAGCGGAACATTTTGGCGTCAACCCTGAAGACATTGCTTCTAAAAAAAGAACGGCGGAACTTGTACAGCCAAGACAAATTGTCATGTATTTTTGCAGGGAATTGACATCTAATTCCTTACAAAATATTGCGAAAGCAATCGGCAAAAAGGATCACACTACGGTTTTACACGGAATCAAAACGATTGCAAAAGAAATGGAGAACAATGAAGAATTAAAAAATAAAGTAGATATTATAAGAAAAAAAATTATGCCTTAAACATTATACACATTGTTTTAAACATCTATTGTAAAGATGATGTGAATGAAAGTTCTATGACATTCATGTCATTTATGAAAGGCAAAAAACGTTGTTTACAACTTTGGATTTATCATCAAGTTATCCTGAATTATCAACACCAAATATTTTTTTAAAACACTTATGAATCAAAGCAAAACGGAGGTTATTCACATTTCTACATCTATTATTATGATTACTACGAAATATTTATTATTTTATTAACTTAAGGCGACGCTTCAAATCACCCACAAGAAGGAAAGGAAGTTATTCACAGATGAAAATCGTATGTACAAAATCTAACTTGTTAACAGGCGTACAAACAGTGTCGAAAGCTGTCCCAAATAAAACTACCATGTCTATTCTGGAATGTATTTTAGTAGATACCACAAGCGGAGATATCACACTGACTGCCAACGATATGGAGCTTGGCATTGAGACTGTGATTGAAGGAGAAATTTTGGAAAAGGGCATGATTGCTCTTGACGCTAAGATATTTCTTGAAATTGTGAGGAAACTTCCTGATAACGATATCACCATTGAGACAGATCCAGCCTTTAAGACGACCATAACCTGTGAAAAGGCAAAATTTAATATCATAGGAAAATCGGGAGAAGACTTTTCCTATCTTCCCGAGATTGAAAGGAATGACTCCGTAGCTATTTCCCAGTTTACATTAAAGGAAGTGATCAGGCAGACTATTTTTTCTATTGCGGATAATGAAAATAATAAGCTGATGACAGGTGAGTTGTTTGAAATTGCAGACGATATGTTAAAGGTAGTTTCTCTGGACGGACATCGTATTTCCATCAGAAAAATTGCTCTGAAACATTCCTATGGAAACAAAAAGGTAGTAGTTCCCGGAAAGACACTGAATGAAGTCAGTAAGATTTTATCCGGAGATATGGATAAAAATGTACATATTTTTTTCACGGATAAACATATTTTATTTGAATTTAATGATACGGTTGTGGTTTCCAGGCTGATTGAAGGAGAGTATTTCAAGATCGAACAGATGCTTTCCAGCGATTATGAGACGAAAATTAAAATGAATAAGAGAGAGCTTCTTGACTGTATCGACAGAGCGACTCTTCTTGTGAAAGAAGGGGATAAGAAGCCTGTAATTATTGATGTGAAAGACATTTCCATGCAGCTTAAAATGAGTTCTACCGTTGGCAGCATGGACGAGGAGATTGATATCGAAAAGGAAGGAAAAGATTTAAAGATCGGATTCAATCCTAAGTTTTTGATAGATGCACTGCGCGTGATTGAGGATGAAGAAATTATGATCTACATGGTTAACCCGAAAGCGCCCTGCTTTATCAAAGACGAGAATGAAAGCTATATTTATATGATTCTTCCGGTGAATTTTATTAACGTCGAATAAAAATGTGAGAAGTACTTCTAAAGATGTTCTGCTAAAGGACAGAACATCAAGAAGTACTAAATCTTACATAAAATAAAGGAATAAAGACGGGATGCTAGTAACTTCTATTTTTTGCGTGATAGAAAATAATAGGTTTTGTGTAGGGAATAAATAGGAAAATTATGGAAACAATAAAAATCAGGGATGATTTTATTAAGCTCGGGCAGGCTTTGAAACTGGCGGGTTTGGTGGAATCCGGCATAGATGCGAAAGTAAATATACAGGAAGGATTTGTAAAAGTAAACGGCGAAGTGGAAGTACAGCGCGGTAAAAAAATACGTCCCGGCGATGTGATCGAATATGACGGACAGCAAATTAAGGTAACAAACGAATGATTATTAAATCGTTGGAGTTAGCGGATTTTAGAAATTATGATTCTTTACATATTGATTTCAGTAAGGGAACAAATATTTTATATGGTGACAATGCGCAGGGAAAAACAAATATTTTAGAAGCCATTTTTTTATCTGCTACTACAAAATCTCATAAGGGAAGTAAAGATAAGGACATTGTCAATTTTAAAAAAGAAGAAGCACATATCAGGACTTATCTGGAAAAAGAAGAGGTCGAAATAAGGGTAGATATGCACCTTCGAAAAAGTAAAACGAAGGGAATTGCGATCGACGGTCAGAAAATAAAAAAGGCAGCGGAGCTTTTGGGATTGTTGAATGTCGTATTTTTTTCCCCGGAGGATCTTTCTATCATTAAAAACGGTCCTTCAGAGAGAAGAAGATTTGTGGATATGGAGCTGTGCCAGCTTGATTCCTTTTATATCTATAATCTGAATCATTACAATAAAATCGTCAATCAGAGAAATAAGTTGTTAAAGGATATGTATTTTAATCCGTCTTTAAAGGAAACTTTAAATATTTGGGATTCCCAGCTTATTTCTTTTGGAAGCAAAATTATTGAGAGAAGAAAACTTTTTACAGAGCAGTTGAACGAAATTATTTTTGATATCCATAAGAAATTATCCGGGGATAAGGAAGAGCTTGTCATCAAATACGAACCTGATGTTTTGATTGAAGATTATGAAAAATCGCTTTTAGCCTGTCAGGACAGGGATGTTAAATTAAAACAGACGTCTGTAGGGCCACACAGGGATGATTTTTCTTTTATGGTCGGAGATATTGATATCAGAAGATTTGGGTCTCAGGGACAGCAGAGAACAGCGGCGCTTTCTTTAAAGTTGTCGGAAATTGAACTGGTAAAAAAACTGACAAAGGAAAATCCTGTTCTGCTGCTTGACGATGTATTGTCTGAGCTTGACAGCAACAGACAAAATTATCTGCTCAGTACAATCGGTGATATTCAGACGATCATTACCTGTACGGGTCTGGATGAGTTTGTAAACAACCGGTTTGAGATTGACAAAGTTTTTAAAATAGAAAACGGGAGTATAGCGTGAGAAGAACTTCTAACCACTCACAGCAGAGGATGTTTCGTGGAGAAGTTCTAAGTCTCACGCAGGAGAATGCCTGAAAAACGGGCATTCTTCAGGACGAACTTGTTCGTCCGCGGATTTTAAGATTCCGCGATGCGGAATCATGTCGGTTAGGGTGAGAAATATTTCTTTATAAGGGTTTCTGGTTTTAAAGCGGAGGGAAAAATGTCAGATAATTTCGAAGGAATGAATAACAGTGAATATGGTGCGGACCAGATACAGATTCTTGAGGGTCTTGAAGCGGTCAGAAAAAGACCCGGTATGTATATCGGAAGTACCTCTCTGAGAGGACTTCATCATCTCGTTTATGAGATTGTTGATAATTCTGTGGATGAAGCGCTTGCCGGTTTCTGTACGGAAATTTATGTGACGATCAATCAGGATAATTCCGTTACCGTTGAGGACAACGGCCGTGGTATTCCTGTGGGCATTAACCACAAAGCAGGTATTCCCGCTGTGGAAGTGGTATTTACGGTTCTCCATGCAGGCGGTAAATTCGGCGGCGGCGGATACAAGGTATCGGGCGGCCTTCACGGTGTGGGAGCATCTGTGGTTAACGCACTCTCCGACTGGCTGGAAGTAGATATCTGTCATGAAGGTAAAATATACCATCAGCGTTATGAGAGAGGACATGCCTGCAATAAACTGAAAATAATTGGGGAATGTGAGCCGGAAAAAACAGGTACCAGAGTACAATTTAAACCTGATGGTACGATTTTTGAAGATACGATTTTTGAATATGACACGTTAAAGACAAGACTTCGTGAGACGGCTTTTTTGACGAAGGGGTTAAAAATTGTCTTAAAAGACGACAGAGGAGGACAGGAACAGGAAAAAACGTTCCATTATGAGGGTGGTATCAAGGAATTTGTTACATACCTGAACAGAAGTAAAGAATTTTTGTACGAGCAGATCATGTATTTTGAAGGGAGCAAAAACGGCGTTTATGTGGAAGTTGCGCTACAGCACAACGATTCCTACAATGAAAGCGTTTATACCTTTGTAAACAATATTAATACGCCGGAAGGCGGTACCCATCTTGTCGGTTTCAGAAATGCTTTGACCAAGACGTTTAATGACTATGCGAGAAATAATAAACTGTTAAAGGATAGCGAACCGAATCTTTCCGGCGAAGATATCAGGGAAGGTTTGACGGCGATTATCAGTGTTAAGATTGAAGATCCTCAGTTTGAGGGACAGACAAAACAGAAACTCGGTAATTCTGAGGCGCGAGGGGCGGTTGATAATGTTGTAAGTGAACAGCTTACTTACTTTTTAGAGCAGAATCCTACTGTTGCCAAAATTATATGTGAAAAGTCCATTCTGGCGCAGAGAGCGAGAGAGGCTGCCAGAAAAGCGAGAGACCTGACACGCCGAAAGACAGCTTTGGAGGGAACGTCCCTTCCCGGAAAACTGGCGGACTGTTCCGATAAAGACCCGAAAAATTGTGAAATTTATATCGTTGAGGGAGATTCTGCAGGAGGGTCTGCAAAAACAGCGAGAAGCCGTGCAACACAGGCAATTCTTCCTCTGCGCGGTAAAATTTTGAATGTGGAAAAGGCGCGTCTTGATAAGATATATGCCAATGCGGAAATTAAGGCTATGATAACGGCTTTCGGTACGGGAATCCATGAGGATTTTGATATTTCCAAATTGCGTTATGATAAAATAATTATTATGACGGATGCGGACGTGGACGGCGCTCATATCGCAACATTGATGTTGACGTTTATATACCGTTTTATGCCGGAACTGATTAAACAGGGTCATGTGTATCTGGCAAAACCCCCTCTTTATAAGCTGGAGAAGAACAGACAGGTTTGGTATGCCTACAGCGACGATGAGCTGGATGCCATTCTGGCTGAGGTAGGACGCGATCAGAATAATAAGATACAGCGTTATAAAGGATTGGGTGAAATGGACGCGGACCAGTTGTGGGAGACAACTATGGATCCTGAGAGAAGAATCCTTCTGCGCGTTAATTTTGATGAGGAAGAGGAATCAGAGGTGGATCTCACTTTTAACACCCTGATGGGAGACAAGGTGGAACCGCGCAGAATTTTCATTGAAGAGAACGCAAAGTTTGTAAAAAATCTGGATATATAGTTTATATTTACTGTGCAGTTTAACGAGAAAATATATAAACGGATACAGGGTGTGGAGGCAGTCATTTTCGGTTTTTGGCAGTTGAGAATGGAGAAAAAAAATGGATGATAAGATTTTTGATAAGATAGAAGATGTCGATCTTAAGAAAAAGATGGAAGATTCTTATATCGACTATGCCATGAGCGTAATTGCCGCCCGTGCGCTGCCGGATGTAAGAGACGGTTTAAAGCCTGTACAGCGGCGTGTCCTTTATTCCATGATAGAACTAAATAACGGGCCGGATAAGCCTCATAGAAAAAGCGCCCGTATCGTCGGTGATACCATGGGTAAATATCATCCTCACGGTGACAGCTCTATTTATGGCGCTTTGGTAAATATGGCGCAGGACTGGTCTACCAGATATCCGCTTGTGGACGGACACGGAAATTTCGGTTCCATGGACGGCGACGGTGCTGCGGCCATGCGATACACGGAAGCGCGCCTGAGCAAAATTTCCATGGAGCTTCTGGCTGATATCAATAAAAATACAGTAGATTTCGTTCCCAACTTTGACGATACGGAGAAGGAGCCTGTCGTTTTACCAAGCCGTTATCCGAATCTTCTGGTAAACGGAACGACTGGTATTGCGGTAGGTATGGCTACCAATATTCCGCCTCACAATCTGCGGGAAATCACAAACGCTGTGGTAAAAATCATTGATAACCAGATCGACGACAGTAGGGAAACGGATATGGAAGAATTGCTCCAGATCGTAAAAGCTCCCGATTTTCCTACCGGTGGTATCATTCTCGGAACAAAAGGCGCGGAAGAAGCATACCGCACAGGGCGGGGTAAAGTGAGAGTCCGCGCGGTCACGGAAATTGAGACGATGGATAACGGAAAGAGCCGTATTATCGTGACGGAGCTTCCCTATATGGTAAATAAGGCGAATCTGATATTAAAGATTGCCGATCTTGTAAAATTAAAAAAGATTGACGGTATCACAGACCTTCGCGATGAGACAAACCGTGAGGGTATGAGAATCGTGATTGAGCTGAGAAAGGATGCCAATGCCAACGTAATCCTGAACCAGCTTTATAAGCATACGCAGCTTCAGGATTCTTTTGGCGTTATCATGCTTGCTCTGGTAAATAACCAGCCGAAGGTAATGAACCTGTTGGAAATGCTTACTTATTATCTGGATCACCAGAAGGATGTGGTGACCAGAAGAACGAAGTATGATCTGGATAAGGCGGAAGAGAGAGATCACATTTTACAAGGTCTGCTGATTGCGCTGGATCATATAGATGAAGTGATACAGATTATCAGAAGCAGTCAGACGACGCAGATTGCAAAAGAGAGGTTAATTGAAAGATTCGCGCTTTCCGAAGTTCAGGCGCAGGCGATTGTGGATATGCGTCTGCGTGCGCTGACAGGTCTGGAGAGAGAAAAACTTGAGAATGAACACAGGGAACTTCTTAAAAAGATAGCGGAGTTAAAGGCAATTCTGGCGGACGAAAAACTGCTTCTTGGCATTATTAAGAGCGAAATGCTTATTACGGCCGAGAAATACGGAGATGACAGAAGAAGTAAGATCGGATATGATGTCTATGATATCAATATGGAGGATCTGATTCCCAGAGATAATACTGTGATTGCCATGACCAGTTTAGGTTATATAAAGCGCATGACGGTGGATAATTTTAAATCCCAGAACCGCGGCGGCAAAGGTATTAAGGGAATGCAGACTATTGAGGAGGATTATATAGAAGACCTCCTCATGACAACAACCCATCATTATCTCATGTTCTTTACGAACTATGGCAGGGTGTATCGTTTGAAGGCTTATGAAATACCCGAGGCCAGCCGTACCGCGAGAGGTATCGCCATTGTCAATATTTTACAGTTGACTCCCGGAGAGAAAATTTCGGCTATGATACCTATTAAGGATTATGAGGAAAATAAAAATCTATTTATGGTAACGAAACGCGGTATCGTAAAGAAAACTTCCGTCATGGAATTTTCCAATGTCAGAAAGAACGGTTTGGCGGCTATTAATTTGAGGGATGATGACGAACTGATAGAAGTAAAAACAACTTCTAGTGAGACAGATATCTTCCTTGTCACAAAGCATGGCATGTGTATCCGCTTTAAGGAGACGGACGTAAGACCTACCGGAAGATCTTCCATGGGCGTGATCGGTATGAATCTGTCCGACAGGGATGAAATCGTCGGTATGCAGTTAGATCATCAGGGAGACTCCCTTCTGATTGTTTCGGAAAACGGTATGGGCAAACGGACTTATTTGAATGAGTTTACTGTTCAAAAACGCGGCGGAAAAGGATTAAAGTGTTATAAAATCACGGAAAAAACAGGTAATGTGGTCGGTGTGAAGGCTGTCAACGACGACCATGAAATTATGATGATTACCACAGAAGGTATTATCATTCAGCTTCGCATGGATGATATTTCAACCCTCGGCAGAATTACTTCCGGCGTGAAAATGATTAATCTTGACGATAATGTAAAAGTGGCGAAAATTGCCAAAGTTCGTGAAAAGATCAGTAACGGTGAGGAAGAGTTTGAGAATATCGACGATGCTATGGAGGAGATACCTAAGGAAGAAAAGTATAGTATTTCAGAGGATTATGATGATGGAAAAGAAGTGAATCTTCCTAAGGAAGAAGAGGAAGAGGATTAAAATTGTTGTTTAGAGTCTGCTTATGAATGAGACAACGTTCTCAATATGTAAATCATAAAAAAAATATGGTATAAAAATATGATAGATTATAAAATAGCTGTCATAGGTGATATTCACAGCAATTATGTAGGTCTTGAAAAATGTATCGAACATGCCCTGAAACAGAACCCGGACGAGTTTTTGTTTCTCGGGGATTACATTAGCGACTGCCCTTTTCCTCAAAAGACGATGAAGATTGTCTATGAGATGGGCCGTGATTATAGATGCCGTTTTATCCGGGGAAACAGGGAAGATTATATGTTAAACCACAGGAAAAATCCGGGGGAACGGTGGACTTATTCCTCGGCCAGTGGCAGTCTTCTCTACACCTATGAAAATCTGACGGAACAGGATTTTCGCTTTTTTGAAAGTCTGGATATTAAAGGGTACTATGAAAAAGAGGGATATCTGCCTTTTAGGTATTGTCACGGTTCTCTTGTGCGTTCCAATGAGATATTGAAACCGGATGGTGAGAATACCGTACATCTTATGAAAAGTCTGGATGTGGATTTACTGGTGTCCGGGCATGTGCATTTTCAGGAAGAGAAAGTGTATGACTTTAAAAAGATATTGCATCCCGGCGCTGTTGGGGTTTCATGGTATTTTGATGGAAAAACACAGTATATGATGATGCACGGCATAAAATCCGGATGGGAAAGCGAATTTTTTCAATTGGATTATGACGTGGAAAGAATTGTGAAGGATTTTGAAACTTCCGGTTTAAACGAAAAAGCGCCGGCATGGTCGAAAATTACGATACATACGCTGCGAACCGGAACAGACAGAAATTTGGCATGTCTGACGCGCGCAAGCGAATTGTGTAAAGAGGGGGAAGGAAGTGTTAACTGGCCGGATATTCCCGAGAAATACTGGCAGCAAACACTGCGGGAATTTGGAATTGTGGATTAGATTTTGAGAAATGAATAAAAAGAAACCAGATAAAGGTTCCTGCATGAAAAAGCGGGAACCTTTATTTTATAGAATAGTGTAGAACCTTTTGTGAATCACAAATGCCGATATTTGGTTTTTATCATACTTCCTCGTCATTATTTCGGTTAATAATCATGGTTACGATACCACAGGCAATACCGAAAACGGGATAGACCACCCAAGCAATATGCCATAATTTTCCAAGAAAACCGCATCCAAGATAAATCATGGTTGCAACCATCATGATACAGGCGCAGATTGTGCTGATTTTTTTTCCGTTTTTGTATGTCTGCGAGTTGTGGTTGTGTGTCAAATTGTAGTGTTCGATATTGTATTTGCTGTCCTGTGTGCCTGCATAGACGAAGAGTACAACGGCTATGGTTACAAATGTCATGAACAGGGCGCCGGTCAGCATATCTAAATCAATGATATCTCTTATCGTATTATCATAGGATATGACATCATCAAGAAAAACTGACAGAATCATGCCTAAAATAATGAGCACGACGCCTGTTGTAATAAATTTGATCAGTTTTTTATGAAATTCCTCTTTCTCCGCCTCCGAATAAAAGTTTTCTATGTACGGACATTTTTTTTCAAAATATTCTTTCTGTAAGCCGGTGACGATAAAAATCGCTACGGCGACTACGACAAAGAAGAGAAAAATAACAGTGGAAAGCTCTTCCATATCAAAACTTTGTATCTGAGAAAAAAACGTATTCAAAAACATCATAAGGGTCAGACCACTTAAAATCAATCCTATGCCCAGTGTAATTCTTATACTGAACTGATTCATGGTCTGATTATAGTTGCATTTGTCTTCTACATATTGTGTGCTGATGTCTTTTTGTACCAGATCATCTAAAGTACAGTGAAAGAAACTGGCAAGCTGCAAAAGTTTATCCATTTCCGGATAGGTCGTGTCCGACTCCCATTTAGAGACAGACTGTCTTGATACTTCTAATTCTTCCGCCAACTGTTCCTGCGTGATGTTATCCCGCTTCCTTAAAAATTGTAAATTTTGTCCTAAACTCATAATATAATCTCCCGTTCTTTTTTTGTGCCGGCTATGGTCATATTGTAGGACAGCGGGAATGTAAAGACCATCAATTTCATGTTGCTTTTCACTATTTTCATGTAAAGCTGCGGTTGCATCCCCGTAAATACGTTGTTTTTGACGATAGCGGCACAAAAATAAGATCAGACAATTTTCTCAAAATCTTCGTTACCGTGTTTACACCAAGGACAGATAAAGTCGGATGGAAGTTCTTCTCCATCATACACATAACCGCATACGATACAGCGCCAGCCTTTGGCAGCGGAAGCCTCCGGTTTCGGTTTTACAAACTCGTGATAGAAAGAATAGGTCATCGCCTTTTCAGCAGATATCACGTCGCAGTCATTTACCGAACAAATAAAAAGCATATGTGTTTCAAGATCGACGGTATTCGTTACCTTACAGTCGATAAAAGCTGTGGTATGCTGCGTAAGATAAGGAAGCTCCTGCTCTGTTAAGGAAAACGGATAATCTACGAATTTATCAGTTTCCCGCCCGCTTTGGAAGCCAAAATGCTGGAACA
This sequence comes from uncultured bacterium, assembly GCA_947073545.1. GTDB lineage: Bacteria > Bacillota > Clostridia > Lachnospirales > Lachnospiraceae > UBA3282. The sequence goes on from CAMTMP010000001.1 coordinate 226,062, forward strand.
GGGAAAAGGGAGCCGTCTCGGAGAGAACAGACAAAGAGACCATGTTTGATTTTTGTATGATCTCACAAGTCAGGTTCTGTTTGTTGACTGCCACTGCGATCTGTAAGGGATTGCTTGTCACCTGCATCACCGTATTTACGATACAGCCATTCATTTTTTTGTCGAATTTGGAAGCTGCCACATAAAGTCCATAGGACAATTGAAATAAAGCGTTGGTATTCATAATGATCTCCTTTTCGTTTTCATATATTTTTATTATGTGAAAAAACAGAAGTATTATTCGTATCAACTGCCTTTTCTGCCTTTATTATAGTGGGTATAAAAGTATATGACAAGTCGTAAATGATTTACCTTTCCTATACCACAACCGCACATCTGAAAATTTTCGTGTTGTTACAGCTTGTAACATATTTCTGGTATATCGCCAATATAATGAAAATAAAGGCGCATATTTCACCGAATTTGCAAATCTGAAAAAAAGAGATTAAAATAGGAGATATTGTAATATGACAGATGAAAACAACATTTCGGAGAAAATAAAGGAAAGACAAGGCAAAATTATGAAATTCGAAAGCGCGGAACAGAAGAGAAATTATATGCTGGAAGAGCCGGTGGAAAAGCTCGTATGCAGATTGGCAATGCCTACTATTTTAAGTATGCTTGTGACATCTTTCTATAATATGGCGGACACCTTTTTTGTGGGAAAACTTGATACCCAGTCTACTGCTGCAGTGGGGATTGTTTTTTCCCTGATGGCGATTATTCAGGCGGTGGGATTTCTGTTCGGGCACGGTTCCGGTAATTTTATTTCCCGGAAATTAGGAGCGGGTGAGATTGAAGAGGCGGAAAAAATGTCAGCCGTCGGCTTTTTTACATCTTTTCTGGCTGGTGCATTGATCATGGCAGGATGTATGTTTTTTATAGAGCCGTTGTCTTATATGCTCGGTTCTACAGAGACGATTCAGCCGTATACCGTAGCTTATCTGAGAATCATCCTGATCGGTGCGCCTGCCATGACGGCTTCTCTTGTGCTGAATAATCAGATGCGTTTTCAGGGAAGCGCTTTTTACGCGATGATCGGTATTGTTTCCGGAGCCGTCATCAATATCGTATTAGATCCGGTTTTGATTTTCTGGTGCGGTATGGGTGTTGCCGGGGCGGCGCTTGCCACTACGATCAGCCAGTATCTGAGCTTCTTTTTTCTGCTGATTATGATAAAGCGGGGCGGCAATATACAGATCCGTCTAAAGAATTTTAAGCCAAGCCTTCATTTTTTTGCCGAAGTGATCCGGGGTGGGATTCCATCCCTGTTTCGACAGGGGCTTGCCAGCGTAGCTACGATCTGTCTGAATCACGCTGCGGGTGTGTACGGCGATGCGGCGATTGCGGGCATGTCTATCGTGTCCCGCATTATGATGTTTGCAAATTCCGCTCTGATCGGTTTCGGTCAGGGCTTTCAGCCCGTCTGTGGTTTCAACTACGGCGCGAAACGGTATGAACGGGTGTTAAAGGCTTTCTATTTCTGCGTGAAAGTGGCGTTTGTGTGTCTTTTAGGCATGGCGGTTTTAGTGTTTGTCTTTGCGCCTCAGCTTGTGACCGTTTTCAGAAAAGACGATCCGGACGTAATTGCGGTGGGAACGGCGGCGCTGCGTTATTCGGTGATTGCCTTTCCTCTGAGTGGATGGATTGTTATGTGCAATATGATGCTGCAGTCTATCGGCAAAGGGTTGAAAGCGTCCATCGTGGCTTCCGCCAGACAGGGTATTTTCTTTCTGCCGCTCATAGCGATTCTGCCCTATTTCTTCGGACTTGCGGGAGTGGAGGCATGTCAGGCAGTGTCGGATTTTTTTGCGCTTACGGTGTCAATTCCGCTTGGGGTGAGTGTGATTCGGGAGATGCGGCGGGAGGAAACTTATAGTGATTTATAGGATTTATTTTGCCAAATTGTGCGTGATAGAATTGACGTGAGCGGAATTGTATGGAATAATATGCTTGGAGGTGATACTTATGTTTAAAGTCAATCCATATAGACCGGGAGCCGGATTAATGCCGACTTATTTAGCCGGACGTGATGAAGATATAGAAAACGTTACTCATATGTTTGAGGCGCTTTCTATGAATATGCCTGTACAGTCTGTCATTTTCAGTGGATTACGGGGCGTAGGTAAAACCGTTCTGATAAACAGTCTGCAAAAAATTGCAGAGGATAAAGATATTTTTTGCAAACATATAGAAGTAGAAGAGAGAAATGATTTTATTTCTCAGATTGCTGCCTGTTCACAGGCATTTTTAAGAAAGGTCAGTGCAAAACAAAAATTTAAAAATTTAATACAAAAACCGCTTGATGCAATAAAGGCACTGGTTATTTCATTTGATCCGAATGACAGTACCTTTTCTTTGTCTATGCAGGAAAGAGAACTTTACAGATCCGTTAATCTGACACAGGGTTTGACGGATGTGTTTACGACAGTTGGTGAGACGGCATATAAAACCGGTATTCCTATTTGTTTTTTTATTGATGAAATCCAATATATGAAACCAAAGGAACTGGGTTCGCTGATTTCTGCGTTACATCGTACCAATCAGTTAGGATATCCGGTTATGGTGATTGGCGCCGGACTGCCTAAAATATATAAAATGTTATCGGATGAACGATCCTATTCTGAAAGGCTGTTTTTGTATAAAGAAATTGGTTCCTTGTCAGATGAACAATCCAGAAATGCAATAAAAATACCTGCGCAAAAATTTGGAATTACTTATACAGATGAAGCAATAGATGAAATTATTTCCATTACAAAGGGATATCCGTTTTTTATCCAGCAGATGTGTCAGGTGGTATATAAAAATACAGACGAAAAAGAAATAAAATATAACTGCGTGGAAAATAGTATAGAAGAGTTTTATCAATTACTGGATGTAGGATTTTTCAAAGTCAGATATGAAAGATGTGCGGACAGTGATAAAAAATTTATTTTTGCGATGGTGCAATGTGGAGAACTGCCATGTACGATTGCCAATGTGGCAAAGAATCTCAAAAAAAGTGTAAATTCTATATCTACCACAAGAGCGCAGTTGATCAGCAAGGGAATTATTTATCCGATCAGATACAGGGAATTGGATTTTACGGTGCCGGAGTTTAGCGGGTATATCCAGAGATTAGAAGAGTATAGATTGTGGTGTGAAGAGAAGGAATTGTAGTTTTTGAAGGCTGTTTTTGTAGAAAAAAGTTATATATAATAAATTAGGAAGAATGGAGGGAGAAAGTATGAGACGAAAAAACCAGGCATTATTTCAAAATGGAGACAAGGACACTTTTGCCCATGCAGAATAGCGGGCATATAGAATTCTGCATGGGCGGCTGAAACTATATGTTCTGCTGTTTCTGCACTTTATTTATGCAAAGGTCATCAACCCCGCAGCAAGCTGCAAGGTTGACTCGTAAATAAGGAGCGGTAAAAATGAAATATATAAATGCAGCAGAAATATTGCCGGATCAGTTATTGAAGGAGCTTCAAAGATATATCGATGGTGAGGTACTCTATATTCCAAAAGCGTCAGACAAGAAGGAATGGGGAACTGCCAACGGTTCGCGCCTGTTTTATCAGAAGCGGAATGAGGAAATAAAAAGGCTTTATAAAGCCGGTTATTCTCTGGATATATTAGTGGAACGTTACCATCTGGCATATAGCACGATCAGGAAAATAGTATACGGATAATTGCAAGACGCTTGCCAGAAAGGCAGGCGTCTTTTGCGGTGATTTTGTTTATAGTCATTCTCATTCCTGTCAGTATTGTTTCCTGTCTGTTACAATGAAAAATGCAAGGAAAGCGAGGGATTAGCTGTGTGTATGAATGGCGGAGGAAACGAGTTTTACCGCAGAATCGGATACAATCGCAAAAATCAGACATATGGCTGGAAAAAGTAAGAGAAGGAGTATTTTCATTATGGTGTGAAACGTGTGTATGAAGAACTGGACGCAATGAAGAAGAGGCCAGAAAAATTTTGCGATATGATAGAGCATGTGGTATCGGAAGTTTCTGCCGCATCTGTAAAAGAGCATGTAACTATACTGATGAAGGAAACAACAGCCGTATTTCGTCAGGTTAAGGGGACAATTCCCACAGAGAAGAAACCTGTAGCTGCAGATACAATCAGCGGCACATATGAGGAAATGTATTCAAACTGGCGCAATAAGATGTATCTGGCTGCTTCCACAGGAAACAGGCACCTTGCCTTTATGAGTCTGATCAGTGCAAATGTAATGTTTGCTGAGATCAGCAGTCAAGTGGATATAGAAGAGTATGATATTTTGGGCTGTTATAATCCAGAGGATTTGTATCAGACGGCACACGCATATGATCATATTCTGCATACATATCTGGGTGAATACAGAAAAGGGGGTGTATCGGAGAGACGGTATTCGGATATTGATGCGTTTGTAATGGATTATCTGATGAATCGGCAGTAAGTATGGTTATTAGTTGAATGTTAGCTGTGTTTTTGAAGAAAGCTGTTTATATAAATTACGGTGCTATAAAATTCAGGATAAAATAAAGTATACATTATTTTATCCTGAATTTTTGGGATGAATAGAATGGTGCGTTTTCTACTTCACATATTTCCCAGCCTGATACAGCGAAAAATTGAAATCCCGGATTCCCATTTCTTTCGTCCGGTTTTCCATCTTGCAATAATAGCTTTTCATCCAATGAAAATCATAGTAGTCATTGGCGTTATAAGTTCCGTTTTCATTAACTGATGTTTTTTCCAGCATATCCTCCACGCTTACCAGCCAGGGATTGAGAGAGGGATCCAGAATGACAGGCGCAGCATCCGCTGAGAGTCTGCTCAGATAATCGTAATCGGCGCCATTTTCCAGATTGTAGCGGGCAATCAGGTAATCCGGCCGGGAGAAAGAGAGGGTAATATAACAAATGCTTACAACCGTCAGCCCATACAGGAATAGAGGAAACCGCCTGTAAAAAATAAATGCGGTGACGCCTGCCATCAGGAGAAAAATGACAGCCAGAGCCCACAGTACAAACAGCCGTAAGAAAGTGAGCGCATAGGTATCAATGTAAAGGATCATCCGCAGGGCGCTGGAAAAAATCATGATAAAGGTACATCCGCAGATCATTGTTAAAATCATCCGAAGAGGTTTGCTCTCCCGAAACAGATAGAGACAGATCAGCACAAGCAAAAGATTAATCATGCTGACGGCAAGAAGCTGGAAAAAACCTTCTCTGGCATAGCCTGCGTAAGTGTAATTCTCCGGAAGTTTCATATTGCCGATAAACAGGTACAAAATCTGTATTACGCTGAAAAACAGGTAAAGGATGCAGAGCAGGGAGGAAAAGACAATGGCAATGACAGGATCAAACCCGTTTTTTTCTTTTGTCTCTTCTTTTACCCGTTTTTTGCAGAGCGCTGCCAGCAGAGCATAGGAGGAGAAAAAGACCACTGTCATCAGAAAAAGTATCTTGATTACTTCCCGTATGTTTAGCGTCTTTAATAACTGCGTGAGCATATTTTCAAAAATAATGTCCGCGCTGGACAGCAGAAAAGTCATGCAAAACAGAAGTGGAATGGCGATAACAAGGCCGATAAATGCGGGCAGAATATAATGAAAAATATCATCTTTCGCCGTTTTTTCCTGTTTTTGCGTATCAAAATAAGAAATCATGTCGCTAAAGGGACTGAACAGGCAGCAGAAGAAGGAGCCGACGGTTTGAAAAACGGCAGAAAAATAGTGCGGAAAGTTCCATGTCTTATCATTGTATACAGTATGCAGCATGAGAATGGAAAAGAGAAGAAGTATGCCGCATTTGTTCATAAAAAGGATGGGGAGGGAGTTGGTCAGGCAGTTAGAAAAACCTAACAGAGTGATTCCTGACATATAAAATACGCTGTCTTTTTTGAAGGGAATCCCTAACTTTTTCATAAAGAAGAAGAAACAGCAAAGGGTTCCGATGACGAAAAAAGGGTAGGTAATCCCCGATGCGTTTTTGTACAGGCAGAAGGCGTAAAACGCCGAGTAGATCATGCATCCGATGCCGAAGGACGGAAACTGCCGTCTCATATGACAGGTTTGTTCTGTTTCCGCATGTTTTGGCATTGGTTTTGCGGGTTGTAAGTAAGTGGTAGCTGTAGGTTCCATCATTTCCTCCATTTCCGAAGCGCAGATCAGGCTTCTTTCTTGTGTGTTAATAAGTAATTAATAACCAGATTTTTTATTTAATGTGATGCATCTGTTTTATCTGCATCCGGTTTATCTTCCGATTCCCCATCGTTTTTTGTGAAAATTTCCTCATCCGCGACATATTGCAAGAGGTCGCCGGGCTGGCAGTCCAGCGCTTTGCAGATTTCGTTTAAGGTGGAGAGGCGGATCGCTTTCGCTTTATTATTTTTTAAGATGGACAGATTCGCAAGGGTAATGTCGATTTCACCGGCAAGTTCGGTCAGCCCCTTTTTGCGCATCGCCATCATCACATCTAAATTTATGATAATTGCCATGGTAATCTCACTTTCTTTGTATGATTCGCGTTTCTTGAACAGCGAATAGTAAATAACTGACGTCTTGATTTGTCTGATAATTCATCTGCGTCTAGGAAAAATGATCCGCAGTATCAGATGGTAAGGTCATTTTCCAGTTTGTAGGTAACGGCTTTGTCAAAAACACCTGCCAGTACTTTACTGAACAGTCCGGCAATCACAAAAACCAGAATTACAATAAAAACCGCGGGCGTCAGATAGAGAAAAATACGGCAGGCCGTGATTACTGCAATGAAAAAGCTGTAAATGCTCATTTTTTCGAGACTCACCACGTTTTCACGGATAAAGCAGTCGTCGTTTAACACAGAGCGAAACATTTTCCGCAGCTGCTGCAAAATCAACACCGCAAAAATGCCGGAGAGGAACAAAAGCAGGCAGAGAGAATAATAATTTTCTGCAAAATAATTGTTAAATCTGCCATAAAAACGAATGCTCAGGGGAAGTGTGGCGATCACGACGATTCCTGCATAAAACATCAGGTCCAGTAAATATTTGGTAAATAGTGTCAATTTGTCTTTCATAAACGTGTCCTTTCTCTGACGCATACTTTTCATTTAGCATTCTTTTTGTTACATAGGAAATTGCGACAGTTGGTTTTGTTTTCGTAATTTGCATCTTGTAAATTTAAAATAGCACGAGAAAAAATGAATGTCAATAAAAATTTATCGAAATTCAATAAAATATTATTATTGTTCGATATTTTTTGTAAGGGAATGGTGGCAGAGAGAGGATGACAGACTGCCAGATTCGGATAGATGCACGAAAGATAAGTAAGAAAAAAGAAAAACGGGAAGATCTGTTCATGCAAATCTTCCCGTTATGTCATGTAGAAATATTTTATTTACAGCCTCACATCCACCGGATGATAGCCGTAAGATGCCTGTTGCTCCGAAGTTTCAACGTCAGGTGTACCGGAGACAACATTTTCCGGCTGTTTTTCACTGTCATTTTTTTCACCGGACACATTTTTTTCATCCTTTTCCTCTGTGCGGTTATCTGCATTTTCCTTTTCGGAAGCGTTTTTGAGTTCTTCGCCCGCCTGTGCCAGAGAAGCCAGTTGTTCTGAAGTGGCTTTCTGTGCCGCTTCCTTTGCATTGGCAAGTTCAGCTTCCTTTAGTGCTACATTGCTGCTGCCGTTTCTGCTCATGTCGAGCTTGATTTCGGTCTCTAGTACGTTTGCTTTCCCATTCATTTTTTTGGCTGTACTTCCCTGTACATTCGCCTGTTTGATGGAAACGTCTGCGGAAACCATAGCGGACATGCTGCTTGCGGACATACTCACATTCGCATTGTTACTCTGGTTTTTCTGTTTTTGGGTTCCCATCAGATCGTCAAAGGAGGATTCTTCTTTTTTCTTTTCCCGTTCTTCCCGTTTTACGTCAATTTGGTGCTGACGGAGCTGGATCTGCAATTCGCTGATCTGTTTTTGGATTTCCTGCCGTTTTTTCATTTTGGTGTCCACAGGCATCTCTTGATTGGAAGAAATTTCTTTTAAGTCGTTTTGCAGTTTTTCAATCTGTTGCTGCAGGTTTTTGCTCTCAGCATCCATCTGCCCGCCTTTTCCTGCTGTCATATCCGCAGTGTTTTTGGATGCGCCTGTGCCGCCTATTCCGTTTATGTTCATAGTTTCTCCTTTCCCACATCTGTTTTTTGATTTGTTTTATTCTGCCGTATATTTCGTCAGGTAGAACATATCTGTGAAGAGAAGATGTTGTGAAATACCTTTTCCCAGTTGTAGAGATACAAAGACACTTTGTTATACCGTCTGCAGCATCACGCGCAGTAAGCAGCATTCTTCATTCTCATAAATCTCTTTCTTGATTTCGATATCGCCCAGATACTTTTGCGCCGCATGGCGGATGGAGATCAAGCCGAAGCCATGCCCTTCTCCACTCTTTGTGGTAAGTGGCAGACCGCTCTGTTCGTCTGTGAGCAGTTTCCCCGTATAGCTATTGGTTATTTCGATTACGTACATATTTTTCATGCGGTAGGAGTAGAGGGAAATGTGAGGTACAGCGTGGCATTCCCGCTCTATGGCTTCAATGGCGTTGGAAAGACCGTTGCTTAAAATAATGCTGATGTCAAAGGCATTGATTTTACTGTCAGCAGGGTAATGAAAGTCGCAGGTAAAAGCAATGCCTTTTTCTTCCATTTCCGTTTTACGGTCGGAGAGAATCACGTCTGTTACGGGATTGCCGCTTGAAATTTCAAAAGACGCTGCCTGCATTTGTTTCTGTAAAGCAGCCGCATATGCTTTCGCTTCCTCGGACTCCCCTTGTGCATAAAGCTGTTTAAGGGTCATCAGGTGATTGCCCATGTCATGGCGCAGGGTGCGCATGTCTTTGTAGAGACGTTCCGCTTCTGAAATGTGGGATTTTAAATCCAGCATTTGTCTGGAAAATATTTCCCGCTGCTTGTCTTCTTCCTGTTCGGTTTTCCACTGACGAAACAGCCAGATTATGACGAGGTTCGTCGCATAACAGATGATTGCGTAAATCACAATCAGCATTTCATAACCAATTTTTACAGATAACGATGCCTGCTCAAGTGCATCTGTGTGTGCATTATAATAGAAAAAAATCATCACGTAAGCACATACGCCGGACAAAGAGGGAATGACCAGAATCAAAAATTCCCGCATTCTCATTTGCTCTTTTCTTTTACCATAAACTTTCAACAGAAACCGTACACCGCCATACATAAGGAAAAACCCTGTCAGTGCAGTCAATACGCTGTCCAATATATTGAGACGGAACCAGAAAGTGATATCCTGGTCGGCAAAAAAATGAGTATAGAGAGGAAACAATATGCCCACTAATTGACCTACAATGCGCCATGCCTGCCAGCGCAGGCCAAAAAAGGTAATGGAGAGAAAAAGTTTCTGGCTGATACATGTATGGTCAAACAGGCACATGACAAAAAATGCAACAAAGATGCCGATGGCGTGGGCAAGTATGGTGTTGATATAATAGGGCATATATTGAAGAAAAAGCATAATACAGACGTAAATGATACAGATCATCCATATCCGCATTTTTTGTATCCGATAGGATGACTCCTTCAAAAAAAACGGTTTTATCAGAGAGGCATAGCAATAGGCTGTCATCAGTGTCGTGGTGATCGAGTAAATATTGTCTATTATTTCATAATATACATCCAGCTCATTCATTTGTCTGCTCCTTTGCCGTTTGTACGGCTGATATACTGCATATACTGCCGCACAAATCCGGCAAACTGCTTTTTGGATACGGGAACGGCATCTTTTTCCACCCAGATCGTAGTGGCAGTATATTTTTCCACATATTTCAGGTTTACCAGATAAGCCCGGTGGGTGCGGTAAAAATTCGCCCCAGCCTGTTCGCAAAGATCCGTCAGCTTTCCGTAATATTCGATCTCACCGTTCGTGGTGTGCAGCATGATCTTTCGGTTAAAAACTTCCGCGTAAATGATATCTGTGAGCAGTACCTTAGTGGAGAGACTGCCCTGTTTGACGAGGATTGCCAGAGGTTGGATTTGCTTCTTCGTCTTTGTATTATTTTCCCTGTGGTCTGCATCAGCCGGGTGTCCGGTCTGCGCTTCCTGTTGCAAAACTAAAGTTTGCGTTTGCCTATTTATTTGCTGTAGGGCCTTGTCAAGAACCTCCCATAGTTTTTTGTCTTCAAAAGGTTTGACTAAATAATGAAAAGCGTTTACGTCAAAAGCTTCGTATACATATTCCGGCAATGCTGTCACGAAGATCAGAATCATATCCTGATTTTTATGACGCAGTTCTCTGGCAGTCTGCATTCCGCTTTTTCCGGGCATCTGAATATCCAAAAAGAGAATGTCGGGAACTTCTTGCACAGCCAGATTAAGCAGCTTGTCTCCTGAGTCAAAGTCGGAAATTTGACAAATAACCCCGGTATTTTTACAGTGTACTTCAATTTTTCTACGCAGCGTTTCACGTATGATCTTTTTGTCGTCGCATATCGCGATTTTTACTGTTTTCATTCGATTTTCCCCATTTATCATATGATAAGTATACATGATAATCTGTAAAATGCCCTCTATTTCTAAAAAAATGTTGTGAAAGAACTTATTATTGGTGTAGATAAAAACGGCTGTATAGAAAGCAGGAAAATTTGAAAGTACATTCGTAACGGTGAAGCCAAAAGCTGAAATGTTACATACATTCTGGAATTGTCAGATTATTTTTGTACATATCGGCAAATATATGTTACACTGAATCTGTATAGTTCAATAGTAAATGGCACACGAGAGCAAAGGGTGAATAGATGAGCGGTATGGAAGACGGAAAAGTAATTTTGAAAAAAATAGTAATTGCGGATACAAAAGAGCCGGATACGAAGCAGAAGGAAGAAACGGTTGTGCCGGTCTTCTCAGACGATATCAGAATGCTTGTGACAAGCATGATCCATAAGGGCGGAAAGGCGTTTGCAAGAGTTTCTTTTCTGCGCAATAAGGACTGGGCGGAGGGAATTGTGCCCGGCGGCCGGATTGAAAAATCCGAAGGCTTTAACGAAGAAGAGATCGAGAAACTGGAGGCCTATCTTGCGGGGGAGCAGGAAATGATTTTGCAGGAAGCGAAGGGTGTTAACCCGATACGAAATTTATTTAGCTAATTGTTCGACTCACGATCATTCGCAAATAGCCGAACTGAAGGAGGTACAAATGATATTCGGTGATTTTTCGGAATGGACAGCGCAAAATCTGATCATACGTATCATAGCGTCCATGATTTTGGGCGGCATCATCGGTCTGGACCGAGGAATGAAGCACCGGGGCGCAGGTACGAAGACGATGACGGTGGTCTGTCTGGGAGCGACCCTTGTGATGCTGACGGAACAGTATATTCAGATTCATTTTCCGGGCCTTGCCAATATGAACCGTATGGCGGCGCAGGTGATCAGCGGTGTCGGCTTTTTGGGCGTGGGAACAATTATCATATCCAATCATCGTGTCAGAGGATTGACAACGGCGGCGACTCTCTGGGCAAGCGCCACCATAGGACTGGCTGTGGGGATCGGGTTCGTGGAGGGCGGCGTGCTGATTACACTGGTGATGTTGTTTAGTCTGCATATACTCCCCTATGTGGAGCGTTTTGCCACCAGAAACTCCCGGTACTGCAATGTAATCATTGATTTGGAGGAAAGCCGGTATCTGCATGTAATTATACAGGATTTGAAAGCTGTCGATATTTCCGTAGATTCTATGGAAATCAGTAATTCCAAAATCGGGGACAGTATATCGGCTTATCTGATTTTACATACAAAGAGAGCGGTAGAAAAGACGGAAATTTATGAGATTATCACAAAGTCGGACAAGGTGGAGTCGGTGGATTTTCTGTGAATTACTGTATCAGCAGCCCTACCGGGCAATGGTCTGATCCCATCACCTCATTATAAATCATAGCGTCCTGCAGTCTGTCTTTTAAAGATGCGGAAGCAAGGAAGTAGTCAATACGCCACCCAGCATTTTTTGCCCGCGCACTGAAACGGTATGACCACCATGAATAGACGCCTTCCAGATTGGGATAAAAATAGCGGAAAGTGTCGATAAATCCCGCTTCTACAAGAGCCGTAAATTTTCCCCGTTCTTCATCCGTAAATCCGGCGTTTTTTCGGTTGGATTTGGGATTCTTTAAGTCGATTTCTTTGTGGGCCACATTCAGATCGCCGCAGAAAATGACAGGTTTGGACGCTTCCAGTTTTTTCAGATAAACGAGAAAGGCATCCTCCCATTTCATACGGTAATCCAGACGCGCCAGCTCGTTTTGGGAGTTGGGCGTATAGACGGTGACAAAATAAAAGTCCGGGTATTCCAGAGTAAGTACACGGCCCTCGTGATCGTGTTCCTCCACACCGACTCCGCAAGTAGCCTGCAGTGCCTTTTCTTTTGAAAAGACGGCGGTACCGGAATACCCTTTCTTTTCCGCATAGTTCCAGTATTGATGATATCCGGGCAGCTCGAGGTTGATCTGTCCTGCCTGCAGCTTGGTTTCCTGTAAACAGAAAATATCCGCATCCACTTCCTTAAAAAAATCCATAAAGCCTTTACCCACGCAGGCTCTTAATCCGTTCACGTTCCACGAGATGAATTTCATAATTTTGTTTTCCTCACCTTTCTTCTGTAATTATAACAGAATTTAACTGGTATCTTTCCTAAATTTCCGGAGCATGCTCTGTTTTGCATTTCTTACTGTTTATAGTATTTCAGAATTTCCGTTTTTACAATCTTATCAGACAAAGTGCGCATACCATCCAGCCGTTTCTCATAATTTTCTGCGGTCAGTCGGTCCTCTCCTTTTGCCAACTTATCATAAACCCAATAATTGATATCCTTGGAGAAGTGGATCATGTCCATATAAAGATCCAAATTCGTAATGATCTCTTTTGCGTCCTGATAATAATAGATTTCTACGTTTCTGTATGCAAGCAGCGCTTTTATCGCCTGTTTTTCATTGTAAATCACAGAGTCCAGTTCTCCTGTCCGATAGGCGTTGTCCCACCAGAGCATGGAGTAAGGGGAGAAAAAGAATTTAAAGGTCGTATCCGGGTGGGTCTCCACCATTTCCGTAAGAAGGGCAATATTTTTTTCGAGAGCATCCGCCTTTACAGTTTCCGGCTGCATCTGTGCGACGGAAGGTCTTCTGGCGTACATGCCGGTGGCCATATCCGCCCCAAAATATTTCCACTGCGCCCAGTTGTAGGAATCGCCTTCGTCATAGTCTCCCATAAAGGAAAAGGCAAGCATATAAGGAAGTTTTTCCATCAGCACGTCTTTATTCAGCGTGTAATGATAATCGTTGAAATGGTTTTTGTCGTAAAGATACATCGGGCAGCCCGTAGAAACATAGGTAGGCTCGTCGCTGGCAGAGAGGGAAGAAGGATCTATATTGTAAAAGACATAGTCCAACTCATGGTTTTCATAGGCAATATCCAAAAGCACCTTCAAATCCGCAGTGGCGCCGTAAGAACGAATCGCCTTGATAGTCTGGCAGTCAAAGCCCTGATCAAACCAGCCGTTGTTATAGTTTTCACAGACGGAAGAACCTACGATCAGCGCGTTGTAATCAAAGTTTCTGAGTGTTCCTACGCACTGGTATTCTTTGTCTGTCAGCACTGCTTTCAACCCGGGCAGGGGCTTGTGATACTGATAAAAAGGGTCAAAAAGGACAACCGTGCCGATGACCGCAGCGAGCAAAATAAGCGTCCTTATAAAAAACGACCGGATAAATTTTTTGTCTGAACTCATTTTTTACTCCATTTCTGCACATTTTTTTGCGCATAACCGAGTTTGTGTCAAGTAATGCGCAAACACAAATCCCGCGATTGAAAATTTTAATTTTCAATCTTATGCCCTTCTATGGTCTGGCGGCAAAATGCTGCTAAAAATTGAAGTACAAAAAAGTACTCACCTGCGATAGGGAGACCACGCACCATATGAATAAAATGCAGATTCCCCAGCATCTTCCTGAGGTCAGTTCGTTGTGGGCTGCGCGCTCATAAGCATTTTTGTGGAAAATCAAGTAAAACGCCAGCACAAACAGGGCGAGCATAACAAACAGGTACAGATAATTGACCGCTGCCGGAGCCGTCAGTTCAAGCGCCTGCCTGAGCACATATATTTCCGAGATATCAAGCTGTGCGGCTATTTCAAACAGCTTTCCGTTAAAGCTTACTGACAAAAGGTTTTTAAAAAGCTGTCCTGCCGCCAGCATACTACTGCTTCTGAAAAAGAAAAGCGAGAGATTAAAAAGTGTAAAAGTAATTACCCAGCCAATAGGCGCGGGAATATGAAAGCGGGAAGGATGTTTTTCTTCCCTGCCGCGAATACCTACCACACCGAGATTATCTAATACGACCAGAAGCCCCTGCATGGCACCCCATGCCACATAAGTCCATGCCGCGCCATGCCAGAGTCCGCTCAGCAAAAAGACAACAAAAGTATTGAGCAGCATACGCGCGCGCCCCTTTCGACTGCCGCCAAGCGGAATATACACATAAGTGATGAAGAACCGCGACAGCGTAATGTGCCACCGCTGCCAAAATTCCTTGATGCTGCAGGAGCGATAGGGCGAGTCAAAGTTTAAAGGCAGTTCCACATGGAACATTCTGCCAAGACCGATTGCCATGTCGGAATAGCCGCTGAAATCAAAATATAGTTCGAAGCTGTAAGCGAGAATTACAAAGACAGTGGAAACCGCGTCCAGTGAGAAGGTCTGCGCAAAACCGAAGTTTGCCATCAGACCAAACGTGTCCGCAAGCAGCACTTTTTTGGCAAGTCCCAAGACAAACAGATAAATGCCCCGCGAGAAGGAAGCGCTGTCGAAACGGCGTCTTTCCGGATCTTCAAACTGGGGAATGATTTCACTGTGCAGCACGATAGGGCCTGCGATCAACTGCGGGAAGAAGGTCACGAAAGTCAGGTAATTGATAAAATCGTAGTGCTTGCATCTGCCAAGCGCCCGGTCGATCACATAGGACATCTGCTGGAAGGTGAAAAAGCTGATACCAAGAGGCAGCAGGATGTGTTTCAAATTAAAATCCGTGTGGAAGGCAAGGTTTATGTTTTCTATAAAAAAGTCATAATATTTAAAGTAAAATAAAATGCCAAGATTCAGAACAAGGCCTGCCAGAAGACCCATTTTGTGAGAGAAAGACAAAGGCGTCTTTTGGGCTGTGGCATTTTTACTCATTTTACCGTCGATACCATGCGTGGAATCGAGCTTTTCGGCATCTGAATCCGCGGGAAGACCTTTCGTATCCGTTTTGGACAAAGCCAAGCTCAACAGATAATTCAACCCGATACTGCACAGAATAATGGCCAGATAACTTACATTGAAATAGGCGTAAAACCACAGGGACATGGCGGACAGAAAGAGGCTTGCCAGCCTATACCGCCCAAGTCTGTTAAGCCCGTACCACCCGGCCAGCGCGACGGGAAGAAATATAAAGATAAAGATATAGGAATTAAACAGCATAAATTTACGAAATTCCTCTCTCAAAATACATAATATTGTAAATACATGTGAAAAATAATAGTGCAAAGCAGGACGGTTCCTGTTTCTGCTATAGTATAGCAAATCCGGCTGAGGCTTACAAGTCGGGGCTTTGTCATTACCCAGAAAGAAAAATGGAGGACTTGATGGAAAATAGTATGTGTAAAATAAAAATATTCATGTTAATCTGCGGTCTTTTTATTTTATGTGGATGTGGGCAGGAGGAATTGGCGGAAGAAGATCTGGTAGACAGCCGGGAAGCGGTCGGGGAGCAAAGCATGGAGGAAGTGGAGGCGGGAAATTTTCCGCTTTTTTGGGATGGCGCAGGCGAGGGGGGACGACAGTTTTACACCTTGCCTGAGTTGGAAGAGGAAGTGAAAGAACTCCTCGGGGATAATTATTGGCCGGAAGTCAATATATCTTCTTCGGAACTGGAAAGACTGACAGGAATCACGGAGGATATGTACGTAGATTTTCTGGCGGAGCGGCAAATGCTCGACGCGCACATAGATACCTTGATTATCATTCATGCAAAAGAGGATTATGTGGGAACAATTGAACAGGCCATCGAAACTTACCGAAACGGCCTGATAGAACAGAATAAAAATTATCCGCAGAATTTAAGCAAAGCGCGGGCTTCACGAATTGAGACAATTAACGATTACATCTGCTTTGTCCAGTTGGGGGCGGACACCACCCCTTTGGCGGATCGGGGCAATGAGGCGGTGATGGCGCATTGTCTGGAGGAGAACGAAAAAGCACTGTATGTACTGGAACAGGCAATTTTGCAGTAAACAGGGGGCAGACTCGGCAGGGTTTTAAGCCTCCTGTTTGCACTTTTGCGCTCACATGGTTCTTTTTAATTTTTCCTTTTTAGGTTATAATGTTCGTGAAGGCAATGAGTAGTTCTGCAGTATAAGTGTGAGGGAAAACACTAAGCTTGAAAAACCTTGCCAAGTGTTTTCAAGCTCCACACAAGAGAATGCCATAGAACGGCATTCTCTGCATGGATGTTTGTGTCGGCTATAATACGGAGGAAATCATGGACGTTTCGTTATATTATCAGGAATGGGGAGAAGGGGAGCCGCTTTTCCTTCTGCACGGAAACGGAGAGGACGGAACTTATTTTGTCAATCAGACGACTTATTTTTCCGACAGATACAGATTGATTGCTGTGGACACGAGAGGGCATGGGAAATCGCTCAGAGGAACGGCGCCGTTTACCATGGAACAATTCGCCATAGACTTACATAAATTGATGGACAGATTACAAATACAGAAGGCGGTTATATTGGGCTTTTCCGACGGCGCGAACATTGCCATGAAGTTTGCGTTAAAGTACCCGGATCGGGTGAAAGCGCTTATACTAAACGGCGGAAATCTGAATACAAAGGGAGTCAAAAGAAGCATACAGATTCCAATAGAGATTGGCTATCGGTTTGCGAAACTGTTTGCGGGAAAATCGGAAGAAGCGAAATCCCATATGGAGATTCTGGGCTTAATGGTGAATGAGCCGAATATCCGGCCCGAAGAACTGTGTGTGATTCAGGCGCCCACGCTTGTGGTCGCAGGAACGAGGGATATGATTAAGCAAAGTCATACGGAGACCATTGCGCAGAACATACCGGATGCGAAGCTCTCCATTATCCCGGGGGATCATTTTATTGCGAATAAGAAGCCGGAGGCGTTTAATCAAGTTGTGGAGGATTTTTTATGGACAAGTCTGCCGAAACATATTATAAAATACAGCAGGCACCAGAAAACAGGGAGAGGTAAGCCAGTGAAAACAATCGTCATTTACAGTTCAAAAACAGGATTTACAAAGCGGTACGCCGGGTGGATTGCAAAAGAAACAGGAGCGGAGTGTCTTCCGCTTGCGGAGGCGAAAAAGAAGGATTTGGCAGGATACGACGTCATTGTTTTCGGAAGCTGGGCGTGTGCGGGCAGCATCAGGGATGTCGGTTGGTTTACGGGGAATATGGACCGATGGAAGGGGAAAAAGCAGATCGTGTTCTGTGTCGGCGCAAGCCCGGTTACTCCGGATGTAGAAAAGTCGCTTGCGCAGAATTTTAATGAGCCGAAATTAGAGGGGGCGAACGTATTTTACTGTCCAGGAGGGCTTAATTATGAGAAAATGTCTGTGTCGTCAAGACTGATGATGCGGATGTTTGTAAAGGCAATTAAGGCAAAAAAGGACAAGTCCGCCGCGGAAGAGGAAATGGCAAGGGTCATGTCCGCATCTTATGATATTTCGGATAAAAAGTATATAGAGCCGATTATAACATGCTTAAGGGGATAATTTGATTCTCTCAGCATTTTTTTAATGTCAAAATCCCCAATTATTGATATAATCTAAGTAGTTTGACACAAAGTGACAAAGAGATGAAGGAAAGCGCCCTGTCAGGGATGCTTTGGAATGGAGAGAAAATTGTATGCAGGGATTTATCCAGATTTCAAAATATGCCGGAATGCGAAACGACTTAGCGCAGGCGGGCGGCGGCAATACTTCCGTAAAACTGGACGAGCAGGTTATGCTGGTGAAAAGCTCGGGGTTTCAGCTTGCGGACGTGAGTGAGAACAGTGGTTATTCAAAAATCGATTACCGCCTGATTGCAGAATATTTTGAGGAGAACATACGGCCGGACGGCAATTTCGTACTGACGGAGGATGCGGGGAACGCGCTTCTTACGAAGGCGCAGATGGCGGGCGGACGCGCTTCCATTGAGACGTTTCTCCATGCGGTGACGGGAAAGTACACACTGCATTCCCATCCCACGCTGGTGAATATTTTGGCAGCCAGAAAAGACAGCAGGGAAATTCTTGAGGAACTGTTTCCCGATGCGGTTTATGTGCCCTATCGGAAACCCGGCGCGGCCCTTGCGGAAACGTACTATAAAATCTGTCAGGCGGCAGAGGAGCCGGAAATAATTTTTCTGGAAAACCACGGGCTTGTGGTGAGCGGCGATCTGGCGGAAAAAGTAATTAGCCGGACAGAAGATGTGCTGGAAAAGATTGCGGCGTATTTACAGATTTCCTATGAGGCGTATCCTTGTGCGACAAAGCTATGGCGTGCCTTTGCAGAAATTCCGGCTCTTGGGGACAGAATTGTATACCTTTCCGAAAACCGCTTTTTGTACCCGGAGACGGCGGCGGGGGATGTGCTGAATGATAAAAAGTGGAATCACGCTTTCTGTCCGGATTGTGTGGTTTACGGGTCGAAAAAACCGCTGTTTCTGGCGGATGATTTTGGCACGGCAGATATTACCGCTTTTATAGAGAGAAACGGGATTCCCGCTATGGTATGTTATAAGGGATATTTCTATATTCTGGCGGAGAGTGTGAAGAAGGCGCAGGAGATTGAGAACGTGATGAGCTTTGCAGCGCAGGTGCAGGCGGCGAATCTTTCCCATGAGATGCAGTATCTAAGCGAGGGGCAGCAGGACGCGCTCTTAAACTGGGATGCGGAGAAATATCGCAGAAAACTGTAAAATGAAGACTTTTCTGTGAGCAGGCAGAGAGAAAACGGAGAACATGTGAGTTTCTTAATCAGGGAGATTGCCATATGAACATTTTTATACCTATGACGGGGTACGGTTCCCGTTTTGCTGCGGCGGGTTATCGGGAGCTGAAACCTTTTATCTCGGTGATGGGAAAGCCAGTCATTGAATGGATCGTGAAAGGTATGTACCCGAAAGATGCACAGTTTATTTTTGTGTGCCGTGGGGAGCATTTGCAAAAAGACCCTTACATAAAGGAAAAATTGCTTGCGCTTTCGCCGAAGGCGATCATTGTAACGATAGAAGAATGGGTGAAAAAGGGGCCTGTGTATGATGTGCTTCGCGCGTACAGAGCGTTGTGCGAAGCGAACGGCAGAAGCGGTGCATGCGGCAGTCAGGGCGGTGTGCGGATTGAGGAAAATGTGTCAGCACAGGATTTCCATAAAGAGGATGGCTGTATTATCAATTACTGTGATTTCTATATGATATGGGATTATGCTGCTTTTGCCAGGGAGGCGAAGGCGCGGGATTGTGACGGTGCGATACCGTGCTATACGGGATTCCATCCGAATCTGCTGCCGCAGAAAAATTTTTATGCTTCCTGTCTGACCGATGATGAGGACAATTTAATCGAAATCCGGGAAAAGTATTCTTTTGAGAAGGATAAGACAAAAGCGAAACATTCACCGGGCGTCTATTATTTTAAAAACGGCGCGGTGATGGAGAAATATTGTCACATTCTAACGGAGCATGAGGAGTGCGCCATCAACGGGGAGTATTACGCGAGCCTGCCCTACAATTTTATGGTGGAGGACGGACTTAAAGTGTGGGTGCCCACGGACGTGCCATACTTTTGCCAGTGGGGTACGCCGGAGGATATGCGGGAGTTTGTATATTGGACGGATTTACTTTTTGGCACGGAAGAAAGCGCGGCAGAAGAAGGAAAAGAACGAAACGGAAATAGGGCTGTGGCGTATGGTGCCGGGCAGCAGGAAAAACAGACTCAAATGCCGCATTCTCACATTGGGAAAGTGTTAATTCCCATGGCGGGAGCGGGGCAGCGCTTTGCCGATGCGGGCTACCGCGTACATAAACCGGCGATTCCTACGATTGACAGAGAAGACGGGACAAAGAAGCCTATGGTAGTCTGCGCCACAAAGGATCTGCCCGGGGTGGCGGCGGACGGAGGCAACGTGATCTATGTGGATCGTACCTTCCACAGAGAGGACGGCGTGGAGGATGCCATCAAAACTTATTATGAAAAGGCGCAGTTTATCACGATTGACGGGCTCACGGAAGGACAGGCATGTACTTGTATGCTGGCGAAAGAGTATTTAGATCCGGAGGAGGAGCTTCTGATCGCGGGCTGTGACAACGGGATGGATATTGACAGAGCAGCGTTTGGGGAGACGAAAGAGACGTGTGATTGTGTTGTCTTTACATACCGTCACAATGAGGCAGTGCTGCAAAATCCCAATGCCTACGGATGGATGCTTACCGATGAGGCGGGCAATATCACGGGCACATCTATTAAAAAGGCGATTTCCGATACGCCCATGGAAGATCCGGCGGTGGTGGCAACTTTCTGGTTTAAGAAGGCGAAAATCTTTTTGGAGGCTACGGAGAAAATGATTCGGGAAAATGACAGAATCAATGGGGAATTCTATGTAGACCAGACAGTGAAACATGTGTTAGACTTAGGATATCGTGCGAAGATCTTTGATATAGGCCGTTATGTGGGCTGGGGAACGCCTGCGGACTATGAGGGATATCAGAATACCTATGTGTATTTTAAAACATTTCTTATGCGGGAAGGTTTGATTTCTGCGGAATAATGAATCGGGTTGTCAGGCGGATTTTGACAAGCATTGCAGGAGGCATATAACGCCGGTTCAAAAAGGATACAGAAGGATATGGGCTGTAAGATGTTACATACGTTCGATATGGAAAAAAATTATCAGAAGTATCTGAAAGCTGCCATTCTAGTGGGGGTTTTATTTAAGTTACTTTTGATGGGGCTTTTTTCTTCTGATTATCAGGATCAGATGTTTATACCTTTTGTGGATCTCTTTTTACACGGGGAGAATCCTTATCAGGTTTATTTTGACAATGGACTGCTTCCTTCTTTTCCCTATCCGCCTGTGATGCTTCTGGTGGAGTGCATTGGCGGTGTTTTTGTCACTTTTATCAGCGGGATGCCTGTTTTTTTAAGGAATCTGATCTTTAAGCTCCCCATTCTTTTTGCGGATCTTCTCGGTTTATATTTTCTGTTTTGTATTTCCAGAGATAAAAGAAAATATATATTGGCGTTGTATTTTTTGTCGCCCATTATTTTATACGCGTCCTACATGCATGGCCAGCTTGATCTGATTCCTACCGTATTTTTAGTGGGAGCGGTTTATTATCTGAGTGAAATGAACATGGCAGCGAAAAGGGAGCATATATACGAACGCCGTTTCATCCTTTTTCTTACGCTGGCTCTTGCCTCTAAATTTCATATTGCGGCGGCATTGCCCCTTTTTTTTCTACATATTTATAAGAGAAAGGGTTGGAAAAAGGCCGTATGGATGACGGGATTTCCGGTTGTTTTGACGGTGGCGGCTGTGCTTCCTTTCTGGGGAAGCGGCTTTGTTAATATGGTGTTGTTAAACCGGGAACAGCAGGCGATTAACAGGGTGTACCTCGATTATGGAAACGCGCACCTGCTTCTGACCGTGCTGGTTTTACTTTTTCTCTATTTTCAGGTTTTTTGGGTCAACCAGATCAACCGCGATCTCTTGATCAGCATGACAGGGCTTTTGTTTTCCGTGTTTCTTATTTTTGTTCCGGCAATGCCGGCGTGGTTTATCTGGATTGTGCCGTTTTTCATGCTGTATCTGGCAAGACAGGGCGAGAGCCGTGGTAAGATGGTATTTGTTTACGGCGGATTTAATGTGTTGTACCTTGTGTATTATGTTTTTTTCCATACGACGCAGTTTGTGGATTTATATTTTCTGGGCAGGAGCCTCGCTTTTTTAAAACTGTCCGACGACAATGTTAAGGATATCGTCTTTTCGCTGATGGTGGGCATTTTCCTGATTTTGGTAGTATGCATGTATCTCTACGGTGTGGGAAGCAATTCTTACTACCGCAGGAGGAGCCGTCCTTTTACCATCGGCATTGCAGGGGACAGCGGTGCGGGAAAGACCAGATTGTTAAGAAGTTTGGAGACGCTTTTGTCAAAGGAGCGTGTGCTTGCGCTGGAAGGGGACGGCGACCATAAATGGGAGCGGGGCGACCAAAATTGGAAGGAGATAACGCATTTAAATCCTCGTGGAAACTATCTGTACAGGCAGGCGGAGGATCTGCGGGTGCTTCGCGGAAATAATTCGATAAAACGCGTGGATTATGACCACGAGACGGGTACGTTCACACGGAAGAGGAGACTGCTGCCAAAGCCCTATGTCGTTTTATGCGGGCTGCATTCCCTGTACCTGCCGCAGATGCGGCAAGTGCTCGATATAAAGGTATATCTGGATACGGACGAAGCGCTTAGGTGTCACTGGAAACTTTGCAGAGATCAGGGCGAGCGGGGACATGACAGAGCGGCGGTTTTCGAACAGATCAAGGCAAGGCGGGGGGATGCGGAAAAATATATTTATCCCCAGAAACAGTATGCCGATCTGGTGATACGGTATTTTGACGAAACGCTCCTAAAAAGACCAGACAGGGCCGGAAAAGTAAAGGATATTACGCTCGGCGTGGAATTTGTACTGGATGCGGGGATTAATGTGGAGCCGCTGCTTACGCTTTTGCGTGACAGGGGCGTTGCGGGCGAGTTGTCGTATAATGATCTTCTGCACCAGAAGGTTTCTTTCCGCGGGGAAGACCTGCATGTGGGCAGAGGTGTCTGGGCGAAAACGGCTGTGGCAGTGATTCCGCAGATCGAGGATTTGACGGGCGGCCGCATTCTTTGGGAAGAGGGTGTTGGCGGACTGGTGCAGTTAATGCTTCTTCTTGTGATCGGTGAGATCATGAAGAGGGATTAAAATAAATTGTAGTAGGGAGTCTCACTACAAAGATACAAAATAGCTACGGGAGGAAAAATGGATGGTAAAAGCAGTGATTTTTGATCTGGATGACACCTTGTATGATTACAAGGCGCTGGAGAGAGCGGCTTTTGAGTGTGTGGGCGAGCTTGTGCGTGAGCGCCTCGGCGTGAGTGTGGAACAGTATGAAGATGCATTTATGCGAGCCAGACAGATCACCAAGGAAATGCTTGGCGAGACGGCGACTTCCCACAGCAGAATGCTCTATTTTCAGAAAACACTGGAGTATCTGGATATCAGGCCGTTGTATCTGGCGCTTGAAATGTATGAAACTTATTGGGGGTTCTTTTTGGACAATATGGTTTTGTATCCCGGAGCCAGAGAACTTCTGGAGGCACTGCATGAAAAATATATCCGTGTGGGGGTCTGCACGGATTTGCTGGCGCATATTCAGCATCGGAAACTGCGCAGGCTCGGAATGATGGATGATGTGGACTGTATGGTGACAAGCGAGGAGGCAGGCGTGGAAAAACCGGCTCCGGGAATCTTTAAATTGTGCTTGGAGAAGCTGCGGCTGCCTGCAGAGGAAGTCTGCTTTGTGGGGGACAATCTGGAACGGGATGTGAAAGGCGCGATAGCGGCGGGACTGCAGGCGATCTGGTTTCATCCGGAGAGCTTGCAGGAAGAAGAGGCGCAGGACGATGTAGACATCGTTTCGGATTATAAGGAGCTGTATGAACTGTTTGACAGGAAAATAGAAGGCGGCTTGTAATGTGCATATTTTTAACATAGGTTCAGGCAGAGAGTGACAAACGACAGGGAAAGGGAGAGATTCTTGAAACTTTCAATTGTAGTTCCGTGTTATAATGAAAGAGAGAATATACCGTTGCTTTTAGAACGGTTTGAAGAAGTAATCAAGGGGCGGGATATGGAGGTTATTCTTGTAGACAATGGCTCCACGGATGGCAGTGCGGACGTGATTGGAGAACTGCTACCCCGTTATACGTTTGCGAGAACGGTGACTGTCGAGGTAAATCAGGGCTACGGTTATGGCATCCTGCAGGGGTTGAAGGAATGCCGGGGCGAATACATCGGCTGGACTCATGCGGATATGCAGACAGATCCCGGAGATATTGTGCGGGCATTGGAGCTGGTTGAAAAGGAAAGAGGACTTGTCTTTGTGAAGGGGAACCGAAAAGGCAGACCGCTCTTTGACGCGTTTTTCACTGTCGGCATGAGTCTTTTTGAGACTTGTTATCTGCATGAAAAGCTGTTTGATATTAACGCACAGCCCAATATTTTCCCAAAAATCTTTTTTGATGCGTGGCAGGAGCCGCCCCATGACTTTTCACTGGATCTGTATGCCCTGTATATGGCTAGGAAAAAGGGGCTTAAGGTGCTGCGGTTTCCGGTGGTTTTTCCCGAGAGAGTGCATGGCACATCGAAGTGGAATACAGGCTTTGCGGCTAAGTGGAAATTTATTAAGCGCACCATAGATTTCAGTGTGAAATTAAAGAAAAGCGGAAGTCTGCAAAATTGAAAACTGCCGGTGAGGGAAAGGAGAGAGGGAAACAATGGCCACTGAATACATAGCGCATCGGGTTAACACGAAAGAGGAACTTTTACAATTGCCGGAGGAATACGGCGTCGAGCTGGATTTGCGGGATGATCTGAATGGGCGGATTTATATCTGTCATAACCCTTTTGAGCCGGGCGAAGATTTTGAGGAGTACTGTAAAGTATATCACCACGGCACCATGATCTTAAATATCAAGAGCGAGCGCATCGAGCATAAGGCGCTGGAATATATGGAAAAATATCAGATTAAAAACTATTTTTTTCTGGATTCCTCTTTTCCGATGATCAAACTGCTCACAGATATGGGCGTAAAACAGGTGGCGCTCCGTTTCAGCGAGCTGGAAGGTTTAGACACCATACGCAATATGGCGGGACGTGCGGAGTGGGTCTGGGTGGACTGCTTTACGAAAGTGCCCATAGACAGGGAGAGCTTTGCGCAGTTAAAGGCCCTCGGCTATAAGTTATGCTTTGTTTCTCCCGAATTGGAGGGGCAGGAGGAAAAGATTTCGGAATATAAGAAATATATAGAGGAGCAGGGCATTGTTTTCGACGCCGTGTGTACCAAGAGCTATCATATTGAGGACTGGATGTAGACCGGAGAGGTTGGGGCTTCCACAGTAAAAGGCTGCAATATGGAAGTGAAATCCATTACAGGCGTGGATGGAAATGTGTTTGCACATTTGATAATGGAGGAAGGGATGTTTCGATTGCAAAAGGAATGGCAGAAAAAGGCAGGTATGGCGGCAGCAGTTGTGCTCACACTGATGGCTGGCATGTTTTTGTTTTACAGACATTGGCAGTTTGAACTGCCGCTGTATCCGAATGTGGATGAGCAGCTTTCGCTCGGCTGTATTTATGATCTTCTGGACCAGCATCTCTATGCGGGAGACATCTATGTGCTTGACTTTTTCCGTTATCCCCACCTGACATTTTATTATGCGGCTGTAGGGGCGCGCATTTTGGGAAAATTTCTGACGGGTGTGGACACGGTTGTGGTTCTGCGCTATGTGGTCTGTGCAACGGCGCTCTTTTCAAATGTGTGCATTTATTTTAGTGTTAAGATTATGACGGGAAGCCGGAAGTATGCGTATCTTGGTCTTCTTTTGTCCGTGTTTTCCCTGTATGGCTATGCTTATCTGTATTACACGGGACCGGACACGCTCCTGTACGCGGTGGCCAATATTATTCTGCTTCTGGGCTGTCTGATTTGGCGGGAGAAGGACGAAGAGCGGGCGGTTTACCTCTGGTATCCCCTTTTAGCTGTATGCATCGGCCTTGCGATGGCGGCTAAATATCACGGCGTTGTTTTCGGGGTTTTCTGGCTGGCGCTGCATATCGGTAAAAAATACTGGAAGCGGCACAGAAATAATTATCTCTTTTTTCTGGACTGCATTGTGCTGGCCCTGACTTTCGTGCTCTGCAATTACTCGCTTTTCTTTCATTTTAAAACTTTTATCGGAGACAACTTATATAATCTGAACCATTACGCATGGGGGCATCCGGGGATTGAGCATAATTTGCCGTTTCTTGGGTATCTTGAGGCGTACGCGCTGTCCTCCTACGGGATTTTCGGCGGCTTGCTGCTGCTCCTGGGGCTTGTGTATCTGGTGCGGAGAAAAGAGTGGGGAGAGCTTGTGATTTTTTCACTGATGCCGTTTCTTATTTTGGTGCTTTTGTCGAAGTACAGCATTGTTCTTGGCAGAAATATGTCCCTTGTTCTGCCTTTTTTGTTTTTGTTTATGGCTTATGGTCTGACGGAAGCGGAAAAGATTTTGGAAAACCTGCGGGCGAAGCGCAGAGCTTCAGGGCAGGAAAATATCTTGAAAAGTGCGGCAAAAAAGACGTGGGATTTTAGATTTTCGGGAAAGGGTACGGCTTGGAAAGGGTATGGAATTGCGGTGGCAGCAGGGGTTCTTGTGCTTTGCAACGCGGTTACGGTTCTGGGAAATTACCGCTATGATCTGACTTATGATCATGCGGCAGCTTACATTGAGGAAAATCTCCCCGCGGGCGCGAAAATATATTGTACTTCTTATATGCCGGTGATGGATGCGCAGAAATATAAGATTGTAGAGATTGGGGAAGATATTTCTCTTTTGCCGGATCAGCTTGCCGGAGATGAGTATTTTGTCGACGTGGAGTACGCCACCGGGTACTTTTCCCAGAAAAAAAAGTATCTGTTCTTTCTGGGAGGGGATATGTACCCGGACAAAAAAGCGGCCTATGAACAAAAAATGGGAGCATATACTGCCATAGAAAGCTGGAGAGGCGTTTCTTATGGCGGAGAGTGGAAATACAGGATCGGGTATTTCGATCTGTTTACAAAGAGTCCTGCCTCGTATTATGTGGGACCGTCGATTACCATTTATCAATAAAATATTCGTTACAATTATTCCGTAGTAATTAACGAAACGCATAATTTTTTCGCTTACATAAAAAAAATTTGATGATAAAATGTAATCGAAAGGTAGGCTTTATTATGCGTTGGATACCGCTGCAGAAGACAGACAGTAGAAAATGGATACTCTGTGTCCTGTATAATGATTGTATGACATATGAAGTTACAAAATTAGAATCTGAGCATGTAGAAACGATTCTGTCCTATGCAGCGTATATGAACGATGGCATAGACGACGGAATTGAAACGGAAGTTCTGGAAAAATTGGACAAACTGAAAAAACAGTATAAATTAAGCTAAGAATTCCTGTAAAAGTACTTCCAGTTCCTCGGCCTCGGAAGGGGTAAAGGCCGGGGAATTTTTTTTGTATTCTGCGCCTTTTTCAAAGAAAGATTCTTTTTCCGAATCTGAATTTTCTTCGGCAGGCTTGTCCGGAACGACAGCGGACTTTTTAGATTCCGGCGCGGCATCTTCCATGCCGACCATGCGCATGTCAAGGCGCGTCTGCTCCAGACGGTTCGCCAAATGGTTTTCCAGATAATCTACCAGATTGGTACGCAGTATACTTGCCTTGCCGGGCAGATCGACCAGCGAAGCGGTGGCAAAATAGAGGTACAGGCCGAGAAAGCTGACGAGATAAAAGGGAGCGATTGTCAGAAAACTTTCTTCCTGAACAATGCAGATACAGGCGCCGATTCCGGCTACCAGCACCGAAAGCAGCGTTAACTGTCCCGAAAGATGCCGGAAAAAGGACACGGGTATCTTTCCAAGACTGATCTGGTTTAAAAACTTATCCACAAAGACGGAAACGTTGGGAATGGTTTCGTGGAGCTGCCTGCAGCTTGTGAATTTCAATTTCAACTGCTGCAGGGACTTATTTTTGGTTGCTGACATATTTTCTGTTTCCCGAATCAGCCTGCGGTATATCACACCGGGCAGAATTTGGCATAAAATACTGCAGAAGAGTAATGTCAGGATAACGAATATAAAATATTTATGACGAAAAAAAAGTGCAAGCATGGTTACCTCCGCTATTTAGAGTGCATACTTATATTATATTGGGTTTTGTTTTGGAAAAAAGACCTAAAGCATCGACAAATTTCGTTTATAATCGCATAAGAAGGCAGGACGCATTTTCTTGCACTATGGGGATTGATGATATATACTTGATGGTAGATGGTAAATAGTGCCGGAAAAAAAGGAGGAAACGGATATGATTTTTCAGCCAAAAGGCGTCTGTTCCAATGCGATAGACGTGGAGATGGAAGAGGGTGTTATCAAATCTGTGAAATTTACAGGCGGGTGCAATGGCAACACACAGGGTATTTCCAGACTGGTTGTCGGTATGAAAGCGGAAGATGCGATCAGCAGACTGAAAGGGATCAAGTGCGGATTTAAAAGTACATCCTGTCCGGATCAGTTGGCCTGTGCGCTGGAGCAAATGCTGGATCAGTAGAAACCAGGAATAAAATGCATGAAAGGCTTGGATGTTACTATGGGCAAAAAGATTGTACTGACAGGCGGCGGCACCGCCGGACATGTGACGCCGAACATGGCGCTGATACCGAGGCTTCGGGAATTGGAATATGACATCGTATATATGGGATCATATGACGGGATTGAAAAGAAACTGATGGAAGACTTTGATATTCCTTACTATGGTATTGCGACCGGTAAGTTCAGGCGGTATTTTGATCCTAAAAATTTTTCTGATCCGTTTCGTGTCATTAAGGGAATGCGGGAAGCCAGAAAGTATTTGAAGGAGATCAAGCCCGACGTGCTCTTTTCCAAGGGCGGTTTTGTCAGCGTTCCGGTAGTGCGTGCGGCGGCGTCTCTGGGGATTCCCTGTATTATCCACGAGTCGGATATGACGCCCGGACTGGCGAATAAGCTCTGTATTCCTGTGGCGAAAAAGGTTTGCTGTAATTTCCCGGAGACATTCGGCCAGTTACCTCCCGCAAAGGCGGTACTGACGGGTTCGCCTATCCGCAAGGAACTGGCGGCGGGGAATAAGGAGGCGGCGTACAAACTGTGCGGTTTCGACAATACCAAGCCTGTCATTATGGTGGTGGGCGGAAGTCTTGGTTCCGCGGCGGTCAATCAGGCAGTCAGGGATGTCCTTCCGGAGCTTTTGAAAGACTTTCAGGTGGTGCATCTGTGCGGCAAGGAGAAGGTGGATAATCTGCTGCTCACCACACAGGGCTATAAGCAGTTTGAATATGTAAAGTCCGAGTTGAAGGATATTTTCGCCATGGCGGATATCGTGATTTCCCGGGCCGGAGCCAATGCAATCAGCGAGATTCTGGCGTTGAAAAAGCCGAACATTCTGATTCCGCTGCCCTCGTCAAGCAGCAGAGGGGATCAGCTTTTGAACGCGAAATCCTACGAATCGCAGGGGTTCAGCATTGTGATTGACGAGGACGATCTGACCAAAAAGCTGCTTCTTGAGAAGATACAGGAGCTTTACTTTAACAGATTCACCTATATTGACGCCATGAAGAAGAGTAGTCAGCGGGATGCCATCGGCACCATTATTGGGCTGATCGAAGAGGAAGCGAATACAAAATAAACAGAAAAGAGCCAGGCTTCGGCCTGGTTTTTTGACACTTTTTTTAAGAGAAATCCCCCAATAATCGTCTTGCATGTTAATAAACAGGCAGATTATACTGATTAAAATGGTAACAGTAAATTTTACGGAGGTAGACAATGAAAAAGGAATATCATGTATCTGTCAAAGGGTCAGATAAAAATGAAGGCAGCATCAGCGCTCCTTTTGCAACGATTTCCAAGGCTGCCGGTATCGCGAAACCGGGTGATACGGTAGTTGTACATGCCGGTGAGTACCGGGAGTGGGTAAAGCCGGAGAACGGCGGGAGTAGTGAGTTTGAGCGCATTGTATACCGGGCGGCGGAAGGCGAAAAGGTCGTTATCAAGGGTTCGGAGCGTATTACCTGTTGGGAAAACATGGAGGGTACAGTCTGGAAAGCAGAGCTGTCAAACAGTATGTTCGGTGATTTTAATCCGTATAAGGAAATTTTGGGCGGCGACTGGTTTGTGGCGCCGGAAGGAGACATTCTCCATTTGGGGGAAGTCTATCTGAACGGAAAATCCTTCTATGAGGCGGAGACGCTGGAACAGGTGAAAAATCCGGTTATGCGCACGGAAGGAGTAAATCCGCCGTGGACAAACCATGCGGAACCGCTGCTGCATCCGGAGGATTCCGTTTATCAATGGTGCTGTGAGGTAAATGATGAGACAACTACTATTTATGCAAATTTTCACGGAGCTGATCCAAATCAGGAATTAATGGAAATCAATGTGCGCAAGTGTTGTTTTTATCCGGTAAAAACAGGGAGAAATTATATTACCGTTTCCGGATTTGAGATGGCGCAGGCAGCCTGCCCTTGGACACCTCCGACAGCAGATCAGCCGGGCCTTTTGGGTGTAAATTGGAGCAAAGGGTGGATTATAGAGAACAATATCATACATGATGCGAAGTGCAGTGCAATCAGCATTGGAAAAGAAGAGTCCACCGGTCATAATCTTTGTACAAGGACACACAGAAAACCGGGATATCAGTACCAGATGGAGGCTGTTTTCCGGGCGCGGCATATCGGTTGGAGTAAGGAGACGATCGGCTCTCATATTATCCGTAACAATGTAATACATGATTGCGGACAGAACGGTATCGTCGGACATATGGGCTGTGTCTTCAGTCAGATTTATGGAAATCATATTTATAACATTGCTGTGAAACATGAATATTTTGGGTATGAGATTGCGGGAATTAAGCTGCATGCGGCGATAGACGTGCAGATTCATCACAATAACATTCACAACAGCACCTTAGGGACATGGCTGGACTGGCAGGCGCAGGGTGTGCGGGTGAGCAGCAATCTGTATTACGGAAATGACAGGGATTTGATGATTGAGGTGACACATGGCCCGTATGTGGTGGACCATAATATTTTTGCATCCGATTATAATTTTGACAATATCGCGCAGGGCGGCGCTTATGTCCACAATCTCTGCTGTGGGACGATGCGCAGAGAACCGGTGCCGGATCGCTCCACGCCGTATCACTATCCGCATACCACAGAGGTGGCCGGAACAACGGTGGTCTACGGTGGAGACGACAGGATTTACAGGAATATTTTCCTTGGTGGAGCGCCTATATATACAGAGCAGTCCACTTGCGGTACGGAAGGCTATACGGGCAGTACCACATCTTTGGAGGAATATATAGAGGAAGTGCTTGCGCAGGGAAATGGCGACCTAGAGATGTATCTGCTGGTGAAACAGCCTGTTTATATCAATCAGAATTGTTATACGAAGGGTGCGAAAAATTTTGAGCGGGAAGAGGAGTTTGCGATAAGTGCAGCGGACCCAGGTGTGCGTGTGATTGAGGAGGCAGGCGTGACTTATTTGGAAATTACGGCCACGAAAGAAATGCTGAAAGAATGGCCGGATGAACTGCATTCGGGAACTTTCGGAATGCCCCGTATTACAGAAGCGGCATACGAGACGCCCGACGGAAGAGAGATTGTATTTGACACAGATTATTGTGGAAACGGTTGGAATCACCATGTGGCGGCAGGCCCGTTTGCCGGATTAAAAGAGGGCGTGAACCGAATTAAAGTTTGGGGTTAAGACACAAAAGCAATTTCATATAAGAGTAATCAAAAAACAGCATCGATAATTATGATGCTGTTTTTTACATCATACACAGATGCCGCGCATAGATGGGAATAGGTTAAGTTGGTAACATTTTTATAGAAATTTGCCAGATTATTAAATGGAGTGGAAAGAAGAGATTTGGTATTATGGCAGTATCAAAAGAAAGGGAGAGAATGACTATGAAAAAAAGAGCAAAACAAATCATAGCACTTGGTTTATCAGTTGTAATGTGTCTTTCCGCAACTGCATGCGGAAGCGGCGCGGCGGATGCTCCACAGGGCAGCGGTGAGTCCGGTCAGGCTTCCGCAGACAGCAGCGCAGGATCGGCTGATGCGGCAGAAACACCGGCAGCGGACAGCAGTTCCGATTCCGGAGATAAAGTGATTACATTTTGGAATGTGGGCACAGAGGGCGCCGATAAGGAAACCTATGAGATGGCAATTCGCCAGTTTCAGGAAAAAACCCAGAGCGGGTATACGATCGAGAACATCCCGACCCAGAATGATAAGTATAAAGAGAAACTTGTCATTGCCATGAGCTCTGGGGAATGCCCGGATATGTATACCACATGGTCAGGCGGCCCGATGAATGAGTACATCGATTCCGGATATGCACAGCCTCTTGATGATTTGTATGAGAAGTATGGAATGAAGGAGCGCTTTATGGAAGGCGCGCTGGAGCAGGCAAGCTATAACGGCAAGATTTACGCGGTTCCGGTTAAGAATATTTCCATCGCGGGTATTTATTATAATAAAGATCTGTTTCAAAAATGTGGTGTGAGTGTGCCGACTACCGTATCTGAGCTTGAGGCGGCATGTGATACTTTTCTGGCGAACGGCATTATTCCGTTTACATTGGCAAACGGGCCCAAGTGGACGGGTTCCATGTATTTCCAGTGCCTCGCGGCGAGAAAGGGTGGCTTGGAACCCTTCCAGAAAGCGGCGTCAGGAGACGGGTCTTTTGAGGATGAGAGTTTTGTTTATGCCGGACAGAAAATTCAGGAGTGGGTAAATAAGGGATATTTTCCGGAGGGATTTAACTCCATGAGCGAAGATGACGGACAGGCGAAAGCGTTCTTTTACACGGAAGAAGCGGCAATGTATCTGACAGGCTCTTGGAATACCGCCGCATTCAAAACGGACAGCGAAGATGCCGGCAATGATTTTTACAGTAAAGTGGACTGGTTCTCTTTCCCGGCGGTTGATGACTCCAGCGCGGACGCTTCTATCCTTTGCGGGACAATGGGAGATCAGTTTGTATCCTTTAACTGCACGGATGAAAAGCTGGATGCGGCATTTGAATTTGCGACATATCTGTCAAGCGATGAGACGATTGATTATATGGTAGGAGCAAGCCTGATTCCCCCGGTTACGGGTGTGGAAGACAAGATCACAGATCCGGTTTCCAAATCTATCATCGATGCGGCTAACAAGGCATCGGCGGTTCAGTTGTGGTATGACCAGTATCTCAACCCCACAGTTGCCAATGCGCATCTGGACGGGAATCAGGAGGTGTTTGGTCTGACCATGACTCCTGAGGACGCAAATAAAAAGATGCAGGAGGCACAGGCGGAATATCTTTCCGGGAAATAAAGACGAATGGATTGACCATAAGAGGGGGAGATTTCCCCCTCTTCATTTTCAAAATATATTTTGACAGCGTAAATTACTTAAGGAGAATGCGGAACATTCTCTGACCGAGTGTGAGAGCGCTCAATTTTTGAAAGGGGGTACAGCAATATGAACAGTCAGGCGAATACATTAGGAAAACGCAGGCAGAGAAGTACGAACATCGCTGCTTTTGTGTTCCTGCTTCCGGTTTTTTTAATTCTTACGATTTTCATTTTTTATCCCATTGTGGACTCATTCATGATCAGTGCATACAGGTGGAACGGCATAGCGGCTGAAAAAGTTTTTGTAGGCCTGTCAAACTGGGGAAAACTGTTAAGTGACAGGGAATTTTGGTTTGCGTTTCGCAATAATATTTTGATTATGGTGCTGTCTATTGTCATTCAGATACCGATTGGACTTGCGGAGGCGACGTTTATCGAATTTGCCGGAAAAAAGGCGACGGTATGCAAGGTGCTGTGGTTTATTCCCATGCTGATGTCATCCGTGGCGATCGGTTTTCTCTTTAACTATGCTTTGGCGGCCAACGGCGGTATGGTCAGCGCCGTATCTAAGTTGTTTGGCGGTGGGAACGTTGATCTTCTGGGTAATAAAAATACGGCTTTAATCACGGTTATTTTGGTCATTGCGTGGCAGTTTATTCCGTTTTATATGGTATACTGTATGGCAGCTTACACCAATGTATCGGAAGATGTCTATGAGGCGTCTTTGATCGATGGGGCGACAAAGGGGCAGTATTTCTGGCAGATCGCCCTGCCGCTTCTCACACCGTCGATTAAAAGCGCGGCAATTCTCTCCATGGTTGGCTCTCTGAAATATTTTGACCTGATCTATGTTATGACAGGCGGAGGTCCGGGCACCGCGACGGAACTGATGGCTACCTATATGTATAAGAATGCGTTTGTACAGTTTAATATGGGCTACGGTTCTGCAGTTGCGGCGGGTATGTTTATCCTGATCACCGTACTTTCTCTTTTCACGATGCGTATGATCAACGGCAAAAAAGAAGAAGCGTAGGAGGGTGTGCAGATGGAAAAAGAGTTTAAAAACAGCAACATAAAGAGCAGAATAAGCTGGGCATTTGCAATTTTTCTTGCGGTCGTTGCGACGATGGCAGCAGTGCTTCCTTTTATTTTCATGGTATTTAATTCGTTTAAGGGCAAATTCGAGATGCTGACGAAGGGTGTTTTTGCTCCGCCGGAAAAATTGAATTTGACGAATTATGAGGAAGTTTTGGGAGGAGGCTTTGTAAAATACTTTGGGAACAGTGTATTTGTGCTCTGTGTCTCCCTGCTGCTTGTCCTGTTTATTTCAGCGTGTGCGGCTTATCCGCTGGCCCGTTTTAAATTTCGGATGAACGGTTTTATTTACGCGGTTATTGTGGCCTGTATGGCTATCCCGATTCATATTACGTTAATTCCTGTGTTTCAAATGACAAAAAGTCTGAAAATATATGATACAATTTGGGCGATGATCGGGCCGAATGTTGCCTTCGCGCTGCCGATTTCCGTTTTTATCCTGACCAGTTTTATGATGGGAATCCCTAAGGAAATAGAGGAATCCGCAGAAATCGACGGCTGCAACAAGTATCGGATGTTTTTTACAATGATTCTGCCGTTGGCAAAACCCGGATTATCTACATTGGCAATATATAATGGCGTTAATATATGGAATGAGTTCAGTTTTGCATATACGCTGACACAGTCGCCAAAAAACAGAACGCTTCCGCTGGCAGTATGGGATTTTCAGGGACAGTATTCCATGAATACACCGATGATTATGGCGGTGCTGACGCTGACGGTTCTGCCGATGATTATACTGTTTATCTTTGCGCAGGATAAACTGGTGAAAGGCATGACAGCCGGGGCCGTAAAAGGATAAGAAGAAAAGAGGGAACATATGTTGTTTTGGGAAAAGTGGAATCAAAGCTGGAATTTTGAAAAGAAGATGAACTATGTTATCATCTGGACGATTACAGTGATTGCGACTGCGGCTATAGGGATTTCCACTTTTTCTTTTATCATATCCATTACGGATCAGAACAGCAGGTATGTGGCGGAACAGCTTTCAATTATGGCTGAGGACTGTGCCGACAATCTGGAGCAGTATAAAGCGCTTGCCACTTCCATTATTCTTGATCCGCATGTACAAAACTACTGTGAGAGCAAAACCCGAAAGGAGCTGTATAACGAGATGGGGAATGTTTACAGCACTTTTTTAAATATGCTCTATACCCAGCACAACGCTAATTTTATCGCGGTGACAAACGACTTCATGGATCAATACATTTATAACGGAAACAGCGCTGTCAGCGAGAGCAGTTTTGAAACGGTGTATGAGAAGGACTATGAAGAGAGTATGCAGGCCAAGAACAAAGGGACACTGCGCGTTAACTTTTCCAATAATTATCACAAGGGAAGAAAATATACACTGACTTTATATTTTCCGGCTTATTCGGTGACAAAACTGGTGAGCAGCAATGGTATGATTATCGTGAATCTGGATGATAACCTGTTGATGCGTTTTAATCAGAGTGGTCTGCAGTACAGCTCCAATCTGTTTTTGACGGATGTGGAAGGAAATATCGTATCTACACAAAACGAAGAGCAGATTGGGCAGAAGATCGGTTTTTTTGACAGGATGACAGGCAGTCAGGGCATGTTCTGGCAGGGAGGAAAGCTGGTCAGCTATCAGCGGGTAAAGGATTGGAATTTCTATATCGTCAATGAAGTGTCTGCCTGGTCTTTGTATCAGAATTGTTTCAGTACGATTCTTGTTCTCGTTTTTGTGACGCTGGCGATCACGGTTATTGCGCTTGCACTGGCAAAAAATATCACGAAAAAACTGTATCGTCCCATCAACAAGGTGGTTGGAAAAATGAACGATGTGTCGCAGGGCGACTTGGGGACACGGATTGCGCTGGAAGATATGGACAGCGATGGAAGAAAGCTGGCTGGCGGTTTCAATATCATGATGGATGAGATTGACGTCCTGATGGAACGGGTAAAAGAAGAACAGCGCCAGCTTGACAAAATGCGTTTTAACGCACTGCAGTCCCAGATACAGCCGCATTTTCTTTATAATACGTTAGAGTGTATCCATTGGCAGGCATTGTCCGGTGGGATTCAGGAAATTTCTACGATGGTGAAGGCGCTTGCGCAGTATTATCGAATTTGTTTGAGTGAGGGAAAAGATATCATTCCGCTTCGAGTGGAGCTGGATCATGTCAGGAATTACCTGATCATACAAAATATGAGATATGGGAATATCATTACGCTTGTAGAAAAGGTGGAGGAAAAATATTTGTCCATGATGATACCGAAGCTGACTTTGCAGCCTCTTGTAGAAAATTCGATCTATCATGGTATCCGAATCAAGGAAAGCCTGACGGGAACAGTGGAAATAGAAGTCTGTGAAACTGAGGATACCGTGCTTTTGATAGTGCGGGACAACGGCGGCGGCATGGAATCGGAGCGGATTGCTTATATTAATCAAAATATATCGGATACGAACCGGGATGTGGGATATGGAATTACAAATATCAATAAAAGAATTGAATTGATGTACGGGGAACAGTATGGCTTACGGTTTCGACAAAATGAAGGGGAAGGGCTATGTGTGGAGATAAGACTTCCAAAACAAAATATCGGATTTTGATTGTAGACGATGAGAAAATGATCCGCTTGGGAATCAAAAATGCAATGCCGTGGGAAAAAATGCATATTGTGGAAGTATATACGGCTTCCTGTGCGAGAGAAGCGGCAGAGCTGATTAGGAAATACCAGCCGGAGATCATGGTAACCGATATCAGTATGACGGAGATGTCCGGACTGGAGCTGATAGAACAAATCCGTAGAGAGAATAAAGAAATGCGGGTGATCGTTTTGACCGGATATGACCGTTTTGAGTATGCCAGACAGGCGCTCCAACTTAGGGTACATGATTTTCTGCTAAAACCGATTGACGAATCGGAACTGCAAAAAAGTATTATGGAACAGGTGAGTTGGCTGGAAAAGCGCCGTATAAAACAAGAAAGCAGCATGACTTTAAGTCGTGCCCAAGGGGTCAGACAGCAGGTTGAGCTGGAAGAATTTATGCGTTCCCTCGTTCTGGGAAGGGAAGACTTAGGAGAGCGGACAGAAGTATTCTTGAAGGAGTTTCATTTTCAGGAGAACGGGGAAATGCGAATCGGTATCCTGATTCCGGGTGTGACAGGGGAGGAAGATCCGGACAGTGAAGGATTCCGGCTTCAGACGGTCAAGCATATCTGTATCGGTATGATTGATGAAAGGAAGCGGGGGATTACCTTTTTGGATGAAAAAAGCAGGATTGCGATTGCCTTTTTTTGCGATGAGGGGCGCAAGGAAGAAGAGCTGGTAGAGCAGCTTATGGCGATTTTGAGTGATGAATTGGAGACAAAACCGCGGGTCATCTGGGGAAGTGTCAAAAAGGGAATTCATCATTTATGGATTTCTTATAATGACGCGGTTTTTACGCTGGAGCATGAACGAGAGGAGTTCGAAAAACTTTGCGCTGTGAATTGGAACCGGAAGGGTGAGGACATTTTTCAGGATGTATTTCGAGAATTTCGCAATGCGCTAGTCTGTAATGTGGGAGACAAAGAAAAGATTTTTCATATTTTCGAAAGATTCAGCGTAGCAATGGAATCTTATAATTTATCGGCTAAATATGCAAGAAGTTGTTGCTTTGAGCTTGCTTCGTCGGTTTACTTTGCACGCTTTAGCGATACCGGCAGCAGCGCGGACGAGAAGCTGAGCGTTCTGATGCAGGCGTTGTCCGGCGCGGACAGAGGCAGGGCATGTCAGGTGACGGCTATGTTTCTGGAAAGTTTATTTGAAGGCGAGGACGGCGAGGTTCATGAACTGATTGGCAGAGTAAAGCGCAGAATACATGAGAATCTGGCGGATGATTTGACCGTCACAAGTCTGGCGGAACAATATTACGTGACACCCAACTATTTGTCCAGACTTTTTAAGAGAGTGACCGGAGAAGGGTGTAACGAATACATTGTGCGAAAAAGAATTGAACAGGCAAAATCTTTGCTGGCGACTACGACATTGAAAGTGGGTGAAATCTCCATTATGGTAGGATATCATGATATGAACTATTTTTCGCTGGCATTTAAAAAGCATATTGGAATGTCACCGATGAAATATCGGGAACAGGTACAGAATGGACGGTGAAAGGTGAAGGAGAAGAAGCGGAAAGATGTTATCCGGTCGATCATTACTGCGGGCAGCCTGCTTTTGTGGGTTGTCACATTTGTCGGGTGTGGACAGAAAAGTGATACGAACGAAGGAAATAAATACCGGATCAATCAATCGGATACGGACGAAGAGATACAAATGGAAGAAAGCAGTCTGGCTAGATGGGAGTCGTCTTTGCAGAAGGGAAATCAGGAGGAGCTTATGGCAGAAGCATTTCGAGGCATGTCTGTCACGAGAGAAGGGAAACTCTGTTTTGCGGTTTCTTATGAGCCAAGGGCCTATAAAAATTCTTTTGACTGCTGGACTATTTCTGTACCCTATCAATCCATGGTGACTGTTGATACGGAGATAATGTATGCTTATTTTCGTATTTTGGAAAGGGTGGAATGGATGCCTGTGTATGGTATGACGAGCGAACAGGCAGGGATCACAGGGACTTCTGATCATATTTTTGTGGCGTACTACAGTGGACAAACAAAAGAAGGCGGGCAGGCAGAGCCGGATCGTGGAATGACTTTTCGGTTTGGGAATCAAGATGAAGCAGGGAATTACTATGTGGAAACTGACGGCAGGATTTGGCTTGCAGAAGGCGCTGTCGTCGATAAACTATTTGCGGTTAATCCTTACGATTTTATATTAAAAGTAGTGAGTGTAGTTAATCTGGACACAATATCTAAGGCGACGATCTGCTTTGATGATCGCAGTTATGAGATGCGGGCTGACGGCGGAGTGTTTTGGTGGAATGGCAAAGAAATGGACAGTGCGGAAGTAGATGCAGTATATACGGAGCTGATGAGTATTTTTATAGAGCGGGAATTGTCCCCGGAGGAGAAGAAAAATATTGATGCCAGGAACAGAGAATTGCTTATGAGCGTCACGTTTGAGAGAAACAGGGAAGATGCACCGAAGATTATACAATGCTATTATGCTTTTGATGAGACGTATGCGTCCGTACAGGTGAATGGTACAGAATTTTTTTTGGTGAGCAGAGAAGCGCTCACATCTGTACAGAAAAACTGGAAGGATAAGGAGAGGGCTTTTGGGGGAAACTCTTGAAAAACCAATGTTTCAATGCTACACTTATGGAAAGAAACGGAAAAAGAGAAGATATAACAGCGTTTCGGATTGGAGGAAAAAATGAGCAAAGTTACATTTGACTATTCAAAAGCGGCATCTTTCATCGGGGAGAATGAAGTGGAGTCCATGAAGAAGCTGGCCCTTGACGCAAAAGAGGTGCTTGTGAGCAAGTCGGGTGCGGGCAACGACTTTCTTGGATGGATTGATCTTCCGGTGGACTACGACAAGGAGGAGTTTGCGCGGATCAAGAAAGCGGCGGAGAAGATTCAGAGTGATTCCGAAGTGCTTGTGGTAATCGGTATCGGCGGTTCCTATCTGGGCGCGCGTGCGGCGATTGAATTTTTGCGCCACAGCTTCTACAATGTGGTGGACAAATCTGTCAGAAAGACGCCGGAAATATATTTTGTAGGTAACTCTATCAGCTCTACTTATATTAAACACCTGATCGATGTGATCGGGGACAGAGATTTCTCCATCAACATGATTTCTAAGTCCGGCACGACCACGGAGCCTGCAATTGCGTTCCGCGTGTTCAAGGAGATGGCGGAGAAGAAATACGGCAAAGAGGGTGCGGCGAAGAGAATTTACGCAACCACCGACAAGGCGAGAGGCTCTCTTAAAAATCTGGCGAATGAGGAAGGTTATGAGAGCTTCGTGGTTCCCGATGATGTGGGCGGACGCTTCTCTGTATTGACGGCGGTAGGTCTGCTTCCCATCGCGGTATCCGGCGCGGATATCGATAAGCTGATGGAAGGCGCTGCGGAAGGCAGAAAGATGGCGCTGGAGGCTCCTTTCGAGGAGAACGACGCTGTGAAATATGCGGCGCTGCGCAACATTCTGTTACGAAAGGGCAAAGTGATCGAGATTTTGGCAAACTATGAGCCCAGCGCGCACTACGTTTCCGAGTGGTGGAAGCAGCTTTACGGCGAGTCCGAGGGCAAGGATCAGAAGGGCATTTTCCCGGCAAGTGTGGACTTGACCACCGACCTGCATTCCATGGGACAGTTTATTCAGGACGGTTCCCGTACCATGTTTGAGACGGTGTTAAACATTGAGACAAGCAGGGAAGAGATCATCATCGGTGAGGAGCCGGTAGATCTGGACGGGCTCAATTATCTGGCGGGCAAGAACGTGGACTTCGTCAACAAGAGCGCGATGAACGGCACCATTCTGGCGCACACCGACGGACAGGTTCCGAACTTTATGATCAATGTGCCCGAGGTGAACGAGTTCTATCTGGGAGAGCTGTTCTACTTCTTCGAGTTTGCCTGCGGTGTCAGCGGATATCTTC
This sequence comes from uncultured bacterium, assembly GCA_947073545.1. Taxonomy (GTDB): domain Bacteria; phylum Bacillota; class Clostridia; order Lachnospirales; family Lachnospiraceae; genus UBA3282. Next base: position 267,018 of record CAMTMP010000001.1, read on the forward strand.
TCGGTGTGAATCCGTTCAACCAGCCGGGTGTGGAGAGCTACAAGAAGAACATGTTTGCACTTCTCGGCAAGCCGGGATACGAGGCGCAGAGAGAAGAACTGCTTAAGAGACTGTAATGATAAGCGAGGGGGCTGTCGGGAAAACCTGATGTTTGACTCCCTGATATAATCATTAGAACACCCTTGATAGAATGAATGTTTTAAACATTCGTCTTTCTGTCAAGGGTGTTTTTTTTATTTGGCAGTTTTAATCGATTCCTTCCATGATAAAAATCTGTGCAGCTTGCGAACCGAAAACACAGTCTCGCTTCCAGAATGAGAATCTCGGATTACAATCGACCTACAGAATACTAAAGTATCTCCGGTTATCATGAACGGCATCAAGAAGCTCACCACGAAAGACTACGAGTTGGAAGGGGAAGGGCTTGTCAACAGTAAATATGCGGCGCCCACAGCCGAAGGGAAAACCAATACCCTGACGGTAAAAGGAAAAGGCAGCTATGCGGGAAGCAGTTTTGAGATCCAAGTGAAGGTCATCGAGAGGAAAGCCGCAGGAAAGCTGTCGGTGAAGGTAGACAGTAAATTCAAGCCTGTGTATGACGGCACAGCCCTGAACCTGAGCAGCCTGTTCCAAAAGCCCCAGGAAGGGGAAGGCGCAGAGACGGCAGCGGACGGGCAGGAACCGGCAGGCGTGATCACGGTGACGGACGCCAAAGACAAGACAAAGATCCTGAAAGAAGGGACGGACTTTACTGTCGTATGCACATCAAGCCTGACCAACGCCGGGACGGTCAAGTTCACGCTGACAGGCATGGGAGCCTATACCGGAAGCGTGGCCAAGAGCTTCAAGATCAGCCCCCACAAGGTCACGGACAGCAGCAGGTTCTCCGTCACCTTTGACGAGGCGAAGACATACGAGTACAGGGCAGCCGGGACAGAGGTGGACGGCCTTGTGGTGAAGTACCTTGGGGAGACAGAGGCGGAGACCGATGATAAGATTCTGATACCCGGTGTGGACTATAAGGTTACCTACAGTAACAACAAAAAAGTGAGCGGCACAAAGGACGCCGGATTGAAGATTGCCTTCCTTGGCAACTACAAGGGAAGCAGCGCGGTACAGAAGACTTTCAAGATCGCACCCGCGAAACTGTCATCCGCCAGCACGGTGGTGACGGTGCCGGACAAGGTATACAGCAAAGCGAACCGGGCATATAAGGCGACGCCCATCGTGACGGTTGACGGGGCGGTGATCAAATCCTCCCATTACACGGTATCCTACGCATGGGCGACCGCTTCGCAGGCGGCGGACGACACCAAGTATGTGGAAGACAATAGAGTAAAGATTACCATAGCGGAAGGAGATGCGTGGGCAAAGGTCAGGGTGACGGTAACGCCGAAGGAGAAAGGCAGCTACGGCCTGACGGAAGGGGCGGTGCTGAGAGGGGAATACTATGTGCGTAAAGCAGACGAAGCGGTAAACCTTACGAAAGCAAAGGTAACCTTCTTTGACAAAGAGGGCACCCGGCTTAAGTGGCTTGAGTACAATGGCAATCCCTTCTATACCCCGGCAGGCAACAACGCCGAGGTGGAAAACGCGCCGGACGGTCCGAATGCCGTGTACGTGAGAGTCATGGTAAGCGGCGCGGTGGTAGACCCGTCCCTGTATGAGGTGACATGGACCAACGCCACAGCCAAGGGAAAGGCAACGGTAGTGATCCGCGGCACAGGCACAGCCACAGACAAAGGCATGGCAGTGGGCAGCAGGAATCAGTCCGTCACCATCAAGGCCATGGCATTAAAGGGAAAGACCCTGAAGTCCTATGTGGAGAGCGTGGCAGACGTGATGAACAGCCTGAAGGATTTGTTTTTTTAAGAAACGAAAAGCTAAGAATCTGACGCAGTAATATTTGTTATATAGTGATTTCTGTAAGCCGAGGGCGTTTCTCCGTATTTGGAATGGAACGCCCTTGTAAAGTAAGATACATTGTGAAAACCGACATTTTCCGCAAGATCTATTATTTTATCGGCGGTTTCTATCAACTGTCTGGCAGCAATTTCCAGACGGTAATCTATTACATATTGCGAAAAACTTTTTCCCGTCAATTCCTTAAACAATTTCATAAAATGGCTTGGCGAAAAGCCGCAGATTGCGGCGGTGTCTCCCACTGTGATTGAGCGGTTGTAATTAGATTGTATATATACAAGCAGATTTTTCAGTTTGTCAAAATTATTTTTTGAAGTGAGTTCAGCGCCGCTTGCCGGAGTGCTGTACCGGTTTATATAGTGCATGATGGCGAAAAGATTTGATTTTACCATCAGTTCATCTCCCGCATCACATTTTTTCCGGTTTTCAATCAGATACATGATATGGGGGCGCATAAGGCGGTTTAATTCCGTTTCCACATTGAGGTACAGGGAAGGCAGTCTGGTGTGAAAGTATAGGGGCTTAAAATATTTTTCATAGCAGGCATCATTAACCGAATAATGCAACAGCGAAAATTGGAAAAGGATGTTAAAATACACCATCGGGGAATCCGCATATTGTTCTATGGAGTGAATCATCTGAGGGGGTACGATGATCATGTCATCTGTTTTCACAAGATAGGGATGGGATTGTATGGTGATCATGCCCTGCCCGCCTGAAATCATTTTGTGCGCACAGTACATCGGCGCCAAAAAAACCGAAGAGGAGCAGAATGATTTGATCACGTTGTCCATACTGTTGAATGTGGGCATGGGAGTTGTGCTTACAGTCCTGATGTCTGTATTTTACCCGGTGATTTTACGTTTTTTAAACTTGTCGGGACAGGTCAGGAGTTACGCGGGAGAATATCTCGGCGTGCTCAACCGGTTTTTATGGGTGCAGCTGCTTTATTTTATTTTTTCTGCAGTACTGAAATCTTACGGCAGAACAACGCAGTGCATGTATGTTTTCTCGGTGTCGCTTGGACAGGGAACGGCTATTATGATCGGATGGAGCGCGGGCGTTGGAGAATATGGGAAGGCTGACGAAGAATGCCGCTTTGCCGGAAAGTATACCTTTGCCTTCAGTATGGCTATGATGGCGGTTATGTTTGTTTTCAGGAACCGGATGTTTTCCCTGTTTACATCTGACTCTGAGATATTGATATTGGCTGGAACCGTTCTGATTGCAAATTTTTTGCTGGAGAGCGGACGCAGCCAGAATTTGGTTTATGTGGCTTCTTTCCGTGCGGTAGGGGACGTGAAGTTTCCCTTTTATATTGGGATTGTCTCCATGTGGTGCGTTGCGGTAGGGGGCAGCTGTCTTCTGGGAATTGTTTTGCATATGGGACTTTTGGGCGTATGGATTGCGCAGGGGATGGATGAGTGTCTGCGTGCCGCCGCTATGTGGATTCGCTGGAAAAGGAAAGGATATACGCAGATTGAGGGAGTGGATCATGGAAAAAACAATGCAGGTAAACGGTAGGGAATTTACGATTATAAAATTGTTGGGAAAAGGGAAAGGCGGGTATTCCTATCTGGCTTCGGACGGACAGCGGCAGTATGTACTGAAACAGATTCACCACGAGCCTTGCGATTATTATCAGTTCGGAAATAAGATGGAGGCGGAAATAAGGGATTATGGCAGGCTGAAATCTGTAGGAATCAGAATGCCGGAAATGTTGGAAGTTGACATTCCGCAGGAACGGATTTTGAAAGAGTATGTGGATGGGGAAACCATATTTGATCTGGTGCTCGCGGACAGGATAAAGCCGCATTATCTGGAACAGGTCAGGGAAATGTGCAGAGTATTGTATGCGGCTCATATCAATATTGACTATTTTCCCACTAATTTTGTCGTTCAGAATGAGGAATTGTATTATATTGATTTTGAATGCAATGATTATATGGACGAATGGAATTTTGAGAATTGGGGAATCAAGTATTGGTCTAAGACAGATGTGTTTATGAAGTATGTGGAGACGCATAAATAAGGGAATTGTGGCAGGGTGATAAAAATAGGATCTCGTGTAGTGGCGAGGTCTTAATTCTTGAATGAAATAGGTGGGGTAACATTTCCCGCATCTCCAACTGGGGCGACGGCTGCCCGTTCCGTCTTCTGCTTTCACTCAATTTATCCTATGTGTTTTGCAAACTTACGCGGACTGCTACTTTTACATAATCACCAGTTTTACATTATCCGGACTCGCGAAGGGTGGACACATTTGGAGCTCCTTGACAATATATTTGCCGAATGCTAGACTTAATAAGTATTTTAGAATTATTCTAATTTGTATAAAGAAAGTGCGTTTATGACAAAGTACGAAAAGGAAATATATAACATCATTACCGACTCCACAGGACATCTTACTGTGGAACAGATTTATCTGGAGCTTAAAAAGAAATGTCCGAAGGTTGTTCTGGCAACTGTTTACAATAATGTAAATAAGCTGTGGAAAGCCGGTCGGATTCGTAAAATATCTGTTGAAAATATGCCGGACAGATATGACCGGGTGATAAAGCATGACCATCTGATATGTCAGAAGTGCGGCAGATTAGCGGATATTTCATTGGAAGATTTGACTGCTTCTCTGCGCGGACAGATTGGGGAAGAGTTTCTGTTTTATGATTTGAAGATTTTTTACATATGCCCGGATTGCAGAAAAAAGGATCTATAAAAATTTATATATAAAGAGGGGACAGCTATGGGTATTTTAATGAGACCGAAGAAAGAGAACCTGTTATTGTCGATGTCGGAACTTGCTGAGGCGGATTATGGAAAAAAGTCTGCCGAGCTGGAACAGATGTACCGCCGCCTGCTTGCGGGGCGCGCCCGGTTTGAGGAAGTGATGGCAAATGTTCTGGATTCCGTGATGCAGATCAGCTCTCTGGATCTTTCCTTGAATCACTATTCCGAAATTCTCCAGAAGGTGTCGGACAGTGTTTCGGATGCTACGGAATTGATCCACAACGCTTCTGACGAAGCGGACTCTATTGCCAGAATGGTTTCTGCGCAGCATGAGGAGCTGACCAATACGATTATTGAGATTTCGGAGGAGTCCAATCTTGTCTATCAGCGCATTGATGAGAGCCAGCAGGAGCTGACCGCGACGAAGGGATTGTCCGATAGTACGATCAGCGCGTCAAAAGAGATGCAGCAGGACATGAGCCAGCTTTCGGAGATTATCAGTCAAATGAATAATGTGATTGAAGGGATCAACGCTATTTCCTCACAGACAAACCTTCTCGCGCTGAATGCGTCCATTGAGGCGGCGAGGGCAGGTGAGGCCGGTAAGGGCTTTGCGGTTGTCGCCGATGAGATCCGCGAGCTGGCGGACGAGACGAAGAAGCTGACTGCGAGCATGGGACGTTTTGTGGCGGATATCCACAGCGCATCTGCGAAGAGTGTGGAGAGTGCGGACAATACCATCGAATCGCTGGAAACTGTTACACAGAAGATCAGCCATGTGTGGGAACTGAATGAGGATAACAGACAGCATGTAGAGAAGATAACCAATAATATCTCTTCTCTGGCAAGTCTCAGCGAGGAAATCAGCAGTTCGATCATTGAACTGGAATCCCGGTCCTCAGATATCAATGCACAGTGCGGTGTGCTGCATGAAGATACCGTGCATCTGCGAGAACATGGCAATAGCATAAGCGATATTGTCAAGCCGCTGCAAACGATAGAAGTGACGCTGGATGAGTCCGTCAAGGCTATGGGCGCTATGTCGAAGGATGCGTTTTACAGGCTGAAGGATGAAAATTTTGCCGAATATATTGAAAAGGCCATTACCGCACATAAAAACTGGATAGCAAACCTAGAACGGATTGTGAAAGAGCGGACGATCCTGCCGTTACAGGTGAACGACAAAAAATGTGGGTTCGGTCATTTTTACTATGCGGTAGACCCGACCAGGCCGGAGGCGATGAAGCTCTGGAAGGAGCTGGGGGAAAAGCATAAGAAATTCCATACCTATGGCAGACAGGTCATTGATGCGCTGTTCGGTGAAGATTACAGCAAAGCGGAGAGCATATACCGGGAGGCAAAGCAGTACTCGGGGACACTGATCAGCGATTTGGAACATATCAAAAAAATGTGTTTGAGCGATTCTGACAGAAGCGTTTGAGGCGTAAAGGCGAAAGCCGCAAGAACATAAAGGAGATTTATCTACTCAAAAAATAGCAATGCCGTCACGGTAAACCTATTGCCTTCTACTTCAATTTCCAGACTGCCGTTATACTTCTCCACCTTTTCCCGCACATTGCGAAGACCGATTCCGTGATGGCGGGCGTCGGCTTTGGTGGTGGGAAAAATTCCGAACAGCTTTCTGGGCGGCACGCAGGGATTTTGTATTTTAATGATTAAAAATTGATGGATTCTGCGCAGCGTCACCTCTATACGGGGCGGCGTTTTTGCCTGCCTTATATAATGCTGGCACGCCTCCATGGCATTGTCCAGTAAATTAAATAAAATGACGCACAAGTCGTCGGAAGTAATGTTACAGTCTTTTGGAAATTCCGCATTTACATCCATCTCAATTCCCTGCCTTTTCGCATCGAGGACGGTGTGGTTCAAAATGGCGTCCACAATGTCAACGCCGCTCCATGTGGTGTCGGACAGCTCGTTGATGGGCGCGCTGATGGAGTTGACGTACTCCGTAATTTCGGAGATTTCGTGCTTCTTTGCAAGGTGATAGATCATCTGCAGGTGATGATTCATGTCGTGGTATAAGCGTTCGTTTTTCTGGTATAAATCGGTGAGAAGGTGATAATTTTCTTCCAGCACCTGATTTTTCCGTTCCAGAAAGCGTATTTTGTTTTTTCGCGTCAGTGGCATAGTATCCTCCATGCTTGTCCTATAGAAAACTTTGGCAGTGAGATGCCTTTATAAGCTGTTTTTTTCTCTGAATAATTGTAAATGGATGTGAAATCTGACGCGGGTGTGAGTAATCTTTATGGAGAATGCAAGACAGAGTTGTCAGATTTTGTCCTGCCAATATTTATTCAGTCGCTTTTTTAATTCCGGCAGGCGGCTCTGGGAAACAGGCAGACGTGTCTGATCCGTCAGAATACAGTCGGTGTGGGAAATTCCTGTCACATGCCGCAGATTCACAATATATCCCCGCTCAATAAAATAGAATTCTTCGGAGCGCAGTTCGTTAAATACTTCCGCCAGTGTTTTGCGCACGCGCCTGTTCTGGTCGGTGCCGATCTCCTCCTGCCGCCCAGACGCAGTAGTATGAAAGAGGGCGTTCTTGCCGTCTTTTCCAATATAGAGAATTTCCTTGTAAGGAATACGCTCAAGGCGGTTCTGGCTGCTGATAATGTAGGAGTCCGTGTTCTGGATTTCCAGAAGGGAAACCGCGTCTTTCAGCGCGTGGTGCAGCCGCTCTTTCAACTGGTTTTTGGGAATATAGCGGAAAATATGAAGCTCATAAGCATCCACGGCATATTTATAGTGGGCGGTCACAAAAATCATCAGCGCGTCGGGCAGAAGCGCATGGACCCGCTTTGCCAGCTCCATCCCGGAAAGCCCGGGCATCTCAATGTCGAGGAGCAGAAGGTCAAAGCGTTTGCCGTCCTGAATGTCATAGAAGAGATCCTTTCCGCTTGTGTAAGTTGACAGAATGGAAAAGGTCTGCTGCTGTCTCATACAGCCTTCCGTTATTTCCTTGATTTCGTCTAAAAGAAGCGTCTCGTCGTCGCAGATTGCAATTTGCAGCATAATTATTTGGGTTCCTTTATCAAATATATTCAAAAATACTTTGAATTGCATCCGATACATTAATCATTTCGGAAAATGGTAGTCTGTCTGTTTTTTTATAACCACGGACAGATAAATCTAACAATGCGAGCTTTTCGCAATGAATATATCCTTCTGTATTTTCTGTAGACATCCATACATGGAGAGGTCCGGATCTGGCATTGGTGATAATTGGACATCCTATTATTTCACCACTGGTATTAAAAAAATCTTTACTGGCAACTAATACAGGATGTTTGATTTTTTCTACTTTTAGAATATCACCTTGATGTAAATGTTCCATTACCACACCTCTCTTCCGACAGGTTCACCCCAATCATATTCGCCATCGAGCATTAGTTTTCCATCAAATTCTGCAGCCCTTTCTTCCAATGTTTTATGCCGAAAAGGCTTCGCTAAAGTAATGACGCCGTTTGATACTGTAACATCTAAAAATTCGTTTAATGTTATTCCGGCACTTTTCAGTATTTCTTTTGGCAGTCTGATTCCTTGACTATTTCCCCATTCTTTTACCTGTGTCTGCATGAAAAACCTCCTTACAATTTAGTATATACTTAGTATATACTATGTAAGAAAAAATAACAATCTATATTTGTCTAAAGTAACAGCAGATGGCATTTAAACATTTTTAGTATAGATAATCTACCCGGCATATGCAACGAAAATTAAAGGACAAAAAGGGGGAATTGGAGGACATATAAAATGAGCGCGTTACTTTTGTGATATATTATGGTTGTAGCCAATCGCGGTACGCAGGGCAAAGCCCGTCAACCCGGAAAGCAGGGAACTTTCCGGGCTTGTACTGCAAGAAAAGGAGTGTGTCATGAAAGAAGGCTTTTTATATCGGACATTTTCATCCTGCAGTTTCGCGCTGAAAACCGGGTGGAGAATCAGCAAAAAACGAGTGATTCTGGAATTTTTACACTGGGCGTTTATGTATGTGGACTGGCTTCTGGTTTCCTGTGTCCTGATCCGCTTTATACTGGATATGGCGATGAAACGGACTTCTTTTGAAAAAATGATGGTGTATGTCTGGAGTGTCGTGCTGCTGGAAGCGCTTTTAAAAATATACAGCCGGTATTTTGAATCGTATGTGAAGCCGGTCACGGACGTGAAGCTGTACGACGGCATCAACCGCATGTTGTATGACAAGGCGTGTCAGGTGGACATGCGCTGCTTTGAGGACAGCGAGTTCTACAATGAGTATATGATGGCGGTCAGTCAGGCGCACACGAAACTGCCTGAAACGCTGGAAGGGGTCTGCCAGATTCTGGCGAGATTTGTCGCGATGATCTGCGGCATGGTCATTATCTATCAGATTGACCGTCTGGCGGCGCTGTTTATTATCTTTCCGATTCTCGGCAATTTTGTGTTTTATGGTGTGTTAAACAGCCGGATTTTTCGTATGGAGCGGGAAAATATTGTATTCCAGAGAATGGCGGACTATGTGAACCGCACGGTGCATCTGGGAGAATATGCGAAAGAGATACGGATGACCAATGTATTCCGGCTGCTGAAAAAGCAGTATGACAAAGCGGTTGCCGCAATCCGCAAGGTGATTGGGAACTATTCTCTGGGAAATATGATCCTGTTCTGGCTGTTCCAGTATTTTACCTTTACTTTACTGCAGGAGGGGGCGGTGCTCTACGCCGGCTACCGGGTGTTAGTAAGCGGTACGATGGTGTTTGCGCAGATGGCGGTGATCCAGACGACCATGAACTCCAACACATGGACGCTGATCGGGTTTGCGGATTCGGTGATGGCGATTGTCAAGAACGGCTTGTATCTGGAGCAGACGAGACATTTTCTGCAGTACGAGCCTGCGATCCCGGAAGATCAGGAAGGGCTTTTGCCGGAACTTCCGATACGCAGCGTGGAATTTGAGCACGTGTCTTTTGGATATAAAGAGGGGGACTGGGTTCTCAGGGACATTCACTTTAAGATCGAGGGCAGTCAGAGCGTGGCGCTGGCGGGGTACAACGGTGCGGGGAAAAGCACGCTGATGAAACTGCTGATGCGGCTCTACGACCCAAGCGAAGGACGAATACTGGTGAACGGCATTGATATCCGGGAATATCAGGTAAAGGCGTATCGGGACTTGTTTGCCACGGCTTTCCAAAACGGAAAAATATTTGCCAATACCATTGAAGAAAATATTTTGATGGGACGGCACACGGATGAAAAGCAGGATCGGGAAAAGGTAGAGCGGGCGCTTAAGCTGGCGGATATGTATGAGGAGGTAGAGAGTCAGCCGCTTAAGGAAAAGACGATTCTCACCCGTGAGTTTTCCAAGGAGGGCGTGGTATTTTCCGGCGGGCAGAACCAGAAGATACTGGCGGCGAGGGCTTTTGCGAAGGACAGCCCGATCGCGGTGTTTGACGAGCCCAGCAGCGCCCTTGACCCGATAGCGGAGTATCATCTATTTGAGAACATCAGAGAGTACGGGAAGGACAGGATCTTGTTCTTTATTTCCCACAGGCTGTCTTCCGTGCGGGACGCGGATATGGTTTTTTACTTAAAAAACGGAAGGATTCAGGAAAGAGGGTCGCACGGCGATTTGATGAGCCGGGATGGGGAGTACGCTTCGCTGTATCGGCTGCAGGCGGAGAATTATTTGACATGAGAAAGGAATTGATACAACGATGAAAGAAATGCTTACATGGCGGCAGGTGATTGGGCAGCAGTGGTTTTTGACAAAATTTTGTTTCAAACACGCGCCGGGATTTATGGCGTATCATCTGTTTGAGGCGGTTAAACTGCAGATTTCGATCTTTTTTGAATTTACGTTTACCATGAATTATGTGCTGACTGTGGCGGAAGAGGGCGGAGACTTTCGGAAGATACTCTGGTGCATGGGCATTCTGATGGGGGCGCTTGCGGTGTCTACGGTGACACTTGCCATCTATAAGCACTATGCACTTCCGAGGGGAAAACAGACGTTGTATCAGGCGCTGCGGATGGAGATTTATGAGAAGTCGAAAGAGATTGATTTGTCCTGTTATGACGATAAGGATTTCTACGAAAATTTTATCTTGGCGACGGAGGAGACGGATCGATGTATAGACAGGTTTTTGGCTTTTGAAACGTCTATCATTGCGCGTTCGGCTGGATTTTTGTGTACGGTCATTTTTTGTGCATTCATCAATCCTGTGGCGCTGCTTATTCTAGCGGCGGTGCTTCCCTTTGAATGGTTCTGCGTTGTGCAGGAGAACAAAAAGATAGTGGCAGCCCGAATGGAGCGGCTGCCCCATGAACAGCAGCGGGAGTACGGAAATCGGGTATTTTATCTGTCTGATTATGCTGGAGAACTTCGGCTGCATCCGCAGATGAAAGATGAATGCCGGTTAGAATACACAGAGGAAAACAGGAAAATAAAAGAGGTGAATAAAAAATATGGGAAATCACTGTTTGTTTTCGGCGTGCTTCGGGAGAGCATTTTAGCACGTCTGCTCAAGGAAGGCGCAGTCTGGACGCTTCTCTTATATCAGATGCTTGTTTTGCGGGTTCTGTCCGGAGCGCGGCTTGTTATGAGCCGGGCGTGCATAGGGAGAACCACAAACTATATAGAAATTGTGATTACCAGTTTGCGGACGGTGGCGGAAAACTCGGCTTACATTTACCGGATCCGGGAATTTCTGCAGATGGAGCCGACGATTGTATCGAGAGGGGAAAAGCCTGTGCCGGAGGGCAGCGGCAGCCTCTCGGTGGAGCATGTGGATTTCGGCTATCTTCTGGGGCAGCAGGTATTGCGTGACGTGACGCTCACCATAGAGCCGGGACAGAAAATTGCACTGGTGGGTTACAACGGCTCCGGCAAGACCACGCTGGTAAAACTATTGCTGCGATTATATGACCCCGATAGCGGAAAAATATGTTATCATGGAAATGACATCCGGGATTATCAGGTGATGGCGTATCGGCGCGGTGTCGGTTCCGTCTTTCAGGATTTTAAAATATATGCGGCAAGCCTTAAGGAAAATGTGCTGATGGATGTGGAAAAAAATGGCAGCAGGGAGGAAAATTACCGTGTAGAACAGGCGTTATATGACGCGCATTTTACGCTGGAAGACAACAGGCTTTCCTACCAGATTGAGACGCCGCTCACGACGGAATTTGAGAAGGACGGGGTGAACCTTTCGGGCGGGGAGGCGCAGAAAGTGGCGATTGCCCGCACGCTTTACCGCAGACAGAATCTGATTATCATGGACGAGCCGAGCAGCGCCCTTGACCCGCTGGCGGAGTATCGGCTGAATCAGGAATTAAATGAGATTGCGAAAGACAAGACGGTGATCTTCATATCCCACAGGCTGTCCACCGTGCGGGACGCGGACTGCATTTATATGATGGAGAACGGACGGATTGTGGAAACCGGCACGCACGAGCAGTTACTTTACAAGGGCGGGAAATATGCGGCAATGTGGAAGATGCAGGCAGGGCTGTACGCGGATGTGTCCCGGTATGCGTGAGCGCTGTCAGGAAAAATTTCTATAAATGAAATGCAGACATTTTCCCCGGGATATCTGATGATGAGATTGAGGAAGTTAAAGGAGAGGTTTTTGCCCCCCTGATCAGGATATGTCATCAAGAAAAATGAGAAAGGATGTCTCAAATGAAAAATGGAAAATCAAAGCGCTCCCCAGTGGAGAGGGAATTACATAAAATTGAACGCAAGGAAGGAAAACTCATCCAAAGTGCAAAGAATCAAAATGCGTCTTCCGGCTGGAAATCAAAGCTGGAGGGAAAAATACCTGAAAATACACTCGCTGTACTTAAAAAAGCTTTTTCAAAGGGGTTTTCTGTCATTTTTGAGAGAGGATCTGTCCTCATTGAAAAGACCTATGACAGGGATTCCATCGAAAAGGATTTCCAAATCAACGATTATGCCATGGACATAAAGGGTGGCAGGAAAGAGATTGGACGGATTCAATCGGGCGTGTCCAAAAACAATATCCTGAATACTGCGGTTACTACGGTGGAGGGCATCGGGCTTGGCGCACTTGGTATCGGTCTGCCGGATATCATTATCTGGGTGGGTGTACTGCTCCGGGGTGTATATGAAACAGCGCTAAAGTATGGATTTGACTACGATTCTTCAGAAGAAAAGCTGTTTATTCTTAAAATGATTGAAACGGCAATGCTCTCAGGGGAGAAATGGATTGCCGCGGATGCAGAGGTCAACCAATTCATCCTTCGGGCGGCTCATGCTGTCCCGGGAAATGATGAGATGAAAGAACAAATAGAAAAAACGGCGGATGCTTTTGCGACGGAGATGCTTGTGACAAAGTTCATTCAGGGTCTTCCCATAGTGGGGATGATCGGCGGGGCGGCGAATCCGGTTTATTACCAGCGTATTATGCGTTATGTGCAGATGAAATATCGAAAACGGTATCTAATGGGGAAATGATTTTTTCGTGGCAGCTATGAAAATTGCAATGCAGGCGGTAACGGAGGTGCAGTTATGAGAACAGAAAATGAAATGTACAGCCTTATATTGGAGGTGGCGAAAAACGATGACAGAATCAAGGCCGTCTATATGAATGGTTCGAGAACAAATGAAAACGTTCCAAAAGACATGTTTCAGGATTACGATATCGTCTATGTGGTGGAGGAGACCCAGAGCTTTATAGAGGACAAAGACTGGATCCGGGTGTTCGGAGAGATTCTTTATATGCAGTATCCCGATGAAAATCCGAACTATCCAAGCGATCAGAAAAATTCTTATGGCTATCTGATGCAGTTTGCGGACGGCATTCGGATTGATTTGACCATACAGTCCGTCAATTGTGCGTTACAGCGAATTAAGGAGGATAAGCTCTGCAAAATTTTGTTGGATAAAGAACATATATTACCCGAAATTGAGGCGGCAACGGATCGCCAGTATTGGGTGAAAAAGCCGACCAAAGAACAATATCTGGCGGCTTGCAATGAGTTTTGGTGGTGTACCAATAATACCGCAAAGGGATTGTGGCGAAAGGAAATTCCTTATGTGCAGGATATGACAAATTACTGCGTCAGACCGCAGCTTATCACGATGTTAAACTGGAAAGCCGGTATTTTGACAGAATGGTCGGTGAGCACCGGGAAATCATCAAAATACTTGTATAAATGGCTTTCGGAGGAAGAGTGGCAGATGCTTTTATCGACCTATTTTGACGGCGACGTGGATCACGCGTGGGCGGCAGTTTTTCGTATGTGTGATTTGTTTGAAAACACGGCGCGGTTTGTCGGGGAGAAACTGGGATGGGAATATAATGAAAAAGAAGGAAAGGGAGCGCGGGAGTTTCTGGAATGGGTGCAGCAGATGGCGAAATAGCTTCTGCGTTTCGCTTGGAAGTATTATGCACGGGTGTCTGGGAACCGAATACTACATTTACGAGTTTTTCATCAAAAGAGACCGCCAGCAGGAAGGGCTTGGGACGGTCTTTTTGTGTGAAATCGAATCCTATGTGAAAACTATCGGTGAAATCATATATTCCTGCAGACCGAGCAGGATGTTCCCGCATACGCATTCTATACAAAGAACGGATTTTCGGAACTGGAGGGACATGTCTCTCTGGCAAAAATGTTTGATTAAAACCACTTCACCATCGCCTTCGCCCACGTCTTGAAAAACATCCAGTTTGACGACACATGTTCGTCAATCGCGCGACAGGCTTCTTCATAGTTGAAGGGCTGTCTGTTGCTGATCTGCGTGTAAGTGCCGACTGCACGGGAATAGCCCAGCGCAACTTTTCCGTTGGCGGCGTCCCCGACCGCCACCTGTGCGCCGTGTGCTGACGCGCCGAAAGCAAACTGACCAATACTCATCGCGCCCATGGAGAAGATGCCGAAGGCAAAGGCGCCAAAGCTGATCACACCAAAGGAAAAACTGCCAAAAGAGACCAGCCCGAAGGCAAGAACGGCGAAGGCGAGTAATCCCAGAGAGACAAGGCCGAAGCATAGTCCGCCCATCGCCACATAGCCGATAGCGAGCCAGCCCTGTGCGATAGCGCCGATGGCGATCACGCCTTTGGCACGGTGGATGCCCAACCCCAGATTGATATGCACAAGGGGAAGGTTTCCGATCATTTTTTTGCTCTTATATTCATAGTGGGGTCTTCGCCCAATGTAGTATGCTCCCTGAGAATATTCTTCCGTCCGGTGCGGTTCTTCTTTCGCTGTCCCATATGTTTCTTCCGTCTGTTTCAGAAGATAATCGGTGCTGACTTCAAAAAGTTCACTGATCGCCACGATTTTATCCAGTTCGGGGACTGACTGGTCTGTCTCCCACTTTGAAACGGACTGTCTGGACACGCCCAGCTTCTCCCCGAAGGTCTCCTGTGAAAATCCCTGTTCTGTTCGTAATCTGAAAATTTTTTCTCCAAGCGTCATGTTTTCCTCCAAATAGTTCTCTCATTTTAGTAGCCGGATTTTTATAACCCCGTGTCTTTCCGGCTCACTTTGATTATAGAAAAGATTGGGGGAAAGGCTATATAGGCGGCTTGGAAATTTGTCAACCGGCGGTTGCAGGCGTGTGTTTATGCGGGTTTGTTAAAATATTCTTGTCTGAATAAATTCTGCGGAAGTCATATTCCGGCAGACTGTACAGTTTTGCGGCAAGACTCTGCAAGAGGTCTCTGGTGGGATTCATTTCTGCTCCAAATGCCTATGTCCGCCCACCAGCACCGCCCGGGAATCCGTTCCGTGTCCGACAAACGCTGTTTTTGCCACAGGAAGTCCCGGATCCAGAAACTTTTTCAGTAACGTCCACACATCCGGCATACACTTTTCCTGCTCCATCTGGGTGAAAGTGCCGAGCAGAATCCCGCGCACCTGCTTAAATGCCCCAAGCTGCTGTAACTGGCTGAAATACGTGAGCATCTGAGGCGCGGTGCCGCCCAGAGATTCCAAAAGCAGAATCTTGTCTGTCAGTTCCGGGAAATACGGGGTGCCCGCAAGCTTTAAAAAGCAACGGACATTTCCGCCTACAACAACGCCTTTCATTGTAGTTCCCTGCAAAAAGGTATAGGGAAACTGAAAAAGCGTTTCCCTGTTTCCGAAAACCGCATTTTTAAAATTTTCCTGCTGCTCTTCGGCGTGGTCGTACATGAAATTACAGATCTGATACAGTGCGGAAGGCTTTCCCGTCTTTGCATAGATGGCGTTGATCACGGTTGTCAGATCGCTGTAACCCCAGAACATTTTATCGCAGGCGGCAATCGCTTCGTAATCCAGATAGGGAAGAATCTCGTTGGCTATGTCTCCGCCTGAGATATCAAAAATCCCTCTCACGGAATCGTCGCGATAAAAATCCATCAATGCCTGCGCGCGTTCCACGGCGCTGCCGCTCTCCACACTTCCCCGTTCAAAAATATACGGCGATATGACGGGTACCAGATGCATTCCCAAAAGAATTTCCTGTAACCGTCTGAATTTCGCTTCTTTTCGTTTTTCCCAGCCGTTAGAACAGCACACAATCCCGAGTTTATCGCCGGGTTTTATTTGCATTTCCATAAGAATCCCCTTTTTATGAAAAATATTTTATCTGTGATCCGTCTTTGTTTTCTGTTCCGGCAGACATCCCGCGCACCGGCTGCAGTCGCCGCCGCAGGAAAGGGATTTTCCCGCTTTTTTATCCTTCAGCATCTGTCGTATGGCGAGTGCAGCCGCGCCCGCCACTAGTAATAAAACGATAAATGTCCCCATACGCTTCGTTTCCTTTTTTGCATTGCTTGTTTTGCTTTAACGTTTATTATATCACAAAATGAATGATAATTGGTGATTGAAAATGCTGGGTCAAATCTGCGAAACAGATTGATTAATGAATGGAATTGCATGATAATAAGGACAGAGGAAATAAGAATCAGTAGGAGGAAGGCTGTCATGCAAAAGATTAAGATCGGTTCCCATGTGAAGATGGCGGGAAAGGAAATGTTTCTGGGGTCGGTAAAGGAGGCGGAGTCCTACGGAGCGAACGTCCTGATGCTTTACACAGGCGCGCCGCAGAATACGGTGAGAAAAGAGATCGGAGCGTTAAATATTGAGGCGGGATGGGCGTATGCCAAGGAAGCGGGAATTGAGGAGATCGTGGTTCACGCGCCGTATATTATCAATCTGGGGAATACCGTGAAGCCGGAGACGTTTGAATTAGCCGTAACCTTTCTTGAAAAGGAGATAAAACGGACGGCGGCAATGCGCAGCAGGATTTTAGTGCTGCATCCGGGTGCCCATGTGGGAGCCGGGGAGGAAGCCGGAATTGCACAGATTGTAAAAGGGCTTAACCTTGTGCTTGATGAAAATGAGGATGACGTTTTTGTCGCGCTGGAAACTATGGCGGGAAAAGGAAGCGAGCTGGGGAGAACCTTTGAGGAATTGAAAATGATTTATGAGGGTGTGCATAAAAAGGACAGGTTGCGTGTCTGCTTTGACACCTGTCATGTGAACGACGCAGGGTATCGTCTGGTCGAGGATTACGAAGGGGTGTTACAACAGTTCGATGAGATAATCGGACTTTCACAGATCGCGGCGATACATGTCAACGACAGCATGAATCCCTGCGGGGCACGCAAAGACCGCCATGCCAATATCGGCGAGGGGCATATCGGAACGGATATTTTGAAGAAAATTGTCCATGACGAGAGATTCGCGCAGGTGCCGAAGATTTTGGAGACGCCATGGATCTGTGAAGAGGGCAGTAAGGAGAAAACAATTCCGCCGTATAAGGAGGAGATTGCGCTGCTATTGGAGGACTGACAGAACGATGGATTGCCAAATACAGGAACTGAGGATTGCCGGCATGGACTGCCGCTTGTATCTGCCGCCCGGTTACGGGGAGGGAGAGGCGCGTTACCCGGTGATCTACGTCAACGGTGAGATTCCGATAGAAGGGATCGTGACTAATCTGGTCAATGCGGGCGTGCAGGCGGACTTTCTTCTTCTTTCCATCCAGCCCGAAAGCTGGAACGACGACTTTACGCCGTGGGCGGCGCCTGCGTTCCGGGCGGGGGAGGAAGCGCCGCAGGGCAGGGCGGATGCCTATTTATCCTGTCTGACAGAAAAGATAAAGCCGTACATGGATGCCCATTTTCGGACAAAATCGGAACCGAAGCACACGGCTCTGCTTGGCTATTCTCTGGGCGGGCTTACAGCGGTTTACGCGATTTATAAAACGGATGTGTTCGGCGTGATCGCCAGCCTTTCCGGGTCGCTCTGGTTTGACGGTTTCTGTGAGTTTATGGAGCGGGAAAAGCCGATTCGGACGGACTTGCGGATATATCTTTCCCTCGGAAAAAAGGAGAGCCGCAGTAAAAATCCGCGCATGAGCCGGGTGGCGGAATGCACACAGCGGGCGAAGGAAATTCTGGCGGGGCAGGTGTGTTTTGAGTGGAATGAGGGCGGACATTTTCACGACATAGAAGGCAGGTTTGCGAAGGCGCTTATGTATTTGCGCATAGGAACAAGGGTTGTCTGATATCGGAATTGGAAAGCGTAAAGGGATGCGGGGAATATAGAAGATGTTTTTGAAAATATAGGCAGAACCGCAGACAGCAAAAAGGTGTGGGATGATTTTAAGCGTAAGCAGGAGAACTGACATTCCGAATTATTATTCCGAATGGTTTTACAACAGAATAAAAGAGGGCTTCTTATATGTCCGCAATCCAATAAATGCGCATCAGATCAGCGAAATTAAAATAACGCCGGACGTGGTGGACTGTATCGTTTTTTGGACAAAGAATCCCCTGCCGATGATGGAAAGGCTGGATGAGCTAAAAGCGTACCCTTATTATTTTCAGTTTACGCTTACGGGGTATGGGAATGATGTCGAAGTAAATGTGCCCGATAAAAAAGCGTCCATGATTCCGATTTTCCGAGAGCTATCAAGTAGAATTGGCAGGGAGAGAGTGATTTGGAGATATGATCCCATTTTCTTTTCAGATAAGTACACGGCGCAGTATCACATAAAAGCATTCACAAGCCTTGCGGAAGCGTTAAACGGCTATACCGACAAATGTGTGATCAGTTTTGTGGATATGTATGCCAAAAACAGGAAAAGGATGGAGAGCCTGTCCAGCTATGATCTGGATGAAGGTGAACTGAGAAAGTTTGCGAGGGAATTGAGCGGGATCGCAGACGATAATCATATGGAAATCGGCAGCTGCGCGGAAAAAATAGAGCTGGACGGATGCGGAATCGTCCATAACTGCTGTATTGATAAGGCGTTGATTGAAAAAATAACCGGGTGCAGACTGAAGGTTTGCAAAGACAAAAATCAGCGCCCGGCATGTGGTTGTGTGGAAAGCGTTGACGTAGGAACTTATCATACATGCAAGAACGGCTGCGCCTATTGTTATGCAAATGCAGGTGAGAAGAGCGTGGCGAGGAACGCGTCGAAGTATGATCCTGCGTCGCCGCTATTGTGTAGTCATCTGGAAGCAGGGGACAGGGTGAGCCAGAAGAAGGTGGCGTCATGGAAGGAAACGCAGTTGAGTATTTTTGATTTATAGCGGGCGTCTGCTGATTTTAGTGGATGCCTGTGCTGTCCTCCGCATCCGCATATTTGTCAAAACGGTACTGCGCAACGACCGTATTCCCCAATAGCGTAATCGCCCGTGCCGGGCAGGAATTAACGCAGCGGTAGCACATGGTACAGCGGTTTCCGGGAACAGCTTTGCCGTTTTTCACCGCAATATTTTCCATCGGGCAAAGACGGGCGCACAGCCCACATCCCGTACAGGCATCATTGATTTTTAACCTGTCACTATAGTCCTTTGTTTTCCCGTAAAACCACAGACGCTGACCGAACAGTCCCGCGATTCGGTCATAGAAATATAAACCGTCTTTCGGGTATCTGCCCTGTCTGATTTTCGCTGCGCATTTCTCTATTTTCTGATCTGCGGTCTGGATCATTTCCCGGTGTTTCACGATCGATTTTTTCAACAGCTTCACATCACCGATGGAATCCGGCATACAGATATGTAAGCCGCCGACAATGTCCGCACCGTATTTTCTTAATAAGCGCGCCGCACAGCCTGCGCCGTCTCCGCTAAATAATGCCTGAGTAGCGACGCAGAGCACCTTTTTGCCATTCCAGATTGCGGAATGGTCTTTGATGAACTCCCTCACCATAACGGGCATATTTGAATACTGGACAGGGTATGCCAGAACAATGAAATCGTGCCGAGATAATAAATCTGCCGCAGATTTATCTTCCATCGGGATTGTCTGTGCGGTTTCATCCAGAAGACGCACCAGTTTTTCCGTACAGTGCTTTGTATTTCCTGTGCCGCTGAAATAGATGCCGATCATTGTTATTCCTTAATTTCATCAATATTTGTGAGGTTTACGCCTGCTATCGTTAGAAAACTTTTCAAATATAAATATTCCTTTTTAAATTTCGCATATGTTTTAATAGAATTTTCTTCTTTTGCCAGTAACATATATTCTTGAATTAAAGTTTTCAATTCAAATTTAGTATATCATAGGCGAGGAACAAAGTCTATTTTAACCGTTTGCTGTGTCTGCAGCTGCATAAAATAAGCTAAAAATTTTCTTGACAAAGCGACACGCATGACGCATAATGGAAAGCGACATAAGTGTTGCAAAATGAAATGGGCGAGGAGTTTTGATTAAGCGCTGGAGTGGAGGATTCGCATGAGCCTGAGAGGAGACAAGACAAAACAGGAAATTCGGGACAAGGCATATCAGCTTTTTGCGGAAAAGGGATTTAAAGAAGTGACCATGAAAGATATCTGTGAGCGGACAGGATTAAGCCGTGGAGGCTTATATCGTCATTACGAAAGTACGGAACAGATTTTTCTGGAAATTGTCAATGCTTTTTCCGACCAGCAGAAAAACGATGTGTGTGAAAAAATCGAAAAGCGTGTTCCGGCGGCTGTGATATTGGAGGAGCTTCTGACAAAATACGAAAAAGAAATGGGCGACCGGGAAAGTTCGTTCAGCCTTGCCATCTGTGAATATTACAGCAATCCGGCAGCTTCTAAAGAAGACAACTCGGTAAAAAGGCAGTATGAAATCTCGAAGTCCGCATGGCTGGAACTGATCCATTATGGAATAGGCACAAAAGAATTTAACTGCGCAGATCCGGAAGCTGTTTTTCATATGCTTGTGTTCGCGTATCAAGGCGTGCGAATGTACAGCAGACTGATGGAGATGGACCGAAATATTCCCGCTCAGATAACAAACGAAATAAGAATGCGATTACTGGCAGAGGAGGTTTGACATGAAAAATGATATTTGTCTGGTAAGACCCACTTTGGAACATAAGGAAGAAGCGCTTGCGTACCGTGAGGAGCATTTTCGGCACGGGGAAAAGATTATTTACGGGAGCGAGCTTTTTGACAAGACGGAGAGTTACGAGGAGTGGCTGACTTGTGTAACGCGAAATACCGATCCCGCGACGGTAAATGAAAACTGGGTGGTCACGGACACTTTTTTTGCGGTGAGAAAGAGTGACGGCAGGATTGTCGGTATCATTGATCTGAGGCATACGCTGAATGACTTTTTGAAGGATCTGGGGAATTGCGGTTACAGCGTGCGTCCTTCCGAAAGGAAAAAGGGATATGCGTCAGAGATGCTAAGTCAGCTTTTAAAGACAGCAAAAGAGGCGGGAATGAAAGAACTTCATATTTCCGTCGAAAAGAAAAACACCGCGTCTGTGAAAGTCATACGGAAAAACGGCGGCGCTTATGAGCGGAGCTTTTCCTGCGAAGGGGAAGCCGCGGATATTTATAGGATTGCAATCGGCCCCCGCTCCACCCAAAAGGATAATCAATGACAAATTGTACATGAAAGAATGGGATTTCCGGCAAATTTGGAGAAAGATAACCAGATACAAGAAAGAATGAAAGCCGACGCCAAACTCTGTGCGATGGCGCCGGCTGGAAAGAGCAGTTATACAGGTAGTATTTTTATTCTGACTTCCGATAAAATGTCTCAATCGCATCCGCAAAAAACGCGGCGCTTCCCTCGCCGTACTCCTGATCCAGCTTGGAATGCATGGGCTCTTGGCGGTAAAATTGCGCGTGGGCGAGCATAAAATCCTGCTCCTTTTTAATGCCTGCCGCCTGCTTCATCACGAAACCATATTCCCCCACGATTTCCTTGACTTCGAAGGAATCTGTAGGACAGCCCTGTTTTTCGGCAAGCTTGTGCAGGATTGTGTTGATTCTGCGCTGATAGCTTTCCGCGGCTTCTTTGCTCATCGGATGCTTAGAGGCGTCCTGATAAGCCTCCTTTCCGCCGTACCATTCGATGACCTTTGCATAAGATTTCTGCATCTGTTCCGACGACAGCGCTTCGATATAGTGCGCCCGCCATTTTTCTGCGCCTCCAAACTCGTCAATGGCAATCTGGCGGATATTCTCCGGCATCTGCGCGTACATGGCGTCAAACATTTCCTCTATTTCCGTTCTGTTGAAAATTGCAAAATCCATTTTATTCTCTCCTTTCAGAATATCGTCAATGCTGGCGATTAAACGCTCTGTACGTGTTTTCTGCGCTACCAGCATTTCCCGTTGCATCTGTAGTATTTGTTTCTGGTCGAGGACAGGGTCGTCCATGATGGCTTTGATCTTCTTTAAAGGAAGGTCAAATTCGCGGAAAAACAAAATCTGCTGTAAGGTTTCCAGCGCTTTATCGTCATAAAGCCGGTATCCCGCCTCACTTTTTGCCGTGGGTGTAAGCAGCCCGATCTGGTCGTAGTAGTGGAGCGTGCGCACGCTGATATCCGTGATATCTGAAAGTTCCTTTACTGTTCTCATGTTTTCCTCCGTTTCAGATGGTTTCCTGTTCCCGATAAGAACACTGTACACTATGACGCAGTGTAAGGGTCAAGAGATTTTTATATTTTATTGCAGTAATTTATTGATTTTTCCGATCTTTTTTGTAAAAATAAGAGAGGACGGCGTATGGTCCGCTGCTGTCCGGAGAGAAATCATATTGCAAGAGAGAAGGGAACAACAGATGGAAAGAAAAGTAGGAACAGTATCGAGAGGTATACGCTGCCCGATTATCCGACAGGGAGATGATTTGGCGAAGATTGTTGTGGACAGTGTGATGGACGCGTCCGAGGCGGAAGGGTTTGCGCTTCGTGACAGGGATGTGATTGCGGTGACGGAGTCCATCGTGGCGAGGGCGCAGGGTAACTATGCCACAGTGGAGGCGATTGCCCAGGATGTGAGGGAAAAGCTCGGCGGTGAGACGATCGGCGTTATTTTTCCTATTTTATCGAGGAACCGCTTTGCGATCTGCTTAAGGGGAATCGCAATGGGCGCGAAGAAGATTGTGCTGATGCTCAGTTATCCAAGCGATGAAGTGGGCAATGAGCTCGTCTCACTGGATCAATTGGATGGGGCGGGGATCAATCCTTACAGCGATGTGCTGACACTGGAAAAATACCGCGAACTTTTTGGAGAGAATAAGCATCCGTTTACCGGGGTGGATTATGTGGCGTATTATGAAGAGCTGATCAAAGAGGCGGGCGCGGAGGTAGAGATTCTCTTTGCCAACGACTGCCGCAGTATTCTTCCTTATACAAAGAAAGTGATAAACTGCGATATTCACACGCGGGCGCGCACGAAGAGGCTTCTCAGGGACGCGGGCGTGGAGGTTGTTGCCGGGTTGGACGATATTTTGAACCAGCCTGTAAACGGCAGCGGATGCAACGAGAAATACGGTCTGCTTGGCTCCAATAAGTCCACCGAGGACACGATCAAGTTGTTCCCGAGGGAGTGTACTGATCTGGTGATGGATATCCAGAAAGCTATTTTGGACAGAACCGGCAAACATGTGGAAGTTATGGTCTACGGTGACGGCGCGTTCAAAGACCCGGTAGGAAAGATTTGGGAGCTTGCCGACCCCTGCGTTTCTCCCGCCAGCACGCCGGGGCTGGAGGGTACGCCCAATGAAGTGAAATTAAAATATCTGGCGGACAATGATTTTAAGGACTTGTCCGGAGAGGCGCTCAAGGAAGCGATTTCTGACCGGATCAGGGAGAAGAAGGACAATCTGGTAGGCGATATGGCGTCTCAGGGCACAACGCCGAGACGGCTGACGGATCTGATCGGTTCTCTGTGCGACCTGACAAGCGGTTCGGGCGACAAGGGCACGCCGGTGGTTTTGATTCAGGGATATTTTGATAATTATGTGAGTTAGTGAAACGGTCGAAGGAAAACAGGATATCACAGGAGGGCAATATGAAGCTGGTAGTTTTGGAGCGCAACAGCGTGGGAACGGATGTGGACGTGAGCTGTTATGAAAAATTCGGGGAGGTGGAATACTACCCCAACACGGTGGCGGAGAATACGGCGGAGCGGGTGAAGGACGCGGATATCGTTATCGTGAACAAAGCGCCCATGAATGAGAGCACTTTGAAGGATGCGCCGAATGTGAAGCTGATCTGTCTGTTTGCGACAGGTTTTGATAATGTGGATCTGGCGTACTGCAAAAGCCGCGGCATCAAAGTTGCAAATGTGGTGAACTACAGCACGGCGGCGGTGGTGCAGCACACAATTCTGCTTGCGCTGGCCCTTGAAGAGAAGCTGGTTCATTATGATAATTACGTGAAATCGGGCGAATATGGCGCGCAGGATCGGTTTTCCAATTTCGACAGACCTTTTCGCGAGCTTGCGGGAAAGACCTGGGGCATTGTGGGCATGGGAAATATCGGCCGCGGGGTAGCGCGTGTGGCGCAGGCCATGGGATGCAAGGTAATTTTTTATTCCGCTTCCGGTAATAGCACTTGTACAGAATATGAGCGGGTAGAGCTTGATGTGCTCTTTGCGCAGTCGGATATTTTGTCCCTGCACTGTCCTCTGAGCGACAGAACGAGAGGGCTTATCAACAAAGAGGCGTTTTCCAAGATGAAGCAGTCCGCTGTTCTTGTCAACGTGGCGAGGGGTCCGGTGGTGGATACACAGGCGCTCTATGAGGCGCTGACGCGGGGGCAGATCGCGGCTGCGGGTCTTGACGTACTGGAGAAGGAACCCATCAGCAGGGATAATCCGTTAAATGAGATCAAGGACAGCACAAAGCTGATTATCACCCCCCATCTGGCGTGGGCGAGCACGGAGGCGAGGGAGCGTCTGGTGGATGAAGTGGTGAAAAACATACAGGCGTTTCTGGAAGGAGAAGACAGGAACATAGTTAATAAGTAAGAAAGAGCTTATGGCGAGGCAACGGGCTTTGGCGTATCATTTTGGGAGAGCGAACAGAAAAGAGGTAGCAGAACATGGGAATTATCATTGAAAATATACTGGCGGTGCTGCCGGAGGGAACGGAGGACGTTATCCGAGAGACGACACTTTATATCGAGGGGGATAAAATAACGGGTATCGCTGATAAGCCTGCGGGATTTACCGCTGATAAGGTGATTGACGGCACGGATAAGCTGGTGATTCCGGGTCTGATCAACTGCCACACCCATTCCTACATGTCCTTTATGAGAAATGTGGCGGACGATCTCTCCTTTATGGACTGGCTTTTTGGCACCATTGATCCGATCGAACAGCAGATGACGGACGAGGATACTTATTGGGGTGCGAATCTGGCGATCATTGAAATGATGAAGAGCGGAACTACCTGCTTTAACGATATGCAGATGAATATCCACCAGACGACCCGCGCGGTGAAGGAGTCCGGTATGCGTGCCGTGATTTGCCGTGGTCTTGTGGGAAGCGGCAATGATGAGGCAGGGCAGTCGCGTCTGCGCCAGGCTTACGAGGAGAGGGATGCCGCGAAAGACTGTGACCGCCTTACATTTAAACTGGGGCCTCATGCACCTTACACTTGCGACGACGAGTTTTTGAAGATCGTGGCGGCCGAGGCCAAAAAGGAGAACATGGGCATTCATGTGCATCTGTCGGAGAGCGAAAGTGAGATCTCTCAGATTCAGGAGAAGTATGGATGCACGCCAATTGCTCTGGCGGAGAAGTGCGGTATTTTCGATGTGTCTGCAATCGCGGCGCACTGTGTACAGGTGACGGATGAGGATATTGCTATCTTAAAACGGAAAAATGTAAGTGTGGTGACCAACCCGGCCAGCAATATGAAGCTGGGGAACGGCTTTGCACCTATTGCAAAAATGCTTGATGCGGGCATCAATGTATGTCTTGGTACGGACGGGGCGGCGAGCAATAACTGTCTGAATATGTTCCACGAGCTGAGCCTGCTGACATTGATTCACAAAGGCACGGGAAAGACGCCGCAGTGTGTCAGTGCTAAAGAAGGCTTCCGTATAGCCACCATCAACGGCGCGAAGGCGCTTGGGCTGGAGAAGGAGATTGGTTCTATTGAAGTCGGCAAGAAAGCGGATCTGGCGATTCTTGATCTGAATACGCCCTCCCTTACGCCCAGAAACAATCTGCTTGCCGGGCTGTCCTATTCTGCTAACGGTTCCGAGGTCGAGACGGTGATCATCAACGGGCGGATTACGATGGAAAACCGCAGGATTTTGACGGTAGACGAGAAACTGGTTTACGGTAAGATACAGGATATTATCGTCAGAATGGGATTAGACAAGAAAACTTACTAAATAATTATAGAATTTTAAGAACTTTTTTGTTATAATCTACATATAAGCATTGAGCAGTGCACATCCGTCAGAAAAACAGCGTCGGAGAGCCTGCTCGCCGAAGCAGTTATTCTGACGGATGTATAGGGCGAAAGCCCGTGAGCGAGATGAAGCGAAGCGGAATCGAGCTTGCACTGCGGAAGAAAAAGGTATTTGGGGGAGGGGAACGGATATGCTAGCAACACTGATACCATATTTTGATAAGGACATGAAGGTCTCAGCTTACGCACTGGCTTCACAGAGGGAAAACAGCCTCTTGAACCCACCGATTTTCGGTTCGAGCAGTCCAAATGGTCTGGCGGAAATCGAAGGTCTGGAAATTGTACATAATATAGGCATAGACACATTGTCGCCGGGAACGGTAGTGTTGATTCCGGTAAGTCATATTGCGGTATTTTCAGATCTTGAGACAAAATGTGATGAGTTCCGAGGCAGGGT
The DNA here is from genome assembly GCA_947073545.1 of uncultured bacterium. GTDB lineage: Bacteria > Bacillota > Clostridia > Lachnospirales > Lachnospiraceae > UBA3282. The sequence continues at coordinate 293,752 of CAMTMP010000001.1, forward strand.
TGTTCTCACGTTTGACAATGAGGTGGAGAATAGCGAGGCATACAGGAACCGTTTTGCACAGTTGAAGGAAAAAGGGTATATGCTGGCAATGTCAAAACTTCCTGTGAGCCGGTATGAGGAAAATGGCGATCTGCTTAAGCTGATGGATTATGTTATTTTAGACCAAAAAGAGGTAGACATTGTCAAGGCGAAGAACTATTTCAAAAAGATGTATCCCAAGATCAAGATATGCGTGGGGAATATTGACAGTCAGGAAATTTTTGACAGCCTGAAAGACGATGAAGATTTCTATCGATTTGAAGGTAAGTTTTACCGCATCCCGATCACAAAGGGAGAGAATGAGGTTTCCCCGTTAAAGATCAATTATCTGGAGCTTATGAACATTGTTAATTCGCCGGATTTTGAGCTGACGAAGGCGGCGGATGTCATTGGACGTGATACTGCGCTTGTGGTGGAACTGCTTAAAATGGTGAACCACATCGCCATCAATTCTCAGGTAACGTCCATCCGTCACGCGGCGGCAATTCTCGGGCAGCGTGAGTTGAAAAAGTGGATCAATACCGTGATCACGAAGGAGCTGTGTGCGGACAGACCCAACGAGGTAGCGAGAACTTCCATGCTTCGCGCGAAGTTTATGGAGTGTCTGGCTCCGGTATTCGGACTGGGTGTGAAGTCCGCGGAAGTATTTCTGATGGGCCTGTTCTCTATACTGAATATTATCCTGAATATGCCCATGGAAGATGCGCTCAAGATGGTTACGGTGTCCAAGGAGATTGAGGACGCGCTTGTCCGGGGTACGGGAGATCTGGCAGGGATTTACTCCTTTGTGGTAAACTATGAGGCTGCCGACTGGCAGGAAATCAGCAGACAGCTTATTGTGCTGAATGTGGACACTAACACGATTTATCAGGCGTACACCGAGACAGTCTGCTGGTATAAGGAGATGTTTTTCGAGACAAGTGTATAAAGTATCATTTGTCTTGTGAACATAAAATAATAAGTGATGATAGGACAGACGACCATCACTATAATAAAAATTCGGCTGATTAATTATTGTAGGAGGACACTATCATGAGCAGTGAAATCAGAGACATTAATCTTGCCGAATCCGGTGAGAGAAAAATCGAGTGGGTTAAGAGGAACTGCGACCTGCTTCGCACCCTGGAAAAGGAATTTTCCGAGAGCAAACCTTTTGCGGGCAAGAAGGTGACGCTTTCCGTACATCTCGAGGCGAAAACCGCATACCTTTGTCTGGTGCTTGCGGCGGGCGGCGCTGAGATGTATGTGACAGGATCAAACCCTTTGTCTACTCAGGACGATGTGGCGGCAGCGCTTGTAAAGGCGGGGCTTGAGGTACATGCTTGGTACAATGCGACGCCGGAAGAGTACGAGACGCATATCCGCCATGTGCTGGAGGCGGAACCCAATATCATCATTGATGACGGCGGCGATCTGGTGACGATGGTGCATACACAGATGCCTCACCTCATTCCGAACATTATCGGCGGCTGTGAGGAGACGACCACAGGCATTATTCGTCTGGAGGCGATGAACAATGCGGGAGAGTTGAAATTCCCCATGGTTCGCGTCAACAATGCGGCATGCAAGCATTTCTTTGACAACAGATACGGCACAGGCCAGTCCGTATGGGACGGCATCAACAGAACCACGAATCTGATCGTGGCAGGAAAGATTGTCGTTGTGGCAGGCTATGGCTGGTGCGGTAAAGGCACGGCTATGAGAGCAAAAGGTCTGGGCGCACGGGTTATCGTGACAGAGATTGATCCGATCAAGGCGATTGAGGCAGTGATGGACGGCTTCGATGTGATGCCGATGAAGGAAGCGGCTAAAGTGGGTGATTTCTTCATCACTGTGACGGGCTGTGACGGCGTAATTGACAAAGAGGATTTTGCGGAGATGAAAGAGGGCGCAATCCTTTGCAACGCAGGACATTTTGACTGTGAGATCGACATGGCGTGGCTGAAAGCGAATGCAGTGGAGACGAGAGAACAGCGCAAGAACATTATGGGCTATAAGCTGCCTACAGGTCAGTGGATCTTCGTACTTGCCGAAGGACGTCTCGTAAATCTGGCGGCAGGCGACGGGCATCCCGCTGAGATTATGGATATGAGCTTTGCGATTCAGGCGCTCTCCGCGAAGTATCTGGTGGAGCACGCAAGTGAGCTTACCGAGAAGCTGATCGATGTGCCGGAAGAAGTAGACAAGGATGTGGCGAAGAGAAAGCTTGCATTCCTTGGCAAAGAAATCGACGTACTGACGCCGGAGCAGGAGAAATATCTCAATAGCTATACGGTGTAAGTAAATACAAATTCGAAAAAGAGTATTATATTGCGGATTGCAGTAAAGGATGTGAAAGGGTCGTCTAAAACGACCCTTTCAGACTGTAGACAATGATCCTTTTACGTCGGCAGCTCCTTTTCGCATTTTGCTTATTTTGAAATATATTCCAGAAAATCAAAGTCCGCGTAATGCTCATGTTTCACTCTGTCCGCGCAGGTCAGTCCCACCATGGTTCCTGTAAATTCCCCGTACTCGCAGTATTCGTCAGAAAATTTGCTGGTATCAAATGTTTTCCCTATTTTCTGATAGTTGTTTCCGTCGTAGCTCCATTCAAACCAGGACTCCCGTCCTTCGATATAAAGCCGAAGATAAACAGGCACGTCCTCTACCGGGATTCTGGAATTTAAAAACTCCGTTTTCTGCCCGTTTTCCAGATGAATGATGGAAAGCGCGCTCTGCCCCAGCGTTTCGCTGTAATATTTCCGCAGATTGATATAATTCATATTGTCATAATACAGGATCAGACCTGCGCTGTGCTGGTGGATTTCTGGTGTAAAGTCCATTTTTGTGGTAATCCGTCCGTGGAGGGAGCGGAGCTTTCTCGCCAGGATGCTCACTTTGTTCAGCGAGGTGCGCGACTCCTGGCCTCGCAGGCGCACGAACCCCGGTCTGGCGGTCACGTCTGCAAAACTTTCCGGCATAATCCGCGGGGCGTAATACCAGATATTTAAGGTATCTTGATTGAAGTCATCACGATCCGGTATCTGCGGCATGGGGTACTCCGGCAGGGCGCTTTCCGGCACTTTAAGCTTTGCCAGATTGCCGCCGCCTTCCAGACGAAGCCAGTGATTTTCGGTCCACTCCATTTTCTGGATTGCCGTTTCCCGTCCCAGTGTACAGCGCAGCTCCGGGACAAAGGGACGGGCAGTCAGATGCACCATATAGACTTCCCCGGTCTGCGTTTCCACGTAGCTTCCGTGACCAGACTTTTGTAAAAGGGATTCCGGATTATAGTATTTGGGCTTTAAATGATCCGGGTTATGCCGCTCGTAGGACTCACCGGGGGTCGAGGTCAGGATCGGATTCATCGGATCCTTTTCATAAGGACCCCAGACATTTTTGGAACGTCCCATGGTTACACAATGGTTGTAACCCGTCCCGCCCTCCGCGCACATAATATAATAATAGTCGCCGCGCCTTGTCAAATGCGGCGCTTCGATACATCCTCTGTCGGTTCCGCCCTGCCAGATGCGTCTGGGGTAGCCAAGAATTTTCTGTTCTTTCGGATCGTATTCTACCATGCAGATAGCGCCCGGCTTTTCATAGCCTTCTCTCGTTTCCCATTCTAAGGAAACAAGCCATTTGCGCCCGTCATAATCATGAAAAAGCGAAGCGTCGAAGCCGGAGGAATGGAGATAGACAGGCTTGCTCCACGGACCTTTCATGTCCTTTGCCGTGATTACGAAATTGTCCACATCGAAGTAGCGGGCATTCATGGAATTCATAATGCCGTATACGACATAGAACAGATCTTCCTCCTCACAATAGGTCAGGCAAGGCGCCCAGATTCCCTTTGCAGAAGGGAGTCTGGTCAGATCTACCCCGGATTCCTGCGTGATGACATGGCTGTAAAGCTCCCAGTTTTTCAGGTCTTTAGAATGATAAACGGGGATGCCCGGCAGCCACTCAAAAGAGGACACCGCTAGGTAGTAGTCATCGCCCTTTCTGCAGATACATGGATCGGGATGGAATCCCGGCAAAATTGGATTGATAATCATAGTGTCCTCCTAATCGATTCATTTCACACGGTTTTTTATTCCTGTGAGCAGCGAGTCAAAGTTGTTACAGCATGACCTTTGCAGCTGCTACAGGGTATTTCACTGATTATAGTAGTCGTTAAAGGTATCCGTCTGGCTGCCCTTCCATTTTCCCGCCGCCAGATCGTCCACAGCCTTTTTATAGTGCTTATCCAGATCAAATGCCAGCGGCAGACGGCGCCGATCACACAGGTGATCACAGGCACCCAGATGCAGGCAACGTTGATGGAGGCGATTGCGGATGCGCTGGTGGGATCGGCGGTAAAGCTGCCGGCATCTAAAATCCAGCCAAGGGCTGCGGTCCCGATACCGGAGCCGACCTTCATGCAGAACGAGGAAGCCGCATTTCCCATACCCACTGCCTGCACGCCGGTAAGCCATTGCCCATAGGTGATAGAATCCTGTAAAAGACCAAACATGGTTGCCGCGCTGCAGCCGAAAGCAGCTCCTTTTAAGATATTACATGCCACAACTAGGGTAACGCTCTGACCAGCCAGCGCGGTCAGCACAAAGGCCGCCGCCGCTGCGACCATTCCGATCAGACCTGTCCAGCGTTTGCCGATTTTTGCCATGATGAAAGGGGTGATAAACATCATCACGATCTGCGCCATGGACAGTGAATTTGCGGTGATGGAATAAGCGCTTTCATCACCCAATACATACTGTGCAAAATAGTAGGCGCTGCCGAAGAAAGTGGACATCATAAAGTATAGGGAGAAGAGGAATATTACCATCAGCAGCCAGTACTTGTTGACAACCAGACTTTTCAGGCATTTGATGACAGAGGGTCCCTTTTCCTGTCTGGCGCCTTCTGCATTTTCCGTATCAACGACCCGCTCCTTACAGAAGAAGAACGTAATTAAATTGAGAACAACAAAAGCGATCATCAGGCAGACAAACGCCAGCGTCCAGCCCTTCTGGCTGTACTGTTCCCCGCCGCCGAAGAACGCACACATTTTTAATACGACGGTATTGACGGTCATTGTCCCAAAAGTTGCGAGGAGCATACGGAAGTTCCCGAGAAGACCTCACTCGTACTGGTTGGTCGTCATCAGACCCTGTAAAGATGCATAGGGCACATTCAGACCGGTATAAAATATGGTGGAAACCAGATTATAAGTCAGAAACATGTATGCCACCTGCGCGGAGCCGGCTAAGGAAGCGGGCACGGAGAACATAAGCACCGTGCAGACAGCCAGCGGAATGCTCATCCGCAGAATCCATGGACGGGCTTTTCCCCATTTGCTTTTTGTCTTATCTACGATTCGTCCCATGATTAAGTCGGACACACCGTCGAATATTTTGGAGACAGCCATGATGGAAGCGGCAACACCGGCGTCCACGCCGAGGACACTGATGTAATATACGAGCAAAAATGCGGATATGGAGGAGTAAACCAGATTGCCTGCATAATCGCCGATTCCGTATGCCACACGCTCAAAAAAGGAAAGCTTTGCGTCCGGGTTTTCTATTTTTCCTGTATTTGTATTCATAAGGAATGCTCCTTTCTGTTCTGCTTTTTGTTATAGGTTATATTTGGTTCGGGAGGCGGAAACCGGTTTTTATACTTCTCCGGGAAACCACCCAAGATCCACGCTCTTTCCGAGATCCCAGCAGTCCCAGCCCTTCCAGTGGGGCTCGTTTACCGTGTCGAGCAGCAGCTTGTAGTTCCAGTAAAAATAGCCGCTCCCTTTCTGCCATGCCGCGAGCTGCGCGTTGGCGAGCTGCGCGTACAGGTGCTTTTTGGTCTCTTCCGTCAGCTCGTTTTCGTTTTCCGTGTAATCCATGCCGTTCAATACAGACTGACCGCCTTTGGTGTCCACGCCTACCACATAGGAATTGAACAGACACCATTCGCCGCAGATCACGGGCACGTAAGACTGCACCTCTTCAATATCTTGTGCATAATTTTCCTGAATATATTTGATGTAGCCGTTTAAGGACTGTTCACAGCCCATTGCTTCGGCTACCATCAGATATTGGTGGGTATCCAGCATCACATGCTCAAAACGGGGCTGTGTGATAAATTCTTTCCACACCTTCATCTGGAACGCGTCGTGGAATACCACATAGGCGTCATCTTTGGTATTTGGATGAATACGGTCGTAGGCTTTGTTGTAAAAATCGTGCAGAAATTCCATGGTGTTTGGCGCGCTGCCGGCGGCAAGCTCTTTGTCCACAGGGGGATAACGACCGGGGACGTCCATGGTTTCCCACATTTCCTTAGTGACCGGCTCGTTGATGGGTGTGATGCCCATAAAACCTTTCCGCTGTCCGTAACGTTTTGCCAGCTTTTCCAGTACATTTAAGACGAAATCCACTTCTTCGGGGCTCTGGCTCCATTTGCAGACACCGCAGATACCGCCGTTGTCAAAGCCGTTCTGGCTAAGGGGCGCCGTGTGCAGGTCAATCAGAATCCGAATATCATATTTTTCCGCCCAGGAAAAGGCTTTGTCCAGTTCTTTAATACAGCCAATAAACGGCGGGCGGTCGCCGAAAATAAAGTAGGGAACAGGAATGCGGACCGTATTCAGCCCGATCCGTTTAATCGTTGCAAAATCACGCTCGGAAATATACTCGCTGCGGTGTACCTTGATGCGTGCCTCGTAAACCTCCGGGGAAAGGCTTCTCGGCAGATAGTATTCATCCTCCGCGTCTGTCCCGTCAAAGAGTGCCGGACTCATCCACTTCTCCAGAACAAGCCAGTTTCCAAGGTTAACTCCTTTTACATACATTGTCTCCATCCTCCTTTTGTATTTGTGTTACCGACGTTATTTTCTATTATTTTACGTAAATTATACTGCAGCCTATATCACAAAATTCATTTGTATATCATATTTTTCACTGTTATAATATAATTATCACTGATTAAACGATATGAATGCGGATACGATGTAACTATACAGCCTTCGGGCTAATAGCTACTGAATCAGGGATTTTTGGAACAGTCTGTATAGAAAATCGCAACATTCAGATAAAAAGAGGGGGCTATATGAATATTACATATCTCATGCAGTATGTATCGCGCCGTCTTCATACAATTGTCAGAAAATTTTCCGTGCAGGACGGGAGCCGGGAAAAGGTATGCGAGCGCGCGGATCTGACGGAGAACGTTTTTTTTGCCGATGAGGAGGACGTTTATGCGGAAGAACTGTTATCGCTTGCAGAATCGGACTATCCGCCGCTGATCGCAATGGGAGAGGCAGGTGTATCCTACGGAATTGTCCATAGCGGGGAGTGGGTATTTATTGTCGGGCCGGTCGTACTCGCACCGGGCAGCGAAAGTCGGTAAACTTCCGCCATTAGTGGCAGCCGCTTCCCTTATCCCCTTTTTGTATCGCTGTAGGGCCGCGGATATGATAAGCGAGCTGCTTTTAATACAGAATCTGTTTCGCGAGAATATCTGTTCCATGCATGAGACTGCGGATTATAATTTTCTGGACCGCTCTATGACGATGGAGGTGAACAGGGAATTTACCGATATTGTGTTCCGACATCAGGAAGAGCTTTCCACGCATAATCCGTATAATCAAGAGGTCAGGGAGGTTAACAGTATCCGAAACGGCGACCTGGAACAGCTTAAGAGAAGCTGGGCAGAAGACTATATCGGGGAACTGGGGATTTTGGCGGATGACCCGTTACGCAACTGCCAGAATCTTGGAATTGTTCTTGTAACGCTGGCTTCCCGTGCCGCGATAGAGGGCGGGCTTTTGCCGGAAACGGCATTTTCATTAAGCGACAGCTACATTCGAAAACTGGAAGAGGCGCGTGCACCGGAATCGGCGTATCAGTTAGGCAGACAGGCGGAATACCATTATGCGCTTCTTGTTAAGGAAGAAAGAGAGAAAAAGGCGGGAGGGGAAAAGGCTTTTGTCACAGATTCGCGCGTCAGTCAGTGCAAAGACTATATTTTCGCACATCTGCACGGGAGAATTACCACGGCGCAAATTGCGAAAGCGCTTTATATCAATCCCAATTATCTTTCCGGTCTTTTTAAGAAAGAGGAAGGAATCACAATCGGGCAGTATATTCTTCAGGAAAAAATCAAGCTGGTGAAAAATATGCTCATTTATTCCCGTTATTCCTATGTAGAAATAGCAAATTATCTGGGATTCTGCTCACAGAGCCATTTGGGGGAGAAATTTAAAAAAGCCACCGGGCTGACGCTCCATCAGTATCGCGAAAAGTATGGAGTGAAGGGGTTTATGGGGAAATGAGACGTGGGTTGCGGCATAAACGGAATTTCGCACAAATATACGAACAATCATGATTGCTTTTATAAATAGAAACGGGTATACTATAAAATAAGTGAGAAGTAAAATTTCACTGATGTGGCGATGAAGGGAAGAAACTCCAGAAAATAGCGGCGGATTTGACTGACGGTGTACCGTCTTTGTCATTGAAAATACTTTCCGAGTATCGGTACTATGGGAAAAAAGCGATTATCCTTATGGATGAATACGATACGCCGATACGGAAATTGGGAGTCGGGGGTTCAGACATGGAGGAGATTATGGACAAGAATACACAACAATTTGCAGAAGGTTTATTACAATATTTAAACGACAGTCCCACAGCGTTTCACGCCGTAGAAAATGCGGCGGCGTTGCTGCGGGAAAGCGGTTTTCGGGAGTTGAAGGAAACAGAAAAGTGGTTTCTGGAAATAGGCGGCAGATATTTTGTATTAAAAAACAGCTCGGCTATGATTGCCTTTACAGTAGGAAAAGGTGATCTGGCGAAGGAAGGTTTTCACATCATCGGTGCACACACGGATTCACCGGGGCTTAAGATCAAGCCGGACGCCTGCACCGTTACGCCGGACGGCTATGTGAAGGTGAATGTGGAGGTTTACGGCGGGGCGATACTGCAGACATGGTTTGACAGACCGCTGGCGCTGGCCGGTCGGGTGATCGTGAAGGAAAACGGCACATTGCGGGAAAAGCTGGTTCAGATCGACAAGCCTGTTTTTATGATTCCGAATCTCTGCATTCATTTCAACAGGGATAAGAATGAAAAAGGCTCCCTCAATAAACAGACCGAAATCCTGCCGCTTCTGTCCATGAAGGCAGAAGGCATGGAGAAAGACGATTATCTGCCGGCTCTGCTGCAGGAAGAGACGGGTATAGAAAAAGCGGACATAGTAGATTATGAACTGTTTTTGTATGAGTACCAGAGGGGAATTTTTACGGGGAACAAGCAGGAATTTATTTCCGCGTCGCGGATTGACGATCTGTCCATGGTTTATGCGGGGCTGGCTGCTCTTACAGAGGCGCAGACGGGAGCGGGCTGTCAGGTGCTTGCCGCCTTTGACAATGAGGAGGTGGGGAGCACCACCGCGCAGGGAGCCAACTCCGGGCTTCTGTTGCATCTTTTGAACCGTATCTGCATGAATCTTGGAATGACGAATGAGGGCTATTTTCAGGCGGTTGCCAATTCGACTTCCATTTCAGCGGATCTGGCGCACGCGGTGCACCCGAATTACAGTGACAAACACGATACGGAAAGCCGTCCCGTGTTAGGGGGCGGTCCTGTGATCAAATATTCCGCGTCCCAGCGGTATGCCACGACTGCGCTGAGCGCCGCATATTTTGTGGAAGCCTGTGAGCGGGCGGGCGTTCCTTATCAGAAGTTTGTAAACAGGAATGATATCGCGGGTGGCTCTACGATCGGCCCCGCGCTTTCCGGGCTGACCACAATTCCAGCGGTGGATATGGGTGCGCCGATTCTGGCGATGCACTCCATCCGGGAGTTTGGGGCAGTGGCGGATATGGTTTATACGAAGCAGGCTTTTCTGGCGTACTATAAAGGCGGACAGCTTTGACGCTGCCCGTTTGTTCCTGCGAGTAGCGAGCCGGAGAACTGCATACAAAAATTTGAGGATGTGATCCGGCAAGCAAAAACCGCCCCGCATTAGGGACGGTTTTACTATCGGTTTCGTTATAGTATGCAGGGAATTAACCCTTCGTGACAGGCACCCATAATTCGCAGAACAGACCCTTTTCACCTTTTTCAAAGTAGATTTCAAAGTCCGTGTCGTCCGTCTGCACATAGCCCGTCTGCGGGGAAAATTCTTTGTGGAACTTGCCCCAGACTTCACCGATACAGTCTCCGTCATCGCCAAGGCATTTGAATACGGCATAGTCTGCGGGTTCGGTATTCCAAATGGTATAACCACTTTTTAAGAGGGTATCTAACCCGGCGCGGTCCGTATCGTCGTCAACGATAATGCCAATACCGTAATTAAAGTGCGTTTCGTTTTCTTTCGTGGGGCTGCATAAGCCGTATACGTCCCGCTTCCCTTCCTTCCGAAGCTGTTTCATGGGCTCGACCAGATTTTTGTCAAAGCATTCCGTCCAGAAATCGGGAATGCTGTGGTCGCTGTCATCATTGATGATTTCGTTGGGAAAAGCTCTCACCATTGCAAGAAACTGCTGTGATTCTTTGCGTTCCATTCTGTAATCCATAATACTACCACCTTCCGTTATGATTTTTATCACAAGGGGATTGAACAGATGAAGCTTTGCTCCCGGCTTTTTTGCCTGCTTCGGCGTGGAGCCGTGGAAGCGCAGAAAAGCCTTGGAAAAGCTCTCCGGCGATTCATAGCCGTACTTGTAGGCGGCGTCAATGACGGACAGATCCGTTGTCTGCAGCTCCTGCGCAGCGAGCGTGAGACGGCGGCTTCTGAGATATTCATTGGCGGTCATTCCGGCGATAAAGCTGAATGTCCGATGGAAGTTATAGTTGGACATGTGTATGCTGGCTGCCACGTCGGTATAGTTAATGTCCTCATAAATGTGTTCTTCCATATAGTGTATTGCCTGTTGAATCAGCTGTATTGACATATCGTTTTCTTCCTTTCCTGCCGCGCGGGCCTGATCTTTAATTGCTCTCCTTGTGTAAAATCATTGTACAGAATTGCTGAAGGTAAATCCTGTTCCTGCTTGCGCAAGTTTGTTCCATTCGAACATTTCCATAAATCATTTTCTAATATTTTGAAACCAAAAGTCAATATCTGACGTCTAATGACCGTAAAACAAATGGAAGGAGGCTTGTATTTGTTTTACAATCATACGCGCGTAGGAGAAAACGAATGAAAAGCATTGATACAAAGTCTTGTGTAAAGAAGGCGCAGAGGCATGATAAAGATGCATTTACCGAACTAATGCAGTTATATCTGAAAGATATGTATAGAACGGCCATTGCAATTCTGATGAATGAAGAAGATGCCGCAGATGCACTTCAGGATACCATTCTCACTTGTTGGGAAAAGTTATATACACTTAAAAAACCGGAGTTCTTTAAGACATGGATGACAAGAATACTTATAAATCATTGCTATGATATCATAAGAGCGAATGCAGTTTACAGGAATGCAGAAGCCTATGAGGAACCGTCAAAATGTGATGAGTATAATCTTGAATTGAAGGAGGCATATGCCTCTATAGACGAACGATACCGATTGCCCATGGAATTGTATTATAGTCAGGGATTCAAGATGAGAGAGATTGCAGAAATGTTGTCATTACCATTAAATACCGTAAAGACGTGGATTTCAAGAGGAAGAAAACAAGTGGAAAAGTATTATAGCGATTGTCAGGAGGATAGAAATGGCAAATAAGAAAACTATACTTTCTGAAGAAATAGAATTATCGGAAATTGTGTTGAAAAAAACAAATCAGGCCTTTGAAATGATTAAGCAGGAGGATATTGTTTCTATGAAAAAAACACATAAAAGAAGAAAAAGAAAGTTTAAAACACAGGCGGCCGCTGCTGCAGGCGTCTGCATATTGGCAGTCAGCGGCATAAGCGCCGCTGCTGCAGTTCATCACTATTGGGGGAGAGGCATGAACGGAAATATTCAGGCATCCGATGAGCAGCAGCAAGTGCTTACAGAAAAGAATATAGCAAAAGTGTATCGTGAAGAACCGGACAGTCCGTCACTTGCCGTGACAATTAACGGTGTTACAATAGAACCGGATACCGTAATTGCAGATGAGAGATTTGTATATATGGCATTTCGCATTTCCGGCTACAGCGTGGCGGATCGGACGGAGCCGGGATTCGATATGGTAAATGTGTACCAGGGAGATCATCCTGAGGATGAAAGCGCAAGGGTTAATATGAGCGGAACCATGTACGATGGAATTGTCCTTGATGAAAACGGCGCATCGGTATATGAAGATGGAACGTCTTTGGAAAGTTATGAAGATGGAAGCATTATTTCTCATTATACTGATGATAACGGAAATATGGAATACATTATTCAGGCAAGTGCTGCGGACAAGAACGATTCACTTCTCGGCAAAACACTGCATGTTGCATTCAAAGATTTGGGAACCTTTTCAAAAGCGACATTTATTCCTGTAGTGGAGGGGGTCTGGAATTTTGAATTAAATCTTTCCGATGTCAGTTCGACCCGGAATATTAAGGTAGGGAAAAAAGTGGAGGGAACGGGTTTCACGATGGAAGATATTAATATCTCGCCGATTTCCATCCAGGTAAATTATTCTGTGAATGAAGCTCCGGCGGAAAAGGAAGACGATCTTGGCATTCCTGAAGTCAAAGGAGTTGTATTAAAAGACGGAACAAGAATTTCATACTTAGCGAATCCCGGCAGATTGGGATATACGGACAACAATAAGTCAAATGCGTATCAGATAGCAGGTTTTGCACGGATTGTTGATGTTGACGAGATAGCTGCGCTACTCGTTTTAACATCATATGAAAACGAAATGGTTGAGATACCGCTTTCAGAATAACAATATATGTTTTTCGATTCTGCTTCCGGCTCCTGCCAAAGCCAGATATAGGAGCTTTTGCAGAATCGAAAACTTAAAGGAAGGTATGTATTGACAAAGTATGTTTACATGTGTAGACTATATGTTGAAAGTCTACACATGTAAACATTGGGGAAATAAGAGAAAGAATGCAAGGGGATGATTATGAAAGAAACAAAGATATCCGACGCGGAACTGGAAATACTGGAAACACTCTGGGCGGCGGGAGAAGCATTAAACGCCAACGAGATCCGCGCGCGGCTAAATGAGAAAAAGGACTGGGAGCGCACCACGGTGCTGACGCTGATCCGCAGACTGCTTGACAAGGGGGTGATCGGGCAGGAGAAGCGGGAGGTTTATTATTATGCCCCTCTTGTAGAGAGAAACGATTACGTGAAAGAGGAGACGAAAAGTTTTCTGAATAAATTTTTTAAGGGAGACGCAAAAAATTTGGCGGCGGCTCTCATTGCGGATGAGGATTTGAGCAGAGAGGATATCGAGGAACTGAGGGATTATTTTCGCGCTAACTTTCGTTAAGGCAGACGGAATAAGGAATAGATTGTCCGGCAACTTATTCGCGTAGTCTATCATTTGGAGAATTTGAGGTGGAGGGAATTATGACACGATTATTTTCTGTTATTTTGTCGTTATCGGTATCCGGCGGGCTGGTTGGACTTTTGGTTCTGGCGTTTCGCCTGGCAGCCAGTCGGTTTTTTGCAAAGCGGTGGACATACTGCCTCTGGCTTCTGGTGATTGCGAGACTGCTTGTGCCTGTGCACGGGGACATCAATCTGATGGCGTATTTGTCGGAGAAGCTGCCGGGGGCAGGGAGCAGTCCGAGCCAGGCGGGCAGCGAGGCGGAACTGGACGAACGCGCGGCAGCGGCATGGGAAAGTTTGCAGGATGAATCGGAGAGCGCGGATGGCGCGGAGGCAACGGATGGGACTTTGCGTGAGGCTGGCGGTGTTGAGGCGGAAGCAGACGCAGAGGGGGTTGAGGGAGCGGTTGGCAAGGATCGAGCAGAGAGTTTGACAGAGAGCGCAGTATCTGCCAGTGGCGTGACTGACGGGACAGTGGGCAGCGTTTGCAAACAGATATTGCAGGTTGCCGCAGTTGTCTGGTTGATCGGCGTGCTCTTTACGGCGCTGCGGAAACTTTGGATTTACCGTCGGTTTGTAAAGGAAATCGGTGCGTGTGGCATGGAGAATGCGAACCGAAGGGGGCTAAGTCAGGGCGGAATGTCGGGCGCGGCGTGCGCGCCTGTAAGCGATCGGCAGATTCTTGGGCAGTATGCGGAAATACAGAAACGGCTCGACGTGCGAAAGATCGTGCCGCTTTATGAGAGTGCGGTCATTGACAGCCCGATGCTGGTCGGACTTTGCAGCCCCTGCATATATTTGCCCTCCGGGTTATTGAGGGAGATGAGGGGGAAGGAAAACGATATCGGTCTGATGCTGCACCATGAACTGGTTCACTACAAAAGGCACGACATTTGGTACAAATGGCTGTTTCAGGCGGCGCTGTGCGTACACTGGTTCAACCCGCTTGTGTATATATTTAACCGCAAGTTTCACATAGACTGCGAACTTGCCTGTGATGAGACGGTCTTGAAACTTCTCTCAGAGGAAGGACGCAAGGCATATGGGAATGTGCTGTTGGATGTGGCGCAGAAAAACTGGTTTGAGGGCGCGTTTTCGGGGAAAGGTATGGGAATGTACAGAAACATGCCGACTATGACGCTTCTGGAGGAAAAGAGTACATTGAAGGAGAGGCTGCGGGGAATCGCGCGGTATCATAAAACGGGATTGGCAGTCGGGATCTGTTCGGTGGTGGTGCTGGTTCTGTTTCTGGGACTGGCGTTCGTCTGCGGCGCGGCAGGTGTCCGTGGTGGTTCGGGGGAAACTTTTTCTATGCGCAATTATGGAAACCCTGCGGTGAATTTTGTGGAGCATTTCTGGGAAAAATCGATGTGGTCAGAAATGTGGGGAGATTCTTTCGAACTGAATCAGCCGATTTTGGTAAGCAGTAACGGAAAGGCTTATCGGATGTACGACGATGACGCCCTGATTGCAGAGGACAGCACGAACGACTGCTGGCGCGCATGGGTATATTCCGGGGGCGACAGAAGCGTGAATGCGCAGAAGTTTATGTTTAACGGCTCCGATACCTTATGGATTTTGTATGCCAATAAGGAAACGACGCTGGAGATATCTTCTGTATTCCGTCTCTATGACGGCCGCTTTAAGATTGTCTGTGTCAGACCGGACCAGACTGTGCAGACACTCAATGAAAGCGGGGAGGAGAACACGGTTAAAGTCACGCTGCCCCAGGGTAGAAACGTGATCAAGATGGTGGGGCAGAAAGCGAAGCTGGAAGATTTAGGCGTAGCATACGGAAAGATAAAACAGGGGGATTTTGACGGCATCTATGAAGATGAAACCAGTGAGTATGCTTATCAGGTGCTGGATGGAAAACAGCGGCTTGATCCTGCCCGGCTGAAAGATGTCTGTCCGTATCTGAAGGAGAAAGAGGTGAGCGAGTTAGGTCGCAGAGCATGGGAGGATGGCGTGCCATTATCGAAGGAAGACTGGCAGGAATTGTTTATCTATTCCGACGAGAAGATGACGGCGCAGTATCTTCTGGAGGGGCTGCAGGCGGGCAGAGCCGGGGAATTTGACAGCGGCATACTTGTCGAGATTGCGCCGTATATGGTGGCGGAGGATGTGAGTGAATGTTTTCGGTATCTTTTAGAGCGGGACGCAGTGTCCGATTCCGACTGGGAAAGTATCTTTGTGTATTCCGATGCTAACATGTCGGCGAAATATCTGGCGGAGGCGCTGCGGATAGGAAAAGCAGACGGTTTCAATGACGAGGCGCTTGAGCAGATCTGTTACCGGGTGTCCGTGAAAGAGCTGACGGATGTTGTGATGGCAATGGATGAATTGTCTTTTGAGGGTCTGGAACATGTGCTGGCGTTCGTGCAGCAGATGGATGAGGCAGTCGACTGCATCTTTCATTACATTGACCTAGGGAATGCGCTGACAGATACACAGCTGCGGGAGATAAAGGCTTATTTGAGTGAGGAGGACTTTTACCGGATTGTGGAGTATAACGGGGGAAAGAAATAAAAGAGTACTCAGATTTAGAACATATATTCGGAGGTTTTGCTTGCTTTTACCCTTGTCCAATAGTATAATAAGGGAAAAATAAGGTATAAATTATTTCCCAGGAGTGATGTGAGTGAAACAGTTACATTTAAGAATTGATGATGAGCTATATAACGAACTAAATGCCTGTTCTGTCATGACGGAGCAGACAATGCAGGATTGTGTGAGAGAAGCAGTTGCATATTATGTTACTGGTGTGAGAAAGAAACAGGGTAAAGGGAAAGAGCGTCAGTTTACATTTATTGATTTGTTTGCCGGTATAGGAGGAATGCGAATTGCTTTTGAACGGGCAGGTGGATGCTGTGCCTATTCTAATGAATGGAATAAATATAGTCAACAAACATATTTTGCAAATTTTGGAGAGCAGCCGGCGGGAGATATTACACAGGTATCAGCTTCATCCATACCCGATCATGATATTCTAGTAGCTGGTTTTCCGTGTCAGCCATTTTCAATTGCCGGTGTTTCCAAAAAGAACAGTCTTGGCAGAGCAACGGGATTTGAAGATAAAACGCAGGGGACTCTTTTTTTTGATGTTTGTCGAATACTAAAAGAGAAAAGACCTAAGGCATTTATGCTGGAAAATGTAAAAAATCTGTGCAGTCATGACAAAGGCAGAACCTTTAAGGTGATATTGGAGTCGCTGGAAGAATTGGATTACAGTGTATTTTACTCTGTTCTGGATGGAAAGGATTATGTGCCACAGCACAGGGAGCGTATTTTGATTGTGGGTTTCGACCGCAAACAATATGGGAAAAAGATACAGTTTGATTTTGATTTGTCGCCCAAATTTCCCAAACCTGTTATGCGTGATATTTTGGATGAAAATGTTGACGATAAATATACTTTATCGGATAAACTCTGGACATATCTCCAAAATTATGCAGCAAAGCATAAGGCGGCAGGAAACGGATTTGGATATGGTATTGCACCATTGGATGGTGTGTCAAGAACAATCAGTGCAAGATATTACAAGGACGGTTCAGAAATACTGATTGAGCAGGAGAACAAAAATCCTCGGAGACTAACTCCGCGTGAATGTGCCAGATTACAGGGCTTTCCAGATGATTTCAAAATTCCGGTATCTGATACACAGGCATATAAGCAGTTTGGAAATTCTGTTGTAGTGCCATTAATGGAGAATGTAGCAAAGTTGATAGTAAAGAAAATTGAAGAAATGGAGCTGATAACTGGAAAAGAATTGCAAAGGTTGGTGATTTAGATGGCAATAGGATATGTAGGTCAGGCAGTAAATTCTATACTTAACAGCGAAAAAGGCTTTTGCAAGTTCCTTTCTGCGAATGATACCGGAGCAACCGGTGGTCATCAGTTTGGAATTTTGATTTCAAAATCTGCAGTAGAGATGATGTTCAGAAGACAGGAACTTGATCTGGAAGATATTCCCAAAAAAACGGTAAAAATCAAGTGGCAGGATGATTTTGAAACAGAAAGTTGCTTTACATATTATGAAAGCAAAAATGAGTTGAGGATTACGCGGTTTGGCCGAGGGTTTCCATTCCTGAAGCCAGAACTGACAGGGGCATTGTTTATATTTTCGAAACAAACAGATATTGATTACAGTGGATACATCTTGGAAACGGATGAAGAAATAGAGGAGTTTCTTGATACGTTTGGTATTAGTCCAACAGAAACAAACAGGCTTATTGATGTACAAAAAGTATCTGCAGAAACGCAGGAGAAACTGGCTATACAGGAATTTATCAGTGGACTCGCTGTAGATTTTCCGACATCGGATGTAATGTCGGCGGCAGCTAGGGTAATAGAGGAAAAAACTTATGATCATAAAGAATATATCCGCTTAAATCCAGATGAAAAGATTATCAGTTGGACAAATATGGAATATACTCTTTTCAGGGCATTGGAATATGCAAGATACGGTGAGATTATAAAAAAGGGATTTCAGTCAGTGGATGAGTTCGTTAGGGTTGCAAATGTTGTGCTAAATCGCAGAAAAAGTCGTGCGGGAAAAAGTCTCGAAAATCATTTGTCCGCAATCTTTGATGGAAATGGAATTGAATATTCGTCACAGGTAGTTACGGAAGGAAATAAAAAGCCGGATTTTCTGTTTCCCTCGAAGGAAGCGTATCATGACTATAGCTTTTCTGCAGATTGCATTATTTCGTTGGCGGCAAAAACAACTTGCAAAGACCGATGGAGACAGGTATTGAATGAAGCGGATCGTCTGCGGGATAAACCGAAGTATCTTTGTACGTTGCAACAGGGAATATCCGGGGCGCAGATGGATGAAATGCAGGAGGAAAAAATTATACTGGTTGTACCGAAACCATATATAGCGACATATCCAAAAGATCGCAGAGAACGAATATGGACATTAGCCAAGTTTGTACAATATGTCAAAATGGTAGAGGGCAAATAGGATGTCTATTTGAGGAAGTATATAATTACGGGATAAGGTGGGCAAGGAGTTTTGATGACTTTTTTTAAAGCAAGAAACGGAGATAACGGTTATGTCATATCCAATGGTGCACTTAAAAGTGGCATATGAGTTGTTCGTGCAGCATGGCTGCGGGTGGATAGAGCGTCCGGGAGATTTTCTGCTCGGTTCCGTTGCGCCGGACGCGGTGCATTTTCACGACAGATATGATGTATCTTTGAAAGAGAAAAGTCATTTGTGGGAATTTGGACCGCGCTGGGGTATAACGGTTGACAGTGAGGGCTGGCTGGAGGCAATCCGCAAGTTCTGGAAAGAAAATCAAAGCGTCGGAAACCGGGACTTTATGGCGGGTTACTGCACGCACCTTTTGACGGACTGGGAGAATACGTTTGAATTATAATATGTATGTAAGGGGTACATTATGAACGCACAGGAAAACACAAGAACTTACAAATCCGGGGAATTACTGAAACGGTTTCTTCCTTATTATAAAAAGTATTGGAAAATAGTTGTGATTGACCTGCTCTGCGCGGGGCTTACGACGATCTGTGAGCTGGTGCTGCCGATGATTATCCGCTTTATCACCAATGCGGGGATGAACGATCTGGCGTCGCTGACGATATCAGTCATTATCCGGCTGAGTGTATTATATCTGTGTCTGCGCATCGTAGACACGGTGGCGAATTTTTATATGGCTTACACGGGGCATGTGATGGGCACGCGGATTGAGACAGACATGCGGCGGGACGCTTATGCCCATCTGCAGAAGCTGTCGGACACTTACTATAATAATACGAAAGTCGGTCAGATTATGGGGCGCATCACCAACGACCTTTTTGACGTGACGGAGTTTTCGCACCACTGCCCGGAGGAATTTTTCATTGCGGGCATCAAGGCGGTCATTTCCTTTATTATTCTGGCGCAGATCAGTCTGGGGCTGACGCTGATTATTTTCATTGTGGTGCCGATTATGGCTGTGACCTGTACGGCGATCAATTTGCGGATGCGGGAGGCGTTTCGGAAACAGCGCGTGCAGATCGGCGAGCTGAACGCGCGCATTGAGGACAGTCTTCTCGGGCAGAAAGTGGTGAAGGCATTCACCAACGAGGAGAAGGAAAAGGAGAAATTCGAGCAGGACAATCAGAGCTTTTTCCGCATTAAAAAAGAGACATACAAGTTTATGGCAGCGTTTCAGACGACCACGAGGGCTTTCGACGGTTTGATGTATCTGGTGCTTCTTACGGCGGGCGGCATTTTTATGGTGAAAGGGAAAATCGAGCCCGGCGATCTGGTGGCGTATGTGATGTATGTGACAACGCTGATTGCGACCATCCGCCGCATTATTGAGTTCGCGGAGCAGTTCCAGCGGGGTATGACGGGGATCGAGCGTTTCGTGCAGATTATGGACAGTGATATCGAAATTTTTGACGAGCCGGGCGCGGTGGCGTGTGTGAACCCGAAAGGTAATCTTTCTTTCCGCAATGTCAGCTTTGCGTACCCCGACGACCACAATGTGGTGTTCCGGGGATTAAATCTGGAAATTCAACAGGGCGAGAAGATTGCGATTGTAGGTCCTTCCGGCGGGGGAAAAACTACACTGTGCAATCTGATTCCTCGGTTTTATGATATTGATCAGGGGGAAATCCTGTTAGACGGGAAAAACATCCACGGGTATACGATCAAGAGCCTGCGGCAGAATATCGGTATGGTACAGCAGGATGTTTATCTATTTTCCGGCACGGTTTATGAAAATATCGCTTACGGAAGGGAGAATGCCACGAGAGAGGAAGTGGTGGAGGCGGCGAAGCAGGCGGGCGCGCATGAGTTTATCACAGCTTTGAAGGACGGGTATGACACCTATGTGGGAGAGCGCGGCGTGAAGCTCTCCGGCGGACAGAAACAGCGCATCAGCATTGCACGGGTATTTTTGAAAAATCCGCCTATTTTGATTATGGATGAAGCCACTTCTGCGCTGGACAATGAGAGTGAGTTTCAAGTGGCGAAATCTTTGGAGGCGCTAGCGAAGGGGAGGACGACAATCACCATCGCGCACCGGCTGTCAAGCATTCGCAATTCCGATCGGATTCTGGTATTGACGGAGGAGGGCATCGTGGAGGAGGGAACCCACGAGAGCCTGCTTGCGCAGAATGGCATTTACCATCATTTTTATGTGACGGCGAATGAGTTGAAGTAGAGGAAAGAAAGTATGGGTGCAGATAAAAAACAACGGATTTTGATCGTGGAGGATGACCGTCCGCTTGCGGGCGGTCTATGCCGTGCCCTGCAAAATGAGAAGACTGTGACAGTGAGCTGTCATACCCTGCAGGAAGCGGAGAAGCTGCTTGACGGGGGAGAAAGTGCATCGGCAAAACTGAATCAAGGAGCAGTAGGAGAAATTGCACGGACAGCTTTTGACCTCGTGGTGCTGGATGTGAACCTTCCCGACGGAAACGGCTTTGATTTTTTGCAGCAGATAAAGGCGAAATATGACATGTGCGTGATCATGCTGACGGCAAACGACATGGAAACCGATATCGTGGCAGGTCTGGAAGCCGGGGCGGACGATTATATTACGAAACCTTTTAGTCTGGCGGTACTCCGGGCGCGGGTGGCGACCCAGCTTCGACGGGCAGAGTCCCGGGATCGAAACGGTTCGCCGGTAGATACGGAAGGCATATCGGGGGCAGATGCCGGACATATGGCGGCGGTATCGGACAACACGGGGGATGACAATGCGGTGGGCGGCATGACGGGTCGTGATGTGACAGAGAGCGGTGCAGGAAGGAACGGCGAGGGCTGGATTGCCGACGGCGACTATCAGTTTCATTTTGCGAAGATGTTGTTTTGCCATGGGGAGGAGCAGATTGAACTCAGCAAGAGCGAACAGAAACTGCTCCGGGTTCTCATAGAAAATCGGGGGATTACTCTGACCAGAGACCGACTTTTGGATTGTATCTGGTCGGTGGACGCGGCGTTTGTGGATGAAAACACATTGTCCGTCACGGTGAAACGTCTGCGGGACAAGCTGGGCGCGCAGGAGCGGATTAAAACGGTGTATGGTATTGGGTATCGGTGGGAGTAGAATAGTATTTTCAGCGGATATTTGGGCTATTTTAAGAGGTGCATGAAAATAAATATAGACAATGATGAACAGCTTCATATAAAAGGACTCAGTATAGACTGGGATAAAATAGAACGATACAGTTATTTGAGGGATATTGAATCTTTGGCCGGATTAAATCATCTTGCGTTTCACAAGCCAATTACTTTCTTTGTGGGGGAGAACGGTAGTGGAAAATCAACACTACTGGAGGCTATTGCGGTGGCTTATGGATTTAATCCGGAAGGGGGAACAAGGAATTACCGATTTTCAACGTATGATTCCCATTCGGAACTGTGTGAAGCAATTCGGCTGATCAAGGGTATCCATAGACCGGGATGGGGATATTTTTTGCGCGCCGAGAGCTTCTATAATGTTGCGACTGCGGAGAATGAATACAGCAGGGGCTTTGGAGAGCGTTTGCATGAGAAATCGCATGGCGAAAGCTTTCTGGCAATGGCGCAGACGAACTTTAGGGCGAATGGCGTTTATCTTTTGGACGAGCCGGAGGCGGCGCTTTCGCCGCAAAGACAGCTCACCTTATTGCTTGAAATTGTGGGATGCGCCCGGGCAGAATCACAGTTTATCATTGTGACGCATTCGCCGATTCTGCTGGGGATTCCGAATGCGGAAATACTGAGTTTTGATGGCGGACAAATTCATGCGTGCAGTTACGAGGACACGGAAAGTTATCAGGTGACGGAAATGTTTATCAACAACAGAGAACAGATACTGCATCAGCTTTTGGAGGGTGGAGGCGACTGCTTATGAATGAACTAAGCATATTTTTTCTATTCGCGGCAACCGTGATTGCGGTCCTTGACCTCTATTTCCGAAGGCGTAGTCTGCGCCGTATGCATGACATGATCCAGTCCGCCCTCGACGGCGCCTTCCGGGCGGATACTTTTGATGAGTCTCTGTCGGCGTCGGTGGAAAATAAACTGGCGGAGTATCTCGCTGTGTCTGAGACCCAGAGAGAAAAAACCGAAGCGGAACAGGAAATGACAAAGACGCTGATTGCGGATATTTCCCATCAGACGAAGACGCCGATTGCCAATCTTCTGCTCTATACGGAGCTTTTAAAGGAGGAGGATGGAAGGGGCAGCGAGACGGTTGCGCTGCTGGAAAGTCAGGTGCGGAAGCTTGATTTTCTGATCCAGTCGCTGGTGAAGCTGTCGAGGCTGGAGACGGGAATCCTCTTGCTGCATCCGTGCAAAAACACGTTGTTACAGCTCTTGGAAGAGGCGCGGGAACAGTATATGGCTCTGGCGCGGGAAAAGGGGCTGTATCTGCACGTGATTACAGAAGGGGCGGAGGACGTTGCGGCATGTTTCGATCACAAGTGGACATTGGAGGCATTGGGCAATCTCATTGACAATGCCATCAAATACACGCAGACAGGTGGCGTTACTGTGCGCGTGAAGCCTTACGAGCTTTTCGTCAGCATTGAGGTGGAGGACACCGGAATCGGCATTGCGGAGGAGGAGTACGCCAAAGTGTTCGGGCGTTTTTACCGCTCCATATCGGTTTCCGACGAACAGGGCGTGGGAATCGGGCTTTATCTGGCAAGGGAGATTTTAAAGCAGGAGTCTGGCTATATTCAGCTTGCGTCCGAGATGGGAAATGGTACGGTTTTTTCCATGTATCTGCCTGTGGATTGAAATGATATTTTCGACAAAGACGCCGACGGAAATGGCGTCGGATGTAGGATGCAATTCTTACAAAACTGTCATATTCTATTTTTTCCCTGAAAGATTGTGGAAAGAATGCTATGAGATAATCTGTATTGTGGAGGACGATGTACAGCGTGTTTCACAATGCAGATTATTTTGATAAAAGTAAAGTCAGGCGTATGAGAATGCGCGGCGCGGAACAAGCAGCTTTTATCACACGAAAAGGAGGAAGACCATGACGATTCTGTCAACAAAGGATTTAAAAAAAGTATACGGCTCGGGTGAGAACGAAGTTCACGCTCTTGACGGGGTAAATTTTGAAGTGGAAAAGGGTGAGTTTGTGGCCATTGTGGGAACATCCGGCAGCGGGAAGAGCACGCTCCTTCACATGCTGGGCGGGCTTGACCGTCCGACTTCCGGCGGCGTTACGGTGGACGGCAAGGAGATTTTTACGTTGAAGGACGAGGAACTGACAATTTTCCGCCGCAGGAAGATCGGCTTTGTATTCCAGAATTACAATCTGGTGCCGGTATTGAATGTCTATGAAAATATTCTTCTCCCGGTACAGCTTGACGGGGGCAGCCCCGACCAGAATTATATCAAAGAAATTATAGACACACTGGGGCTCTCTTCAAAACTCAGCAATCTGCCGAACAATCTTTCCGGCGGGCAGCAGCAGAGGGTGGCGATCGCCCGCGCGCTGGCGTCGAAGCCCGCCATTATTCTGGCGGATGAGCCGACGGGAAATCTGGATTCCAAGACGAGTCAGGACGTGTTGAGTCTGCTGAAGGTGACGGGGCAGAAATTCTCGCAGACGATTGTAATGATTACGCACAACGAGGCGATCGCGCAGATGGCGGACCGGGTGATCCGCATAGAAGACGGGAAGATTGAGAGGAGAATACTAGCATGAATGTTTCCAACAGAAAAATCATCCGCCGTCTCAGCATAGCAAGCTTCAAGGCGGCGAAGATCAGAAATATTATCACGGTGGCGGCGATTGCGCTGACTACGATACTGTTTACGGTACTTTTTACGGTGGGCATGTCCATGAAGCACGGCTTTGAGCAGTCGAATTTCCGGCAGGTGGGCGGTTACAGCCACGGCGGGTTTAAGTATCTGACGAAGGAGCAGTTTGATGAATTAAAAGATGATCCGCTGATTAAGGAATACGGAAATCGGATATTCTGTGGTATGCCGGAGAAGGAGCCTTTCCATAAAAGCCATGTGGAGGTCAGTTACTGCGACGAAAACACGGCAAAATGGATGTTTTTGGAACCAATCGAAGGGCGGCTCCCCAAAGAGGGTACCAACGAGGCGGCTACGGATTTGAGAGTCCTCTCCCTGTTGGGGGTGGAGCCTGTCATCGGTAATGAGTTCACCATGACGTTTCTGGTGGATGGGGAGGAGACGACGGAAACCTTTACGCTGTGCGGCTATTGGGATTATGATGAAATAATCGTGGCAAACCATGTACTCATTCCCGAAAGCCGGACGCAGGAGATTTTTGAGAAGCTGGGTACGCAGGGTGAGGATGGCATGACCAGTTTCCGGAATTTGAACGTGATGTTCAAAAACGCCTCCAACATAGAGGAAAATATGAACACCATTCTGGAGCGACATGGCTATCAGTCGGAAGGGTTGGATCAAGGGGATAACTATATCCGAACTGGCGTTAACTGGGCTTATATGTCGGCACAGTTTGAGGATTCCCTTGATATTTCTACGGTGCTTGCCCTGGCTGCGGTGATGCTGCTGATTATTTTTACGGGCTATCTGATTATCTACAATATTTTTCAGATATCGGTGTCAAACGACGTGCGGTTTTACGGGCTGTTAAAGACCATCGGTACCACGGGGCGGCAAATTAAGCGGATTATTTCCATGCAGGCGTTTCTGCTTTCGGCGCTGGGGATTCCGATCGGTCTGGTTCTGGGCTATGGTGTGGGCGTATTTATGACGGGCGTTGTGGTGTCCCAGCTGGATGGCATAGAATTGACTTATTCGGTCAGTCCTGTAATCTTTCTCGGTGCGGCGGCATTCTCTTTTGTGACGGTCTGGCTGTCCAGCAGGAAACCCCGCAGGATGGCGGCGAAAATATCCCCTGTGGAGGCGGTGCGCTACACGGAAGGAGCCGGGACGAAAAAGAAGAGCAGGAAAGGGGAGAAGGGCGCGTCCATCTTCCGCATGGCGATGGCTAACCTTGGCAGAAATAAGAGCAAGACCGCGATTACGGTCATTTCTATGTCCTTTGCGGTGGTGATTCTGAATATTACTTTTATTCTGGCAAACGGCTTTGATATGGATAAATACTTAAACCGGGTGGTAGCAGATTTTATCATTGCACAAGCGCCTTATTTTCAGGCGTCTGCCTTTGACAAGACAGGAATTTTGCCGGAGGAAGTTGTTTCGCAGATTGAGGCCCTTGACGGGGTGAAAGGCGGCAGGACTTATCAGAAAACATTTGAGGCGCAGGAGTTTGTCCCAGAGGAGTGGGTACGGAAGCAGAACGGAAAATATGGAAGTTCGGAGCAGGTGGATCGCTATGTGGAGATGCTGGAAAAGGTGGGCGGCATGCGCGCCGACCGGGTGCAGCTTTACGGGATGGAGGACTTTGTGCTGGATAAGCTTCCTGTGATTGAAGGCGACCTCAGTAAGTTAAAAGAGGGCGGCAATTATGTGGCTGCTGTTTACAGTGACGATGACTACGGCAATCTCCATGAGGATTCCCACTGGGCGAAGCTGGGGGACAAAATAACCATCCGCTATGTGAAGGAGTATGAATATTTTAACCCGGAAACCGGAGAGATTTACGGGGAGGACGAGGACCTAAGCGAAAGCAATAAGCCGTATTGGACGAGAGCCAAGATATATGAGGATAAGGCATATGAGGTAGCGGCTCTGGTGACTGTGCCGGGAAAGATTTCTTACCGCTATTATGGGGCGGATGAGTTCGTGATGGGCGCGGACACTTTTAAACGGGATTCCGGCACATCGGATATTCTCTATTACGCCTTTGACTGCGAGGACGACAAGGTGGTGCAGGTGGAACGGTGGATGCAGGACTTTGCGGGCGGGGACGATTCCATGTACGACTATGAGAGCAGGAAGAGTGAGGAGGAAGAGTTTTACGGTTTCCGCAATATGTTTGTGATGGTGGGCAGCGGTGCGGCGCTGATCGTAGGCATGGTCGGTATCCTGAATTTCTTAAATGCGATACTCACGGGCATTATGGCGAGGAAGCGAGAGTTTGCGGTGCTGCAGTCTGTGGGCATGACAGGAAAACAGCTCAATCGGATGCTGATTACGGAGGGTATGGTGTTCGCGGGCAGTTCCGTTGTGATTACCTTGATTCTGACCGTTGTCATGGGACCGCTGGCCAGTGACGTTTTGGAGGGGATGTTCTGGTTTTTCAGCTACCATTTCACCGTAACGCCGATCATTGTGGTAGCGCCTGTGTTTCTGGTAATCGGAGCGGTGATTCCGCTGTTGTCCTATCATTATGTGGCAAAACGGCCCGTGGTGGAGAGACTGAGGGAGGCAGAATAAAAGTGATTTGGCAGATGTAGTTTGTACCAATGTAAGTTCCCAAATTAAAAAATAAGTAAAAATGTTACAAAAGACATATTTATTTCTTTGCCGTATTCATATATAATATACATTAGCTATACCTATAAAATGAAAAACGGTAATAGGACATGGCTGGGGAGTTCATGGCCTATGGAGGGAACTTGATGATTGTAAAGCACAACATGGATGCGTGGAATGCGAATAGAATGTTTGGCCAGACACAGAAGGCAAAAGGCAAAAACATGGAAAAGCTTTCATCAGGCTATAAGATTAACCGTGCGTCGGATGATGCGGCGGGACTTTCCATATCCGAAAAGATGAGAAGACAGGTCAGAGGGCTCTCACAGGCGTCTGCCAATTCGCAGGAGGGCATTTCTCTGGTACAGATTGCGGACGGTGCGATGGAGGAAGTTCAGGACATGCTCCATCGGGGATCGGAGTTGTGTATTAAAGCAGCAACCGGGACTTTGACGCTTACTGACAGAAACTATATCCAGATGGAGCTTGATCAGATTAAGCGGGAGATCAACAGCATCGGTGAGAGAACCACTTACAATGAAATACCGATTCTTCTAGGATCTATGCCTCAGCTTGTAGACGGAGATCCGTCGATTATTGCGGTTGGTGGTCTGCCGAAGTGGGTGCCGGTAGGTTCGAAAAATAATCTGAATGAGGAATGGACTACGCAGGAGACTTACCAATATGTAGATGCGAACGGACAGCTTGCGACACAGGCGATTAACATTACCCATGAGGCGGCTACGATAGATTTCCGGCAGTTTAACGGGTCGCAGAGCCAGATTAATGAATTGATTGGAAACGGGTTTTACAGTACTTGTTGTACTTGTACCAGACATTACAGTATCCGGTTCACGGGCGGGACTTCCAGCAGTATGGAGATCAGCGGCGGTCATTTCATATATAACATTGGAATTGACGGAGCGAAGAATGCCAGCGATCTGATTCAGCGGATCATTCAGGGAACGGATAACGGAAATCCGCGTCAACATTTTACAAAAATGGTGGACAATAATGGCATATTAGTTGTCTATGACGATAGGAGCAATGCAGCGTATCCCAAGGTGCCGGGCACTACGCCCGGAACTTGGGTTGGATGGAAGAATGCGCAGTTTATGATTCAGGCCCGTGAGATATATGGGCGTTTTGGACCGGGTGTCGCCCATTCCATTGATGAAATGAGGGATTTTGTCAGAAAGAATCAGGTGCATATACAGGTGGGAGCCGAAGCCGGACAGCATCTTGAAATAGCGTTGCCGTTTATTTCCACTTTTGTAATGGGAGTCAGTCAGGTGGATGCGAGGACTCAGGATGGAGCCAGTGCCGGAATCGTTGCCTTTAAGGAGGCGCTGGAGTATGTAAGCGGAGAGAGAAGCCGGATGGGGGCATATCAGAACCGTCTGGAACATATCATTAACAATTTGGACAATGTGGTTGAAAATACGCAGGCATCGGAGTCATGGATTCGTGACGCTGATGTGGCAAAATCAATGGTTGAGTTTGTAACGAATCAGGTTTTGTCGCAGACCGGGCAGTTTATGTTAGCACAGAGTAATCAAAACAGGGATGGGATATTAAGCCTGCTGCAGTAACCGGAGAAGAAAAATGAAAAAATACGCCTTCGGTTTGTAAATAATCGGAGGCGTTTTTTTATAAAAACGGACATTATAACAGTAAAAATATTTTTTCCCTACATTTTTCCAAATAAGAGGTTGCGCGAAGGGTTAAAAATGAGTTATAGTATAGTAGAAGAATTAGCATCGAGATAGTGCAATTATTTATGAGAAGGATGTAGCAGACGTATGGGACAACTGGCACCACTAGATCAGGACAAAATGGCGGAGGCAGCACATATTTGCATGTCTCATTCCGCGACCTCTTTAAATACATTGACGAGACAGGTTATCAAGGTCAGCCCGCCCTCGGTGAAGGTTGTGAACAGTGCGGATATTAAAAATATTTTGACAGCGTTTGGCATGGGCAGCGTTACGGTTCAGATTGATTACAAAGACGACTTTCATGGCAATAATCTTTTGATGCTTAAGGAAAATGACGTGAAGGTAATTATGGATCTAATGATGGGAGGCGCGGGCACGGCAGTACCCGGCGAACTCAATGAAATGCACTTGTCCTGTGTATCTGAGGTCATGAATCAGATGATGGGGTCTTCTGCTATTTCTCTTACGGAGATGATCAACAAAACGGTGGACATCAATCCGCCAAAGGCGACCTTAGTAAACGCGAAAGAGGACGTTGATTCCATAGATATTCTTCCTTTTCCCGGGGATCAGATGGTGATTATCCTTTCCCGCTTTGAGGCGGCGAAGATGTTCAAGGGGATCATGATCCGTATTTTTCCGATGGAGGAGGCACGGTTTATCTGTGATAATTTCAAAACGCGTTAAATGTAAGGCGCAGAATCATCAATGTTTGTGTGAGAGAAACCAATAATTTTGTAAGGGGTATTTTTCAGGAATCGCTTTTTCAGACATCTTTTATTAGCAAATTTTCACAACAGAAGAGACGGCTTACACCATAAAATGTGCCGAAAATGATTTTTTGTTCCGAAAGTACTTACGAGGAAGTTTGTGAAGTGTTACAATGAAACTAGGGGTACTGCGGATCGGTGCACTGTGATTATGGATAAGCCGCCGCAATTGGAGCTGTCAACTGGCAAGTGCTAGAAAAGTTGGAGGGTGCTATGTTTGAGAAGGGTGAACTGATCATGTGCGGCGGACATGGTGTCTGTCGTGTTATTGACATTACAGGAAATCCGATTGACCGGTCGGATTTAAAGAAGAAGTATTATGTGTTGGAGCCGGTTTTTGAGAAAGCCAGCACGATTTACACGCCTGTGGACAATGAAAAGATTGTCATGCGCAGGATTATGAACAGGGATGAGGCGGAGAAGCTGATTGCGCAGATCGAGGAGATCGATACCGTGTGGATTCAGGAGGAGAAGCGCAGGGAACAGACTTATAAGGAAGCCATTCGTACTTACGACTCCAGAAGTCTGGTGCAGATTATAAAGACGCTTTATAAGCGGAAGAGGAGCCGTATTAACGAAGGAAAGAAAGTTCTTTCTTCTGATGAGCAGTATCTGCACAAGGCGGAAGAACTGCTTTACAGTGAAATGTCTCTGGCGCTTTCCATTCCGAAGAATGAAGTGGAGTCTTATATAGCCAAAGCGGTGGACAAGCAGAAAGTTACGGTATAAAATCAGGTGTTAGGGAATTCAATATGGATGATCAAAGAACTTCTATAAGGCGGCTGCCGGGTGGAAGTTCTTTTTTTGCAAATAAATAATAAGTCAGGGGCACCATTTTACAGCCTGATGCGTGTTATGAGTAGAGGACTCGAAAACGTAAAATCCATGGATTGGAAAGGCGAATATTTATGACAACGGAGGAAGTGGTTAAAATGTACAGTCTCATGCTCTACCGCATCTGCGTGGTTATGCTGGGAAACGACGCGGATGCGCAGGACGCGGTGCAGGATACGATATGCAGATATCTGGAATGTAAGAAGAAATTTCATGACCGGGAACATGAAAAGGCATGGCTGATTAAGGTGGCGCAGAACCGCTGCCGCGATATGCGGCGATTTCAGATACGGCATCCGAAAGTATCGCTTGAAGAGATTAATGTAAGCTATGAAAATCCGGAGTACAGTCATGTACTTTCGGAACTGGTCAGTCTGCCGCTTCCTGTCAAGTCGGCGGTGTATCTGTATTATATAGAAGGATACAAAACGGCAGAAGTGTCGGAAATACTTGGAATTTCCGTTAATGCGGTGAAAAAACGTCTGCAGAGAGGACGGAAACTGCTTCGTCTGCGGCTGGAGGAGAACTGATTTGCGCAGATTTGGAAAACTGATCCGGGAAGAGAAGAAAGCAGGAAAAGCAGTTTCTGTAAGAGGCAGAGAAAGGACGATGGCGTATGAATATTACAGATTTAAAGAATGCGGTGAACGGGATAGATTTTGACAAAAAAAAGCAGGAGCAGATGATTCTGGAGATCCAGGAAAAGAAAAGACCGCGCAGATATATGGGAGCCATGCGCGTGGCGGCAGCCGCTGCTGTCTGTGTTCTGACAGTGGGGCTTCTCAGTATGCCCGTGCGTGCGGTGGTAAATTCCCTGCTGCAGGAGCGGATGGAGAGTCTGCCGAAGGAGGAGGTTGCCCGGATTACCAATCAGATACAGGAACAGCAGACCGAGGCGAACAGTTCCTCAAGAGAGTACACAGAGGGGGAAAAGGAACGCAGGGGCAGCCTCTATGCGAAGTATATGAACGGTCTTTTTCCGACAGGCGAGCTGACACTGGTGGACAGCGAGGAGGAGGCAAAAGAGCATGAGTTTTGTTTTCTGACGACTACGGGGGTCTTTTATCTGCCGGCGAACAGGGAATTGACGGACGAAGAGATTCTTCAAAAGATTGACTTTGAGAGAAAGCAGGATTATGCTTTGCAGGAGCAGCGTGCCGAAGAACTGGCGGAGAAAAAACAGATCAAAGAGGTGGCTGCATCCGGCGGCATCACGGAAGAGCAGGCGGTGGAGACTGCGACAAGATATTTGCGGCAGGTGTTCGGGCTTGACGGGAGCGGTATGGAGCTAAATCACTATTATAATGAGTCTGCTGTGGAACCGGTAATTGATGCAGACACATACTGCGTGAACTGGAGCGATTATGGAAATTACCGATATTATTATTTTCATATTGACGCGTCGGACGGCACATTGCGTTCCCTGTCGTACAGCCACGATATCCAGGAAGCCGAGGCGCTCAGACCCACTGTCTCAGAGGCGTCGGGAAAAATTGCCAATATCAAGAGGCAGGCGCAGGACTTTTTGGAGGAAAAGCTGAAAATCCGGGAAAGCTATAAAGAAGTGAAGAGTTATTATAGGGTGAACGTTACGGATGAAATGGTGAGCAGGCTGGTTGATGTACTGTTGGTCGGGGAGGACGGTGCGTCGTATCTGGTGGCGTGCAGATGGAACGGGGAAGCGGACGATTTCTCAGTGACGACGAAGGAGGAGTATGAGGAGCGGCTTCGGGAAGAGGTGGAACTAAGTATTTATTATTATGAAACAAGGGAAGAAAGAGAAGTAGAAATTGAGATCGTGGAAAACTAAAGGATAGATGGCATAAAGAAACCGGGTGCTTGTACACCCGGTTTTTGGCTTATGGGCCAGATAAAATCAGTTGTGCTGTGGATGCGAACCGATTTTATTGATCGCGGACATCACGGTGGCCAGAATTTCTACTTCAGCCTGTGGCTGATAGTTGTTAAGTTTCTGAAAAAGTGCGCCGGTATCTGTACGCACATACTGGGGTGAAAGTCTGTTCAATGCATAGGACATCATGTCCAACTTGCAGTTATCACAGGAACAAACTTCGGGCATCGTGGGAAGCAGTTTCTTTAACTGGTATTCCACGGCATCTTCCATGATATTTTTTAAGCCTTCCATTCCGAACCTCCCTCATTAAGATAGACACCTCTATATTAGTATATTTTCCCCAAAGAATCAATTCCTATTTCACGGGAAATTGGTGAAAAGAGAAGAAATGGCAGTTTTTGTGCAATATTACCCGCACTTGCTTTTTCTTGAAAGCGTGGTATTATAAATTCGGTAACTCTTGCCGCGCCTTCGGAATGCGGCTTAAACGATATGGAGGAACAAAGATTGAAAATTAAAATTTGCGGGATTTGTGCCTGTGCGGTGCTTGCCGCAAACTCGATATGCGAAAAAAGCGCAGAAAAGGGGTAAAAAATGATTCTGGATGTGGTATATGATACCTTTATAGATGGCATGAGGCTTTTGCCGTTTCTTTTTCTGACCTATCTGGCAATGGAATGCCTGGAGCACTGGACAGGAGGGAAAATGCAGGCGGTTGTCAGCAAATCGGGAAAGGCGGGGCCTGCGATCGGCGGTGTGCTGGGTGTTTTTCCGCAGTGCGGGTTTTCGGCGGCGGCGGCGAATCTCTATGCGGGCAGAATCGTTACGGTGGGAACTTTGATTGCCGTGTTTTTGTCTACTTCCGATGAGATGCTTCCCATTATGATATCCGAGAATGTGGGCATTTCCATGATCGGAAAACTTCTTATGATCAAAGTGCTATTTGCGATTGTGGCCGGTTTCCTTGTAGACGCACTGTTTCGGGAGAAGGAAGAACCGCAGATCGAGCATCTGTGTGAGCGGCAGCACTGTCATTGTGAGAGAGGCATCTGGCGGTCAGCCTTTAGCCATACATGGAGAATCTTCTTATATATAATAGCGGTTTCTCTCGTCTTAAATTTTGCGATTGCCCTGATCGGGGAGGAGACCCTTTCGGCGGTTGTCATGAATAAGCCTGCACTTGGTCTGTTTGTGTCGGCCCTTGTAGGCATGATTCCGAACTGCGCTTCTTCCGTCGTACTCACGCAGCTTTATCTGGGCGGCGTACTGAGTGCGGGTGCATTGATGGCAGGGCTCTTATCGGGCTCCGGCGTAGGGTTTCTTGTACTGCTTCGGGTAAATGAAGATAAGAAGGAAAGCTTGCGGATATTTGGGCTTTTGTATGTGCTTGGAGTGGTTGGCGGCGCCTTGGTACAGTTTTTAGGAGTGCGGTTCTGATGCGGCCCTTTAGCGCAGCGAAAATCATAGTACGGCGTGGATAGAGCGGAGCGGTATACCGGATCTATACACGCTTTTGTGCAACATGCCGTTCCGGACGGCTCCTGTTTATTGTTTTCCTGTACAACATATCAGATTTACTTTCTTGTCATTTTCCAAAAACTCTAAAATTGCATAAAAATCTCCCCATAAAACAAAAATCCCCCACCCTTTTGTAAAAACAGGATTCTGCTATACTAAAAATATAGAAGGGAACAGGGGGTTAGAGCATGAATGAAGTAATCGTCTCCATGGAAAACATATGTAAAATATTTCCAGGCGTAAAAGCGTTAGATCATGTTAAGTTTGAATTACGCGCAGGGGAAGTCATGGCGCTTCTGGGAGAAAACGGGGCGGGTAAATCTACGCTGATGAAGGTTTTGAGCGGCGTTTACACGCGAGATGAAGGTTCCTTGAAAATATTTGGGAAGGAATGTGGGGATTTGACGCCAAAGCAGGCGCAGGAAGTGGGCGTGGCGATCATCCATCAGGAATTGAATATGTGCCGCCATCTCTCGGTGGCTGAAAACATGTTTCTGGGACGTGAAATCAGCGGCCGTTTTGCGCTGAATAATGCGAAGATGGAGCAGGAGGCAAAACGGATTCTGGACGACCTGAAAATAGATATTGATCCGAAGGAAACCGTGGGCGATCTTCCGGTGTCGAAACAGCAGATGGTGGAGATCGCAAAAGCGCTTTCGATCAATGCGAAAATACTGATTATGGACGAACCGACCTCTTCGCTGACGGCCAGAGAGATCGAAGACCTCTTTCGCATCATTAAGAAGCTGAAAGCCGAGAGAAAAGGCATTGTCTACATATCCCATCGTCTGGAGGAGCTGCAGCATATCGTGGACAGGGTAACCATCATGCGGGACGGCCAGTATATTACCAGCATGAATTTCAGGGATGTTTCCATGGAGCAGATCATCAGCCATATGGTTGGCCGTGAGATCAAGGAAAAATTCCCGCGCGTAGAATGCAAAAAAGGCAAGAAAGTGTTTGAAGTAAAGAACTTAAACGCCGGAAAGATGGTGCGCAATATCAACTTCTCGGTTTACGAGGGAGAAATCGTAGGCTTTGCAGGGCTGATGGGCGCAGGGCGGACAGAAACGACCCGGGC
The DNA here is from genome assembly GCA_947073545.1 of uncultured bacterium. Classification (GTDB taxonomy): domain Bacteria; phylum Bacillota; class Clostridia; order Lachnospirales; family Lachnospiraceae; genus UBA3282. Next base: position 328,367 of record CAMTMP010000001.1, read on the forward strand.
CATTTTCGGGGTAGACTCGAAAGAGAGCGGTGAAATATATGTGGATGACAAGAAAATAGAGATAAAGTGCCCGATGGACGCCATCAAAAACGGTGTTGTGCTTGCGCCGGAGGATCGAAAAAAGGACGGCCTGTGCACGAAGCTCAGCATCCGCCACAACCTGACACTGCCGAATCTGGATATTGTATGCAATAAACTTGGCGTGGTGGACAGCAAAAAAGAGGAGGCGCTGTGCAGCAAAGCGGTGGTTGATCTGAAAATCAAGGCGCCGAACGTGGAAGTGGATTCCGGCAATCTTTCCGGCGGAAACCAGCAGAAGGTGGTGGTCGGAAAGTGGCTGGCGAGAGATTCCAGAGTGGTTATTTTCGATGAGCCGACGAGAGGCATCGACGTAGGAGCCAAGGTAGAGATCTATAACCTGATGAATGAACTGAAGAAACAGGGTATTGCCGTGATGTTTGTCTCCTCGGAGATGCCGGAGGTTATAGGAATTGCGGACCGGATCATTGTGATGTGCGACGGCAGGATTACGGGAGAGGTTATGGCGAGGGATACGACGCAGAACGAAATCCTGACATTGGCAACCACCTTTGAGGATAAGAAAATTAACAGCCAAAGCGGCAAGGAGGAAGTATAAGATGAATAACAAGAGCCCCATCAAAAAACTTCTGGCAGTCAAGGGCATGGGAGCGGCGCTTACCGCTTTCGTCGGACTGATTATTATTTACATAGCGTTTGGACTGATCAATCAGGCCGTTTTTTCCAGCAACAATATTCTGAATCTGCTGCGTTCCATGTCAAAATACCTGCTGATCGGTATTGCGCAGAGTTATGTGCTTATCACGGGAAACATCGATCTTTCCATCGGTTCCATGGTGGCGATGAGCGCCATGATCTCTGCGACGCTTATGACGCTCGGCACGAATCCGTTTTTGGCGGTCACGGTGGCACTGGCATGTTGTCTGGTGATCGGCGTGATCAACGGTATGCTGGTAGGAAAGTTTAAGCTGCCGCCCTTTATCGCTACACTTGGCACGATGTTTGTGGGACGCGGTATCGCTTACATGGTAAACAACAACCGCAATACGGACGCCATCGCTACCGGAGTAGGAAAGGAGACGGGCGATGCGTTCCAGAACTTCTTCTACTACGGGACTACCGCGGGCATATACAATACGTTCTGGATCGCGATTATCATGTTTGTCATTTTCTTCTTCCTGCTGTCAAAGACAAGGACGGGAAGACATATATATGCCATCGGTTCCAATATCGATGCGGCGAAACTCTCCGGCGTAAACGTGGTGGCGACCACTACAAAGACCTATCTGGTCAGCGCGGTGTGTTCATGGGTGGTAGGACTGATCCTGTGTGCACAGGCGGGCATGGGTAATATGGAAGCCGGAAACATGTATGAGATGTACGGCGTCGCGGCAGGCGTAATCGGCGGTGTATCGCCCTTGGGCGGCACGGGTATTCTGCTCGGCACGCTGGCCGGTTCCGCGGTATGGCAGACACTGGAGAACGGTCTTAATATGATCGGCGCGCAGGTAGGCATTCAGCGCCTTGTGATCGGTATTATCGTAGTGGTGGCAGTACTTCTGGATATCGTACTCAGAAGCGGACAGTTCACGAAAAAGAAAAAGGGCTAACACCGCGCAGGCGGATAGCGATAGATCAAAAAGGAGGATAAAGTATGAAGAAGAAATTATTGGCGATGCTCTGTTGTATGACACTGGCAGCGGCTTCCTTAACAGGATGCGGCGGCAATGCGAAAGAGACGGGTGCGGAGGCAACAGGAACGGATGCGGCTGCACCGGCAGATGCAGAGGCTCCGGCAGCTTCCGGCGGTGATGTAAAGGTTGCGCTGATTACGATGGATTCCATTGACCAGCACTGGGTGACTCTGAACGAGGGCGCGCAGCAGGCGGCGTCGGAGCTTGGCGTAACGGTGGACTTCCTTGCTCCCAATACAAAGGACGACGCACAGCAGATCGAGTGCGTGAACAATGCGGTGGCAGGCGGCTACAATGCGATTATTGTGGCGGCAAACGGTCCTGACGCGATTTCTTCCGCTCTGAAAGAGGCGGCTTCCGCAGGCGTGAAGATTGTGTATGTGGACTCTCCGGCGAATGTGGACGCTGAGGCGACCTTTTCTACGGATAACAAGGCGGCAGGCACGACGGCAGGTCAAGAGATGATCAAGGCGTTAGAGGCAGCAGGCGTTACTTCCGGTGACATCGGTATCGTCAACGTAAACGCGGCGACAGATTCCTGCGTGATGCGTGAAGAAGGCTTTCGTGCAGCATTTGACGGCAGCGGCTTCAACCTTTTAGAGACACAGTACGGCGAAGGCGATGCTGCGAAATCCCAGAGTATTGCCGAGAACTATATCACGCAGGGCGTGGTGGGAATCTTCGGCTGCAATGAGGGCTCCACAACCGGTACTGGCAACGCGATCAAGGCAGCGGGAAATTCCGGCATTGTCGGCGTAGGTTTCGACAAGTCCGATGCGATACAGAACCTGATAAAAGACGGCCATCTGCTCTGCACGATGGCGCAGAATCCCGATGTGATGGGATATGAGGGTGTAAAAGCGGCAGCTGCGGCTGTAAACGGCGAGAGCCTTGGCGGCAGCGTGACAGATACAGGCGTATCCGTAATCAATGCGGCAGCTCTTGGTGAAGGCGCGGCAGATCCGGCGATGAACAGCGGCGTGGCGGCAAGTCAGGAGTGGAAGATTGCTCTGATCACGATGGATTCCATCGACCAGCACTGGGTAACTCTGAATGATGGCGCTCAGGCGAAGGCAGCGGAGCTTGGTGTGAGCGTGACATTCATGGCTCCCAATACGAAGGACGATGCACAGCAGATTGAGTGTGTGAACAATGCGGTGGCAGGTGGCTACAATGCGATCATGGTAGCGGCGAACGGCCCCGATGCGATTTCCTCCGCACTGAACGAGGCGGCGGCAGCGGGCGTAAAGATTGTATATGTGGATTCCCCGGCGAACGTGGATGCGGAGGCGACTTTCTCCACAGACAATAAGGCTGCGGGCAAGACGGCAGGCGAGGAGATGATCAAGGCTTTGGATGCGGCAGGCACGACTTCCGGCGATATCGGTATTATCAACGTAAATGCGGCGACAGATTCCTGCGTGATGCGTGAGGAAGGCTTCCGCTCCGCGTTTGAGGGAACCGGATTCAATCTCTTAGAGACACAGTACGGCGAAGGTGACGCGGCGAAATCCCAGAGCATCGCCGAGAACTATATCACACAGGGCGTAGTTGGTATTTTCGGATGTAATGAAGGCTCCACCACTGGCGCGGGCAATGCCATCAAAGCGGGCGGTAACGCGGACATCATCGGTGTAGGTTTCGATAAGTCCGATGCGATCATGAACCTGATCGGCGACGGGCATCTGCTTTGCACTATGGCACAGAACCCGGATCAGATGGGCGCTATGGGTGTAGAAGCGTGCGTGAAAGCGCTGGAAGGTGAGAGCCTCGGCGGTGCGGTACAGGATACGGGCGTTTCTGTACTCACAAAATAAAACAGCCAAAAAAGGAAATCACAACTGACTTTTTCATATGAAAGCAGACGTGATTGTGATACAATATCACAGAGAGAACCGTCGGAGTTTCCGGCGGTTTTCTTGGCAGTAGAGCGTGAAAAACGTGAGAAGAACTTCTAAAGACGTCCTGCCATAGGACGGGACGCCAAGAAGTTCTTCTCGCGTAGGAGAATGCCAGAAATACGGCATTCTCCGCGTGGATTTGAGATTCCGCGATGCGGAATCATGGCGGTTAGTGTGAGAAGAAAGCCTGAAAAGCGGAGGGTTACAGATTGAAGGAGTATGGGGCTATGTTACATTCCGTGAATGAGTATGATGCAGGGAAAGAAAGACTAAAAGTTATGATAGCGGACGATGAAGAGCGCATCTGCCAGTTGATAGAGGCGCTGATAGATTGTGACGCGCTCCAAATGGATGTTGTGGGGGTGGCCCACAACGGACCGGAGGCCTGCGGGCTGGTAGAAAGTTTAAGTCCCGACATACTGATTACAGATATTAAAATGCCGGGATACAGCGGGTTAGAGCTGATTGAGAAGGTGAAAGAAAGAGAGGAAAATCTGGAGATCATCATTATCAGCGGATACGCGCATTTTGCCTATGCGCAGACGGCAATTAAATTCGGCGTGGGAAACTATCTGCTAAAGCCGATTAATAGAGAGGAGCTGACCAGTACGCTGGAAAGGCTGGGAGAGCGGATACGAGACAGGAGAAGGCTGGCGGAGGATCGTCAGTGGATACGGCAGAAAAGCGAAGCGGATATCCGCCTGTTCCGGATGAATCTGATCAACCGTCTGACGGAGGAGTCCGGCTGGCAGCCTTCCTTGGAGGAGCTGCGGGAAAAGTATTATCTTCACGTGGAGGAGGGCGTTTTTCAGGGCTTTCTGATTAAGGTGGACTGTGACGGGGAGAGCGGAAAGGCGGGTATCGACCTTATACTTGATAAGGTACAAAGCCTTTTGGAGAACAGCTTCCGGTCCCGGTGCAGAGAGCTGGTGGCGGGAATCAAGGGCTCGGGATGTATCGGGTTTTTAAATTATGAGAGTGAAAAGACGGAGGAGATCAGGCGCATATTCCGGGACTGCCTGAACCAGTTGGAGAGCGAGAAAGGGATTTTCGGTCCGGTCTTGTTTACGGCGGCGCTTGGAAATGCCGCGAAGGATGCGGGCGGGCTGCCGGAGTCTGCTTCGCAGGCGGCTCTCATCATTGAAGACAGGCTTCTTAAAGGAACGGGAAAACTTTTGGAGCGGCTTCCTGCTGCGTCCGCGATTCATGAGCAGAATATTCTGGAGAAATATGTGAGGCAGATCGTCCATGCCATCGAGGTGATGAGTGTGGAGGAGGCGGAAGAGGCGGTCATGCAGATGAAGCGGACGATACTGGAAGTGCGGGACGTCAGGGGCTTCGAGGTGCGGGAGTTTATTTATTCGGCGGCGCGTCTTTTCTTAAGTCAGGTGGATGTCAAAAACAGGGCGGAGGCGTTTAAGGAATTTGAACAGCGCAGTTCTATGTGCGGCAGCATGGATGGATTGTTCGCCAGACTGATCGAGCTGCAGACGGCTTATGTGGAGGAAATGTGCCAGAAGCGCGAGGCGGATACGGTGCGGCCCATCCGCATGGCCAAGCAGTATATCCAGAATCATTTCAGCGAGCCTATTACACAGGAGGAGGTGAGCGGCGCGGTAGGCCTGAGCGCGGCCTATTTCAGTGCGCTTTTCAAGAAAGTGGAGGGAGAGGGCTTTGCCAAATACCTGATCGGCGTCCGCATGGAACAGGCGAAAATACTGCTGCGGGAAACCAATATACCGGTGTCGAAAATCTGTCGGCAGGTAGGTTACAATGATTTGAAGCATTTTACGCATACCTTCGAGAAGACGACGGGGGTGAAGCCTGCGGTTTACCGGAAGATGTACGGATAGGAGAAACGCCGGATGAGAGAAGAGTATCGGTTAAAGTATATATCAAACAGGGTTTTTCTGATTGCGGTTATTATGTTCTTCTATTTTGCGGAGGAGGCTGTCAGGAATGTGCTGCTTGGCCTGCACGGTGAGGAGACGATGTTCCGGGCGGGAATCCATGTATTGATTGCGCTTTTGTATTTTCTGGCGGTTTGGTTCGGGGTGGTGCTGCCCTACAGGCGTTCCGAGCTTCTTGTCAAGCGTTTTCTGGAAGGATATCTGACGGAGAGCCGGGATTTTGCGGAGGTGTTTCAAAGCCCGTCTATGAAAATGCAGATGGATGAGATTGAAAAAATATTGCGTTCGCCAAAGATGATTGATTTGAATAAAAGACAGGCGCAGTATCTGGCCTTGCAGAATCAGATCAATCCCCACTTTCTATACAATACATTGGAAAGTATCCGGGGAGAAGCGCTGATTGCGGGGCTTTCAGGTGTGGCGGACATGACGGAGGCGTTAGCGAAGTTTTTCCGCTATACGATTACCAACATAGAAAATCTGGTGACGGTACAGGATGAGCTGGATAACTGCGAGACCTATTTCCTGATTCAGAAATACCGGTTTGGCGAGCGGCTGCAACTCCATATTGATTATGACGCGGAAGACTGGGAGGATATCGTGGGCTGTAAGATTCCCAAGCTGACGTTACAGCCGATACTGGAAAACAGCATTATACACGGGACGGAGCTTAAGGTGGAGACCGGCAATCTCCGGATTCAGTTTGAGCGGACACAGGACAGACTTCTGATCAGGATTTCCGATGACGGCGTAGGGATGGATGAGGAAACGCTGGCGAAGCTGAACCGAAGGCTTGGCCGTGACGGGAGCGGGCTGATTCACGGTGAGGAGCGCAAGGGCGGTATCGCGCTCGCAAACGTAAACAGTAGAATCCATCTGATTTTCGGGGAAGAGTACGGACTGCATGTGTATTCCGTACCGCAGAAGGGAACGGATGTGGAGGTTACCATTCCGTTCCAAAAGGATTAATGTGAGAAGAACTTCTAAAGCCTGGCAGCAGAGGATGCCTCGCTAAGAAGTGCTAAGTCTCACACGGGAGAATGCCTGAAATACGGCATTCTCCGCACGGATTTGGAATCATGGGGGTTGGCGGGGCGATATGAGACAGGAAGTATTCCGCATGGAGCGGGTGACCTATCCGGATAAGGGAAGCAAGCAGTTGGAAGACTTTAACCTGCAGATTTACAGGGGTGAAATTATGGGGATGGTTCCGATCAGCGCCCATGGTCTGCAGGCGCTTTTGCAGCTTATGCAGGCCAATATGCCTCTCTATGACGGACATGTGTATTATTGCGGAGAACGCGTCAATTCATGGAAAAGCACCCGCCGGTCCGTGAACCGGATCGGTGTGATAGACGCCCACAGCAGGCTGGTGGAGCATATGACGGTTTCCGACAATATTTTTGTGCTCCGTCAGGGCTTTCGCCAGAATGTCATCCAGAACAGACTGCTGCAAAGACAGCTCGCGCCTTTTATGGAGGATATCGGCGTGCACATTCCGGCGGACGCTTATGTGGATAAACTGTCCGCCTTTGAGCGCGTGACCGTGGAGCTTCTGCGGGCGGTGGTGGCGGGATACCGCCTGATCGTGCTGCATGAGATTGGCACGGTCATAAACGGCGGTGAGCTGGGCAAGCTCTATGAGATGATGCACCATTATGCGGGTCAGGGTTTTTCTTTTCTTTATATCAGTCTGCATTTGGAGGAGATCATGGAAGTCTGCGACCGGGCCGCGCTCTTTTCCAACGGCAGGATTCAGAAGGTGATAGGCCGGGCGGAGATGAAGAGCGAAATCGTGCAGAGCTACACCATTGAATTTGACAAGATGATACGGAACCATATCGGACGGCGCAGCGCTGTGGGACAGGAAAAAAAGACGGTTTTGTCTCTCTCCCGGATTGCAGGTGAGGTGCTTACGGATTTTACGATGGAGGTTTATGAGGGAGAGTGTCTGGTTGTGCAGAATCTGGACGAGCAGGTGCTCAGGGACATTCTGTCCGTGCTCTGCGGCGACAGGAAGCCCAAGAAGGGGAAAATCTGTATGGAGGGCAGGGCGATTCAGCCTGCTGCCTGTAAAGATCTTGCGCTGATTTCCGCCGACCCGACCAGAACAATGGTATTTCAGGGGATGAGCTATTTGGACAATCTGTGCATGGGACTGGCGCGCCGGGTGCCGGGTATATGGAAAAATACGCGGATGAAAAACAGCGTCAGGAGAGAGTATGAGGAGTATCTGGGGGAGGATGTTTTTCTGATGCCTGTGGAGGCGCTCGAAGAAAAGCAGAGATATCAGCTCGTATATACACGGGTTTTGCTGCAAAAGCCGAAGGTGGTAGTGTGTGTGCAGCCCTTTAGGGGAGCGGACCTGACGCACCGGGTTTTGATCTGGAAAATGATGGAGATGCTGTTGGACAGAGGAATGGCGGTGGTGATTCTGACGATCAATCTGGCGGATTCCATGTCTCTGGCGGACCGCTTGATACGTGTGAGCAAAGAAGGGATTGTGCAGGAGGTGGAGAAAGAGGCGTTCGGGTCGCTGCCGATTGCGGCGCCGTGGATGGATTTGTACCGCTGAGCCGGGGACGTAAAAAGAACCGTCCCCAGAGCGCTTGCGTCTCCAAAAACAGTTCTTCAAAGTGCACCGCCAGGGGCTCGAACCCTAGACACCCTGATTAAGAGTCAGGTGCTCTACCAACTGAGCTAGCGGTGCATGTCTTCTTTTGTATCAGCAAAAGTTATTATATTATAATGTTTTCCGTAATGCAAGTATTTTTTAAAGAATTTTTAAGAAAATTTCAAATTTTTTTAGTATTTGCATTTGGCAGGCTGAAATGGTACATTATTCAAAGATTGAAATGGTGGATTTTGCGGGAAAAGGAGAGGTAGTGTGAAAGAAAGTAGAGGACAGCCGATAAATGGCACACTTAAACAAGCTATCATAGGGTAGCTTTGCAAAAGAA
>CAMTMP010000002.1 GCA_947073545.1 uncultured bacterium
TGTATTTTGGTGTGCAAACTTATTATACACTTAAAGTGTCTCATACGGCATTTCTTTTAAAAAGTTGTAAAGTGGTGTTACTTTAACAGTCTGACAATCGAAAAGTGGAGAAAGTACACGAAGGTGAGCAAGGTGCTGCTCACACTTTTCCTGCAGGGAAAATTTAATGTAAGTCTGTGTTGGAAACAGAAAATAGGTGAAATGTATGTCGAGAGAGAACTGAAAAATGTGACCGTCAATGCAGACAGCAGGACGGAAATCACAGTGGAATTTCCGGAGGAAACGAAAGGAATGTTTTTCTTCCGTCTGGAGGCGCTGGAAAAGGGAGGAAAGTTTTTCGGAGGCTCTTATGACGCGGAGGTGGAAGCGGAATGCCGTCCGGTAAAAATCGGCATCGTGATCTGTACATACAGGCGGGAAAAATATGTGTGTGACAATGTCAGGCTGATCAAACGGGATATTATCGAGAATCCGGAAAGTCCGCTTTACGGCAGACTGGAAATGTTTATCTCGGATAACGGGAAAACGTTGGAGCCATACGGGCTTGCAGGAGAAAACGTACATATCGTCCAAAATAAGAATGCGGGAGGTGCAGGCGGTTTTACAAGAGGATTAATAGAAATCCTGAAACAGCCGGATCAAAGAATTACACATGCGCTCCTGATGGATGACGATGTGGTTGTCGACACAGCGTCCATATTGCGCACGGCAGTTATGTTATCCCTGCTAAAGGAAGAATATGCTGCCGCTTTTATCGGCGGGGCCATGCTGCGGTCTGACCAGAGAAACATTCAGATTGAGTCGGGAGCGTCGTGGAATGCGGGTAATCTCGTTCCGTTAAAGGCAAACCTGGACCTGCGTCTGTGGCAGAACTGTCTGTTAAACGAGCAGGAGGAGTACCGGGAATACAATGCGTGGTGGTACTGCTGTTTCCCGATGGAAGTTGTCAGTGCGGACAATCTGCCGCTTCCCATTTTTATACGGGGAGACGATTTGGAATATGGCCTGCGGAACATGAAAACATTGATCTTGATGAACGGCATCTGTGTCTGGCATGAGCCTTTTGAAAACAAGTATTCCTCCTTTTTGGAGTACTATATTATCCGCAACCGGCTGATAGACAATAGTTTCCACTTTCCGGGGTGGGGAAGAAAGGAACTGATCCGTGAGCTTGTCCGGGAATACAGGAGAGAAGGGTATCTGTACAGGTACAAAAACGTGTCGCTGTATATGCGTGGCATCAGGGATTTTCTCAAGGGAATTGATTTTCTGGAACAGACGGACGCGGAAGAGCTTCACCGACAGATTATGGAATCCGGTTATCGCGCGGCGGCGGCAGAGCAATTGGATGTGCCGTTTTACTATCAGGAATATAAACGTGGATGCAAAGAGAAACATTCTGTCCTGCATGAGGTGGTGAGGCGGCTTACCCTTAACGGTTATCTGCTCCCTGCAAAACATGTGCGCACGGTGCCAATGGCTACGGCCAGACCGGAGTTCGTCTGGCGGGCGAGGACGATTCTGTTTTATGACATTGCGGAGAACAAAGGCTTTGTCACTCACAGGAGTATACGGACTTTTATCAGCCAGGGATTTGAGGTGGCAGGCGTGATATTTGCCATACTGACCAAGTATGAGAAGGCGAAACAGAGCTATATCAGACGCGGCAATGAAATCAGGCAGCTTGCGTTCTGGGAAAGATATCTGGGAATGGAGGAAAAAGCCGAATGAAATATGATTTTCTTGTGGTAGGGACCGGTCTGTATGGCGCGGTGTTTGCGCATGAGGCCGTTGCGAAGGGCAGAAAATGTCTGGTGATAGACAGAAGGGATCACATTGCAGGAAATATTTATACGCGAGAGGTGGAAGGGATACAGGTACATGAGTACGGCGCCCATATTTTTCACACCTCAGACAAAAGAATATGGGAGTATGTAAATCAATTTGCCGAGTTTAACCATTACGTGAACTCACCGGTGGCAGTCTATCGGGACGAACTGTATAATCTGCCCTTCAATATGAACACGTTTAGCAAAATGTGGGGAATCAGGACACCGCAGGAAGCTAAGGAAATGATTGCCGAGCAGATTGCGGGGCTGGGAATCACGGCGCCCAAGAATTTGGAAGAGCAGGCGCTTTCCCTTGTGGGGGAGGACGTGTACCGGAAACTGGTAAAAGGATATACGGAAAAGCAGTGGGGAAGAGACTGTACCGAGCTTCCGGCCTTTATCATCAGACGGCTGCCGCTCCGGTTTACCTATGACAACAATTACTTTAACGACAGGTATCAGGGTATACCGATTGGCGGATATACGGCGATGGTGGAAAAGATGCTGAAAGGCGCAGAGGTGAAGCTGGGTGTCGACTATCTGGAAGACAAGGCGTCCTTTGACGCTGTGGCGGACCGGGTGGTTTACACTGGGCAGATCGACCGCTATTTTGACTATTGCGAAGGGGTACTCGATTACAGAATGGTGCGCTTCGAGCAGGAAATTTTGGACTGTGACAATTATCAGGGAAATGCGGTAGTAAATTATACGGAGCGGGAAGTTCCCTATACGAGAATTATTGAACATAAGCATTTTGAGTTTGGGACACAGCCAAAGACGGTGATTTCGCGAGAATATCCGGATGAGTGGCACAAGGGTGAGGAGCCATACTATCCCGTAAACGATGAGAAGAATAGTGCGGTGTATGAGGCGTATCAAAAACTGGCAGAGGAAGAGAAGCATGTGATCTTCGGGGGCAGGCTTGGCGAGTATCGGTATTATGACATGGATAAAGTAGTGGGAAGGGCGCTGGAGATGGCGGAGAGGGAGCTGTGAGATGGCTGGATTAAGGGACTGGATGATAGAACACCGCAGAGAGCTAATTGTCAGATTGCTGCTCATTTCGGCAGGCGGGTTATATGTCTATCTTTTCTCGTATACGACCTCGCCTCTGTATCCCAAATATTATTTTGGGGATGCAGCAGAGTTCTTGACTATAGGGAAAGCGTGGACAACAGGGAAAATACCTTATAAGGATTTCTTTGATCATAAAGGCCCTGCAATTTATTTCATAAATATGCTTGGATTCATGCTAACCGGGACAAAAACAGGTGTATTTGTCATTCAGTGTATTTTTATGGCAGTTACCGCCAATGTGCTGTTCAGCATGGGAAAATTGCGTTCAAATAGCAGTGCATACGGGGGAATACTCGTTGCTATGTGTCTGCTCATACTTAGGGGTAATTATGGGGAAGGAAATTATGTGGATGAGTATTGCCTAACTTTTGTTGCGGCCAGTGCATATTACCAGTTGAAGTGGTTCTATAACAGAACAGAAAAGCACTCGCCGTATACTGCTGCGTTTTATGGGGCTGCGTTTGGATTTTGCGCCATGATGCGGGTGACAAATGCCATTCTTGTCTGTGCGGGTGTTCTGATTATTGCGATTACATTGCTGATAGGTAGAGAATATAAAAATCTGCTGCAAAATGCAGTAGGATTTGTAATCGGTTTTGCACTTGTGACGGTTCCATTTGGGGTTTATTTCGGAGTGCACGGTTGTTTTCAGGATTATATATTTGCGGCATTTACTTACAATTTTGACTACAAAGCAAATATTGGACGTTGGATTGACGGTGCAAATGCTGACACTTTGAGAAACTTTGGAAATTTATATGTCAGCTATTTTTGTGGATTGGCAGCGGCATTGCTGGCGTTTGGCCGTAAATCGTATTTACTGTCGTTTTGGCTGATTATATCCTTTGTGCTGGAAACATATCTCTTTTTTGGAGGAGCGCTGTTCGTTCAGTATCCGCAAGTCTGCCTTCCGCAGGCAGCAATTCTTTTAAACGAAGTGTATATGCTGCGTTTCGAAGAGGAGGAGGGCATGATAAAAGCCGTGGCATTGGGAGGCATGCTGATCCCCTGTTATTTGTCGTTAACACAGCGGGTTCCTGAATTTATGAATGTGTATCGGAATTGTCATGTAGAAGAATTTCACTATGGAGCGTATGAGTCTTTACTTGCGCAGGTTCCGGAGGAAGAACGGGATTCTCTTATGGCTTATGGGGATAACCGCTTTAAGGGAATCTATCTTGCATTTGATTTCATGCCTGCTTATAAATATTACGCGATACAGGAGTGGAAGGCTTCTTTTAGTGATTATGTCAAGGAAGATACCCATGCGGTGTTTATGAATGGTGATGCAAAGTGGATTCTTACGGCTGGCAATACGTCAGTGATACAGGATGTGCTGGATCAACGGTATGAAGTATGTGAAACGGTGGAGGATTATGTGTTATTCAGGCTTGTTCATTAGAGGAGACGGATGAGTAAATTTTTCGAAATGACAGTTTTATCGTTTATGAACTGAGCGGAAATTAGAGGATGAAAGAGGGAGAAGGATGGAGAAATTATACATAGTAATACCGGCGTACAACGAGTCGGAAAATATAAAGCAAGTGATAGAGGAATGGTACCCGGTTGTGGAGAAATACAACGGAGAAGGAGAGTCAAGGCTCGTCATCATAAATGACGGGAGCAAAGACAATACATACGAAATCATGTGTGAACTGGCAGAAAACCTGCCGCTGTTCCAGCCCCTTACGAAACCGAATGCCGGACATGGCGCGACGGTTCTGTACGGTTATAAGTATGCACTCGGTCAAGGGGCCGATTACATATTCCAGACGGACTCGGACGGGCAGACGAGACCTGATGAGTTCCACCAGTTCTGGGAAAACAGAAAGAAATACAGTGCCGTGATCGGCTATCGGAATCACAGGGAGGACGGCTTTTCCAGAATATTTGTAACAAAAACTTTGAAACTTGTTTTGAGGGTGATTTTCGGCCTGAATGTCACGGATGCGAATACACCGTTTCGGCTGATGAGCAGGGAGGTAATGGAGGAGTATCTTCCGGACATTCCGAAAGACTTTAACCTGTCCAATGTGATGCTTACCGTATTGCTTCTGTATAACAGAGAAAAGGTAAAATTTATCCCCATCACGTTTCGCCCACGTCAGGGCGGAGTTAATTCCATTAATCTTCCGAAGATTACGAAAATAGGGATACAGGCTGTTAAGGATTTCAGAATTATCAAAAAGGGTATGAAGCGGCATAGCCGGTAAAAGACGCATAAGTAAGTGATCAGGATGTGGATATAACAGAGTGAGGAATGGCGGAATGAAAAAAGTGACAGGCTTTCTTATCAATATATAAAAAATACGGATATTTATTTCAGGGAAAGCTGTTTAGTTTAGTGATCCTGTTTTATAAAGAGAACAGAGTTGCAAAAACACCTGTAGATGCATTAAAAAGAGTGCTGTCACACTTTAGGGAAATAAAGGTGTATGGCGGGAGCTGTTCCAGAGAAAAGGTATTGGAAAAGGCAAGATTCGATGCTGACGGCTGTCACACCTTTATTTACACATGGGATGTCTATAAAACAGTGAAGATCAGGGGAAGAATCCTTGGGAACTGTACGATTGATTATAGAAAAATATTAAACTGCGGTTTGTCTCATTATTATATGGATGGAGAGGACGAGTTTGCAAAAACCAACAATTCCCTGTTGGACGCTATTCTTACATACGTGGGAAGACTGGCTGACTTTGTGAGGGAAAGTGAAATTGCCAATAGAGATAATATTGTTTCATATCTGGTGCGGTTCAAGGATGAACCGGCACAAAACTTGGAGGAAGCGTTACAGCGCATTCTGGTCATAAATCAGATCCAGTGGCAGATGGGCCACATTTTGGTCGGGCTTGGAAGACTGGATTATTGTCTTGACGGGTATGTGGAAGAGGAGACAAAAGCGAAAAGACTTTTGACAGAGTTTTTCAGCCTGCTTCACAAGTATTATACAATCAAAAGCAACGCTTTGATGGGTGATACAGGACAGATTGTGATTTTGGGTGGAAGGACAGAAGAGGGAGAGTGCTTTACAAATAATTATACGCAGTTAATGATTGAAACGATTCAGGAGTTGCAGATTCCGGACCCCAAGGTGTTATTGCGCGTTAACAGAGATATGGAAGATGCTGCGTGGACAGATATCATCCATGTCATGTCATCTAATACAGGCAGCCCGCTTATTTCGAATGATGATGAGATCATTGAGCATATGGTTTCGTTTGGATATGAGAGAGAAGACGCGAATAATTATATTACGTCTGCCTGCTGGGAGCCTATTGCCGGGAATTGCTACGAACAGAACAATATTATTTCGTTAAACTATCTGGAACCATTTGAGCGTATTTCCAAAAGGCATGATTTACAGAAAATAGATACATTTGACCGATTGATGAAATTATACTACGAAGAACTGAAGGGATATATAGAAAGTATAACGGGATATCTGGATACCTTGAAGTGGGAAAAGGACCCTCTATACTCCATGTTTGACGAAAATGCGAGGAGATGCCGCAGAGATGTCAGTACAGGCGGCAGCAAATACAATAACTATGGAATACTTACGGTGGCAATGGCAAATGCTGTTAATTCCTTGAACAATATCCGCGAATTGGTGTTTGAAAAGAAACTTTACACTTATGAAGAGCTGGATTCCTGCAGAAGGGCCAATTTCAAGAATCATGAGGCAGAATATCTGCTGCTGAAAAATGCGGATAAGAAGTGGGGACATGATGAGGACGAAGTTTGTTCCTTTGTGAATCAGATTACGGAGAAGACACAGATATTTTTGGACGCATATGAAAATCCGCTAGGGGGGGGGGTAAAATTTGGGCTTAGCTCACCTCACTATATTATGAACAGTGTGGACTATCCTGCATCATTTGACGGGCGGAGGAAAGGAGAACCTTTTTCGGTACACATATCATCCGGTGAGGGAATTGCATATACAGAATTGATGAATTTTGCCTCAAAGCTCGACTATTCAGGAAAGAGATTTAATGGCAATGTTGTTGACTTTATGGTAATGCCAGCTCTGGTGAAGCAGAATATAGCGCAGTTTGTACAACTGATTAAGGTATCTTTGTTGCAAGGGTGCTGCCAACTGCAGGCAAACGTAATAGATGCTGCAACATTAATACTTGCAAAAAATAATCCAAATGATTTTCCCAATTTAATAGTCAGGGTATGGGGATTTAATGCATATTTTAACGAATTGCCGGAAGAATATAAAGATTATCTGATCGAGAGGGCAAGACAAAATGAAGCTGCGTTTAACTAGTATTCAGAGGTTTAGTGTACACGATGGGCCGGGGATCAGGACCACATTGTTCGCCAAGGGATGCAGCATCAGATGCCCATGGTGTGCGAACCCGGAGAATTTGAGCCATGAGATACAAAAATACTGTACAGAGTCAGGCGTTTGGAAACAGTACGGTGAGGATTACTCGATTGAACAAGTGTTTGATATATGTATGAAAGATAAAAATTTCTACGGTGCGGACGGTGGGATCACGGCGTCAGGCGGAGAAGCATTATTGCAGGCAAAACCTCTGGCGGAATTGTTTAAGAGACTAAAAGAGGAGCAAATCGGCTGCTGTCTGGAAACATCGCTATATGCGCCTGAAAAGAATTTGGAATTACTCAGAAATTATCTGGATTACATATATGTAGATATGAAGGTGCTGGATGAAGAGCGGGCGGATGATATTTTAAATGCGCCTTTACAGCTTTATGAGAAAAATCTGAAATATCTGTTTTCTGCGTTTCCACGTGAGAAAATATGTATTCGTATACCGTTGGTAGATGAAATGACGTTTACAGAGAAGAATATAAATGTTATCAGTGAACATTTGAAGAACTTTCAACCTTCGAAATGTGAAATATTCAGTGTACATAATCTGGGCTCTGCCAAATATGCCACATTGAATTTAGCGTATCATAAGTTCAGAAAAATAACGGAGGAAGAATTGCTTAAGGTAAAGGGATATCTTCAGAAACAGTCGGGCAATACATGTTTTGTTATTCATTAGCGTGAGTCGTTTTATTTTGGGGGATGCAAATGATAGAACTGATAAAAAAATATAAACCGTTGATAAGAGAAATGTTTTTATATGGAGTGTTTGGGCTTACTTCTGCAGGCATTGACACGCTGAGCTTCTGGGGATTTTCCTATTTAGCAATGTCGGTGCTTACTGCGAATTTTATAAGTGTCAACATTGGAATTACCGTTTCCTTTTTCTTGAATACTTTTATTAATTTTAGAAAAAGTACAGAGCTTGGCAAGCGTGCGGTTAAATTCTTCGGTGTCGGATATATTGGGCTGGCGCTGTCAACCGTAATTATGTTCATCGGTGTTAATGTCATGGAACAGAATAAAATGCTGGTAAAGATCATATCTGTTTTTGTTGCGGCGGCGGTGCAGTACGTATTAAATAAATTTGTTACATATCGTAACTGATAAAAGGGGTGGGGCTGTGAAAAAGTCTGATAAATGTATGGTGTCATTTGCCGTAATATATATTACCTTACCGATCATAATGTTTCTATTTGGCTGGATCAAATTTCCGATCGCATTGGCAGTCAGTCTGTTACTAGTTTTTATGGCAGTCAGCGTGATTAAAAATATAGAAACGGATGATGAGATAACGATCAGAGAGAATGCAGGATTTTGGCTGTTTTCCCTTGTGGTTATTGCGGTATGGACATTGTTTTCCGGCATCGGTAACTTTTCATATCAGACGGGAGATTATGTGGTAAGAAATCCAATGTTCAGAGATTTGGGGACTTACAACTGGCCCGTCATCTACGATTTGTCTATACAGCCGGATATTGTAAAAAATTACACCGGGAATGCACAAAGTGCGATGTATGCATATTATTTTACATGGTGGCTCCCTGCCGCTTTGATTGCCAAAGTGTTGTATTTTCTGGGAGTTGAGACATTTAGAGTAGAAATGGCTGCCAATTCAGCGCTGTATTTGTGGGCTGTTTTGGGACTGTATCTGACATTCTATTGTCTTGTGAGGTATTTGAAAAGATATTCATATTGGATATTGTCTGGATTTATTTTATTTGGCGGACTTGATTTTCCGGCCTTTCTGATAAAAGAGATGCGGATTCCTGTGAACGGACATATTGAGTGGTGGACAGGTGTAGGTTACTTTCAATACTCTGCAAATACCACACAGCTTTATTGGGTTTTTAACCAATCAATTTCGGTGTGGTTGATTGTCGCAGTATTGCTTTTACTGCGCAATAATAAAACCCAGGCCGGATGGGCATCTCTTTGCGTTGCCTATTCGCCTTTTGCAACGATTGGAATGGTTCCCATTGCGCTTGTTGCTATTTTACATAAGGGTGGTAATAAATTAAAGGATAGGATACGAAATGCAATTTCTGTTGAAAATACGCTAATTCCTATGGCAATGGCAGTTGTTTTTGGTCTGTTCTATTTTCTTCAACTGTCAGCAGGGGATATAAATGGAGGGTGGGTTTTTAAGGCTAATCCAGAATTTAAAACATTTACCATATATGTCGTTTTTATCATTGTCGAGTTTCTGGTTTATTTTTACGTCATGGGCAAGACTGCCGGAAAATATAAATTTTATGCAGTGACATTAATCGAGCTGTTATTATTTCCGCTGTATAAGTCCGGAATGAATAATGATTTCACCATGAGGGCATCTGTTCCTGCACTTTTTATATTGATGGTGATGTGTCTGCAATATGTATTTGAAATGGAAACCGCAGGGCAAAAGAAGAGACGGAAAGCAATGCTGATATGTCTGCTAATCGGTTATCTGACATCGTGCGTAGAAATACAGAGAAATGTTTCCAATACCATAAAAATCTCCCAGCAGGATTATATAAATGAAGAAGTTTATTCTTTTGGATGTATGCAGACGGAGAGTGAGAGACAAATTTTGATAAATATAAACCAGTATATGGTTTTGGAAGATGAGTTGAAGGCATCCCTGTTTTATAAATATTTGCTGAAACAATCGGATAGATACAACTGAAAAAGATTCCTGATATGAGAACAGAAAAAACAGTGAAAAAGGAGGGACATGTCATGGATTACAACGAAAGGATTCGAGAGCTTCGGAAAAACAGATCCATGGTACAACAGGAGATCGCGGATATGCTGGAAGTAGGGCAGCGTACCTATGCAGATTATGAGAATGGCAAGACGAGAATCCCGGTAAAGAGTTTACTGGTTCTTGCCAGATTTTACGATGTGTCCATGGACTATATTTCGGGAGCAAGCAATGTGAAGGATCGATATCCATGCCGATAGGAACGGCTATGGGTTTGTTGGTAAAATGATCTGACAGAGAAGGGAAGACGTAATGAACCATTTGATAAGGTTTCTGGAATCGGAAAAGAAACAGTGTACAGGTTGCGGCGCATGCCTGAATATCTGTCCCGTAGATGCTATCCATATGGAAAAGAATGCGCAGGGATTTTTTTACCCGGCGGTCGACACGAATGTATGTATTGATTGTAACAAGTGTGAAAATATTTGTCCGAAGTTACATGCTTATCGAGAAAATACAGATTCCCCGGAGTGCTATGCCGCAAGGGCAAAAGACGCTGTCAGACAGGTTAGCTCGTCGGGCGGGATATTTACGGTTCTGGCAGAATATGTGCTGAAAAAGGGCGGTTTGGTATGCGGGGCATCCATGGAGTCGGATTTCCGGGTGCGGCATATATGTATTGATCGGAGAGAAGACTTAAGCAAACTCAGACAGTCCAAGTATGTCCAAAGCGACACGGGGTTGGTTTATCGGGAAATCGGCCGATATCTGGAAGATAAGAGAAGGGTTCTTTTTTCCGGGTGTCCCTGTCAAGTGGCCGCTGCGCGCAACTATTTTGGGGAGAATGACAGGATCTTATATGCTGACCTTTTGTGTCATGGTGTTCCTTCCGTGCAGATGCTGCAGGATTATATGCGGGAAAATTTTGACCTGGACCAGGTGAGCAGCCTGCAGTTTCGGAGTAAACAGAACGGATGGAGGTCAGACCAGCTCCGGGTATTTTATAAGGATCATACTTCACAGCCGATTCCATGGGCGGAGAGTGCCTACGAGGAAGGATTTCACAGAAATATTTCCCTGCGGGACAGCTGTGAGGACTGCGAATTTTGCGGGATGCGCAGGCAGGGCGACCTGACAATTGGCGATTTCTGGAGGGTGGAAGAGTATGATCCGGGACTGAATGATGGAAAAGGGACAAGCGTTGTGCTTGTGAATAATGAGCGCGGCAGGAAAATACTGAATCGGATCAAGGGAAGTTTATATGACATTCAAAAAACGCCCATAGAGGCTGCCAGATTCAACCGATTTTCAGAAAGGTACGAAGCGCATCCACAGAAGGAGCGTTTCAAGCTTCTGTATCCGGGACATTCTTTCAGTGATGCGGCTATGCAGTGCAGGCATTCCCTGTATGATATTGGATTGGTCGGCATCTACGCCGTTGATAATTACGGCGGACAACTGACGCAGTATGCACTCTACCAGACGTTAACGGATCTGGGCTATTCGGTGTTAATGATAGCGCAGCCGTTAGATTCAAAAATAAAACCTGATCCGAAAGGAGCTCATCTTTTTGGGAAGGATCCTTATGCGCAGTGGGATAAAAGCCGGTATTTTGCCAATATAGCGGAAATGAAATTCCTGAATCTGCAGTGCCGGGTTTTCGTGACCGGCTCGGACCAGATGTTCAACAACAATTTATATAAAGAGTTTAATAAATACATGACGCAGAATTTCGTGACGGATAATCATTGTAAAATTGCCTATGCAGCCTCCTTCGGACATGACAAGATCTGGGGCACAGAGCGCGAGCGGGCGTCAGAGTCTTTTTTTATGAAGAAATTTGATTACTTTTCCGTAAGAGAGGCTTCCGGTGTGGACATCTGCAGGAAAGAATTTGGCGTGAACGCCGTCCAGGTTCTTGATCCGGTGTTCCTTTGTCCGCCGGAAAGATTTGGGGAGCTTATTGACCGGGGCAGCGGTTCCATACCGGACAAGTCTTATCTGTTTGCCTATATTCTGGATCCAGACAGGGAAAAGGAAGGAATTTTGAGGGATTACTCGGATAAGCACAATTTGGCAATCAAAGCGATTACTGACAAATATTTTTATTCTGAAGATGCGATAGACAAAATGTGGGATATAGAAACGGAAACAGGTGTCAGCATGGAGAGCTGGATTGCACATATTGCAAAAAGCAGGTTTGTGATTACGGATTCCTTCCACGGGATGTGCTTGGCAATCTTGAATCACAGGCAGTTTATTGCGATTGTAAATAAGCTGCGGGGTGAAACCCGGTTTGTATCGCTCCTTTGCCTTTTGGGGCTGGAGGAGAGAATGATTTATTCGAGTGCGGCACTGAAGGACAAGTTAGAAAGTCTTACGCCCATAGATTATGAAAAAATAGATCGTATCTTAGAGAGTGAAAAGGGAAAATCCCTCCAGTGGCTTTGCAACGCGATAGAAGAGGGGAAAAAGCTGAAAAAGCCGCTGTCAACATTTGACATGACGGATGGGAGAATCGATGAGCTGTGGAAACGTACAGACAGAAGGTATGATGAAGCGAGGAAGAGAATAGAGAAACTTGAAACTGAGATTGAGACCCTGAAAGAGGAACTGAGAAACCGGAGGTAAGATGCGACATGTTTTTTGTCAGCATAGCAATGTTCTTTATCGCACCGCTCACAGCGTGGAAAATTCACAGTGCAATGCGGGAAACGAATATGTGGGATAAAAAGGGTATAAAGGTTATAGCGGCATATTTCCTTGTTTTGAATGCTGCTGCATTTGCTGTGTCGGCATACCGTGGCGTTGATATGCAAGGGTGGAATCCTTTTACCACGACCGTATCATTTCGATTAAAGTACATTGCGCTTAGCACCCTGATGGGTGTCTGCATGGCGTGTGTACTGTGCGGCTTTTTGAACAGAGGCATTACTGTGGCGGAAATCAGGAAATATGCGGTCAGATTTTTTGTAGATATGAAAAAATATTTCCCCTATGCCGTCCGCGCCGCGAGGGCGGACTTGAAAGCGGAAGTGACCAATTCCTTTCTGGACTGGATGTGGTGGCTGATCGAACCGTTTTGTATGATGCTGATTTATACGGTTATGTTCGGCGTCGTGTTTGACGCAGCGGAAGAGTATTTCCCGATTTTCATTTTTATCGGCATTACCATGTGGAGTTTTTTTACCAGAGGAATTACGGGAAGTGTGGAGATGGTACGTGCGAACAGAGGAATAGTCACAAGGATCTATCTGCCAAAATATATTCTGCTGTTCTCGAAACTTATGGTAAACGGTTTTAAGATGCTTGTGTCCTTTGCGGTTATCGCGGTGATGCTTGTTGTGTTCCGGGTGAGGGTAACGGGCAGCGTGCTGGCGATGGCGCCGATTCTGGCAGTGCTCTTTCTGATTACCTTTGGCATTGGAAGCATATTGATGCATTACGGCGTGTATGTGAATGATCTGTCTTATATTACGGGTATTCTGCTTACTATGATGATGTATCTGACCGGAACCTTTTATGCCGTTGCAAAGCGGATACCGGAACCTTTCGGAACGGTACTTGAAAAATGCAACCCGATTGCATTTCTGATCGCGGAGATGAGGAATGTGGTGCTTTATGGACAGGCATTGGACTGGAAACTTCTGCTTTTATGGTGCGTACTGTCCGTTTTTTTGGTCTGGATCGGCGTGATTACGATTTACCGCAATGAAAATTCTTATGTGAAGGTGATATAAGCGTACCGCTTTTACGCGAATAAAACACTTTGGCTGGAGGGGCAGATGAGAGAAAAGAAAAGTGCGATAGAGCTGGAGGACGTGTGTATCCACTACAGCATTATGAACCATGTCTCTATACGGAAAACCTTTCTTCGCAAAAAGAAGAGGAACGAGGTGTTCGAGGCGGTAAAGCATGTGACATTTTCCGTGCAGGAAGGCGATATTTTGGGGATCATCGGAAAGAACGGCAGCGGCAAGTCCACGCTTTTAAAATCCATTGCGGGTGTGTTTTCTCCCAATGCGGGGAAAATTGATTTAAAGGGACATTCCGTTTCCCTGATGTCACTGGGCGTGGGGTTTAAGGATACCCTTTCGGGAAGGGAAAATATAGTCCTGTCCGGAATGCTGCTTGGCTTTTCTGAGAGAGAGATTGAGGAGAGAGCGCAGGATATTATAGACTTTGCCGAGATCGGAGAATTTATAGACAGACCGGTGAGAACCTATTCAAGCGGCATGTATTCCAAACTTGCATTTTCCATTACGGCGATGCTGGAGACGGATATCATGTTGGTTGATGAGGTCTTAAGTGTGGGGGATGAGCAGTTCAGAAAAAAGAGCCTGAGTAAAATGAAGGAACTGATCAATGACAGAAAACGAACGGTGATCATTGTCTCACACAGCATTTCTACCCTCAAAGAGCTTTGCGATCAGGTATTGTGGCTGCACGACGGGGAAGTCAGGCGGATCGGAAAGACGGAGGAAGTGCTCGGGGAGTATGCGGCGTATATGGCTCCTGAGGCGAAGAGCCCTAAATGATAACGGAATTATGTAAGGCGTCGTCTGATATGTCATAAGTATCAATCCCTGACAGAATGTATGGGCATACACTGTCAGGGATTTTCGGTATTATCTGTATGGATCTTTGTTTAGATTTCCCGCACATCATAAGGTGTCGTCTGATACACGTAGTAATTCAGCCAGTTAGAAAACAGAAGCTGCCCGGCAGAGCGCCAGTTGACGATCGGCTCCTTTGAAGGGTCGTCTCCCGGGAAGTAATTTACCGGAATGTTTGGATTCAAGCCTTTTTCCATATCGCGGGCGTATTCCAGCGCCAATGTGTCTGCGTCGTATTCCAGATGGCAGGTGACAAAAAAATGTCTGTTGTCCTCTGTCTTGGCGATCGCCATGCCGGCCTCATTCGAGACGGCCATAAGTTCCAGATTCGGCACAGAGGCAATCTGGGCCGGATCGATTGTCATAGCGCGTGACTGGGGTGCATGAAAGGTATCGTCAAACCCTCGGAAAAGGGGGGATTTTTTCTTAATGATCTGATGAGGGTACACGCCGGAGAGTTTAACGTCCAAATCCTCCCTGTCTAATCCGTAGAAATAGTAGAGGGCGGCATATGCGCCCCAGCATAGATGGAGCGTACAGTGTACATGGGTGTGTCCCCACTCCATGATGGTGCAGACCTCGTCCCAGTAGGCCGCCTTTTCAAAGCGGACGTGATCCAGCGGAGCGCCGGTGATGATCATGCCGTCGAATTTGCGGTTCTTGATTTGGTCAAACGTCGTGTAAAAAGCCGCCATATGGTTGGAATCGGTATGTAGAGGTGTATAGCTGGCGGTCTGCAAAAATTCTACGTTTACTTGTAACGGTGTGTTTGAGAGCTTGCGCAGAAGCTGGGTTTCGGTTACTTCTTTGGTAGGCATCAGATTTAAAATCAGTACGTCCAGCGGGCGGATATCCTGATGCATCGCCCGGTATTCTGTCATGACAAATATATTTTCTTTCTCTAAAATGCCGGTTGCCGGCAGCAAATCAGCTACTTTGATGGGCATGGGAATCCCTACCTTTCTCTTGGGTTTTACATAATATATGAAAGTACAAATGATACAATGATGATATCACAAATAGATAACGCGTGCAAGGGACAGCGCGGCAACAGGGCGCATATCCGGCAGGGAAATAGTGTTCAAGTTACGCCTATGGAAATATTTACCAAATAATTGTCAAAATTCCCTTAAAGGTTTGTATGCTGTCAGAGCGGTAAACGGTTGCCACCTGTTTGGGAAAATGCTATAGTAATAGACAAACGAAGTGAGTGGGCGGATTGAGCGTCCGGGCAGAAAATGTCTGCGCTTCGTAACAAACCAATTTATAAGGAGGAAGTTTGACATGAAAAAAGCACTCGTATTGACACTGGCAGGCGCTATGATTTTCTCTACACCTGTTATGGCGAAGGAAGTAGGCGCACCTGAGGCAGTTTATCTTGAGGCCGACTCTTACACCGGCGTTATTGCCGAGACTGTTAGGGCGATCAACGAGAACAAGACGATTCAGGAGTACTCGAACAATGCAGTGACAGATCACTGGAATCTGGAGCGTGATGAGATTCAGGATTTGGCAATCGGCAAGGGCGCTGTTCTTGACGGCGAGGAAGCGCCGGGACTGACGTTTAATCTGCTGAAGCCTGAGCTTAAGAGAGTTTATGCGGCGAAGACACTGGCGCAGGGTAAGGGTAAGCTGCTTGCAGTGGTCAATGTACATACACATGCTGCTTTTGAGACAGCGGCGTTTACTTTTTACGCTCCCGGCGTAAAGGCAGGCGATGCGATTACGGTTTATCAGCGCGTGACCGATGAGGAATGGACGGCAGTTCCCACTGTGGTTACAGACGATCATGTAGCGGTTGAGATTACTGACAATGCGCACCTTGCTTTCATCTTGGCACCTGAAGTGGTGGCGGCTCCCGTGGCACCGAAGGCTGTAGTGACTGAGTCGAAAGCGGCTCAGGCAGACACAGAAGCGGATACGGAGACGGTTGCTGAGAAAGCGGATGCGGCTACTGAGACAGTAACCACTGGTGAGAAAGCAGAGGACGTGGTATTAACCACCGACAAGAAGGCAGATGCAGAGACCGACGCTGAAGCGGCTGACGAGAAGGCAGACGCAAAGGCCGACGATGCAGCGGCTGACGAGAAGGCAGACGCAAAGGCCGACGATGCAGCGGCTGACGAGAAGGCAGATGCAGAGACCGACGACGCAGCGGCTGACGAGAAGGCAGATGCAGCGGCGGATAAGAAGACAGACGCTGCAAACTAAAAGAACAAGATAAAAGTTTAATTTAAGCGTGTCAGGAGCGCATCATGTTGTAAAAATGTGGTGCGCTTCTTTTTTTGTCGATTGACCCGTATTTGGGAAGATGGTATAGTTAAGAAAAAAAGGAGGATGATTGATATGAAAAAAGTAATTGCAATGGCACTGGCAGGTGCCATGATTTGCTCCATGCCCGTTATGGCAAAAGAAGTAGGCGCACCTGTAGCGGTATATCTTGAGGACAGCTCCGATATCGGCGCACCGGAGGAGACCGTACTGGCTATCAATGAGGATAAGACCATCGGTGAGCATATGAACAACGCGGTTATTGATATCTGGGACATGCTTGGCGCGGAGGTTCAGGACTTGGCAATCGGCCAGGGCGCAGTTCTTGACGGCGTAGAAGCTCCCGGTCTTACCTTTGATCTGGTTAAGCCGGATCTCAAGAGAGTGTATGCGGCAAAAGAGCTGGCACAGGGCAAGGGTTCCCTTCTCACCGTTGTAAATGTACACACCCATGCAGGTTACGGCACGGCACAGATCACTTTCTACGCGCCCGGCGTGAAGGCTGATCAGGCGATTACCGTTTACCAGCGTATCACCGATGAAGAGTGGGCAGCAGTTCCCACGGTAGTGACGGATGACCATGTAACGGTTGAAATTACGGATAACACGCACCTTGCATTTATCGAGGCAAAGTAATAAGGGCAGAGAAAGTTTAATTCTGGGAAAAACGCATCGTCTTTCGGCGGTGCGTTTTCTAAACCTGTCTGGCAGAAAAAGATTTGCATAATTTTGTTTTTTACATTATAATTTATATGTATTAACGCTTCGACACAGGGGGATTGAGTGAATTATGGAGACGGCGTATCAGAAGGTTAAGGTGCACAATGAACTGGAGTGGTGTCAGGTAAAGGATATGGAGACGAAGGAGAAGATTGAGAAGGTTCTGCTGAAACACCGGGTATCCTATTTTGTAAAATGGGAAAAACCGAAGTTCTTTTCCAACGATACTTTTGGCTCCTGCGTATTTTGTGTGAATCAGTTGCAGAAGGAGATTGCGGAAGATGCGATTCAAGAGCTTTCCGAGGAAGTGCGGGATAAGATTCGTTTCATAAATCGCAAGGTGGACAAGACCTTTTATTAAACTGTGACGCAGCTTTTTGAGAATCATACATGCTATCATAGAAATGCCGGGTGTACATAAGCGTGCACCCGGCTTATTCTTTGCCGCCGCTTGTCAGGCGGTTGTTTTTTATATCACAGGTAATGTTGACAGTGTAAACCATTTAAGGAGAATGCGAAGCATTCTCTGAATCGTCGCTGTTTTGCGGCGATTTCTTTAGGTTCTTTTGGGCCGTGGAGAGCATCAGCTTGATGCGGTTTAACTGGTTGACTTCACTGGCGCCGGGATCGTAGTCGATGGCTACGATGTTGGAGCTGGGGAACCGCTTGCGGAGCTCCTTGATGACACCTTTGCCGACCACATGGTTTGGCAGGCAGCCGAAGGGCTGGGTGCAGACGATGTTATTTACGCCGCTGTGGATCAGTTCTACCATTTCTCCGGTGAGGAACCACCCTTCGCCGGTCTGGTTGCCGATATCGACGATGGGTTTCGCGTAGTCCACCAAGGTGTAGATGCTGACGGGCGGTGTAAAGTGCCTGCTCTTCGCAAATTCCTTCGCGGCCTGCGCGCGCAGCTTTTCAAGCGCACGTATGCCGAAGCGGGAGAGGAGGGCGGCCTTTTTCGAGGTGCCCAGAAAATCCGCCTTGTAGATCTGGTTGTAGAAGCAGTAGAGCATGAAGTCCAGCAGATCAGGGACTACCGCTTCCGCGCCTTCCGCCTCCAAAAGCTCCACCAGGTGGTTGTTGGCGGCCGGGGCAAATTTTACCAGAATTTCCCCCACAATGCCCACGCGGGGCTTGCGCAGATCTTCATAGACGGGAATCCGGTCAAAATCTCTTACGATCTGACGGCACATCTTTTGAAAAGTCAGATAGTTTACGGATTTTCCGGAAACAAAGTCCCGGCATTTCTTAACCCATTCGGCATGCAGCGCATTGACGGAACCCGGCTCCTTCTCATAAGGCCGCATGCGGTACACGCAGCGCATAAAGATATCGCCGAACAGGGCGCCATAAGCGGCCCGTATAAAGAGACCGGCATTCAGATGGAACCCGGGGTTACTCTCGATGCCTGCCAGATTTAAGGAAATTACAGGAATCTGGGGCATACCCGCCTTTTCCAGCGCTCGTCTGATAAAGCCCACATAATTTGTGGCGCGGCAGCCGCCGCCGGTCTGGCTCATGATGACAGCCACCTTATTCAGATCATATCTGCCGGAAAGCAGAGCGTCCATAATCTGTCCTACCACGATCAGAGAAGGATAACAGGCGTCATTGTTTACATATTTTAAGCCCACGTCCACGGCCTGTCTCGTGTCGTTGCCTAGCACTTCAAAGTGATAGCCGCAGGCATTGAAAGCGGCCTCTATGATTTCAAAATGGATTGGCGACATCTGGGGACAGAGGATGGTGTAATCTTTTCTCATCTCCTCGGTAAAGGGCACTTTTTTGATGGCGCTGGAGTGTATCTGCCGCTTCTCGCCCTTCTGCTCTCTGACTTTTATGGCTGAGAGCAGGGAGCGAATGCGGATTCTGGCCGCTCCCAGATTGTTGACCTCGTCGATCTTCAAGCAGGTATAGATCTTGTCGGAGCCGGTAAGGATGTCGTTAACCTGATCTGTGGTGACAGCGTCAAGGCCGCAGCCAAAAGAGTTAAGTTGGATCAAATCTAGATCATCCCTTGTTTTCACGAAACTGGCCGCCGCATAGAGACGGGAATGGTACATCCACTGGTCGGAGACGATCAGGGGTCTCTCGGGAGCCGCCAGATGGGAGACGGAGTCCTCGGTCAGCACCGCGATATCGTAAGAAGTAATCAGCTCGGGAATACCGTGGTTGATTTCCGGGTCGACGTGGTAGGGACGTCCTGCCAGCACGATGCCGCGTTTATGGTTTGTTTCCAGGTAGCGGATCACTTCTTCGCCTTTGTCACGCATGTCCTGTCTGGCTGCGGCAAGTTCCTTCCACGCAGCTTCAGCCGCATCCATAACGGCTGTTACCGGAAGCTCTCGAAACTCTCTGGTCAATGCCTCTGTGACGGTCTGCAGGCTTTTAAAGGACATAAAGGGATTGCGGAAACCCACCTCGCCGCGTCCGATCTCTTCCACGTTATTTTTGATGTTTTCAGAGTAGGAAGTGACGATGGGGCAGTTGTAATGGTTGTTGGCGTCATGAAATTCGTCCCGCTCGTAAAAGAGAGCGGGGTAGAAGATAAAGTCCACTTTCTGCTTGATGAGCCATGATACATGGCCGTGCGCCAATTTGGCCGGATAGCATTCCGACTCGCTGGGGATGGACTCGATGCCCAACTCATAGATTTTGCGGTTGGAAACGGGAGAGAGCACCACCCGATAGCCCAGCTTCGTAAAGAAGGTGAACCAGAAAGGGTAATTCTCGTACATGTTCAATACCCGCGGAATGCCCACAGTGCCCCGTTTCGCCTCGTTGGCCGGAAGAGGCTCATAGGAAAAGTAGCGTTTCAGCTTATAGTCAAAGAGATTCGGTGCGCCATTCTCCTTTTTGGCCCGTCCAAGCCCTCTCTCGCAGCGGTTGCCGGAGATATACTGGCGTCCGCCTGTGAATTTATTGACGGTAAGGCGGCAGTTGTTCGTACAGCCTTTACACTTGGCCATGCTGGTTTCGAACTGCAGATTGGTAATCTGCTCCAGATTCAGCATGGAAGTCTGATACCCTTCCTTATAATGCGCCCTTGCGATCAGCGCTGCGCCAAAAGCGCCCATAATACCGGCAATATCGGGACGGATGGCCTCGCAGTCAGCTATTTTTTCAAAGCTCCTAAGAACTGCGTCGTTGTAGAAGGTGCCGCCCTGTACGACAATATTTCTGCCAAGTTCCGAGGCGTCGGAGACTTTGATTACCTTAAAGAGCGCGTTTTTGATGACGGAGTAGGCCAGTCCGGCGGAAATATCGGAGACGGACGCCCCTTCTTTCTGCGCCTGTTTTACTTTGGAATTCATAAAAACCGTGCAGCGGGTGCCAAGATCAATGGGATGTTCCGCAAAGAGAGCGGTTCTGGCAAAGTCCTCCACACCATAGTTTAAAGATTTGGCAAAGGTCTCTATGAAAGAACCGCAGCCCGAGGAACAGGCTTCGTTGAGCTGTACGCTGTCCACGGTATGATTTTTTATTTTGATGCATTTCATGTCCTGCCCGCCGATATCCAGAATACAGTCTACCTCCGGATCGAAAAACGCGGCGGCATTGTAGTGGGCTACCGTTTCCACCTCCCCGTCGTCAAGCAAAAAGGCGGCTTTCATCAGCGCCTCGCCGTAGCCTGTGGAACAGGACCGGGCAATTTTTACCCCGGCCGGAAGCAGGCGGTAGATCTCTTTCAAGGAGCGTATGGCGGTCTTTAAAGGACTGCCGTCGTTGCTGCTGTAAAAAGAGTAGAGTAGGGAGCCGTCGTCGCCTACGAGCGCTGCTTTTGTGGTGGTGGAGCCGGCGTCGATCCCCAAAAAGCAGTTTCCCTGATAGGAAGGCAGATCACCCGTGGCCACATGATGGGAGCTGTGACGCAGGCTGAAAGCGTCATAGTCCGCCTGTGTGGCAAAGAGCGGCTCCATGCGCTCCACTTCAAACTCCATCTTGATATCGGCGGAGAGCTTGGATGTCAGCTCCTCCATGGTATAAAAAGATTCCTCCTTCGCGTTTAAGGCCGAGCCGATGGCCGCGAAGAGGTGGGAATTGTCCGTGTCGATGATATGGGCGTCATCCAATTTTAACGTGCGGATGAAAGACTGTTTTAACTCCGATAAGAAGTGCAGCGGGCCGCCGAGAAAGGCCACATGTCCACGAATCGGTTTGCCGCATGCAAGACCGCTGATGGTCTGGTTTACCACGGCCTGAAAGATGGAAGCGGAAAGATCCTCTTTCGTGGCGCCCTCGTTGATGAGGGGCTGGATATCGGATTTGGCGAACACGCCGCAGCGGGCTGCTATCGTATATAAAGAGTGGTAATTTTTTGCGTATTCATTGAGTCCGGACGCATCCGTCTGCAAAAGAGAAGCCATCTGGTCGATAAAGGAACCGGTGCCTCCGGCGCAGATGCCGTTCATGCGCTGCTCCACATTGCCGCCCTCGAAATAGATAATCTTGGCGTCTTCGCCTCCCAGCTCGATGGCCACGTCCGTGACAGGCGCGAAGGTCTGCAGGGATGTGGATACGGCGATCACCTCCTGCACAAAGGGGATCTGCAGGTGGTTGGCCAGCGTCAGGCCGCCGGAGCCTGTGATGATGGGATGCACGGTGAGGCCGCCAAGCTGTGCAAAAGCCTGAGAGAGAAGAGACGCGAGCGTCTCCCTGATATTGGCAAAATGCCTTTTGTAATCGGAAAAGAGTATTTGATGCTTGTCATCCAGAATGGCAATCTTGACGGTGGTGGAACCGATGTCAATGCCAAGCGTATATTGCATATCACTCATTTCTTGTTCGCTCCTTCATGTATAAAATGGTATCCTGGGATAAATTGTCTTTTTACCTATTAAAATGTATTTTTTGGCACACGCTGTCATTATACGACACAGTTTTCCAAAATGCAATTGTCCAATTCTTAGAAAAGAATGAAGTTTTCGGAAGACATTTATTAAATTTTTATAAGAAGGCGATTTTTAGAGCTGTGACATTTACTTTTAAAAAGAGGGATGCTATATTATATAATAGAATTTTGATAATAGAATCCTGCTCTTGGATTCTATTATATATTTTGAGGGAGAGTGAAGCATGAGTCCTTTTGAACGTAAATTTGGAAAATACGCGATACAAAATCTTTCTTTTGTACTGGTCATGTGTTATGCCGTGGGGTATCTGCTGGAGCTGTTTGACAGAAGCGGCCTGCTGATCTCCTATCTGACTTTAAATCCTTACGCGATTCTGCATGGGCAGATCTGGCGGCTTGTGACGTGGGTGCTGATTCCGCCGAGCAGTGGAGGGCTTTTCTTTACATTACTCATGCTATACTTTTATTGTTCCATTGGCACATCGCTGGAGCGGACATGGGGCACTTACCGCTATAACGTCTATCTGTTTCAGGGGATGCTGTTCACCATTGCGGGGAGCTTTTTGCTGATGGGGTACTGCTATCTGTTTAAACCGGAGATATCCCTGATGGGCATGGTTCTGTCGATCAACTCGCCACGCGAGTATTTTACCGTGATTGCGATGATGTTCAGCACCTACTACATCAATATGTCGATTTTCCTCGCGTTTGCGGCGACTTTCCCGGATGCGCAGGTGCTGCTCATGTTTATCATTCCGATCAAAGTGAAATGGCTGGGGATTATCTATGCGGTGATGCTGTTGTTCCAGTTTTTCGGCACGAATGTGTACGGAAAATTCGCCATCGGCGCGTCCCTCCTCAACTTTGTGGTATTCTTCCTGACTTCGCGCAGCATGATGCACCTGAATCCGAAGCAGATTCACAGGCGGCAGGAATTTAAGCGGGATGTGAGGAGAAGCACGGGGATTACCAAGCATAAGTGCGCGATCTGCGGCAGGACAGAGGTGGACAGCCCGCAGATGCAGTTCCGGTTCTGCTCTAAGTGTGACGGGAACTATGAATACTGTGAGGAGCATCTGTATACGCATACACATATCAAGAGGCCGGATTAGACAGGATTTTTGTGCAGGGATGTCTGATTATAAAGAAAAAACGGATGTTGCGCCAATATAAGTAACGGGCGTTATGAATTGCTGTCAATAACAAGCGCATTAGGTAGAGAAAAGGAAGAAGTGCGGGAGGTAATGAGGGTTTTTATGGAGCGGGAAACAGCATTTGCTGGAATTTTGGAGGAAGTCAGGAAAACAGCCAGAGCACAGCAGAATTTCATAACAAAAGAAGAGGTGGAGGAAGCGTTTTCGGCGCTTTCTCTTTCTGTGGAGCAGATGGAAATGGTTTACGACTATCTGCGGCAGAATAAAATTGGTGTGGACGAGACTGTAGATGCGGATTCCTATCTGGATGAAGAGGAAAGGAATTATCTGGATTCTTATCTGGAAGCGCTTCAGGCGATCCCGGCCGTTACGGAAGGGGAGAGGGAGGCTGTTACCCTTTCTGCGATGGCAGGGGATGCGGACGCCATAAAACGGCTGACGGAGATTATGCTTCCCGAGGTGCCGCAGATTGCCAAACTCTATACGGGACAGGGCGTGAGTTTGGAGGATTTGATCGGCGAGGGCAATGTGGCGCTTTCTTTGGGTGTTACTATGCTTGGTGCCTTGGAACATGCGAAAGAAGCGCAGGGGATGCTTGCCAAAATGATGATGGATGCTATGGAGGACTGCATTGCGGCAAACGCGGCAGATGAAAAAAGCGACCAGAAAATTGCGGATAAGGTAAACAAAGTGGCGGATGAGGCAAACGCCCTCAAGGAAGAGCTGCGCAGGGCGGTGACGGTGGAGGAACTGATGGATGAATCCGGGTTTTCGCGAAAGACGATCGAGGATGCTATGCGCATAAGCGGCGGAAAGATAGAGTCCATTTCGGCAGAGTAAAAACCGTGGCAGCAAAAGAGAGGTTTGTGTGACGGGCCGGGAAATATTTGGAACCGTCGGATGGCGGAAGGGAAAAGGATGGAGACAGAAAACAGGGATTATAAATATTTTATGCAGGATACAAGTTCTGTTTACCTTGGCGCGAAGCTCAGTTATGCGGAGATTATGCAGGACGAAATGGTGAACTTTAAATACAAGAGTATTGTGGAGTATTATATCTTCAAAGACACCGACCCGGAGACTACATTGGAGAGCCACCTTTACTACATGTCTAAAGAGCAGTTTTCTTATCGGACTTATGAACAGCTCAAGGCAAAAGTTAAGGTCTGCATTCTGGAGGAGCGGAAATTTCTCTTTGGCAAAAAAAAGACAGGTTATGTCACGAGACAGATGCCTCTCGCAGCGTTTGTCGACATGAATCTGGCGCAGAAAAAGGCGAAGGGAGTAGTGGTTCAGGAGCTTGCGCTTTCAAAGCTGGGACTGATGTCTTTCAGCATTTGAACATGCGGTGCAGCCACCGTAAGAGGGACTGCGCGATGACTTACATGTAATTTTTCGCGAAAATTTATTATTAGGGCTTGATTTTGACAAAATTTTTTGCTAAAATGATTCTTGTAAAATTCCCCTTTTACACTGGACAGGTGATCGGCTCTAGGGCTTCACCTGTTCTTTTATTTTCGCGCATAAGCAGAGCCGGAGTGGAACGGAGACCGCGAACGAGAAATGTGCAGCATTCGAGTCTCTGCTTATGCGCGGCGGTCACTTCGACAGCAGTATCCGGTCATTATCCAGCCGTTTTCCAGCGCGCGCCTTAAATTGCTCCAGCAGATCTTCTATGGTGAGTTTCTTACGTTCTTCCCCCGACACATGAAAGACAATACGTCCGCCGTCCATCATAAGCGTGCGGTTTCCGAGAGAGAGGGCCTGATGCATGTTGTGAGTGACCATCAGGCAGGTAATCTTGCGCTCAGCGATGATTTTCTCTGTGAGGGCGAGCACTTTATCCGCTGTGGCGGGGTCAAGCGCTGCGGTGTGTTCGTCGAGCAGGAGGAGGCGGGGGGTTACCATGGTAGCCATCAGCAGCGTGAGCGCCTGTCTCTGGCCACCGGAGAGAAGGCCCACGGGCTGTTTCATCCGATTTTCCAGTCCCATGTCCAGAAGGGCGAGCTGTTCTCTGAATTTCTTTTTTTCATTTCCGCTGATCCGGCTGAAATAGGCGTGCTTTTTGGTGGACGCCCGAAGATAGGCGAGGGCCATATTCTCCTCGATGGTCATGTGGGGCGCGGTTCCCTTTAAGGGATCCTGAAAAAGGTGGCCGATTGCTTTGCTCCGCATATGCTCTTTGCAGTAGGTGATGTCCTCCCCGTCCAGA
The DNA here is from genome assembly GCA_947073545.1 of uncultured bacterium. Taxonomy (GTDB): domain Bacteria; phylum Bacillota; class Clostridia; order Lachnospirales; family Lachnospiraceae; genus UBA3282. Next base: position 25,769 of record CAMTMP010000002.1, read on the forward strand.
ACGATCCGGCCATCATCTACGAAAAAGTTTCCCGTAACGGCATGAAAGAGCGTAGATTTTCCCGCGCCGTTGCTGCCAACAATGGTGGCGAAATCGCCGTCTTCCAGAGTAAGGCTCACGTTGTCAAGCGCCTTTTTCTCATTGACGGTGCCGGGGTTAAAGGTTTTGGAAACGGAATCAATGACTAACATTGGCGGATTCCTCCTTTCTGCAGATGCGCCGGTGGATGCCTCTCTGTCTGTAGAACGTGGACTTTTCCTTAAGATAAGGGAAAGCGATGGCGATGGCTACGATGATGGCGGAGACCAGTTTGAGGGCTTCCGCAGGCACATTCATGCGCAGCGCAAGAGCCACGATAAAACGGTAGAGACAGCTTCCTAAAATAACGCCCACTATTTTTCGAGGAATGCCGCCCTTTCTGACAAGCGTTTCTCCGATAATCAGGCTGGCCAGAGCGATGGTGACCATGCCGGTGCCCAGATTGATGTCACAAGATTTCTGATACTGTCCAAGGAGCGTGCCGGAGAGTGCGGTCAGCGCGTTTGCGGCGCACAGTCCTACGGTAATCATAAATAGCGGATTGATGCTGGAAGCGCGCACCATATATTCGTTATCCCCGGTGGCGCGGATGGATAGACCAAGCCTCGTGTTTAAAAACAGGGAGAGCAGGACGCCGGTTATTATCACTATGGCAAGGATGATCAGCAGTTTATACCAGTCCGCGTACCAGCCGTAGGAGAGCTTTTCTTTTGCCAGACTGAAAATGGTGTCGCAGGCGAACAGGTTCACGTTGGAGGAGAAATCCATCACGGCGATATTGACCGTGTAAAGCCCGGTATTGACGATAATGCCTGCCAGAATGGAGGGAACCCCCATTCTGGTCTGTAAAAAGGCAGTGACGAAACCGGAGCAGATGCCCGCGCCCATGGCGGCGAAGAAGGCCAAAACAGGATGGCCGGACAGCGTAACCATGGCGCCCACCGCACAGCCTAAGGTAAAACAGCCGTCGGTGGATAAGTCCGCGATGTTTAAAATACGAAAAGAGAGAAACAGCGCCAGCGCCACCAGAGCGTAAATACAGCCTAATTCCAAGGCGCTGCGCAAGATGGAAAGTGTAAATATTGTACTCATAGGATACCTCTTTTATATAAAAATACGATTGTTATTTATATTTGTAATTTAAGTACAGGGGCAAAACTTTGCTTTTTATAGCGGTGTGATACTGTTTGTGCCGGTGTTCAGTGAAATTCTTCCGCTGTCTGGATTTCAACCAGACGGGAGCATTTGTCCCCGAACATACTGTAGTCAAGGCCGATTGCCTCCGCGGTCTCGGTGTTTACCGTGGCAATGCCGTTGTCCATGGTCTGCACGGCCATGGAAGCGGGATCTTTGCCGTTTGCCAGAATCTCTACAGCCATGTCTGCGGTGGCGGTGCCAAGCTCCACATAGTTCACACCGTAGCCAAGAAACGCGCCGTTTAGTGCGAAGGAGTCCGCGCCGCCGTAGTGGGGCACTTTTGCATCGACGAATTTTTCATAGATGGCAAGCTCTGCCGTCATCACATTATTGTCAGTGGGCGTGAACACGGCCTCCGCACCGGCGGCAAGCAGGGCGTCCGCCGCAAGTGAGATTTCCCCGTTGTTGGTGCCGGTTTTTTCCACCGCCGTGATGCCCTTATTTTCGCAGTAGGACTTGGCGGCGGCGATGGCTGCGGTGGAGGCGTCCTGGCTCTTATCGTAGAGCAGTCCCACAGTTTGGATATCGGGGTCTGCGGCAAGCATCAGATCAAAGACCGCTTCCGTATTCAAAGCGTCCGATGTGCCGGTAATGTTGGAACCCGGCGCATCCATGGATGCGATAAGCCCCGCGCCCACGGGATCGGAGACTGCGGAGAACACCACGGGAATCAGGCTGCCGTCGTCCCGCGCATTTTCCGCAGTGGCGTTCTGCATGACCATAGCGACTGGGGTGGCTACGGGGATGATGAGGTCCACATCTGAGGCGATTAGGTCTGAGGCGATCTGGTTCATGGTGGTGGCATCCGCCTGCCCGTTGTAGGTATAGTTTTTGTAGTCGAAGGAAACGCCAAGTTCCTCACTCTTTTTGTCAAGCTCCGCCTGAATGGCGGTTACGATCTGGTTTAGGGACGCGTCGTCCACATACTGTACGATGCCGATTTTGTAGGTTAGGCCGGTGGAAGAGGCGGAACTATCCGCAGGAGAGTTGGCGGATGCATCGGCGGTGTCTGTACTGCCAATGGATGTGGCAGTGTCTGCGGCTTCCGTGCCGGATGCGCTGCAGCCTGTGAGAGCGGCGGTGAGAACCGCGCCGGTCAGTAAGAGTGTTATAGTTTTGTTTTTCATAATAGTGTCCTCCTATTTCAGTTTGGGTTTTGGGTTACACTCGAAATGCTTTGCATTTCTCGTTCGCGTTGCTCGTCATAAGCCATCCGAAGTCTGCGCTCATGCTGGCATGGCGCTTCCTTCGTCAGTCTTCTGACTCTGCTTATTCGCGCAAAAAAAACCGCCTCAGGCAATAGATGCTTGAGACGGTAATAAACATAAGTTATTATCGCGGTACCACTCAAATTGATGCGGGAATACAGTTCCCGATCCGCTTTTTCCATATACAATCATATATGCCGCCTTAGTAACGGGTGCGGTTCCCGCCGGGGATTACTTTGTCGGTATGCACTGACATTTCCACCCGGCCTCGAAAGTCCATTCGGTATAAGTGCCATGCCGTCTTTCACCAGCCGACGGCTCTCTGTAATGGGTAACCCATACTTACTACTCTTTCTCAAAGGTTTCGGATATGTGATTTTGCAATTAATTTATTACACAATAATACTTTTGTGACAGATTGTCAAATATTTTTTTATTATTTTTTTCAGATTTATTTTCAGCTCCCGAAGAAAAGAGGTGCAGAAAGCGCGAAGAAGTTTGGGGAAAACGATTTAAGATAACGGTAAGGATGCGTTAAGAAAAGGCATAGGCAGACACTGTAAGATACATACAGGAAAAATAGTCGGAGGTATGGCAATGAAAAACGATAAATCAAAAAATGACAAAATGAAAAGGGCTGCGGCAGAGTTGATTGTATGTATCATGGGGATGGCGGCGCTGACGGTTCTGATGACTGCATTTGGCGAAGGCGCAGGGCTTTTTGCGGGTGTACTGGCTTATTGGATTCCCTGTGCGGTACTGATATTTTATGTCCTTAAAGTAGAAAAACGACCGTTATCTTACTTGGGGCTGAAACCGGTCCGTATGAGGCATATCTTGGACGGGCTTGGGCTGGGAATCTGTATGTTTATTGTACAGCAGATACCGCTTTTGCTTATGAAAATGGACTATTCGGTTTATGCCATGATGCCGGATGCCGTTTATATAGTTGTTATGCTGTTTTACTGCATTTTCTGTGTCGGGTTTGCAGAAGAACTGATTTTTCGCGGATTCCTGTTAAAAAAGACACTGGATATTTTTCCGCAGAAATGGGTGTGCGTGGGGATCAATATTTTGTTTTTTTATCTGATTCACTGGTTTACCATGCAGCACACATTCGGGGAATTTTACAACCTTGCGACGAATGTGGTGATTTTATGCATCTGTCTTTTCCGCAAAAAGGAAGGGACGATTGTGCCTCTGGTGATTGCTCACGGTTTCTATGATGTGCTGACGTCGGTGGGGCTGCCGGTTTTTGCTTATTTGTTGAAATAGTTATTGATTAGGGTATAATAAAGTTATAAAGCAGCAGAGGAGGGAAGAAAGATATGTGCGTGGTCTCAATTAATCTCCCGGAAGAAATACTGTTGAATATTCACGAAGATATGAATGATTTTGCGGAATATATGAAAAAATGCTTGCGGTAGATTTGTATAAAAACAAAAAGGTATCTCTTGGTTATTGTGCCAGTGTTGCGGAACTGTCGAAGGAAGAGTTCATAAAGTATCTTGGGATGAATGGGATTTCTATATTTGCATTTGCGTCTGAGGAGGAACTTCTGGAGGAGATGGAGAATGCGTAAGGTAGTGGTAAACACAACGCCGCTTATAGCATTGAGTCATGTGGGGCAGCTTGGGTTGCTAAAAAGGATAATTGTGTCTGAAACAGGCAGGAGAGATTTAGAAAGATCCTATACGAAAAATCCCGGCAGGAGTCATTTCCTTACCGGGATTTTTCGTATGTGCAGAGAAAGCCTGAATTGCAAAGCGAGATTCCCGCCCAAGGGGGAAAGTACGATACAAACAGAATAAAATATAAGGGAGAAAGTGACGATACAAGAGCAGGAGGAACAGAGAAGTTCTTCCTGTTTTTATGTGGGAGCAGAACAGCCGGCGGGGAAAGGAGAGAGAAGATGGCAAAGTTTTTGAGTTATGAGGACCGGCTGGAGATACAGAACGGGTTAAAGGAACACCTGACCTTTACAGAGATCGGGAAGAGACTGGGAAGGGACAGGACGACCATCACCAAGGAAGTGAGGAACTACTCAGTGGAACAGGATAGCGGCTACAGTGTATTCCCCCACAACACCTGCAAATACCGGAAAGGATGCAGGCGGAAGAAAGTATGCGGGACACAGGAATGTAAACACCCGCTGGTACCTACAGTCCGGCGGCGGAAACAATAACGGCAGCGATAATGATGGCGGAGACAATGACGGCGGCGGTGAAAACAGTGGGGAAGACAGCAGCGGCAGCAGTGGCGGAAGCGACGGCAGCAGTGGCAGCGCTGCACCGGAGAACGGAAAAAATCCCGGCAGACCGGCAGTCACACCGCCATCGGTGACAGCCGCACCACCCACAGATGCAGCGCGGATAAACCTTTTCAAAGAGTCACAGCCGACAGCCGGAGAGGACACGCCGGACAGCCGACAGGAGGATGAGAACGGACAGGAAAACGCCACAGCGCCGCAGCCGACAGAAAACTTGTCAGAAGGGGAGAAAGAACAGACGGGGCAGGACGAAGAGCGGGCAGCATTTTCGTCCGCAGATGACGGGCAGATTGACATATCCGGCGGGACTATAGAGGGGCAGGCCGGATCAGATCAAGCGTCAAAATGTGCGCTCTGCCATATCTGCCCGACTTTCTTCGGAGTCTGTTATTTCATCTGGCTGATTCTGCTTGCGGCGGCGACTGCGGCAATTGTGGTGATTGTGGTTCTGAAACGGAAAAAAGAGACGGTCAGATCAGATAAGAGCAAGGAATAATCAAATAGTAACCGGGGGCGTAAGTCTATGACAGATGGCTTATGCCTTCTTTTTTATTCGATAGGAAAGAGTGATAGTAGGAAATTCGATGCTTATTTACATGTAAGAAGAAAACAGGAGAACGGGAAAGGATTTACTTGCGCAGCGTAAGCTGTTATGATAGGGTTACCTTTTGGAGGAAAAGACGATAAAAAAATCCGCGGCGCAAAACGCTTCGGCATGGGGGAAATATGGCGGTTACGGACGAAAAAGACTTACAGCAGTTAAAAAAGCGGTTGATTGAGCTGGCGGACAAGGCGTACTGCCGCAATATATACACGTACACGCCCTTTCTGGGGCTTGCCGGGCAGCAGGCATACTATGCGGTGGAGCGGGAGGTTTCCTACGCGGGGGTCAGGATGGAGGGCGGAACGCCGCTTAGCGAGCGGAAAATGATCCGCTTTGGTGATCCGGGGTACGATGAGGAATTTCCCATTGTGCGGGTGGAGATCTTGCCGAAGACGCCTAAGTTTGCGGAAAATCTGACCCACCGGGATTTCTTAGGCGCGGTGATGAATCTGGGGATTGAACGGGACGTAACGGGTGATATTTTTGTGTCGGACCGGGAGAAGGGTGCGCTTCTTTTCTGCCATGAAAGCATTGCAGACTATATTGTGGAAAATCTGGACAGGGTAAGGCATACGAATGTCGTCTGTAAGCGGGCGGAAGGGGAAACCGTGCCTGAACAGGCAGAGCCGGGACGGGTTTCCGTGACGGTGGCATCCCCCAGAGCTGACGGTGTGATCTCCAAGGTGTACAATCTATCCAGAGAAGAGAGCCGGGAACTATTTAATAACGACTGTGTTTTTATAAACGGCATACAGACCCAGAACCTTTCCTGTCAGTTGAAGGAGGGGGATGCCGTCACCGTGCGCGGGTTCGGAAAATTTATATTCTATGGACAGACAGGCGTGAGCAGGAAGGGGAAGGACCGAGTGGCGGTCGGTGTTTTCGGGAAAACGTAGATAGATAATTTTTCCAGACGGTGGTATACTAGTGTGAGAAGTACTTCTAATCACTCGCAGCAGAGGCTGCTTCGCGAAGAAGTACTAAGTCTCACACCAGAGAATGCCCAAAATACGGGCATTCTCCGTGGAAAGTGTAATTATAGAAAAGGGCAGGAGAGGAGCTTCCATGAATTTAGAAAACTTACAGGCGTATACCGTCATTTCAAAACAGCGGATTGAGGAGCTTAAGTCGGATGGCTGGCTTTTGAAACATAACAAGACAGGGGCGCGGGTGGCGCTTCTTTCTAACAATGACGAGAACAAGGTGTTTTATATCGGGTTCCGCACGCCGCCAAAGGACAGCACGGGGGTGGCTCATATTATCGAGCACACGGTGCTGTGCGGGTCTGAGAAATATCCGGTTAAAGATCCTTTTATTGAGCTGGCGAAAGGCTCTTTAAACACATTCTTAAACGCCATGACTTACCCGGATAAAACGGTTTATCCGGTGGCGAGCTGCAATGACAAGGACTTTAAGAACCTGATGGACGTGTATTTAGACGCGGTGTTCCACCCGAATATTTACCGTGAGGAGAAGATCTTCCGACAGGAGGGGTGGCACTATGAGCTGGAGAGCGCGGAGGATGAGCTGACCATCAACGGTGTGGTTTACAATGAAATGAAGGGGGCGTTTTCTTCCCCGGACGATGTGCTGTACAGAGAGATTATGAACTCTCTTTATCCGCATACTTCATATGCGGTGGAGTCGGGCGGCGACCCGGACGTGATTCCGGAGCTGACCTATGAGAATTTTCTGGCTTTCCATCAGAAATATTATCATCCGTCAAACAGCTATATCTATCTTTACGGGGATATGGATCTGGAGGAGCGGCTTGCGTATCTCGATGAGGCGTACCTGTCCAAGTATGAGTCCCTTTTTGTGGATTCCGCGCCTGCGGCGGAGCCGCCTTTTGGACGGAGCGTGCTTGTGGAGAAGGAGTACCCGATCATGGAGAGCGAGCCGGAGGAGGGAAATACTTATCTTTCCTACAACGTCTCTCTGGGAGAGAGTCTGGACCGGGAGGTGAGCGTGGGATTTCAGGCGCTTGCGGACGCGGTGGTGGGCGCGCCGGGCGCGCCTGTGAGAAAGGCGCTTCTGGATGCGGGCATCGGCACGGACATCAGCAGCTTTTACGAAGCGGACGTGAAACAGCCCTATTTCTCCATCGTGGCAAAGAACGCGGAGGGCAGCCGGCGGGAAGATTTTGTAAAGATTATCGAGGAGACGCTTAAGAGTCTTTCTGAAGACGGTGTGGAGAAGAAGGCGCTGAGGGCGGCTTTGAACCACGATGAATTTAAGTATCGGGAGGCGGATTACGGCTCCTATCCGAAGGGGCTGATGTATGGCCTGCAGATGTTTGAGACATGGCTTTATGATGATGAGAAGCCGTTTGACTATCTGGAGCTGGATGAGACTTACAGGACGCTTAAGAAAGAGGTGGATACGTCCTTCTATGAGGAATTGTTAAAGCGTCTCCTTCTGGACAACACGCATAAGAGCGTTGTGGTGGTGCGTCCCGTAAAAGGGCTGACGGGAAGACGGGATAAGGCTTTGGCGGAGAAACTTGCCGCAAAGAAGGACGCGATGACGCAGGAGGAGATCGCGCGGATCGTGGAGGAGACGGAGGCGCTCGCTGAGTATCAGGAGACGCCCGACAGGGAAGAGGATATGAAAAAGATTCCCCTTCTTTCCAGAGAAGATATTGGGAAAAAGGCGCGTCCCTATTGCAGCGAGGAACTTCACGCCGGTGATACGACGCTTCTGTACCATGACATCTATACAAACGGGATCGGTTATCTGCGATTTTTGTTTGACCTGAAGCAGGTGCCGGAGGAGCTGTTTCCCTATGTGGGACTTCTGCAGGTGATGCTTGGTCTGGTGGACACGGAAAGGCACTCTTACAAAGAACTGTACAATGAGATCCATTTGCAGACAGGGGGGATTGCTCCGGCGGTAAACGTTTACACGAACGCGGATAACCTGTCTGATTATAAACTGACTTTCGATCTGAAGGTAAAGACGCTGTATGAGAACCTTTCCGAAGCCTTTGCGCTGGCGGCGGAGATTTTGACTGAATCGGTCTACACGGATGCAAAGCGGCTTTTCGAGCTGGTGGCGGAGAACCGCTCCGACAAGCAGGCGCAGATGATGTCAGCGGGGCATTCTCTGGCTGCAGGACAGGCGTTATCTTATTTGTCAAAGCAGGCCCATCTGATGGATCAGGTAAACGGTCTTGCGTTCTATCGGCTGCTGGAAGGGCTTGAGAAAGATTTTGAGGGGAAGAAGGAAGAACTTTCCGACAATATGGAGCGGCTGGTGCGCTGTATATTCCGGCCGGAGAATCTGATGGTGGATTATACGGCCGAGAGAAGCGGGCTTGAGGGACTTGAGAAACGGATCGAGGGCTTGAAGGCGAAACTTTACAAAGAGCCGATAGAGGGTATGCCTTATGTGCCAAAGCCTGTGAAAAAGAACGAAGGGCTTATGAGTTCTGCCCAGATCCAGTATGTCTGCCGGGCGGGCAACTATGCGGCGAAGGGACTTTCCTATACGGGAGCGCTCCGTGTACTCAAGGTTGTGATGAGCTATGAGTATCTGTGGACACAAGTGCGTGTCAGGGGCGGCGCTTATGGCTGTATGTGTCAGTTCGGGAAGACCGGGGAGAGCTACTTTGTCTCCTACAGGGATCCGAATCTGGAAAAAACCATAGAGGTGTATGAGAAAGCGGCGGATTTTGTGGCGTCTTTTGACGCTGACGAGCGCACCATGACCCAGTATATCATCGGGGCGGTCAGCGCGTTGGATATGCCGCTTACTCCGGCGGCGAAGGGAAATTATTCACTGGCAGGTTACATGACGGGATTTTCTTTTGACAGAGTGCAGAAGGAGCGCGACGAACTGCTTTCTGCGGATGCGGAGACCATCCGTAAGCTGGCGGCTCACATTCGCGCATTTATGGAGGACGGTTGTCTGTGCGTGGTAGGAAATGAGGAGAAGATTAAGGAGCAGAAGGCCATTTTTGGTTCTGTGGAATATCTGACTCATTAAAAAATGGACGTTATTTTATTAAAATGCAACTTTTCCCTTTCCCGGGAGGTATTACTGATAGAACAGGCTGACGGAGAGCAGATGTGCTCGAAAGGCGTTGCAGACTTCATGCGTGCGCATGTCGCGGCTGCCTGAAAAAGCATGCGGGAAAGGGAGGAAACAGGATGGGTAAGGAATGTGAGAGCAAGAGGAGCGGTATGAACAGGGAAAAGAGAGTCAGGCTGCGGATGATTTTGTTGATTTTAGGAATAACAATAGTTATTTCCGCGTGCGGCAGTGCCAAATCCGGGTATGCCGAGACGGGAGAGGCGGCGTCGGCCGCAGTGGAAGAAATTGCGTACGAGAACAGTATGGCTTTTGATACGGCGGCCTATGACGCCGGCGCGGTCTTAGACAGCGGCGCAGTGCGCAGCGCAGAAACCTATAAATATGACACGATGGATGAAGCGGCAGCAGAAGAAGAGGCAGGCGGCGGAACCGGATCTTTGCAGGAGGAAGGCGGACAGGACGCGGTGGCCGCGCCGGAGACTTCGCGCAAGCTGATTAAGACCGTGAATATCTCTGCGGAGACGGAGGACTTTGACACGCTTGTGCCCGCCCTGCAAAAGCAGGTGGAGGCTCTTGGCGGTTACATAGAGAGTATTTCGATCTATGATGTGAACAGCTATTATGTAGAAAACCAGAGAGTAAAACAGCGCTGTGCCAGCCTGACGGCACGCGTGCCGAAGGAGAAACTGGACGATTTTCTTGCGCAGTTCGGGGAGCAGGTCAATGTGACCAGCCGGTCCGAGAACGTGGAGGATGTCACATTACGGTATGTGGATCTGGAGAGTCATAAAAAGGCGCTCCTCACGGAGCAGGAGAGACTGCTTGCGCTGATGGAGAAGGCGGAGACGGTGGAGGATATCATTGCCATAGAGAGCCGGCTTTCCGAGGTTCGCTATCAGCTTGAGAGCATGGAATCCCAGCTTCGAACCTATGACAATCAGATTGACTACAGCACGTTATATCTTAACCTTGAGGAGGTCAGGAGCTATTCGGCGCCGGAGACGGCTACGGTATGGCAGCGGATTGAGAGAGGCTTTATGAAGAGCCTGGAAGATATCGGGCTGGGCATCCGGGATTTTGCCATCGGTTTGGTGATCGACATTCCCTATTTCGTATTGTGGCTTGTCATGATTGCGGTGGCGGTCATTGTCGTGCGCATTCTGTGGAAAGTGTGGAAAAAGCGCGGGCCAAAGCGCGCGGCGGCTCGCGGTGCGAAAGGGACGGAGCGGGAACTGCATGTGGGAAAAATAAGGCTTCGGTGTCCGGTTGTAATCAGGAAGACACAGGAGGAAAAGGATGCATTTGTAGAGGAAACGGAAGCAGAGAAAGAACAGGAGTAACGGGTGTTATGGAAGAAAAACAGTTAAAATCCGGCTTTGCCACGCTGATCGGCAGACCGAACGTAGGAAAATCGACGCTGATGAATGCGCTGATCGGGCAGAAGATCGCCATCACATCGAAGAAGCCCCAGACGACCAGAAACCGAATCCGAACGGTGTATACATGCGAGGAGGGGCAGATTGTGTTTCTGGACACGCCGGGCATCCATAAGGCAAAAAACAAGCTGGGCGACTATATGGTGGATGTGGCGGAGCGTACGCTGTCCGAGGTGGACGTAATTCTCTGGCTGGTGGAGCCTTCAGACTATATTGGCGCGGGAGAGAAGCACATCATCGAGCAGTTGAACAAAACAAAAATACCTGTTATTCTTGTGATAAATAAGATTGATACGGTGAAGAAGGAGCTGCTTCTTACCTATATCGATGCTTACAGGAAGGAACTTGATTTTGCGGAGATCGTGCCGGTGTCCGCACTGAAAAAGGACGGGATGCAGGTACTCATTGACTGCATTATGAAGTATCTTCCTTACGGCGCGCCTTTTTATGACGAAGAGACGGTGACGGATCAGCCGGTGCGGCAGATTGTGGCGGAGCTGATCAGGGAGAAGGCGTTGCGCTGTCTGGAGGAGGAGATTCCCCACGGTATAGCCGTCACCATCGAGCAGATGAAGTTTAAAAAGAAGATTGTGGACATTGAGGCGACCATCGTCTGCGAGAAGGACTCCCATAAGGGAATAATCATCGGAAAACAGGGGGCGATGCTTAAAAAGATCGGCTCCATGGCGCGCAGGGATATTGAGGAACTGGTGGAAAATCAGGTGAATCTAAAGCTCTGGGTGCGGGTGAAAAAGGATTGGCGGGACAGCGATTATCTTCTTAAAAATTTCGGTTATAATCCCGGCGATACAGAATAGAATTTTGTAAATCTGCGAACCCTATGTGTTGTGAGAGATAAAGTATCAGGGGGCGTAAGATGAAGGGATCAAATTACTGGGAGCAGTTTATGGCGACGGGGAAAGTCGAGGATTTTCTAGCCTATAAAGATGCGTCGAGACAAGAGGAGCGGGAAGTGGCCGAGCAGTCAGAGGAGCATTCTTATGCAGGGGATTACAGAGATTACGGGGATGGTTTTAAAGGCTGAACCGATAAATGATTATGACAGAAGAGTGGTAATTTTGACAAAAGAACGGGGAAAGATATCAGCCTTTGCAAGGGGAGCGAGGAAACAGAACAGCAAGCTGTTAGCGGCCGCCAATCCGTTTTGCTTCGGAACTTTTAAGCTGTATGCAGGAAGAACCTCATATAATTTGATGGAGGCTGAGATTACGAATTATTTTGAGAGCCTTAGGGATGATTATGAGGGTGCGTTTTACGGCATGTATTTTCTGGAGGTCATGGATTACTACACGAGAGAGAATAACGACGAGAAGGACATGTTAAAACTTCTCTACCAGTCCCTGCGTGCGCTCATGCACGAGGGACTTTCCAATGTGCTGGTGCGGTACATATTTGAAATGAAGGCTATGGTGTTAAGCGGAGAGTTTCCGGGAATGCCAAAGGAGGGGGCGTGGGAGGAATCCACCCGCTACGCGGTGAATTACATCACGGAAAGCAAAGTCGAGAAACTTTACACATTCACTGTCACGCCGCAGGTTCTTGCACAGCTTAAGGCAATCGCCGACGACTACCGCCGCCGATATATCGACCGTCCGTTTAAAAGTCTTGAAATTGTGGAAGAACTTTAGTATGATGAAGATTGAGCCGTGCGAAGGGCTGGCAGCGCATACGGAGGAAAGCTTGCTTGCCGACGGATGTGATGACAGAACTTCATAGGGCGAAAGCCCGACACGAGCAAGTAATTGCGAAGCAATGGATTGCGAGTGCGCACGGCGGAGTGAAATAATTATTTAGAGGAGAAAATATGCGAAGAGCAGCGGGAATATTGGGTCTGGCAATATTGCTTCTTGGGCTTGCCGGGTGCGGCGGGGGACAGGCGCCGGAAACGAATACCTTGTCTTTCGGCAAGGACGGAGAGATCATACACCGGATCGTCGGGAACGCGGATCAGAATTACTACCGGATCGAGCCGTCGGCGCTGGAAGAGTTTGCCGCCTCGCGCGTGGAGGAATACTGCGCGGAGAACGGCGAGAAGAAAGTGGCTTTAGAGGCGGTGGAGGAAAAGAACGGCAGTATTGTGATGGATTTTAAATATGCCTCACCTGAGGATTACAGCGGATTTAACCACCGGGTGCTGTATGTGGGGACGATAGAAGGCGCGTCGGACGAGGGATATGAGCTGGAGGCTGTGCCTTTTGTCTCGATGGACGGGAAAGCGTCTGAGGTTGGCTATATCGAAGAATGGGACAAAAAACGGATGTTTATTCTGGAGACGAAGAGCGGGGAGGAGATGCTTGTCAATCTGCCCGGGAAAACGCTTTATGTAAACCAGAGTGCACACAGCGGGCAGGAATTGACGCTCGTAGGGAAAAAGAGCGTGAAGATCAGCAATCAGGAGGCGGACGGAACCATGTCGCTTTCCTATATCATTTACGAATAGCGTGAAAAGTGCTTCTAAAGACGTTCCCCCAATGGACGGAACGCAAGGAAGCACTTCTCACACTACATAAAGAGGAAAGAAAACGGAGGCAGTGAGAATGGAAAAGACAATGGAGAAAATTGTGGCGTTATCGAAGGCGAGAGGATTTGTGTATCCGGGTTCCGAGATTTACGGCGGATTGGCGAATACATGGGATTTCGGAAATCTGGGTGTGGAGCTGAAAAACAATATCAAGAAGGCGTGGTGGCAGAAGTTCGTCATGGAAAGCCCTTACAATGTAGGCGTTGACTGCGCGATTCTGATGAATCCTCAGACTTGGGTAGCCAGCGGCCATCTCGGCAGCTTTTCCGATCCGCTTATGGATTGTAAGGAGTGTCATGAGAGATTCCGGGCGGATAAGATCATCGAGGATTATGTGGCGGAGAACGGCATGACACTGGATTCTTCCGTGGACGGCTGGAGCCAGCAGCAGATGAAGGATTTTATCGAGGAACATAACATTCCCTGCCCCACATGCGGCAAACATAATTTTACCGATATCAGACAGTTTAACCTGATGTTCAAGACGTTTCAGGGTGTTACCGAGGACGCCAAAAATACGGTGTATCTGCGGCCTGAGACGGCGCAGGGTATCTTTGTAAACTTTAAGAACGTACAGCGGACTTCCCGCAAGAAGATTCCTTTTGGCATCTGCCAGGTGGGGAAGTCTTTCCGCAATGAGATCACGCCCGGCAACTTTATTTTCCGTGTGCGCGAGTTTGAGCAGATGGAGATGGAATTTTTCTGCGAGCCGGACACCGATCTGGAATGGTTTGCTTATTGGAAAAAGTATTGTATCGACTTCCTAAAGAGTCTCGGTATGAAGGAGGAGGAAATGCGGGTTCGGGATCACGACCCGGAGGAACTTTCTTTCTATTCAAAGGCCACCACGGATATCGAGTTCTTATTCCCCTTCGGCTGGGGCGAGCTGTGGGGCATTGCCGACAGGACGGACTATGACCTGACCCAGCACCAGAACACTTCCGGGCAGGATTTGACATATTTTGACGACACGAAGAACGAGAAGTATATCCCCTATGTGATCGAGCCGTCTCTCGGCGTGGAGAGACTGTTCCTTGCGGTTCTGTGCGGTGCATACGACGAGGAGGAGATCGGAGAGGGAGACGTGCGCACGGTGCTGCACTTCCATCCGGCGCTGGCGCCCGTGAAGATCGGCGTGCTGCCGCTTTCTAAGAAGTTAAACGAGGGTGCGGAAAAGATTTTCGCACAGTTATCGAAGAAGTACAACTGTGAGTTTGACGACCGCGGCAATATCGGCAAGAGATACCGCCGCCAGGATGAGATCGGCACGCCGTTTTGTGTGACGTACGATTTCGATTCCGAGACGGACGGCTGCGTGACCGTCCGCTTCCGCGATTCCATGGAGCAGGAACGCATCGCGATTGCGGAACTGGACGTTTATTTTGCGGATAAATTTACCTTTTGAAAGTCCCGGACAGCGGCTGAGCGGATGGGAAAGTTTACTTGTGCAGACGCTTAGCCATTGGACGGGCAAGCCGGTATGAGCAAGTAGAGCGGCAGCTCGGATTGCGAATACGGCGGTGATTGCGGGAGTGCGCAGCACGGAGCAATCAGCTTTCAAAATGAAACGAGGAGGATGAGAGAACGATGAAACCTATAGGTGTAAATGAACTGAGACGGATGTTTCTCGACTTTTTTGAGAGCAAAGGGCATTTGAAAATGAAGAGCTTTTCGCTGGTGCCCCACAATGACAACAGCCTGCTTCTGATCAATTCCGGCATGGCGCCTCTGAAGCCGTATTTTACGGGGCAGGAAATTCCGCCGAAACGCCGCGTTACGACCTGCCAGAAGTGTATCCGTACCGGGGATCTGGAGAATGTGGGCAAGACGGCGAGACATGGCACCTTTTTCGAGATGCTTGGCAATTTCTCTTTCGGAGATTATTTTAAGCGTGAGGCGATTGCATGGAGCTGGGAGTTTCTGACCAGAGTGGTAGGGCTGCCTGCTGACCGGCTGTATCCTTCCGTCTATGAAAACGACGATGAAGCTTTTGATATTTGGAATCATGAAATCGGCATTGCGCCGGAGCGGATTTTCCGTTTCGGCAAGGCGGACAATTTCTGGGAGCACGGTTCCGGACCCTGCGGCCCTTGTTCGGAGATTTACTACGACCGCGGTGAGAAATACGGCTGCGGCAAGCCCGGGTGTACCGTAGGCTGCGACTGTGATCGTTATATGGAAATCTGGAACAACGTTTTCACCCAGTTTGACAACGACGGCAAGGGCAACTACACGGAGCTTGAACAGAAGAACATCGACACCGGAATGGGCCTTGAGAGACTGGCTTCCGTGGTGCAGGACGTGGATTCCATTTTCGATGTGGACACGGTGTTTGCGCTGCGCACAACGGTGTGCGAGATTGCGGGCGTGGAATACAAGAAGGACTACGAAACGGACGTATCCATCCGCATTATCACGGATCACATCCGCTCTGCAACCTTTATGATTTCGGACGGCATAATGCCCTCCAACGAGGGACGCGGTTACGTGCTTCGCCGGATCATCCGCCGTGCGGCGAGACAGGGCAGAAAACTCGGCATCAAAGATATGTTTTTGGCGGATCTGGCGGGAACGGTGATCGAGGGCTCCAAGGACGGTTATCCGGAACTGGAGGAGAAGAAGGACTTTATCTTCAATGTGCTCAAGCAGGAGGAGAGCAAGTTTAGCAAGACCATCGATCAGGGATTGAGCATCCTGAATGAAATGACAGAAGCAGTGGAGAAGGATGGCGGAAATAAGCTCGGAGGCGCAGATGCCTTTAAGCTCTATGATACCTTCGGTTTCCCTCTTGACCTGACAAAGGAGATTTTGGAGGAGAAGGGCTTTACGGTGGACGAGGAAGGCTTTGCGGCATGTATGCAGGAGCAGAAGGATAAAGCCCGCAAGGCCCGCAAGGTGACCAACTATATGGGCGCGGATGTGACGGTATACGAGTCTATTGATCCGGCCATCACCACGGAATTTGTGGGTTATGACAGTCTGACCTGTGATTCGAGGATCATGGCGCTGACCACCGAGACAGAGCTGGTGGATGAACTGGCGGAAGACGAGGTCGGCACGGTGATCGTGGAGCAGACGCCTTTTTATGCTACCATGGGCGGCCAGGAGGGCGATATCGGTGTGCTCACTACGGGCGACGGGGAATTTCAGGTGGAGAACACCATTAAACTTTTGGGCGGCAAAGTCGGACATATCGGCAGGGTGACAAAGGGCAGGATTCAAGTGGGAGATACCGTAATTTTGTCGGTGGATACGACAAGAAGAGGAAATACCTGCAAGAATCACAGCGCGACCCATCTTCTGCAGAAGGCGCTGCGGGAGGTGCTTGGCAGCCATGTGGAGCAGGCCGGTTCCTATCAGGACGGGGAGAGAACCCGTTTCGACTTCTCTCATTCCGCAGCGATGACGGCGGAGGAACTGAAGAAGGTCGAGCGTATCGTCAATGAAAAGATTGCGGAAAATCTCGTGGTAGAGACGAAGGTTATGACCATAGAGGAGGCCAAACAGTCCGGTGCGATGGCGCTTTTCGGGGAAAAGTACGGGGAGACGGTGCGTGTCGTGGAGATGGGGGACTTTTCGAAGGAGTTGTGCGGCGGTACCCATGTGAAATCCACGGGAACGATCGGTTCTTTCAAGATTTTGTCCGAGTCCGGCGTTGCGGCGGGCGTGCGCCGTATCGAAGCGGTGACCGGAAGCAATGTGACGGCTTACTATCAGAAATTGGAAGAGGAGTTGAATGCGGCGGCTAAGGCGCTTAAGACCAATCCGGCAAATCTTGTGGAGCGGTGCGGGCATGTGATGGCGGAGCTGAAAGCCCTGCAGAGTGAAATCGAGTCCTTGAAGAGCAAGGCCGCCAAGGACGCACTCGGCGACGTGATGGATCAGGTGCAGGAGGTGAACGGTGTGCAGCTTCTTGCGTCCAAGGTGTCGGGTGTTGACATGAACGGTCTCAGAGAGCTTGGCGACCAGCTCAAAGAGAAGCTGGGAGAGGGCGTAGTCGTGCTGGTTTCCGAAAAAGAGGGTAAGGTTAACCTGATTGCCATGGCGACCGACGGCGCGGTAGCGAAGGGCGCCCATGCGGGCAACCTGATTAAAGAAATCGCGGTTTATGTGGGCGGCGGCGGCGGCGGACGTCCCAACATGGCGCAGGCAGGTGGCAAGAACCCGGCCGGAATGGGTAAGGCGGTCAATGCGTGCTTGAAAGTGCTGGAGAACCAGATTGAACAGCGGCAGGTTTCGAAAAAAATCAGACCATAAAATAACATAGGTTATTTTACGGCATAAAAGAATAATTTTACATTTTTTGGTTGACTCGTAATAAAAATGTGATATAATTTGTGTTGTGTGAGAACACGCAAAATAACCCAATCAGTCGAAATACTCTGGGACTGAAGGGAGGTCAGGTGCGAAAATGTCAAACGTAATCGTAAAAGAGAACGAGACTTTGGACAGTGCGCTTCGCCGCTTCAAGAGAAGCTGTGCGAAAGCAGGTATCCAGCAGGAAATTCGTAAGCGCGAGCATTACGAGAAGCCTAGCGTAAGACGGAAGAAGAAGTCCGAAGCGGCAAGAAAACGCAAATATAACTAAAAAGTAAAAGCAGGCCTGAAGAATCCTTCGGGTCTGTTTTTTTGCGCGCATAATCAGAGTCCCACTCTAATATGTATAGTATAGAAAAATGGTAGGGGTGACTTAGTTTGCAGGAAAAAAGAAAGCGGATTATTGTATGGCTTTTGATGGGAATACTATTGGCACAGACCGTATTTTCCGCCATGACCATTTCGGTCAACGCCGCGCCGGATATAAGCACGCCATCCTACATTGTGATGGAGGCTTCCACGGGGCAGGTGATCTGTGAGCAGGATGCGGATACGAGACGAAGTCCGGCCAGCATCACCAAGATTATGACGCTGCTTATTATCTTTGAGCATTTGAAGAGCGGCAGGATACGTTTGGATGATCAGGTGACCACAAGCGCATACGCGAAATCCATGGGCGGATCGCAGGTATATTTGGAGGAGGGGGAAACACAAACACTCAAGACTATGATCAAATGCATAGCGGTGGCCAGCGGCAATGACGCCAGCGTAGCGGTGGCGGAGTACATAGCGGGGAGCGAGGGGGAATTTGTTAAGCTGATGAACGAGAAAGCGGAGAGTCTTGGAATGCAGAACACCCACTTTGAAGACTGCTGCGGCCTGACGGATTCCGACGACCACTATTCCTCGGCAAAGGATGTGGCGATTATGTCCAGAGAGCTGATTACGAAGTATCCGGAGGTGTTTGATTACACCACCATCTGGATGGAGGATATCGAGCACAAAACGGCGCAGGGAACGAGCACGTTTACACTTTCCAGCACCAATAAACTCTTGAAAATGTATGAGTGGACGACGGGATTAAAGACAGGTTCCACATCCAAGGCGCTCTACTGCCTGTCCGCCACGGCGAACAAGGATGGCATGGAGCTGATCGCCGTTGTGATGGCGGCGCCGGACCCCAAGACCAGATTTCAGGACGCGATGTCGCTCTTAAGCTATGGCTACAGTGTGAGTCAGATGTATACGGACGAGAATAAAGATCCTCTTCCGGCGCAGAAGGTGGAAGGCGGCATCGAAGATATGGTTAATCTGGTCTATGAAGGATCATACTCTTATCTGGATACGGCGGGCAGCAATCTGAATGAGATTGAGAAGGAGATCAGCCTGCCGGGAACTGTGACTGCGCCCATAGCGGAGGGAGACGCCATCGGTGAGGCGGTTTATAAGCTGAACGGAACCCGGATCGGCAGCGTATCCATTCTGGCGGCGAAGAGCGTGGAGAAAGCGCAGTACAAGGATTACTATAAGAAGGTATGGGGACTGTACCTGATGAAGCGATAGAGAAAATGTTGGCAGAACAAAAGTTCACAGATTGCAGGGAAACAGGGGGTATGTTACACTGTATGGGTGGCTGTTTTCGGCCACCCACATTTTATGCGGGCAGGGAGGAATATGGCGGAAGTTATTTTTGCGGCTGTGGCCGCGGTTATTATGATATGCTTGGCGGCTGCGGTTTGGGACAGCAACCGGTTTGTGACGGTTCCCTACGAAATCAGATCGGATAAGATTACGAAACCTTGCAGACTTGTGCTTCTTTCGGACTTACACAATAAATCCTTTGGAAAGGGAAACGAAAGGCTGCTTTCGGCGATTGACGAGCTTTCTCCGGACGGCATTCTGGTGGCGGGAGATATGCTGACCGCGGAAAGCGGTGCGGATTTCGGACATGCACTCTCTCTGATGGAGAAGCTGGCCGCCAAATACCGGGTTTACTACGGCATGGGAAATCACGAGTACCATCTTGGACTTTATCCGGACGATTATCCGGGGATGTATGAGAAATATATGTCCGGTTTGGAACGGGCGGGTATAAAGCCGTTAATCAATGAAACGGCCTATCTGTCAGAACACAATATTGCCGTCTGCGGCGCGCAGATTGACAATGCATATTACAAGCATTTTAGAAGGAGGCCGATGGAGACAGCCTACTTGGCAAAACTTCTGGGAACACCGGATCGGGAAATGTTTCAACTGCTGATCGCCCACAATCCGGTTTATTTTGATGTTTATGCAGGATGGGGGGCAGATCTGACGGTTTCCGGACATGTGCACGGAGGGATTATGAGACTGCCGATTCTTGGCGGCGTGCTTTCGCCGACATTGGTCCTATTTCCCAAATATGATGGCGGTATGTTTACGGAAAACAACAGTACCATGATTCTGAGCAGAGGTCTGAGCAGTCACACGATCCCGATCAGAATTTTTAATCCGGGCGAGCTGATTGTGATTGATTTGCTGCCCGGCAAGTGATTTCGTATAGTAAGAGAGGACAGGCTATGGCAATTCCTGTGAAGCTGGAGGTGTTTGAAGGTCCGCTGGATCTGCTTCTTCACCTGATTGATAAAAATAAAGTAGATATTTATGATATTCCCATCGTGGAGATTACAGAACAGTATTTGGACTATATTAAACAGATGGAGACCGAGGATATGAACGTTATGAGCGAGTTCCTCGTTATGGCGGCCACGCTGATCGATATCAAATGCCGGATGCTCCTGCCGAAAGAAGTAAACGAGGAAGGGGAGGTGGAAGATCCCCGGGCAGAGCTGGTGGAGAAACTGCTGGCATATAAAATGTGCAAGTATATGTCCTATGAGCTGCGCGACCGCATGGTGGACGCGGAGAGGAATCTCTATAAGAAACCGACGCTGCCTGAGGAGGTTGCGCAGTACCGGCAGCCGGTGGATTATGAGGAATTAATCGGGGATATGACTCTGAATAAGCTCCATGAGATATTTAAGCAGATGATAAAGCGGCAGGAGGATAAAATCGACCCTGTCAGAAGCACTTTCGGAAAGATTGAGAAGGACGAGATCGATCTGGACAGTAAGACAGCTTATGTGGAGGCATATGTGCGCAGTCACAAGACCTTCAGTTTCCGGAAATTGTTGGAGAAGCAGTCCGGCAAAATGGAGATCATCGTGACTTTTCTGGTGATTCTGGAAATGATTAAGACGGGCAGGATCGGAATCGAGCAGGAAGATACGTTTTCTGACATTATTATTACGGCGCGTGAAAATACGGACAGTGAACCGCTGCAGCTTACAAGCGTCAGTTAGGGATATAAGGACGAAGAGGGGACAGGCATGGAAAAGAAGAAAGCAAAGGCAGTTCTTGAGGCGATTTTATTTACCATGGGAGATTCTGTGGAGATCGACAGACTGGCAGCGGTGATTGAAGAGGATAAAGAGACTACCAGACAGCTTCTTGAGGAGATGGCGGCCGGGTATCAGAAGGCGGACCGGGGGATCAGTCTTACCACCTTCGACAATGCGGTACAGATGTGTACGAAGAGCGAACTGTACGAGTATCTGATCAAAATTGCGAAGACGCCGAAGAAGTTTGTGCTCACGGACACTCTTTTGGAGACGCTCTCCATCATAGCATACAAGCAGCCCATCACCAGACTGGAGATCGAGAAGGTGAGAGGGGTAAGCTGTGACCACGCGGTGAACCGTCTGTTGGAATTTGATCTAATCGCGGAGGTGGGAAGACTGGACGCACCCGGACGGCCGCTTTTGTTCGGCACGACAGAGCAGTTCCTTCGCAGCTTCGGGGTGAAATCCATCGAGGATCTGCCGGAAATTTCCGCGGTGCAGATGGAAGAATTTAAGCAGCAGGCCGAATCCGAGGTGGAGATGCAGTTGGATATTTAATCTTTTAAGAAAAACGGACTAATGAGAGTGGACATTTATACCTATATATAACACATAGCTTTATATATCACATAGTAGCGGTAAATCTTTGCGGCGAAGAGCAGAATGTGAAAGTGTGAAGAGAAAAAACGGCGTGTCCGGTATGCAGAAGCAGGAGACTGGATGCTGAGGAAGCCGGTCATCGGGATTGACTGCAGGAAAGAACGACATGAAACAAACTATGTCATAGGAAGGCGTGCTATGCATATATATTAACGAACGGAATTATCAGGAAGTGCATATGCGTAACATAAAAAGAGTGACAGACAGAGCGGGAAGACGGATATATTACAAGGTAGCGGCCATAATAACGGCAGCTGCCTTGTTTTGTGTGCATGGTGCCAAGGTTTCGCCGAGTGTATTGCAGGCGTCGATGCGGGAGAGCGTTCTTGTACCGGCGGTGGCCGACAACGCGCGGGAAAAGGCGGAGGAAGATATGCAGCTCTACGCGCAGGCGGCTGTCCTCATGGATGCGGATTCGGGAAGGGTTCTCTACGGAAAGAACGAGGAGGCAAAACTGCCGATGGCAAGCACCACCAAGATTATGACCTGTATTCTCGCGTTAGAGTACGGCAATCCAGAGGACATCGTGGAAGTTTCTTCCTACGCGGCGAGTATGCCCAAGGTAAAGCTGTATGTAAAACCGGGAGAAAAATATTATCTGAAGGATCTGCTGTATTCCCTGATGCTGGAATCCCACAACGATTCCGCCGTGGTAATCGCGGAGGCGGTGGGCGGCAGCGTGGAGCAGTTTGCGGCGATGATGAATCAGAAAGCGCGGGATATCGGATGCTATGACTCGTATTTCATCACGCCAAACGGACTGGACGCGAAAGTGAATGACACAGGGAAGGTGCATTCCACAACGGCTGCGGACCTGGCGAAGATTATGGCTTACTGTGTGACGGACTCACCGGAAAAAGAGCGGTTTCTGGAAATTACAAGGACCCAGGGATATGATTTCACGGACGCGGACGGTACGAGGAGCTTTCACTGTAACAACCACAACGCGTTTTTAGGCATGATGCAGGAGGCGCTTTCCGGAAAGACCGGATTTACCAACAATGCGGGCTACTGCTATGTGGGGGCGGTGGAGAGTGAGGGGCGCATCTTTACGGTGGCGCTTCTTGCCTGCGGCTGGCCTAATAACAGGAGCTATAAGTGGAGCGATATGAAGAAACTGGCGGCTTACGGGATGGAGCGGTATCAGTACAGGGATATTTATGAGGAACAGAAGTTCTCTGACATTCCTGTCAGAAATGGAATAGAAGAAAAAGACGGGACGCCTTTTGAGGAAGCGGAGGTTTCCGTTACCTTGCAGGCGGGAGAGAAGAGTCTGCCTTATCTTTTGTGCGGGGACGACCGGGTGGAGGTGAAGAGCAGGGTGGAGCCTGTGCTTGACGCGCCGGTCGCGGCAGGGGAACAGGTTGGATCGGTATCTTATTATCTGAACGGGGAGCTGATCAAAAGCTACGCTGTATGTACGGACGAAACGATAGAAAAACGTAGTTTTTTATGGATTCTCGAGTATATTATAAAACTTACATTTTTTTTGTAAAATCTTCTGGTCGTGAATTGGATTGTGTGCTATACTACTATCGTGTGCTATGTCATATAATGGCAAAGTTTTAGTATTTATAATTATGATAAATGGAGGGCTGAAAAATGAGTACTACTTCTCAAGCGAGTCAAAGAATTAATGCTTTACTCGATGAAAACAGTTTCGTTGAGATCGGCGGTCTCGTGACAGCGAGAGCCACGGATTTCAATCTGAAACAGACTGAGACTCCGTCTGACGGTGTCGTAACCGGTTACGGTGTGATCGACGGAAATCTCGTGTATGTTTACAGCCAGGACGCTTCCGTGTTGAACGGTTCCGTGGGCGAGATGCATGCGAAGAAGATCGTGAACATCTATGAGTTGGCGATGAAAATGGGGGCACCCGTGATCGGGCTGATCGACTCCGCAGGTCTGCGCCTGCAGGAGGCGACTGACGCGCTGAACGGATTTGGTGAGATCTACAGAAGCCAGGCGCTTGCTTCCGGCGTGATCCCGCAGATCACGGCTGTGTTCGGAAGCTGCGGCGGTGGACTTGCCCTGATTCCTGCCATGACTGATTTCGCGTTTATGGAGGAGAAGAAGGCGAAACTTTTTGTCAATTCCCCGAATGCGCTGGATGGAAATGAGATTTCCCGCTGTGACACATCTGCCGCTGCGTTCCAGAGCGAGGAGACAGGCCTTGTGGATATGGTGGCAGACGAGGCGGCGATTCTTGGTCAGATCAGACAGCTTGTTTCTGTTCTTCCGGCGAACAATTCCGACCTTGCGTGGACAGATTGCACGGATGATTTGAACCGTGCCTGCGCGCAGATCGCAAACTGTGTGGGTGATACGGCGATTGCGCTGTCCCAGATTGCGGATGACGGTCTCTTTGTTGAGGTGAAGCAGGATTATGCGAAGGATATAGCGGCAGGCTTTATCCGCTTAAACGGCGCTACCATCGGCGCGATCGCCAACCGTACCGAAGTTTGTGATGAGAACGGTGAGGTAGTCGAGAAATTTGACGCAGTGATCTCTCCCAGAGGGGCGGAGAAGGCAGCGGAGTTTGTGAACTTCTGCGATGCGTTTGACATTCCGGTATTGACGCTTACCAATGTGACGGGATTTGCGGCAACCACCTGCTCCGAGAAGCGGATGGCGAAAGCGGCAGGCAGGCTTACATATGCCTTTGCCAACGCTACCGTTCCCAAGGTAAATGTGATTATCGGCAAGGCATACGGAAGCGCGTATGTGGCTATGAATTCCAAGGCAGTCGGCGCGGATATTACAATCGCGTGGCCGAATGCACAGATCGGCATGATGGATGCGAAACTGGCGGCGAAGATCATCTGTGACGGTCAGGGCGCGGATGCCATCGAGACTTGCGCGAAAGAGTATGAGGCTCTGCAGAATAATGTGACCAGTGCGGCAAAGAGGGGCTATGTGGATCAGATCGTGGAGCCGGCAGACACCAGAAAGTATGTGATCGGTGCTTTCGAGATGCTTTCCTCCAAGACAGAGGGACGTCCCGAGAAGAAACACGGCACTGTTTAAGGAGGCATTATGAAAAAACTATTGGTAATATTAGGGATGATTACCTGTATGACCTGTCTTGCAGCGTGTGGTGAGGCGGAAGCGCCAAGCGGCCCCATCAGCGATGAGCAGGCAATACAGATCGGTACGACCATCGTTGATCAGATGAATTCCATCGTGAGTCAGGGCGCTATCGAGCAGTATGTAGATCAGCCCGCTCTCTACAACGGTTTTCTGGGCTGGAAGAGTGCACTGGATGATATCGGCGCTTATGAGGGCGTGAGCGGCGGCTCCGTATCCTTTGATGAGGATGAGGTGGCTATCACGGTCAATGTGCTCGGTTCCTCCCACAATGCGGATGTGGAGATCGTGCTTGACAATGCGCTTGCAACTTATATCGGGATCACCACAAATGTCCATTACTCCACGGGAGAGATTATGGCGAAAGCCGGTATGAATACTTTGATCGGTATGGGAACGGTATTCGCGGTTCTGATTCTGATCAGCCTGATTATCTCCTGCTTCACACTTATATCTAAGTTTGAAAAGAAGCAGAAGAAGGAGGAGCCTGCAGCAGCCGTTGTGAAAGCTCCGGTGGTGGAGCAGGCGGCAGCTCAGGAAGAGCTTTCCGACGATACGGAACTTGTGGCGGTTATCGCCGCGG
The DNA here is from genome assembly GCA_947073545.1 of uncultured bacterium. Lineage (GTDB taxonomy): Bacteria > Bacillota > Clostridia > Lachnospirales > Lachnospiraceae > UBA3282. The sequence goes on from CAMTMP010000002.1 coordinate 51,129, forward strand.
CGGTCGCAGCCTATGAGGGCGCGGCTTCCACAGACGGATTCGTGGTGAGATCCATCAGAAAATCTAATAAGAGCAAATGGCAGAATGCCTAAAAGTATAGGAGGATATGAAAATGAAGAATTATACAATTACCGTAAATGGCAGCGTATATGATGTAGTGGTGGAAGAGGGAGCGACAAGCGGCGCACCTGCGGCGGCAGCTCCGGCAGCGCCCAGAGCGGTTCCCAAGGCAGCTCCGGCTCCGGCAGCCGCACCTGCGGCAGGCGGAGCGGCAGGCAGCGTTAAGATTGAGGCCGGAGCGGCAGGTAAGGTATTCAAGATTGAGGCCAGTGTAGGACAGGCAGTGAAGAAGGGTGATGCTGTCGTGATCGTTGAGGCAATGAAGATGGAAATCCCTGTAGTGGCTCCCGAGGATGGTACGGTTGCCAGCATCAATGTGGCAGTTGGCGATGCAGTAGAGGCAGGCGCGCTTCTTGCGACATTGAAGTAATTATCGAAAGAAGCGGTTCGTAATAGACGCTTCCTTTGAATCTAAAACTACAGGAGGTTAAGAAAATGTATATAGTTGAGACGCTTAACAATCTGATACATCAGACCGCGTTCTTCAATCTGGAAGTCGGGAACTATATTATGATTGTTGTAGCACTTGTATTTCTATATCTGGCCATCGGCAAGGGCTTTGAGCCGCTCTTGTTAGTGCCGATCGCTTTCGGTATGCTGCTCGTGAATATCTATCCGGATATTATGAAAGAGTTCGGAGAGGGCGGCGCCGGCGGCGGTCTGCTGTATTATTTCTACTTGCTGGATGAGTGGGCGATCCTGCCGTCACTGATCTTTATGGGTGTCGGTGCGATGACGGACTTTGGTCCGCTGATCGCGAACCCGAAGAGCTTTCTTCTGGGTGCGGCGGCACAGTTTGGTATTTTTGCGGCGTACTTTGGCGCGATCTTTTTAGGATTTAACGACAAAGCGGCGGCAGCGATCTCCATCATCGGCGGTGCGGACGGACCAACATCGATCTTCCTTGCCGGTAAGCTGGGGCAGACCACATTGATGGGGCCGATCGCGGTGGCAGCCTACTCCTACATGGCGCTGGTGCCGATTATCCAGCCGCCGATTATGAAGCTTTTTACCACGGAGAAGGAGAGAAAGATTAAGATGGGACAGCTCCGTCCTGTCAGCAAGCTGGAAAAAATTCTGTTCCCGATTGTGGTTACGGTTGTTGTATCTCTGATCCTTCCCACCACGGCGCCCCTTGTAGGTATGCTGATGCTGGGTAACCTGTTCAGAGAGAGCGGCGTGGTAAGACAGTTGACAGATACGGCTTCCAACGCCCTTATGTACATCGTGGTTATCATCCTTGGCACGTCCGTTGGAGCGACCACCAGCGCGGAAGCGTTCCTTAACTGGGATACCATCAAGATCGTTATCCTAGGTCTGATCGCGTTTGCATTCGGTACGGCGGCTGGTGTGCTCTTCGGCAAGCTGATGTGCGTTATCACAAAGGGCAAGGTAAATCCGCTGATCGGTTCCGCAGGCGTTTCTGCGGTGCCTATGGCAGCCAGAGTGTCGCAGAAGGTCGGTGCGGAGGCTGATCCCACAAACTTCCTGCTGATGCATGCGATGGGACCCAACGTGGCGGGCGTTATCGGTACGGCTGTAGCGGCAGGTACCTTTATGGCAGTGTTCGGCGTGTTCTAAATACAAATCGGGTTTCGCCCGATTGCGGGGCTGCTTTGGCGGCCTCGGCAGGCTGAGATTAAATCAATGTAGAAAGGAATGAAAATATAATGGCAGAACAGATTAAAAAGCCGGTTGGAATCATGGAAACCGTTCTTCGTGACGCACATCAATCTCTGATTGCGACCAGAATGCCTACCGAGAAAATGCTTCCGATCGTAGATAAAATGGATAAGGTCGGCTACCACGCAGTAGAGTGCTGGGGCGGCGCGACCTTCGACGCGTCCCTCCGCTTCCTGAAAGAGGATCCGTGGGAGAGACTGAGAAAGTTAAGGGACGGCTTTAAGAATACCAAGCTCCAGATGTTATTCAGAGGCCAGAACATTTTAGGTTACAGACCTTACGCGGATGATGTGGTTTACGCGTTTGTTGAGAAATCCATTGCAAACGGCATCGACGTGATCAGAATTTTCGACTGCCTGAACGATATCCGTAACCTGCAGGCAGCGGTAGACGCTACCAACAAGATCAAAAAGCAGGAAGGCAGAGGCCAGTCTCAGATCGCGCTTTCCTATACACTTGGCGATGCCTATACATTAGAGTATTGGGCAGATATGGCGAAGAAGATTGAGGAGATGGGTGCAGATTCCATCTGTATCAAGGATATGGCGGGGTTGCTCGTTCCTTACCGCGCAGCGGAACTTGTAAAGACGTTAAAGGAGAGCACGAAGCTGCCGATTCAGCTTCATACGCACTACACATCCGGCGTAGCTTCCATGACTTATCTGAAAGCAGTGGAGGCGGGCGTGGATGTCATCGACTGCGCAATTTCTCCTTTTGCTCTGGGTACTTCCCAGCCTGCGACAGAGGTTATGGTGGAAACCTTTAAGGGAACCGAGTACGATACCGGATATGATCAGGAAATTTTGGCGGAGATCGCGGATTACTTCCGTCCTTACCGTGAGGAATGTATCGAATCCGGTCTGATGAGCACCAAGGTACTCGGTGTTAATATCAATACACTGCGTTATCAGGTTCCCGGCGGTATGCTGTCCAACATGGTAAGCCAGTTGAAGGAACAGAAGGCAGAGGATAAATATCAGGATGTGCTGGAGGAGATCCCGAGAGTTCGTAAGGACTGCGGTGAGCCGCCTCTGGTTACGCCTTCCTCCCAGATTGTCGGCACACAGGCAGTATTTAATGTGCTGATGGGTGAGAGATATAAGATGGCGACAGGAGAGTTTAAGGACTTGTTGCGCGGCAATTACGGTCAGACGGTGAAACCTATGAGCCAAGAAGTAATCGACAAGGTTATTCCCGGCGAGAAGCGCTCCACCGCCCGTTCCGCTGAGGCGACCGGACACGTTGAGCCGGAGCTTGCAGGTTTGGAAGCGGAGATGAAAGAGTGGAAACAGCAGGACGAGGACGTACTGTCCTACGCGCTGTTCCCGCAGGTGGCAATCGACTTCTTTAAGTACCGTCAGGCACAGCAGGAGAAGGTAGATATGACCCAGGCCGATACGAAGAACGCTGCGTATCCTGTTTAATCATCAGACAAATCAGACGAAATAGTATAATCACAATACAGCTTCTGTGAAATCATTTTTACGGAAGCTGTATTTTTGTATATAGATGTTTCATTTAGCTAATAAGTTTCGTGGTTTATCGGTTTTATTGGCTTGCAGGGGTCTGCACCGCGTACAATAACACCTTTCTCTTATTTGTTTTGACATTTTCTGTAAAAGGGCTTGACGCAGGTTACATAATCCATTATAATAACATATGTTACCAAAAGAAGCTGTAAAAAGCTGCAAAAGTGTAAGAGAGGTACATTCTTATGGCAAGAAAAGAGACGATCACAAAAAACGACATACTGAACGCGGCCTTTGAGATGGCGCGAACGGAAGGGTTTACACAGGTCAGTGCGAGAACGCTGGCGGCGAAAGCAGGATGCTCCACACAGCCGATTTTTCGGGTTTATAAAAACATGGAGGAGCTGGGAGACGATCTCTTTGTGAAAGCGATGGAATATTTCAGCACTTATTATGAGGAGTTTCCTAAGCTGAACAACACGCCTTTCGTCAATCTGGGACTTGCCTACATCCGCTTTTCTCAGGAGGAGCAGAATTTATTCCGTCTGTTATTTTTATCGGAGAACCGTCATGGAAAAAGTCTCTATGACATGTTGAACGGGAAAAACGGTGCGGTGGTGCGTGAAATCAACAGTGCGAAGATTTTTGGCTGTAAAGATCCCAGCGGTATGTTCATGAAGATGTGGATTTTTATTCACGGCGCGGCGTGTATGACTCTGACAGGAGATTATGATCTGCAGGAAGAGGACACCATCAAACTTTTGGAGGAATGCTATGGTTCGTTTCAGAATGTCTAAAAAGCGGCATTCTCTGCATGAACTCGTATTTCGTAAAGAAGGGTTTGGTTATGGCGATAGAAAACCGGTATGACATCATAACAAGAATAAATGAATATTACGGTAAAATGAGCAAGGGGCAGAAGGCGATCTCGGCTTTTATTTACGACCACTACGATCAGGCGGTGTTTATGACTGCGGCGAAGCTGGGGGATACGGTGGGAGTCAGCGAGTCCACTGTGGTGCGTTACGCCATGTTCATCGGCTATAACGGGTATCCTGAGTTTCAGAGGGATTTGGAATACTGGGTGCAGAATAAGATCAATTCCGTGCAGAAAATCGGTGCGAAGTACGGCAAGAGCAGCCAGTCAGAGATTTTAAACTCGGTTTTACAGGCTGATATCGAAAAGATACAGGATACCATTCACAATCTGGACCCGACAGCATTTGAGACGGCGGTGGATATCATTCTTGCGGCGAAAACGGTCTATATCATGGGGGTCAGGAGTTGTGAGCCGCTGGCGGATTTCCTGCAGTTTTATCTGAACATGATCCGCGGCAACGTGGTGCTCCTTCGGACAACGAGTGTTTCGGAAACCTTTGAGCAAATGATCCGTATCGATGGGCAGGACGCTTTTGTGGGCATCAGTTTTCCGAGATATTCCATGAGAACTTTGAAGGCGATGGAGTTTGCAAACGACAGAAACGCCAAGGTAATCGCGGTGACAGATTCGGTGCATTCCCCGATGAATCTATACTCTTCCTGTAATCTTTTTGCCAGAAGCGATATGGTTTCCATTGTGGATTCTCTCGTGGCGCCGCTTAGCATGATCAATGCGCTTGTGGTAGCGATGTGCTTAAAGCAGCCTGAGGAAGTGAAGGAGAACCTTAAGAACCTCGAGGAGGCTTGGAACAATTATCAGGTTTACCTAAATGATGAGATTAATTTTATAGACGAGGAGCCGATGTTAAATTATCCGCTCCGGAAAAGGTCAGAAAAATAACGCGAAAATACGGGCATTCTCTGTGAAGGGTGACATAGAATGGGGAAAACGATGCATATAGACAAAGATCAGGCGGTCGTGATCGGCGGCGGCGCAGCGGGGATGATAGCGGCGGTCGCGGCGGCGGAGAACGGGCGCCCTGTTATTTTATTAGAGAAGAATGAAAAACTAGGCAAAAAACTCTATATTACGGGCAAGGGGCGCTGTAATGTGACCAATGCCTGCGAAAGAGAGAAGTTTTTTGAGAACATTGTGAGTAATCCGAAGTTCCTTTACAGTGCCTTTCACACATTTGACAATAAGCGTTTGGAAAAGTTTTTAGAAGATAGCGGATGTCATTTAAAGGAGGAGCGCGGAGAGAGGGTGTTTCCGGTTTCGGATCACGCATCGGATGTGACGGCAGCCCTCGAGCGATGCCTAAAAAAAAGAGGCGTACAGGTGCGGCTGCACAGCGAGGTACGTGCGGTTGAGGTAGACGGTGAAAAAATAACGGGCGTGCGATTTGCGGACGGCAGTGCGATACCAGCAGGGGCAGTGATCGTGGCAACGGGCGGTCTGTCCTATCAGAGCACAGGTTCTACGGGGGACGGACACCGTATGGCCCGGGATCTGGGACATAAGGTGACGGAATGTGTGCCGGCGCTGGTGTCTATGGAAACGGAAGGGGAATGGTGTAAAAAATTACAGGGGTTATCTCTTAAAAATGTGTCCCTTACCATGAACTGTGGGAAAAGGAAGTTGTATCAGGGCTTCGGGGAGATGCTATTTACCCACTATGGGGTGAGCGGTCCATTGGTTTTGTCTGCCAGCAGTTATTACGGGAAAAAGAAAGGGACGGAAGCGGCGATCCTGACAATAGATCTGAAGCCTGCGCTTTCGGAGGAGCAGCTTGATAAAAGAATTTTGAGGGATTTTGAGGAAAACAGAAACCGGCAGTTTAAAAATGCGCTGGGCGGGCTCTATCCGGCGAAGCTGATTTCTGTTATGATAGAGAGGGCAGGCATCGATCCCGAGAAGAAAGTGCACGAGGTGACGAAACAGGAGAGAAGGCGGCTGGCGGAGCTGACAAAGGCTTTTACCCTTCAGGTGCGCGGGAAGCGGGGCTTTGAGGAGGCGGTAATCACGCAGGGCGGCGTGTCGGTGAAGGAGGTCAACCCTTCCACCATGGAGTCCAGATTGGTGCGGGGGCTTTATTTTGCGGGAGAGGTACTGGATCTGGACGGCCTCACGGGAGGGTTTAACTTACAGATTGCATGGTCTACGGGATATCTGGCCGGGATCAGCGCAGGCAGATAATTGCGAAACTCCTTTTTCGCTGTGGAATTATACTATTTGCACAATTAATTTAGTTCTAAGAAGCGTTTCGCAATTATCGAAGTAATGCAGAATAGGAGGAAAATAACATATGGGATTTAATATTGCGATCGACGGACCCGCAGGGGCGGGAAAGAGCACAATCGCAAAAATGATTGCGGCAAAGATGGGATATATTTATGTGGACACGGGCGCCATGTACAGGGCGATGGCACTGTATCTGTTAAGAGAGAAGGCGGCGACGGAGCAGATCGACGGGAAATGCCAGGAAGCGGATATCACGATCGCCTATGAAAACGGCGAGCAGGTAGTGTATTTAAACGGTGAGAACGTAAACGCCTATATCCGCACGGAGGAGGTCGGCAGGATGGCTTCAGTCAGCAGCCCGAATCCTCAGGTTCGGAAAAAGCTGACGCAGCTTCAGCAGAAGTTGGCGGCGGATACGGATGTGGTGATGGACGGACGCGATATCGGCACTTGTGTGCTGCCGGATGCCCAAGTGAAGGTGTATCTGACGGCTGACAGCCACGAGCGGGCGCTGCGCCGTTATAAGGAGCTTGTGGAGAAGGGAGAAAGCTGCGATCTGGAAACGATCGAGAAGGATATCATCGAGCGTGACAGGCAGGATATGACAAGAGAAATTTCCCCTTTAAAGCAGGCGGAGGATGCTGTATTAATCGATTCTTCCCACATGACTGTGGAGGAGGTGGCGAACGCCGTCATTGCATTGTGCCAGAGCGGGAAGCAGCTATAAAATGCGGCTGCTATGGGCAGGATGCCGGAAGTTTTCGTACAGGAGAATGCGGGATGGCGGTATTTTCCGCATGAGGGAGGTCATTCATGGAAGTCATTCTTGCGAAACACGCAGGGTTTTGTTTCGGGGTACAGCGGGCCGTAGATACCGTCTATGAACAGATTGAGAAACGGGGAAAAGAGGGCCGCCCTATCTACACTTACGGGCCGATCATACACAATGAGGAAGTGGTGGGCGATTTGCAGAAACGGGGCGTCTGCGTGCTGGATTCCCTTGCGGATGCCGGGGCGGTTCCCAGAGAGGAGCGGGGAACGGTGATCATCCGTTCCCACGGCGTGGAAAAAATTGTCTGTGAGAGACTAAGAGAGCTTGGATACGACGTGGTGGACGCCACCTGTCCCTTTGTGAAACGGATTCATAATATCGTTGAGAAGGAGAGCGCGGCGGGGAAAAACATCGTGATTGTCGGCAATGCGGGACATCCGGAGGTGGAGGGAATCAGGGGATGGTCAGAGACCGATACCTTTGTTGCAGGGGCGGTGGAAGAGGCAGAAAAATTTGTCTGTCAAGTGGGTGAGGAAGTATGTATTGTTTCTCAAACGACATTTAACTACAAGAAATTTCAAGATGTGGTTGAAATTTTCAAGGAAAGAGGTTACAATGGTAGTGTTGTGAATACTGTATGTAACGCTACGGAAGTGCGACAGGCCGAGGCCAGAGAACTTGCGGCACGGGTTGATGTGATGATAGTTATAGGTGGGAATCATAGCTCTAATACAAGAAAGCTCTATGAGATCTGCAGGCAGGAGTGTGAAATGACCTACTATATACAGACACTCGACGACTTGCATTTACGGTTACCTGAATCTGTCCGACTGGTGGGTATTACAGCAGGGGCTTCGACCCCAAACAATATAATCGAGGAGGTTCAAAATTATGTCAGAGTTAACTTTTGAACAAATGTTAGAGGAGTCATTAAAGACAATACACACAGGAGAGGTTGTTGAAGGTACCGTTATCGATGTAAAGCCGGAAGAGATCATTCTCAACATCGGATATAAGTCAGATGGCGTTTTGACGAAAAATGAATATACAAACGAACCCAATGTAGATTTGACAACCATCGCAAAGCCCGGAGATACCATGGAGGTGAAGGTGCTTAAGGTGAATGACGGAGAGGGACAGGTTCTCCTTACCTACAAGCGTCTTGCGGCTGACAGAGGAAACAAGCGCATTGAGGAGGCATATGAGAACAGAGAAGTGCTTACGGCTAAGGTAGCACAGGTATTGGACGGCGGTTTGAGCGTTGTTGTGGAGGAAGTGAGAATCTTTATCCCGGCAAGTCTCGTATCAGACACTTACGAGAAAGATCTGAACAAGTACGCGGGTCAGGAGATCAAGTTCGTGATCAGCGAGTACAATCCTAAGAGAAGAAGATACATCGGCGACAGAAAGCAGTTGATTCTTGAGGAGAAGGCAGAGATGCAGAAGAAGCTCTTTGAGACGATCAAGATTGGCGATACGGTGGAAGGCACGGTTAAGAATGTGACGGATTTCGGTGCATTTATTGATCTGGGCGGCTGTGACGGTCTGCTTCACATCTCAGAGATGTCTTGGGGCAGAGTGGAGAATCCAAAGAAAGTATTTAAGGTTGGCGACGTGGTGAAGGTGTTGATTAAGGATATTTCCGGCACGAAGATTGCTTTAAGCCTTAAGTTTGAGGATCAGAACCCTTGGAGGGATGCGGCAAGCAAGTATGCGGTAGGCTCAGAGGTGACCGGTAAGGTGGCACGCATGACGGATTTTGGCGCATTTATCGAGCTGGAGCCGGGCATCGACGCGCTGCTTCATGTGTCCCAGATTTCCAAGGAACATATTGACAAACCTTCCGATGTACTTAAGAGCGGTGAGGAAGTGACTGCGAAGGTCGTTGACTTTAACGAGGCTGACAAGAAGATCAGCCTGAGCATCAAGGCGATGTTCGCACCGGAACAGAAGGCTGAGAAGGCTGCGGATGAGGATGTTGTATCTGTAGATATCGATGCGGTGATCGCGGAGGAGAGCGAAAACGCAGAGTAGACGCTACGGAGGATTGCATTTTTAAAGGCTTCTATATCATAATAAATGAAGGCGGTGGGAATCCATGGCATATGACTATGAATACTTTAAGAAAGCGGTTTTTGACCTTACCAAGATCGATTTAAATGCTTATAAAGAAAAGCAAATGAAGCGCAGAATTGATACGCTGATTTCCAAGAATAAAGTTGTCGGCTATGACAATTATGTTTCGGTACTCAAGAAAGATAAGGCGAGATTTGATGAGTTTGTCAATTATCTGACCATCAATGTGTCTGAGTTCTACAGAAATGTAGACCAGTGGCAGCTTTTGGATAAAGATATTTTCCCTGAGCTGATTCAGCGTTACGGTAAAAATCTGAAGATATGGAGCGCGGCCTGCTCGACGGGGGACGAGCCGTATTCTCTAGTGATGGCGCTGTCCAGACATGTGCCTGTAAATCAGATTAAGATTTATGCGACGGATCTCGATAAACAGGTGATAGAGAAAGCAAAAATGGGTCTGTACGCGGAGAAGAGCGTGGCGGGTGTGCCCGCGGACCTGAAAAAGAAGTTCTTTACGAAGGTAGGTCCTTCCTATCAGATTTCGGACGAAGTGAAAAGCAGGGTGGAATTTAAGGAGCACAATCTGCTGAAGGATACATATCCTACGGATTTCCATTTGATTGTGTGCCGCAATGTGCTTATTTACTTTACGGAAGAGGCGAAGGATGAGGTGTTCCGCAAGTTCCAGAAGAGTTTGAAACCCGGCGGATATCTCTTTATAGGAAGCACCGAGCAGATTATCAACCACAAGGACGTAGGTTTTGAGCGGAAAAATTCTTTCTTCTATCAGAGACCAATGTGAGAAGAACTTCCAGCCACTCGCAGCAAAGGCTGCTCGCGGAGAAGTTCTAAGTCTCACATCAGAGAATGCCAAAAGACGGCATTCTCCATACTGTGTTTATAAAGTAAAGGGGCAGCGATTTGTCGCCGCCCTTTTGTTATGCGTGAATTTAAATGAGACAGTCTGCAGATCAGTATGTTTTGGCCATTTTGCCGAGTAGATACTGCGCGTAGCGGGAGAAGAGTTCCCTGTCTGTTTTGCGCTCGTCGGTGAGTTCAAAGAAAAGTTCATGGCTCTTGTAGTCCCGTTTGAAGAACGGTTCTACCAGAATATCCCATTGGGGAAGGAAAAGTCCGTATTTACGTGTGTAGCAGGTGGCTGCTGTCGCTTGGGTGCGATGCGACGGGTCCACGAAGGAGGATACTGATTTATGCAGGGCGATATCTTCCTCCGGGAGATAATAGTAGTCTTTATAGCCGGCGTAGAAATATTTCATTTCTTCTTCATAGAGCGGTACTTTTAGAATACCCTCAGTCTTTTCTCCGCTGAAATAGCAGCCGTTTGCCAGATTGGAGAGAGAGAGGGGGAGCGGGGCCGGCAGCGCCAGCTTCATCAGCAGCTCTTGTTTTTCCTGACCGTGATAGTCAATATAGCTGTTTGCCTGTACTTTCTTCGCACGGATATTCCCGTTAAAAAGATCATAGAATGCCAGAAGGGGAAGAAGCTGCAGCATTCCCCTGACATCGTCGCTGTTGTGCAAAAGCAGAAGGCTGCGGGCGTCGGGAGACGGATTTTCCACATAGTTTCTGTATACTTCGATCAGTTCACCGCCGTGGAATCGGTCTTCCCGTTGTATGCCAAGCAGGGTTTCCAGCGTTTTCTGCTTGCAGTTTGGCACATGCAGAAAGGCCTTGTAGGGGGAAATGCGTTTGTACAGGTCGATTCCTTCAAAATTGTCAAAGTAATGCGGCAGCTTGTGCTGTTCGCATTTTTGCAGCAGGTAGGGCAGATCGAAATTGTTGCCGTTAAAGTGAATCAGATGGGTGAAGGCGGCGGCAAAGTCGAAGAAAGCATCAAGCAATGATGCCTCTTCTGTGGGGTTATCGCAAAACCACTGTCGGATCTGCCAGTTTCCGTCCGCGTAAAAAGCTGTTCCGATGAGATAGAGAGAGGAACTTTTCGCGGTAAATCCTGTGGTTTCAATATCTATAAACAAAAACTGATCCGGAGGGGCGATGCGCTCTAAGGGATAGTTGATTGTAAAAGATTCCAGGGTATGATTTTCTATTTGCATGAATTTCCTCCGCATAAAAGTCTGACATGTATCTGAGGATAGTTTAGCATATTTTTTGAATTAGCAGTAGTTTTTTTCGTCGAAAAATAGTATATTTATAATAGCGGTTCCACCGAATCTAAGGTGCGGACTGAATGTGAAAGGAGCAGGGTTACAGGTATGGCTAAATTATCATTTAACGGCGGCATACATCCCTACGACGGAAAGGATCTGTCAAAGGATAAGCCCATTAAGGCAGTACTGCCCAAGGGAGATCTGGTTTACCCGTTGTCCCAGCATATCGGTGCGCCTGCAAAACCTATTGTGGAGAAGGGTGACAGGGTTTTGACGGGGCAGAAGATTGCGGAGGCGGGAGGTTTTGTTTCCGCGCCTGTTTATGCCACGGTATCGGGCACGGTGAAAGCGATTGAGCCGAGACGTGTGGTCACGGGTGACAGCGTGATGAGCATCATCATCGAAAATGACGGACTCTATGAGGAAGTGGAGTATCCGAAACGGAAACCGCTCGAGGAGATGACGAGAGAGGAGATTATCGAGTGTGTGAAGGAGGCGGGTATCGTCGGCATGGGCGGTGCGGGTTTCCCCACGTTCATAAAACTTTCGCCCAAGGAGCCGGAGAAGATTGATTACGTGATCGCAAACTGCGCGGAGTGCGAACCCTATCTGACATCCGATTACCGCAGGATGCTGGAAGAGCCGGAGAAACTGGTGGGAGGCTTAAAGGTTTCTTTGAAGCTGTTTGAGAATGCAAGAGGTATTCTGGCGGTGGAGGACAACAAGCCGGATTGTATAGAACTTTTGAAAAACCTGACAAAAGACGAGCCGCGTATCAGTGTGAAGGCGCTGAAAACCAAGTATCCGCAGGGCGCGGAGCGGCAGATTATTTATGCGGCCACGGGAAGAGCCATCAATTCTTCGATGCTTCCCGCAGATGCGGGCTGTGTGGTAAACAATGTAGATACGGTGGTGGCGATCTATCATGCGGTGGTGGAAGGGAAACCACTGATGAACCGTATCGTTACGGTGACCGGTGACGCTATTGCAGACCCGCGTAACTTTATCGTGCGGATTGGCACGAATTATCATGAACTTGTGGAGGAGGCGGGCGGATTTAAGCAGGAGCCTGTAAAAATTGTATCCGGCGGCCCGATGATGGGATTTGCCCTCTTTGGACTGGATGTGCCAACGACCAAGACGGCCTCCGCGCTTCTTTGTCTCACGGAGGATGAAGTGTCACGCATGGAGCCTTCCGCCTGTATCAACTGCGGCCGCTGCGTGGAGGTCTGTCCGGGACGCGTAGTTCCAAGGCTCTTGGCGGACTATGCGGAACACTATGATGAGGAGGCGTTTTTGTCCCACGAAGGCATGGAGTGCTGTGAGTGCGGCTGCTGCAGCTTCGTGTGTCCGGCGAAGAGACCGCTTACGCAGACTATCAAATCCATGCGTAAGATGCAGCTTGCAAAGAAGAAGAAATAGCGGAAATAAGAATATATACAAAATGGAAATAGAATCTTTTTCGGAACTGAAAAGTTCCGAAGAAAGGAGCATAGACTGAAGAAATGAGTGAATTAATGAAAGTGTCGTCCAACCCTCATGTCAGATCGAAGTCCACCACAAGCAGTATCATGCTGACTGTGGCGATCGCCCTTCTTCCGGCGGCTGGATTTGGCATTTATAACTTCGGGCCAAAGGCTCTGCTGCTGATTCTGGTAACGGTGGCATCCACGGTGGCGACGGAGTTTGTGTTTGAGAAGATATGCAGGAAAAAAATAACCATTGGAGACTATTCCGCGGTGGTGACGGGACTGCTTCTGGCTTTGAATCTGCCTGTGTCCGCGCCGTGGTGGATCGGCGCAGTGGGCGGTGTGTTCGCCATTCTGGTGGTGAAGATGCTCTTTGGCGGTCTGGGACAGAACTTTATGAACCCGGCTCTCGGCGCGCGGTGTTTTCTGCTGATTTCCTTTACGTCCATCATGACAAATTTTGACTGCGACGCGTATACGGGGGCGACGCCCCTTGCCGCTTTAAAGAGCGGAGAGTCCGTTAATATTCTGGATATGGTGATCGGCCGCACGGCGGGTACCATCGGCGAGACGTCCATGATAGCCATTGTGGTCGGGGCCTGTATTCTGATTTTATTTGGAATCATCGATCTTCGGATACCTGGTACATATATTGTGACGCTGGCAGTCTTTGTGGCGCTGTTCGGCGGCAGAGGATTTGACTGGCCATACATATCCGCCCATCTTTCCGGCGGCGGTCTGATGCTCGGCGCGTTCTTTATGGCGACGGACTATGTGACAAGGCCGATTACGAAACGGGGACAGTATGTGTTCGGCTTTTTGCTGGGTGTACTGACAGGTATTTTCCGTATTTTCGGGCCCTCCGCAGAGGGAGTGTCTTACGCGATCATTATCGGCAACCTCCTGGTGCCGCTGATTGAGAAGGTCACTCTTCCGAAAGCATTTGGTAAAGGAGGAGAGAAGGCATGAAAGAGATGATGAAAAATACGGGGATTCTGCTGGCGATCACACTGATTGCAGGCCTCCTTCTCGGACTGGTTTATCAGGTGACGAAGAACCCCATTGCCGAACAGGAGGCGCTGGCAAAACAGAAGGCGTGTCAGGAAGTGTTTGCGGACGCGGCTTCCTTTGGCATGATAGGCGTAGAAGCTGTGGCAGATGTGGGTTGGAGTGAAGCGGGGTATGCACAGGAGAGCATTGATGAGGTGATGGAGGCGAAGGACGCTTCCGGTGAACTGCTTGGCTATGTGATCACGGTGACGACGAAGGAAGGCTATGGCGGCGATATCCAGTTTTCGATTGGCGTGCGTCTGGACGGGACGGTAAACGGTATGTCGATGCTTTCCATTTCGGAGACGGCGGGGCTTGGCATGCGTGCCGAAGAAGTGCTGAAACCGCAGTTTGCGGGAAAGAACGTGGAAAAATTTGCGTACAGCAAGAGCGGTGCGGCAGCGGACAATGAAATTGACGCCATTTCCGGCGCAACCATAACAACAAACGCGGTGACCAACGGAGTCAATGCGGGATTATACTATTTCCAGACGGTATTGGGAGGAGGTAGTGCAAATGAATAGTGCAAAGGAACGTCTTGTAAACGGTATTGTAAAGGAGAATCCCACCTTTGTCCTGATGCTGGGTATGTGTCCCACGCTTGCGGTGACAACTTCGGCGGTCAACGGTCTGGGCATGGGGCTGACAACGATGGTGGTGCTTGCACTGAGCAACGTTTTCATCTCCCTTTTGCGGAATATCATACCTGATAAGGTAAGGATTCCGGCGTTTATTGTCATTATCGCCTCTTTTGTGACGATGGTAGAGCTGCTTTTGCAGGGGTTTATTCCCTTCCTCTACGACGCGCTCGGCATTTACATTCCGCTGATTGTGGTAAACTGTATTATCCTCGGGCGCGCGGAGGCGTATGCTTACAAAAATCCTGTGATTCCGTCGCTGTTTGACGGCATCGGTATGGGACTCGGATTTTCCGTGGCGCTGACCTGCATCGGTGCGGTGAGAGAGCTTCTCGGAGCGGGAGAGATCTTCGGCTTTCATGTGATGCCGGAAAGCTTCGTGCCGGTGAGCATCTTTATCATGGCGCCGGGTGCATTTTTCGTGCTGGCACTTTTGACGGCGGTTCAGAATAAGGTGAAGATCGCCGGAGAGCGGAAAGGAAAAGATATGTCAAAGATTCAGTCCGGCTGCGGAAGCGACTGCATGAACTGTGCGGATACGGGCTGTGCCAAGCGTCTGATCGACGATAAAAAAGAAACAGCGGGAGAGGAGGTAAAGAAGAATGATTAAAGAATTATTGGTAATTTTGATTGCATCCTCTCTGGTCAATAATGTGGTTTTAAGCCAGTTTCTGGGGCTGTGTCCCTTCCTTGGCGTGTCCAAGAAGACAGAGACGGCAACGGGCATGGGCGTGGCGGTTATCTTTGTCATCACGTTAGCCTCGGCGGTGGCGGGAGCGATCTATCAGTTTATCCTGCTTCCTTTCGATATCGCCTATTTGCAGACCATTGTGTTTATTCTGGTTATAGCGGCGCTGGTGCAGTTTGTGGAAATGTTTTTAAAGAAATTTATTCCGGGGCTGTATCAGTCGCTTGGCGTGTACCTGCCTTTGATCACGACCAACTGCGCGGTGCTCGGTGTGGCTCTTACCAACGTGCAGAAGAACTATGGGATACTGACTGGCGTAGTTAACGGATTTGCGACGGCGGCAGGATTCACCATTTCCATTATTATTCTGGCGGGAATCCGGGAGAAGATGGCTTACAATGATATACCGGAATCTTTTCAGGGGATGCCGATTGTGCTGGTGACGGCGGGACTGATGGCGATTGCGTTCTGCGGATTTTCCGGATTACTCTAAGGGGGTCGAAGGTATGGACATAGCGGGAATTTTGATGGCTACGGGGATCGTGGGAGCGGTGGGCCTGTTTGTGGGTCTGTTCCTTGGCGTGGCCGGTATCAAGTTTAAGGTAGATGTGGATGAGAGGGAGGAGGCCATTTTAGGCGTGCTTCCCGGCAATAACTGCGGTGGCTGCGGCTATGCGGGCTGTTCCGGTCTGGCGGCCGCCATTGTGAAGGGGGAGGCGCCGACAAACGCCTGCCCTGTGGGCGGCGAAAAGGTAGGCGCGCAGGTGTCGCAGATCATGGGCGTGGAGGCAGGTGAGAGCGTGCGCATGACGGCCTTTGTAAAATGCCGCGGCGATAAGGAGCGCACACGTGTGGATTACGATTACACGGGTATCGAGGACTGCGCTATGGTGGCTTTCGTGCCAAACGGCGGGCCGAAATCCTGTAATGACGGGTGTCTCGGGTTCGGAAGCTGTGTGAAAGCGTGTCCCTTTGACGCCATTCATGTGGTAAACGGTGTGGCTGTGGTAGACAAGGAAGCATGTAAGGCATGTGGCAAGTGTGTGGCTGCCTGCCCGAAGCATCTGATCGAGCTGATTCCCTATGACGCGAAGCATGTGGTGGCCTGCAGTTCCAAGGAGAAGGGGCCTGTGACCATGAAAGCCTGTGACGTAGGCTGTATCGCATGCCAGCTTTGTAAGAGGAACTGTCCGGCGGACGCGATCGTGATTGAGGATTTCCATGCGATTATCGATCAGGAGAAATGTACCGGATGTGGGATATGTAAGGAGAAGTGTCCGAAGAAAGTAATTGTATAAAAACGCGAAAAGTACTTCTAAAGCTCAGCAGCAAAGGCTGCTTCGCCAAGAAGTACTAAGTTTCGCGTAGGAGAATGCCCCGAGTGCGGGCATTCTCCGCATGGAATTAAAAAACAGGGAGAACGGTAACATGGAAGGACAGTTGAAGAGCGGAACGGTTCTCACTTCCGAGAGCGGAAGCCGGTATACGGTGAAACAACTGCTTGGGGCCGGCGGGCAGGGGGAAGTGTATTCGGTGGAGTCCGAAAATAAGCTGCATGCTTTGAAATGGTATTATAAAAATACCGCCACCAAAACCCAGAAGGATATTCTGGATAATCTCATTCAGAGCGGTCCGCCGGATGCGTCTTTCCTGTGGCCGCAGGATATGATTTTCAGGGCATACGGGGAATCCTTCGGATATGTTATGCCGCTTCGACCGAAGAATTACAGAAGCATTGTGGATATGATGAAAAGAAAGGCGGAGCCTTCCTTTTACTGTCTGTGCAGGGCCGCTTACCACCTGACCAGAGGATACCGCGCGCTGCACGCAAAGGGTTACAGCTATCGCGATATTTCCTTCGGCAATGTCTTTTTTGATCCCGACACGGGTGATGTGCTGATCTGCGATAACGATAACGTTTCTTATAACGGGGCGAAAACCGGTGTGTACGGCACGCCCCGGTTTATGGCGCCTGAGATTGTGACGGGAAAAGAGAAGCCTTCACGGAACACGGATCTCTTTTCCCTCGCGGTGCTGCTCTTTTACATGTTTATGTTAAACCACCCTTTAGAGGGCAGGAGAGAGGCACGGATCAAATGCATGGATATTCATGCCATGAATATGCTGTACGGGACTGATCCGCTGTTTATCTTTGACCCGGACAACAAGGAAAACAGACCGCTTGCCGGGTATCAGGACAATGCCCTGATTTTTTGGAATCTGTATCCGCAGCAGCTTCGGGATCTGTTTACCACATCATTCACCGTGGGCCTTGGACAGCCTAACCGACGGATTACCGAGGGGAAATGGATGGAGGTCTTTGCAAACCTCATGTCCGGCATTATGCTCTGTCAAAACTGCGGCTGCGAGGTCTTTTATGATGCGCAGAAGGAAGAAAACGGTGTCGCGCATACGTGCTGGGGCTGTCAGAAGGCAGTGGCCGTTCCGCCTAAAATTGTGATCGGCAAAAGCGCCGTACTGCTGATGTCCAACACAAAATTGTATAAACACCATATCGAGGGAAATTATGATATGGAGACGAAGGTGGGTGAGGTGGTGCCAAATCCCAACAACCCGAAACTGTGGGGGATAAAAAATTTGTCCGGAGATAACTGGACATACATCAAGGCGGACGGCACGCAAGTTCTTGTACCGCAGGGACGTTCGGCGGCGATTGTCAGGGATTCGAAAATCGACTTCGGACAATTGACGGGAGAATTTCATGGAGGAGCATGACGACGGGTATGGAAGACGATAAGGTTTTGGCGGGCTTGGTGCAGGATTATCCCGACGCACTTTCCGACAGAAAAAGGCTGCAGGCGCTTCTTATGGATTTGTTTCCGCAGGACAGGCGAAAAAGGAACCTATTGCTGATTGCATATGACGACGGCATTGTGGGTGAACTTCGAGGCCTTGCGCAGATAGACAAAATGACGCTGCACCGGTTTGTCCGATCCGTTGAGCTGGGGTATGATATCAGGACGAAAAGCGCTGAGGCCGCTGTTATGGCTTGGGTAAGGGCGTTTGGGCTGTCCATGGAAGAGAAAGAGGAACAAAAGGAGGAAACCGATCGATCTGTCGGCGGACAGGAATCGTTTCCGTTCGTGAAAAAAGAGTGGGAGCCATGTGAGAGCGACAGTCTGTATGAATATGAGGAAACCGCAAGAGGGCTTCGGATTCTGAAATATGCTGATTTCGATGAGCCTGTTGTGGTGATTCCCAATATCATAGAAGGGAAAAAGGTAATCGCGGTCGGCAATTATGCCTTTAAGGGCTGTGTCGGCATCCAGAAGGTCATTGTTTCCGAGGGAATTGAGATTCTGGGAAACGGCGTATTTTTAAACTGCCGGGGCTTACAGGAAGTATCTCTTCCCACATCGCTGCGGGGGATTGGCAGCACGGATACAACAGGCTGTCCCAAGATTTTAGGCAGCGAAATCAAATATGAAGGCGCTTTTGAGTACAGCGGGCTTAAGTCCGTTACAGTGCCGGACAGTGTAAAATATATCGGAGAAAACAGCTTTGCCGGTTGTGGCCAATTGAAACGAGCGGTGCTGCCGGACAAGCTGAGGGAAATAAAAAAGAATACATTCCGCTGGTGTAAAAGCCTGTGGGAAGTGACATTTCCGAGGGAGCTGAACGCAGTCCGGATATCAGCTTTTGAGGGCTGCAGCGTCTTGCGGACAGTGGATCTCCCGGAAGGGGTGGAAAGTATTGAAGAGGGCGCTTTTGCAGGCTGCAAAGGGCTGGAAAGCATTTATATACCGGATTCCGTTACAGAAATCGGCGGCGGAAAGGGGACGGGCTTTTTAAAGACATTCGGGGAACCGGAGGAGCGGCATGAGAATTTTACGATTCGCTGTCACAGCGGGTCTTATGCGATGAAGTATGCCAGAACATGGCAGATCAGATGCGAGCGCGCGTAAATTAAGGAGGAGCGATTATGGGAGAAATGAAAAGACCGGGAGGAGAGCTGGCGAGCAGGCCGCTGCATTTTTTTTGGATTGTGGACTGTTCCGGCTCCATGTACGGGGAGAAGATCGGCACGGTGAATCATGCCATCCAGTCCACCATACCGGAGATGGTATCTGCCGCGGAAAATAATCCGAACGCGCAGTTGATGATCCGGACTCTGAAATTTTCTACCGGGGCTTCTTGGGTGACAAGCAATCCTGTCAAAGTGGAAGATTTTGCGTGGGACGATTTGGAGGCCGGAGGCGTGACGGATTTAGGAAAGGCATTTGAACTTCTGGCAGCGCAGCTTACGATTCCGCCAATGTCAGACAGGGCGCTTCCGCCCGTACTTGTTCTTTTGTCCGACGGACAGCCTACAGACGACTATAAAAAGGCGCTTTCGGAGTTAAAGAAACTGCCTTGGGGAAAGAAGGCGGTCAAGATCGCCATTTCCATCGGACAGGATGCGGACGACGCCGTTTTGGAAGAATTTGCGGGAAATAAGGAACTGGTGCTGCAGGCAAACAATGCGGCTGCGCTCACCAAAATGATTAAATGGGCGTCCACAGCCGCGTCACTGGTTTCCGCGCCTGCAAGCATTGCTGCGGATGCAGCGGGACAGGACGGGGACGCGCCGGTTATTGTGGACATGGGTGGCAGGCTGCCTGATCTGGATGATATTCAGGAAGGGGATGTCTGGTAGCAGTGTGAGAAGTACTTCTAAAGACGTCTCGCCATAGGACGAGACGCCAAGAAGTACTATGTCTGCTGCGCAGACTTTTCTCATACGGGAGAAGGCCTGAAAAGCGGCATTCTCCGCGCTGACCGGGATTTGTACTTGATGGAAAGGGTGCGGCATATGATACGAAGCGTATTCGGCGCGTCCGTACAGGGCGCATCCCATATACGAAACGGCAGGGAATGCCAAGACAGCCTGAAAAAGGTGGTAAAAGATTCCGGCGCGGTGATTCTTTCGGTGGCGGACGGACACGGCAGTGAATCCTGCCCTTATAGCAAGGCAGGTTCCTATGCGGCTGTTAATGTATTTTGTAAAATCATGGGAGATTATCTGGACACCTATGCCGGACAGCCGGAAATGCTCTTTACTTTTTTGAAGCGGGAGGGCGATACCAAGATCGCGCAGGAGATTGACGCAGAGTGGAAACGGAGAATCCTGCGGCTTCACGCCAGATGTAAGCGGAAAATGCCTCTCGACGAAAACCGGAACAAGGACAAGGGAGCGGTTTATAAGCTCTATGGGAGCACGCTGCTTGGACTTGTCATGACGGGGGATTTTCTCTTTGCTTTCCAGCTCGGTGACGGGGATATCGTGAAGGTGTCGGAAAACGGGGTGTACCCTGTTATAGAGGCGGATAAAATTCTCGGAACGGAAACCCACTCGCTCGGCAAGCAGGAATCGTGGAAGAAAGCCATCACACGGATTAGGAGACGGGAAGAAAACGAACAATTGCCCGCTATGTACATGCTTTCCTCGGACGGGCTTTCCAACAGTTATAAAAATGATGAGGAATTTCAGAAGACTTGTATGGATTACTATGCTCTTCTGAAAGAGCACGGTGTGAAAGCCGTGTCTGACCAGTTGAAAACATGGCTGCAGGAGACGAGCGAAATGGGAAGCGGCGACGATATCACGGCGTTGTTTGCCTATGAGACGTCGCAGGTCTTGCAGTCCGGGGCTTCTGACGGGTCCTGACTGACGGGAGAGGAAATGATGCAGGCATCCCGGTTTGGATGCTTTAAGACTTGGGAAAGGAGCGGAGGCTGTAGAGATGGAAGCGCGAATTGCCCTTTGTAAATGTAGAGAAGGAAAAAACATATACGGCGTTCGTTTCGAGAAACTGGAGCACGGATGGAAGTATACATGGGCGTTTCCCGTAAAGGAGGCGTCTGCGAAAAGGGAGCATTACGATGAGACAAAGATTGTCGGGCAGATATTTCCCGACAACGGGTATCCCGGCTGTCCCTATTGCAGGACGAAGGATTTCGTGGTCTGTAACTGTGGGAAACTGAACTGCCATAACGGGAATGACACCCATTTTACCTGTAACTGGTGCGGGCTGTCCGGGACGCTTGGCAGCTATGATGGGTCCGGGTTTGGGTCCGGCGGGGATATTTAATTTTTGCAGGATGCAAGTGACACGGGGGATTTGTGGATGGTGCTTGGGGAAAAATGGTAGGAAAATATAAAGTAGTTACATTATGTGGAAGCACAAGGTTTAAAGAAGAATTTTTAGAGTAGCAGAAATTATCAACTTTACAGGGATACATCGTCATGTCTGTTGGATTATTCGGTCATTCAGGGGACGAAGAAGTCTGGGCAGAAGGCATAAAAGAAATGCCAATTACTTATATGGAAATGTCCAATGGGATGATACTACATAAAACAAATTAAAGGAGAATAGAACAGGATGCAGACAATTAAACTCGGAAAGACAGGAATTGAGACAAATAAGAACGCCTTTGGCGCGCTGCCAATCCAGCGCATTTCGGATGATGAGGCGGTAATGCTTTTGCGGAAGGCGTATGAGAACGGTATGACTTTTTTTGACACGGCGCGGGCGTATTCGGACAGCGAGCACAAGGTAGGACTTGCCTTTGAAGGAATGCGGGAAAAGATAATTATCGCCACCAAAACGGCGGCCCAGAACGCAGAAGGGTTTTGGAAGGATTTGGAGACCAGCCTTACCAACCTGAAAACGGATTATATTGATATTTATCAGTTCCACAATCCGTCTTTCTGCCCAAAACCCGGGGATGAGAGCGGATTGTATGACGCGGCTTTGCAGGCGAAAGCGCAGGGCAAGATCCGGCATATCGGTATCACGAACCATCGCCTCACAGTGGCGCATGAGGCTATTGTCAGCGGACTCTACGAGACTTTGCAATTCCCCTTCTGTTATCTGGCTACGGATAAAGATATCGAACTGGTGGAAAAGTGTAAGGCGGCGGACATGGGCTTTATCGCCATGAAAGCCCTTTCGGGTGGGCTGATCACAAACTCGGCGGCGGCTTACGCGTATCTGGCGCAGTATGACAATGTGCTGCCCATCTGGGGCGTGCAGAGGGAGGCAGAGCTTGACGAATTTCTCACTTACATAGACAATCCGCCGGCCATGACGGAAGAGATCAAGGCGTTGATTGACAAGGACAGGGCGGAACTTTTAGGTGAGTTTTGCCGGGGCTGTGGTTACTGTATGCCGTGTCCGGCGGGGATTGAGATCAGCATGTGTGCAAGGATGTCCCTGATGATCCGACGTGCGCCCTCAGCAGACTATCTGGGGGAGGTATGGCAGGAGAAAATGGGAAAGATCGAAGAATGCCTGCACTGCGGGCAGTGTAAGGGCAGATGCCCCTACAGTCTGGACACGCCATCACTTCTTGCGAAAAATCTGGAGGATTACAAGAACGTGCTGGCGGGGAAAGTCAGTGTATAAGAGACGGCAGATCGAAAAGATACTCGGCACAATGGCCGAGTATCGCTATTACCGCGTGATTGCCATGGAAGACGGGACATGGTACACGGTTTATGCCGGGTACAGGGAGTGGTTCCGGGTGTATTAGGAGGAAGAATGATATAGGTGTAATTATTTGCAGGAAAGTAGATGTGGGGGAGTAGAGATGGACTTTCGTAAGACATTTGACAGGTACAAAAGGAGACTGCCCGTACTTTGGTATCTAATGTGGATCACGCCATGGAGAGTTTTCATGTGGATCTGGCAGGGGCCTGCGAGGGGCTCGGGACGACAGAGGAAGGCTTATCAGGCGGCAAGGAAGCTGCTGGAGTAAAAATTTTTACAACTTTTTATGAGGTTGCATTTTCCCACAGAGGCATGTAATATTAAGAGCGTAAAAAGAGATAAAGCGCCAGAAAGTAAAGGAGTGAACTGTTTGTTGAAAAAGACCACGGTATCATAGCGATGGCTATGACATATGAAATTACATTGTGATAGCCATTGCGTTTCCTAAGTAAAAATAATTAGGAGGCGGCTATGAGCTATAAACGGGCGGATGATATTCTGCCGGAAGATATTCTTGAGATCCTGCAGATGTATGTGAGCGGCGAGGCGATCTATGTGCCTAAGAAGAAAGAATGCAGAAAAAGATGGGGTTCTTCCACGGGCGTGAATGAGACACTGCGTATCAGGAACGAACAGATTCTGGAACAGCATCGGATGGGAACATCGACAAAAGACTTAGCGCTGCAATATTATCTGACAGAAAAGAGTATACAGAGGATTCTCAGGGAAATGCAAATGAAACCTCCTATGGAGCAATGTGGATTTGAGTAGGAGGAAAGAAAATTGAATAGGGAAAATAAAAGAAAGACATTTGAAAAGGGGTATTACAAAAATCATGCCTGCGATGAGAGTTTTGTATGCAAAGTATGCGGGCGGCAGGTGATACCAGACGGCGCGGGCAGTAAGCACAGAAACCACTGTCCGAATTGTCTGACAAGCCTGCATGTGGATGTGGAGCCGGGTGACCGTGCCTCGGACTGCGGCGGCTATATGGAGCCTGTGGCGGTCTGGGTCAGGAAAAACGGGGAGTGGGCGATCATACATCGGTGCCGACAGTGCGGGCAGATGAGCTCGAACCGGATAGCGGCGGACGATAATCCCATGAAGCTGATGTCCATTGCAATGAAACCGCTTACGTCATCGCCGTTTCCGATTGAACGGATCGAGGAGATGACGAGGCTGATGGGCGGTGCAGGAAGTATATCTTGAGATATGGGGCGTGTGGCAGTTCATACGCCCTTTTTCTTTTCCCGGGAATTGCAGGAACGGAAAGAAAGAGGTATCATTATTTGAAAGATAAAAGTAACAGTCCCGCCCGGGACTTTGCACTTGATACAAAGTCCGTGAGAATGTGTAAAGGTCCCGAAGAATCCGGCCTCTTTGCCGAAGGCAGACTGGAATAGGATGGATTCAGTAACTATGAAGTCGAAGGCTGAATAGTTACTGTCAAAAGAGTGGAATTGAGGGGCAGGATATTCCTGTATGAAATATACAAACGAAGCTTCCTATCGGACGGCTGTGGCAAATCGCATGAGAAAAGTGAAGGAGTATCCCGATGAAAAGAATGGTATTTCTTATACCTATGCGATTACGCGTTCGGAGTGGGAAGAAATAAGGAGAGAACATCATGCCGATTATTAAGGGATTGGAATGGACTTTTGACACAGTGGCAGCACAATATGAAAAACTGCGCCCGGCATATGTGCCGGAATTATATGAAGATATCTTTCGGTACAAACAGCTGGATCAGACAAGCCGTGCCATGGAGGTGGGGATTGGCGGCGGGCAGGCGACCCTTCCGATTTTAATGACGGGGTGTGACGTGACTGCGGTGGAATACGGAGAGAATTTTTCACAGCTGTGCCGCCAAAAGTTCATCGGATTTCCCGGCTTTTCGGTGGCGACGTCCAAATTCGAGGATTTTGCAGGAGAGAGTGATTCCTATGACTTGATTTATTCGGCGTCAGCATTCCACTGGGTGCCGGAGGAAATCGGTTATCCGAAAGTATTTGATTTACTGAAAAGCGGCGGTGTCTTTGCGCGCTTTGCAAACCATCCGTACAAAGACAAGGGCAGAGAGGAACTGAGTCAGGCTATTCAAAAAATATATGATGTATATATGCCAAATGCCGGGGAAGGCAGCGAGTACGGGGAAAGAGAGGCGGAGGAAAGGGCGGAGATTGCACGAGAGTACGGGTTTACGGATTTCTGTTACAAACTTTACCACAGGACAAGAACTTTTACAGCAAAGGAGTATACCGCTCTTCTGGGTACCTATTCCGATCACATGGTGATTGCGGAGGAGACGAGGAAAGTCTTCTTCTCGGAAATGGAACGGACAATTGATCAGCATGGAGGGCGGATTACCATATATGATACGATTGATCTGGAGCTTGCGCGGAAACCGTAGGGCGGAGAGTTATTATGGCAGCAGTAAAGCAAATGGCGGTTTTAGAAGAAGGGAAGAAATAACTTATGAAAAAACAACAAATGGCAATGGCGGCAGGCGTGGTCATCCTTGTGCTATCCGCGTGCGGTCAGACAGAGAGTGCGGAAGAGAAGCAGAAGGAGCGCCTTATCATTGAAAGGATTGATGACGCTGGTGAGGTGCAGGAAACGGAAACTGCGGATCCGGCAGATCTGGATTCGGCAGAAAGCGCTGGGGAAGAGCAGTCGGCAACCCCAAAAGACGATGCGCCGGAAAAGAGGGAAAACAGCGGTTCGACAGAGAGTGCGGAAAAGGAAAGGCAGGAAGCATCCGATGATCAGGAAATGATACCAGATTCGCAGGAACAGACAGAGGGTGTGTCAGATACCGGAAATCCACTGTATGAAGCTTTTCTAAAGAATGAGATCAGCGTGGCAAACCCATACGTGGAAGGCATGGAACTGACTGTTATGGATGATGAAGGGTATGAAAGCGAATTTGAAAATGCGTGGAAGGAGTATGCTTATGTGGATGTGAACGACGATGAAAAGCCGGAGCTTATTTTCAAAATAAGTTCCAACCTAAGCGAACTGATGTATATTGTGGGGATATGTGATAATGAACTGGTCTGTTTCGATGTATTTGAGACACATACCAAAAATATCGCGTTCGGCGTGTACGATTATGGTATGGTCTGGGAGGTTCGGAATGATGACGGCTTTGTAAAGACATTTTATAGTTATACGACAGATGGACAGCCTGTGGCAGCCAGACGTTTTACGGAAGAGGACGGGGCGGATATTGCGGCTTACGAGGGGGAAGATGTGGAATGGATTGATTGGTAATAGAAACAATTGCATATTTAAGATCCAAAGTGGAGGAATGGAAAGAATATCAGACCGCGTCCGGCATGGAAACTGACGGCAAAGCTTGAGAAAAGGTAGAGGAAAATCCTTTGCCTTTTCTTTTTTTGGAATTTTTGATCCTTTTATAAACTTGTACCGTTATAATATACAGATGTGGATTTCGGCAGGCTGCATCGCAGGAATTACAGTTCCGTAAAATGAGATACGGATCAATCTGACTGGAGGGGAGGCGGGGCAGTGTGAGCGACGATGAGCTGGTAGAAAAAATCAAATGCGGCGACGAAGCAGCGGCGAAAGAGTTGATTGACCGCTATTACGGCGTTATCTTGCGATACTGCGGCTGGCATTGTTCCGCACCGGAAAGGGCGGAGGATCTGACGCAGGAGACCTTTTTGAAACTGTTTCGGAGTCTGCCCAAATACTGTGGCAGAAATAAATTCAAAGCCTATCTGTATACCATCGCAAACCGCCTGTGTATTGATGAGAGCAGAAAATTGTCCTTCTATTCGCTGGAGGCGGTGGGAGATATCGCAGACGGACGAAGCGGGATTGCGCAGGCAGAGCATCGGGAGGATATCAGGCGTTTGCTTGGCGTTTTGTCTGCGGAGCAGAGGGAGGCGGTTATCCTCCGTTTTGGACAGGAGCTCGGATTTGCGGAAATTGCGAAAGTGATGGGGTGCAGTATGCGCACGGCGCAGAGCCGGGTCAGGAACGGACTGCGGCTGATGAGGAGGGAGATTGGGGATGAATAGCAGGGAATTGGAAAGATATCTGCGGGATTCTTTTGGACGGGGTGAAGAAATAAAACCCGAAAAAGAGGCGGAAACCGTGGCGCGCTGTATGGAAGCGATGCGTCGGTATGGGGATTGCAGGGAGGAAGAGAGGACGGGCTTCTGGCAGTTTTTGTCGGATGTTTTCCGGTTTGAAGGGCTTTTGATTTTCGGACTGCAGGCGGGGGTATTATTTCTGATCTGTATGCAGATTGGCGCAATAGAGGATGTAATGCATTACGTTCCGGCATTTACACCGCTGTTTGCGCTGGCTGTTATGCCGGTGCTGCTTCGCAGCCAGTTTTACAAAATGGGTGAAATGGAGGCGGTGACAAGGGCTTCCGGCGCGGAGATCATACTTGCAAAACTGATTCTTGCGGGCGCGGTGAATCTGATAGGGATTACAGTGGTTTTAGCCCTGGTTATGTACAGGCAGCAATCGGGTGAGGAAATCGGGCAGATCATTTTGTACGGTCTGGTGCCGTACCTGGTCTGCATGACGACCATCCTGCGGCTGATCAGACTGCGGCGGAAAGACAGACTGCCGGTATGCGCTGTGGCGACGATATGCTATTGTCTGGTCTGGGGGATATCGGCAAATAAGATGCCGCAGGTCTATGAAACATCCGCGGTGGGCGTGTGGATTGTGCTGTTTATTGCCTTTGCCGGATTTTTTTGGAGGGAAATAAGATTTATTATCGAGAACAAGAGGGAGGGAAAATTATATGGAATTATCGGTTGATCGTCTGACGAAACAGTATGGCAGGAAAATAGCGGTGGACTGTGTAAGCACGGTTCTGAAACCGGGAGTATACGGTCTGCTTGGCGAAAACGGCGCGGGAAAGACAACGTTTATGCGTATGCTGTGCGCCATTCTGGAATCCACATCAGGGGAGGTGTTTCTGGATGGCAGGGAGATCGTCTCCATGGGTGCCGAATACAGGGATATCCTTGGATATCTGCCGCAGGAGTCCGGCTATTATCCGAACTATACGGCAAAGGAGTTTTTGTTATATATGGCGGCGCTCAAAGGCATTCCAGGGGATGTGGCCCAAAAGCGCGTGCAGGAGCTTCTGGAAGTCGTTGGTCTGAGTGATGCGGCCGGAAAGAAAATGAAAACTTTTTCGGGTGGCATGAAGCAGCGGGTGGGGATCGCGCAGGCGCTTCTGAATTATCCGAAGCTGCTGATTCTGGACGAGCCGACGGCAGGGCTTGATCCAAAAGAAAGGGTGCGTTTCCGCAATCTGATCTCTGACTATGCAGGGGATCGGATCGTCCTTCTCTCCACCCATATCGTGTCGGATATCGAAGCCATCGCGGACGAGGTGCTGGTGATGAAAAGGGGAAAGGTGCTGACACAGGGGACGGTTTCGGAACTGACGAAAAAAGCGGCAGGGAAGGTGTGGGAACTGACCGTATCCCCGGCGGAAGCAAAAATCTGGCAGGAGAAGGCGGCGGTCGCCAATCTGCGGCATGAGGGGGAGCAGGTGGTGCTGCGCATACTGTCGGATGATAAGCCTACAGAGGAGGCGGTGTCTTGTGAAGCGGGGCTGGAGGATTTGTACCTGTATTCTATGCGTGAATATTTGAGATAAGAAGACAGGGGTGGAGTAAAAAACGCAGGCGGAAATAAAAAGCGCCTCGAGCCGCTTGTGAAGACAGATACAGAAAAACGGGAGGAATTGGGGATGGAATTATTCAAACTGGAACATAAAAAACTATGGCGGAAAAACAGCACCCGGGTCTGTGTCCTGTTATGTTTTTTCTACTGCGTGATATTCGGGAGCGTTCTGGTCTGTCAGTGGCTCACTTTCGGAAGCAGAAAAGATTATGGGACGGGCAGCAGAGACTTTGACGGGTATGAGAATATAAAGGACTGTCAGGCTTATTTTCATAAATACGGAGAACTGACAGACGAGACATTGCAGGAATGGGTCAGGGATTATCAGCGTCTCAATGCGGCGGTGGTGGAAGAAGAAAGTAAGCAGGGGGTTAAAAACAGGGAACTACTGAAACAATACCAGAACACGGGATGGGAGACGGTAAACAGTATGCTTAAGACACTTTATCCGGAGTTGGAGAGACCGGACATGTTTGCCGTTAGGATTATGAGCTGCTATGTGGAGCCGGAAAAACTTACGGGGATTTATGAGAGAAGGGAACAGGCGATAGAGACCTTTCTCGATATCAGCGGACAGACAGGGGCGGAGCGGGACTATTTACTGCGTATCAACGAAAAGGTGAAGACGCCTTTTTCATGGAAATGGGTGGAAGGGTGGTCGAACCTTCTGGGAAATGCGGTATCCGGTCTGGGAAGCGTGATAGCGTTGTTTCTGGCAATCGTTCTTTCCTCCCTGTTTGCCGGAGAGTGGCATGACAATACAAGCCCGCTTCTTTTGACGACAAAATACGGATGGCGGAAACTTGCGTGTGCAAAGGTGTTCACAGGGCTTTCGTTTACGTTGGAATTATTTGCCCTGACAGCCGCGGGGATGATCGGTTCACAGCTTGTATTTCTGGGGACGGAAGGGTGGGATATGCCCATACAGACGGTTAAAATGATCGCAATTGCACCCATGAATATGCTGCAGGCGGAAATTTACGAGTATGCCTTCACCCTGCTCGGTGCATGGGGCTTTGCGGGCGTTTCGATGCTGTTCTCGGCGCGCTGTAAGAATCATGTGCTGGCGCTTCTCCTCAGTCTTTCGGTGGTATATGTGCCTATGGCGCTCAGAAACCGTGTGCCTTTCCTGTTAGAAAAGGTATTTGATCTGCTGCCTTTGGTGGGAAGCGGGGCAGATATTTTCCGGACAAATACATTTCGGATATTTGGACAGTATATCTGGTCGCCCTATCTGCTGATCTGGGTGCCGCTTGCGATCGGGATTTTGTGTATGCCGCCTGCTGTGAGAGGGTGGTCGAGGCGGATGCGCAGGTGAGGCCGTCTGAGCGTCTGGGTATCATTTGTCCTGCATTCAGCCGCAGTATGCTGCAAAGAGCAAGTGCAGCAGGTTCAAGGGAAATTTTCCGAGCGGTACTGTGCGCCGTCCCTCGTAACCAAAAGATAGGCCACGTCCTTTTCTCCGTCGAGAAACTGCCGCCCTTTTTCCAGCCCGAGACAAAGGCAGGCGGTGGAAAGGGCGTCCGCCTTTACGGAGGAAGGACATATAATGGTCACTCCGGCCAGCTCGTTCTCCACAGGATAGCCGGTGGCGGTGTCAAGAACGTGGTGGTAGAGCACGTCGTTCTCGTAGAAACACCTCTCGTAGATGCCGGATGTTACCACGGAGGTATCTTTGATTTCTATAGTCTCCAGGGACTTACCGGATGCAGCGAATGGCTCCTGTATGCCGACGCGGAAAGGAGAGCCGTCCGGCTTTTCGCCGATGGCCAGCACATTGCCGCCCAGACTGATGCAGGCGCTTTTTACGTTCTGTGCGAGCAGATATTCCTTCATCTTGTCCGCGATATAGCCCTTGGCGATGAAGCCGAGATCGACGGCGGCTCCCGGGTCAGTCAGGGTGACGGTACGGTAGACGGACTCGCCTGTTTCCTCTGAGGGAGCAGTGTCGAAGCGGATATTGTCGCAGGAGACGTGGGAGAGCGCTTCTTTGATCTTGTTATCCTCCGGTACATGCGCTTCGCCGTCGGAACCGAAGCCCCAAAGTGCGCTGACCGGGTGGATGGTGGGGTCGATAACGCCCTCTGTCGTATTGGCATAGTCTGCCGCTGTCACAAGAAGGGCAGCCGTCTCTTCCGATACGGTGACGGTCTTACCGCCAGCGTGATTGATGTTCCACACATCCGAGCCTTCCTTTGTTGCGCTGAAAAGATTCTCATATTTTTCCGCAAGCGCAAAACAGCCGTCCAGAATAGTTCCGTCTTCTGTGTCGTATAAAGTAATCTGAATTACCGTATCGAAATAAAAGCCGGTTCGCGAGATCGGCTCAATGTTCCGGGTACAACCGGACAGGATGAGGGGGATTACGGCAAGGATCATGGTGAAGGTGGTTGTGCGTTTTATTATATGCTTCTTTTTACTTGTTCTGTGAAATAATTTCATATGCCTTTTTCCTGTCATATTCAGAGAGCTCTGTGCCGCTTGCAAAACGCTTCACAATATTACAATAACTGCGCAAATAGCATAATCATAAGCAGATTGATTATATATTCTCAATCCACGTAAAAAACTGATCCAGTCCCTGATTCGTCTCCCGTGTTTCCAGAAACATTCCCGCCGTATACCATGAGTGCGTGTTGTGCTTATCTGTCACAGAACAGAGGTCGCATGGAATTTCAAGGCTTATGGTTTTTTCATAAAAATATTCTGCACAGGAATAGGAGATCAGTCCGTCGTGTCTGCTTTGGATTAACAGCATCGGAATATCACTTTTTTCTATAAGAGAATAGGGTTCTCCCTGCGCCCTGTCATATCCTTTTGCAAACAACTGATTCAGAAGAAGCCTTACGGATAGAGAATCTTTTCCTGAGAAACGGTAGGGGCCGCCCACACCGATAAACCCGATCACAGGGGAGATATCAATGTCATAGGTTTCCTGTATTTTCTTACTATAACAGAGGATGGAGGACAAATGCGCACCGGCGGAAGAGCCGGAGATCACGATCTTTGAGGCGCTGATTCCTTTTTGGTTTAAAAAAGTGATAGCTGCCTGATAGCCGTGGCACACGTCTTCGATCTGGCAGGGATATTTGTTTTTAGGTGATAGTCTGTATCCGAGAGAAACGAAACGGCAGCCGTTTTTGGCGACGCACTGTCCGACGAAATCAAACAGCTTCGGAGATCCGGCATTCCATCCGCCGCCGTGTACCCAGATGATCACTTTATCCGTAGTTCTGGTCTGCGGTTCATAGTATAAGAAATATTGATGGCTGTCACGGCCAAATGATACGGCCTGCGGTTTGATTTCTTTTTTTACGTGAAGCATTTTCATGTATAAGCCCCAATAGCTGAGACTTTCGCGAATGGAATCTTTCATGGGCTGGTACCTCCGGGAACCGGGTTTTATGACTGCGGCTATCAAAGTATCGAAGAAGAATGCAGGTAAGTTGCCATTTCCCAGATATCATGGTATCATATCTTCGGAAGAAAATACAGTAGTGTTTCTATGCTTAGAAAGGAATGAAGGATATATGAAGTTACCGGGTGAAGAGGAAGTACGGGGCGGCGCAGGCCCCTCCATGATTTATATGGTGATCGGTGTGTCCGCCTTCGTCCTGATTGTTCTGTTTGCCGTGTTCAAAGGAAACGACAACAAGCGCAGTGGCAGCGAGTATCTGCAGGAGGTACGGGAACAGAAAGAGGAAGAGATAAGGCAGGAGGAGCTTGCGGCGGCGCAGGCGGAGGAAATGAAGCCGAAACTTCGCGCGGAGGATTTGGATTTTTGGGATATGTATCCGGAAGAGACGGAGGAAGAGGAGTCTGCAGCGGACGAAACGGGTAATGTGTCGTCTAAAAATCCTTATACTGAGAAGGCGGAACGGGAAAAAGAGAATGAAAGGCAGAAGGAAGAGGAACTGTTAAACGATCCGGCCACGGACGGGAAGCATACTCTGATCACAAACAGGGACGGCACGGAGGAATGGGTGCTGATCAGTCCTTATCTGACGAAAAATACGTATGATTTTACGAAGATGGAGGATAAAGCCGGTCTCAAGCGGTATATGGAGAACGGCAGAAAAACTTCCTATGTAGGCGTAGATATTTCCAAGCATACGGGGAAGGTTTATTTTCCGAGCCTGAAAGCGGCCGGGGTGGATTATGTGATGATCCGTCTGGGCAGCCGCGGCTACACGACCGGACAGATCACGCTGGATGAAAATTTTAAGGAGAATATCGAGGGGGCGATCGAAGCCCAGCTCGATGTGGGAATCTATTTCTATTCGCAGGCTGTCTCTCAGGACGAGGCAGTCCAGGAGGCGAATTTCGTGGTGCAGAATCTGGAGCCTTACAGGGCTCATGTGAAGTATCCGGTCGCTTTTAATATGGGGTTTGTATCAAACGATAAGTCGAGGATTGAGGGGCTTGGCAGGGAGGATAAGACAGCGGTCACGGTGAGCTTTTTGGACGCGGTCAGGGCGGCGGGTTACGTGCCCATGATTTATGGGGATAAGGAGTGGCTGATCAAAGAAGTGGATCTGACAAAGCTGCAGGATTATGACGTGTGGCTTTCTCAGGAGGAGGAGATTCCGGATTATCCTTACCGCTATGCCATGTGGCAGTATAATACGGACGGCGTGCTGAACGGCATAGACGGCGGCGCGGATTTAAATATCTGTTTCGTCAGTTATTCGGAGCGGTAGCAGTAATTGAGGAGGCTTTGAGAAACCTGAACGGAATGGTATAAGTCGGTGTAGACATCGGGAGACATTCCCTCCATGTAGTTGGGGGAATAGGCTTTGTCTATACCGGCTTTTTTTAGCAGGTCGATGGCTTTGTTGTAGGCGACGGCGGCTTCAATCTCCGTGTCGTAAGTGCCTACCGTCACATTGCCCTTCACATGGATCTTCACAAGGTATTTGGTGCGGCCCTTTTCCTGTACGGCATTAACGCCGTGAAACCGATTTATAATTTCAATGTTTTCATAGCGCAGATCATTCTGATTGCCGTTTATGAAACGGTAGTCCCGTCCTTCCACGGCGTAGTTTTTGATGCCGTAGCGGCTCATAATGTTGATCTGCATGCCGTAGTCGGCCACGAAACAGTGACCGCCCCGCCTGGAAATTCTGCGGGAAGAATAATAGAACAGATCGTCTTTGTCGAAGATAAAAAATTCTGTGGGAGAAAAATAGTAGTAAAAAAAGCGGGGACGGATGTAAATGGGCGAGGAAAAATAAAGCCCGTTGTCCCGGAAATTAATCAGACAGACCCATTTGGCGAAAGCGAGAGGAGAGTCTTCGCGATAGTCCTCAAGCCGGATGGAAGAATCATTTAAGAGTGCAGAGCCTGCGCAGTAGATCTCATGCGCTTTTTTCATATCGTTGTGGCTGCCGAGGCTGATATGTTTATTGCGATAAGTTAAGGAAGCGCGATAGTATTGGCTTCCGTCCTTCTTTTTTGCCGTATATACGCCCTGTAATGGCTGATTCATGGGTCGCGCCTCCTTTTAAGTAATTGTACCATTTTTGAGAAAAAAAACAAATTCAGAAATATTTTTCCTGTTTTCTGCATAGAATATGATAGCAGCCAAATGAGTCACAGTGTTTCAAACAGTAAACCGCTTTGACTATGGAGGAAAAGATGTACAGGAAATATATTACCGGCTTCTTTTTGGCGGGGATGACCATACTATCGTCATGGCTCTGCGTCAGGGAGCTGAAGATTGACCGGATATCGGCCAAGCCTGCTTTCCGCATGGAATATCTGGACACGTCGATGGAGGAAGATAAGAAAAGTTTTGTAGAGATGCTTGAGAGCGTGTCTTCCGGACAGCGAGTGGTAGATTACGAAGTATTGGAACAGACGAAGAAGTATCAATTGTCGGACAAGGACTATGATGCGCTTCTTCGGATTGTGGAGGCGGAGGCAGGCGGAGAGGATCAGAACGGCAAACTTCTGGTGGCCAATGTGGTTTTAAACAGAGTGAACAGCGAAGTGTTCCCGGATACGGTATTTCAGGTGGTCATGCAGAAGGAGCAGGGGATCGCCCAGTTTTCCCCCACCGTGGACGGCAGATATCAGAATGTCCGCGTCAGCGAAGACACGGTGGCGGCGGTGGAGCGCGCCCTGTACGGAGAAGACATTTCTCAGGGAGCGTTGTATTTCTGCGCCCGCGAAAAGGCCGATTCCGACAAGCTCAAATGGTTTGACAGAAAACTGACCAGACTTTTTTCCTACGGACACCATGAATTCTTCCAGTAAGGATTGTTGCGCAGAACTTGAAAGTGTGATAACATTCAAGGTGGCAATGAGCGGTGCGCAGACAGAGGGGAAACGGTGAGGGGAGCTTGCTCACCGAAGCGTTTAACCGAATGGATGCATGGGGCGAAGCCCGTGAGCGAGGAAAACCGAAGGTTTTTCGAGCAGAGCACCGTACCTTAAAGAAGAAAGGTATGGAAAAAATGGAAGTATTATATAGCAGCACCAGAGACGGCAGGGAAAAAATTACGGCGTCACAGGCGATTTTAAAAGGTCTGTCTGAGGACGGTGGATTGTTTGTGCCGGATCATATCCCGGCGCTTTCCTGCACTATGAGGGAGCTTGCGGACAAAAGCTATCAGGAGACGGCCTATGAGGTGATGAAGCTTTTTCTGACGGATTTTACGGAGGAAGAACTCAAAACCTGTATTGCCCGTGCATACGACTCGAAGTTTGACACGGAAGTGATTGCGCCTCTTGTGGAGGCGGAGGGCGCTTATTATCTGGAATTGTTCCACGGTGCGACCATCGCGTTTAAGGATATGGCGCTGTCGATTCTGCCCCATCTGATGATCGCTTCCGCCAAGAAGAATCATGTGGAGAATGAGATCGTGATTTTGACGGCCACCTC
The DNA here is from genome assembly GCA_947073545.1 of uncultured bacterium. Lineage (GTDB taxonomy): Bacteria > Bacillota > Clostridia > Lachnospirales > Lachnospiraceae > UBA3282. Next base: position 86,408 of record CAMTMP010000002.1, read on the forward strand.
GGGCGATACGGGAAAGGCGGCTCTGGCGGGGTTTGCAGATGTGGCGGGTACGAAGATCATCGTGTTTTATCCGAAGAACGGGGTCAGCCCGATTCAGGAGAAACAGATGGTGACCCAGAAGGGGGACAACACCTTTGTGGTAGGTATCCACGGCAATTTTGACGATGCCCAGACAGGCGTGAAAATGCTTTTTAACGATAAGGAGCTGGCGGAAGAGATGGCCGGACACGGCTTACAGTTTTCCTCAGCCAATTCCATCAATATTGGCCGTCTGGTGCCGCAGGTGGTCTATTATGTGTATGCGTATGCACAGCTCTTAAAAGAAGAAAAGATTCAGGACGGGGAACAGATCAATGTGGTGGTCCCCACAGGCAATTTCGGAAACATTCTGGCGGCCTTTTACGCGAAGCATATGGGCGTGCCGATTCACAAGCTGATCTGCGCCTCCAATGAAAATAAAGTGCTCTATGATTTCTTCCAGACGGGAGACTACGACAGGAACCGGGAGTTTAAACTGACCAGTTCCCCCTCCATGGATATTCTGATTTCCAGCAATTTAGAGAGACTGATCTACCGTATCGCCGGGGGCGACCCGGAAAAGAATGCGCGGTTGATGAAGAGCCTGTCCGAGCAGGGCAGTTATCAGATCACGGCGGAAATGAGAGAACAGCTTGCCGACTTTTACGGTAATTTTGCGGATGAAGCGGAGACGGCGGGCAGAATCAGGGCCATGTATGAGAATACAGGCTATGTGCTCGATACCCATACGGCGGTTGCTAGCGCGGTCTATAAGAAGTATGCGTCCGACACGCAGGACGGGACGAAGACAGTGATCGCTTCCACGGCGAGCCCCTTCAAGTTCACCAGAAGCGTTATGAACGCCATCGACCCGAAGTATGACGCAATGGGTGATTTTGATCTGGTGGATGAGCTGTCTAAAATCGGAAATGTGGCTGTGCCGAAGGCCATTGATGAGATACGCACCGCCCCGGTTCTGCACGATCATGTCTGCGACAAGACGGAGATGAAAGCGGTTGTGAAACAATTTCTCGGGATCGAGTAGGGCATTCTACAGGGAAAGCATAAGAAATATAAAAAGAAGAATAAGCGAAAGAATAAAAAGTAAGGGAAACATTGTTTGATGCAGTGCCTCCCTTACTCTTCTATTATACAGCAAAATTCCCATTTTTTCAAGACTTGTAAAGCCGTCCGCCGTCTCCTATACTTAGGCAGTATACGGGAGCGATGGGATTTGCAGGGAAGGAGATGGCGCATGGATCATAAGAACTGGATGGAAGAAATGGCAAAACAGGCACTAACGACGCAGGTTCTCGAAACGAACCAGTATACGCAGAAATATGGTCTGGTCTTGCGGGAGGAGGACGCGGCGCTTCTTGCGGAAGTGAGGGCTGATGTGCTGAGAGAGGAGAAACGGGTTGAGTTCGGGCCGGGTATTCTGCCAAAGATTATTTACGCGTTCTGTGACTCGTCCTATATCTATCAGGACAATTACTGTGAAAGCATGGCCCGTCTGCAGGAGATCTTTTTTCAGTATAAGAATGAAATGCTGGATGAGATCACCGATGACGAGCTTCTGGAGTTTATGCGGGAACAGTTTGAAAATGTGTGCCGAGGTGACTTTGACTATCTGGCGGGAACCTGCTTGGATCTCTTTGCGCAGGCCATTCGCGCCGGATATGCCGACTATCAGGAGAAGGAGGGACGGGGATCGTTCGAGGAGGTAGATTTCGTCAAGAGATGGGACAGAGGGCTGTATCTGGAAGCGTTGATGAATTTGTTTTAAGGTTTGACGTCAGTCATGAGAGGCTGTTTGCAGTTTTAGTCTGGAGGTGGGTCTGATAGAGAAATACAATTATCCGATGGAAGAGATTATGCCGATTGTATCAGAACTTGCGTGGAAATATACCGGCTGTGACCACTCATCCGTCACTTATGAAAAGGCGCAGATGCTTCTGGAGGCGGTCATGTACTGTATCAATGAAGACGGACGGCAGGAGAGCAATGCGCTTGCGGCAAAGAAGATTCCTGCGAGGGAGGCGTATGAACACGGCAGGAAAGTCGTTAAGGATAAGCTCATGGAATTGCAGAAACTATATAACGGGCTTATTCCGGATTTCAGGGATTATGGATCTATGTGTCTGAAGGACACGGTTAGAAAGGGAATCCCTGCGTTTCTTCAAAGATATGATTTTAAGTATGCGCCGCAGGAGACACTGTTGACCCTTGACTATCCGATCCTGCGAAATTACGGCAGTTTATCAGGTGTCGATCTTGTGCTCTGCTATATGCGGGACATCCGGCTGGAACAGAAATTTCTGCAAAGGATGGATGATAAGTATGTTGTGAAAATCCTTCGGAAATACAATAGGGATTATGAATATCTGTTAGAAAATATATGTGAGATCGTCTTACAGAATATGATGGGACATATGATGCTGGACAAGCCGCTTCAGGAGACGGGATTTGGTCAGGAGGAGCTGGAAAGTCTGGAAGAGATTTTGTCAGATAAGACAGAAGAGCAGATCATGTCATATCTGCTGAAAACATTGGAACGGCTGATCGCAGCATATTATGACAATGACGATTGCCTGCTGGCGTATCTGGGCGGCGGATTGTCGGACATCGCGGTCAGAATAAAGTGTAACATGGAGAACCATTGTCTGGGGCAGTTGTTTGTGCTTTGATCCGTTAAATTAATACAAAAGAGCATTGTGCGGTTTTGGGTTTTGCACAATGCTCTTTTTTTTCAGGCGTTTCTATCAAGCAGATTCTGGTAATCTCTGTCCACGCAGATGGTCTTGTAGGCGGGACGGATGATCTTTCCGTTGTTGGCAAGTTCCTCCATGCGGTGGGCGCTCCAGCCAACGATTCTGGCGATGGCGAAGATCGGTGTATATAATTCCATCGGCAGATTCAGCATACTGTACACGAAGCCGGAATAAAAGTCCACGTTGACATTGACACCCTTGTAGATGGGGCGTTCTTCCGCAATCAGTTCAGGGGACAGACGCTCTACCAGATTATAGAGGGCAAATTCGTCGTGTAATCCCTTTTCATTGGAAAGCCGTTCCACAAAGGACTTGAATATCACTGCACGGGGATCGGACTTTGAGTATACCGCATGTCCTACGCCGTAGATGAGGCCTGCATGGTCAAAGGCTTCTTTGTGCAGCAGTTTTTTCAAATAGTCCGCTACCTGTCCTTCATTGCTCCAGTCGGAGACCTCCCGCTTCATCTCTTCAAACATTTTCACCACTTTGATATTGGCGCCGCCGTGACGGGGGCCTTTCAAAGAGCCGATGGCCGCTGCGATGACAGAGTATGTATCGGTCAGAGAGGAGGTAACCACATGGGTGGTGAAAGAAGAGTTGTTACCGCCGCCGTGCTCCATATGCAGGATCAGGGCGATATCCAGAACCCTTGCCTCCAGAGGCGTGTATTTATTGTCCGGACGAAGAATATGCAAAATGTTCTCCGCATTGGAAAGATGCGGCTGGGGCTGGTGGATGTAGAGACTTTCTCCGTTGTGGTAATGGTTGTAGGCTTGATAGCCGTAGATGGAAAGCATCGGGAAAAGTGCGATCAACTGCAGGCACTGTCTGAGCACATTGGGAAGGGAGGTGTCATCGGCTCTGTCGTCGTAGGAGTAGAGTGTCAGTACACATCTGGCCAACGTATTCATCATATCGTTGCTGGGCGCTTTCATAATGATATCGCGCACGAAACTGGTGGGCAGGGAACGGTAGCTGTTTAATAGTTTTGTAAATTCTGCCAGTTCCTCCGCGTTTGGCAGTTTATCAAACAGAAGAAGATAAGTGATTTCCTCGAAGCCGAACCGGCCGTCCGTGGAAAATCCGTTTACCAAATCCTGCACATTATATCCCCGATAAAAGAGCTTGCCGCGTGTGGGTACCTGCACGCCGTCCACGATTTTGTTGGCGCGCACATCGGATATGTTTGTCAAACCGGCCAGCACACCCTTACCGTTCAAATCTCTCAAGCCGCGCTTTACGTCATATTTTGTGAAAAGTTCCGTATCGATAATGCCGGCCTGTTCGCTCATATTGGCAAGCCGCACAATTTCAGGGGTAATTTCAGAAAAGCTGTTCTGTTCCATTTATGTACCTCCTTCTTCAAAAACTGATGTAACTTTGTGACAAAAATGGTGCAGGGGGACGGTTCACCCTTGCACCGACTTTATTATCATATCATGAAAAATGTGGTAGAAACAAGAAAAATTAGTAATTTAACAAATATTTAATATTATGTTAACAAAATTTGCGTACGAAATAGTAAAATAGTACCAGACAACAATGCGTACTTTTCCTTTTCGGGGCGTGTGAAATTTAATCAGTAAGGGAAATTTTTCCTATTTTCTGTTTGTTTTTTCGGGCTGTAAGAAGTATAATATAAGAAACATGGGCAGTTTTTTAGAGAAAGGAGCGTGTATATGAACGTAGGTGCGGTATCATCTCAAAAAGATCTTTTTAAGTCATATACCCGTCTTTCCAGCGGAAAGCGGATCAATTCGGCGAAGGATGACCCGGCGGGATATGCCATTGCGAAGCGGATGAAAACGCAGGAAACCGGGTATCAGGTTGGCGCGGATAATGCGGGAATGGCGATCGGCGCGTCCAACGTGGCTGAGAGCGCTCTAGGCGGTATGTCGGATTATTTACAGAGAATCAGGGAGCTTGCCGTGAAATCCATGAATGGCATCAATTCCGACGCGGATAAACAGATTTATCAGAAGGAGATCGACCAGCTCAAGCAGGGGATAGAAGGACTGGCAAGAGATACCAGCTTTAACGAGCAGAAACTTTTAGACGGCAGTATGGCGGACATGACGGTTGCCACTTCGCCAAACGGCGGCAGTATGCATATCCAGATGGAAAATTCTACGCTGGAAGCGCTTGGCATCGCCGGTCTGGATGTCACTTCGAAGGATTTCAGCCTGGATGCCATAGATAAGGCTCTGGATATGGTTTCCCAGCGCAGGAGTAATCTGGGAGCGGCCACAAACGCCCTAGAGTATACGCGCAATTTTAATCATTCTGCGGCGCTCAACCAGCTTTCTGCCAGAAGCCGTCTGGAGGATCTGGATTTTCCGAAAGCGATTTCTAAGAAAAAGCAGGATGATGTATTCGGACAGTACCGTATGGCTATGCTGAGACGGCAGATGGATGAGAAGAAAAAGTCCACGATGGCGTTATTCTGATTTTCAGTGAAAAGGCGTGTGGAGCTCAATTTTGCTCTATTGACTTTTTAAAGGCGGTCTGAGATAATGTTAAAGGTGTACGGACTGAGGTACATGCGAGGTACATTCGGGATTTCGAAGAGCCATTCTTCGGACATTCCGTGAACCAATACAATTTTTAAGGAGGAGAACGTAAAATGGCAACAAAAGCGTATTATCCCATTTCCGAGATTGGCGCCGGCAAGGTTGGTTTTTCTAAGACCCGTTCCATTATTGAGGCGGCATTTTACGGAAACAACGTAGTTAAGGTCAGCACTCTGAGAGAGGCTTATGAGCTGGCAAAAAATTCACCCGGTACCGTGGTGACTGATATGCCGGTTAAGGATGGCGAAACCTTTGGCCTTCCTGCAGATGCAAAAGTTCTGTTATTCAACGACGGCGCTGTAACCGGCCGTTATGCGGGAGCACGCCGTATCAAAGGCGAGCCCGGCGTGGATGAGGCGAAGTTAGATAAAGTGGTTATGGATGCGGTTTACGAGACACGCTGGAAAACCATGTACCATGCAGAGTGCTTCGTAGGTCTTGACCCCGAGTTTATGGCTAAGGCACATCTCCTGATTCCGGAAGGAGAGGAGAACCTTCTGTATAACTGGATGATCAACTTCCAGTATATGTCTGACGAGTATATTAAGATGTACAGAAATTCCAAGCCTGTCGGCGACGGCAAGGAGCCTGATATTTACATCTTCTCCGATCCCCAGTGGGCGCCCCACGAGGCTCCCGATGTGGATTATAGCTGCTTAAGCGATCCTCTGACACTTTGCTACTTCGATACAAACGAGAACTGTGCAGCAATCCTTGGCATGAAGTATTTCGGTGAGCACAAGAAGGGCACACTGACCATGGCTTGGGCGCTTGCAAACAGAAACGGATATGCTTCCTGCCACGGCGGTCAGAAAGAGTACTCCTTAGAGGGCGGCAAAAAGTTCGTTGCTTCCGTTTACGGTCTGTCAGGTTCCGGTAAGTCCACTCTGACACATGCGAAGCATGACGGCAAGTACGATGCGTTTGGCGGTATCAAGGTTCTTCACGATGATGCATTCATCATCAACAGTGATACCTGCGCATCCATCGCTCTGGAGCCTACCTATTTCGATAAGACGGCAGATTACCCGACTGGCTGCCCGGACAACGAGTATCTGTTATCCGCACAGAACTGCTCCTGCACCATGGACAGCGAGGGCAAGATCCAGCTCGTAACCGAGGATATCAGAAACGGTAACGGCCGTGCGATCAAGTCCAAACTGTGGTCTCCTAACCGCGTGGATAAGATCGACGCACCTGTAAACGCAATCTTCTGGATCATGAAAGATCCTACGATCCCGCCGATCGTTAAGCTGAAAGGTTCCGCGCTTGCATCCGTTATGGGAGCTACGCTGGCTACCAAGACCTCTTCCGCAGAGCGTGTTGCTGCAGGTACCGATATGAATGCAATCCGTATCGTTCCCTATGCTAACCCTTTCAGAACTTATCCTCTGGTTAACGACTATGAGAAGTTCAAGAAGCTGGTTGAGGAGAAGAACGTAGACTGCTATATCGTGAATACCGGTGACTTTATGGGTCATAAGTGCCAGAAGGAAGATACCCTTGGCATCCTTGAGACCATCGTTGAGGGCAAGGCGAAATTCGAGCAGTGGGGTCCTTTCGAGGATATCGAGATCATGAACGACTGGAGCGGCAAGACAGGCGACTTCACACCTGATTTCAATGACGCTGATTACAAGGCTCAGTTAAAGAGCGCTCTTGAGACCCGTGTGGACGCGGTTAAGGGCTTCGCTGAGAAGAAGGAAGGTTACGACAAGCTTCCTGACGAGGCGCTGGAAGCTCTTGAGAAGCTGGTTAACGCTCTGTAATCCTCTGCAATTTGTATAAATAGTGAAACAAAAAGTGTATCCGGGAATCGGTTGATTTTCGGATACATTTTTTAATAACGGTAAAACGGTATATGATATATGACGGCTGCGATTTTGCGGCGTGGAGGGCAGCTTGAAATACTTAAGGAAATTTACGGGGATCATTTTTGTTTTCATTGCAGTATTTATGGTAGTTTCGGTGTTTTCACACCATTCTGAGGAGGATACTGCTTCGACGCAGAGGCATATCGGATATAGTCTGAGTGAAGGCTGGACACTGACTGCTGCGGACAGTTCGGTGCAGGAGGAGATCGATCTACCGTATGCGGAAAAACTTACCGATTCCGATACGGTTGTGTTTCAGAATAGTATCCCGCAGGAGTTTGCAGGTATGACAATGGCATTTTCCTGTGAAAATGCGGATGTGCGGGTATTTTTAGACGGAGAGGAGCTTGGGAGGCAGGGGCCGGCGGATGCCGGTACGGACAATGAGCAGTATGTGACGATTCCGGAGGCTGGACAGGAAAAGGAAGCATGGGGAGAACTGTGCATGGAGCTGACCGTTATGAATCGGGATAAGGAGATTGTCTTTGAGGATGTCATTGTTGGGGCTGGTGATACCGTGATGGTCGGATTGGTCGGCAACAATCTGGCGGATATTGCCTGCTGTCTATTGATTGTGATTTCGGCGGTCATTCTGTTTGTGCTCGCTGTAATACGCTGGTATACCAGCCAGCCAAGTCAGGGAGGCCTGTTTTTAGGCTTGTTTGGCCTGACTGCGGGTATTTACTGCTTTATCGGTACAGACACCATGAATCTCTTCTTTGACATGCAGGGGATCCATGTACTGCAGGAGTATCTGATGTTGATGCTGCCGCTGTTTCTGGCGCTCTATTTTGAGAAGAATCTGGGGCATATGTTTCCCCGCCGCTTTGGGGGATTGCTCTTTATCGTAAGCTGCAATGCGGTGGTTCAGATCATACTGGAACTGCTTGGCGTGCGGGATCTGCTGGCAATGGCGGATGTGTCTGCGACCATGCTTGGTCTGGTCTGTGTGGTGGCGATTGCGAGTCTCATACAGCTGGGAAGTAAAAACCGCGGCAGGCAGATTCTTCTGCCGATTTTGGCTGTGTTAGTCCTGCTTGCAGGGGAAGTGGCGGAGGTGATTTTAAATTACTTTTCCCTGTATGCTTATGCGAGGGTGGCAACATTGTATGGCATGGCGCTGTTTGGGCTGCTTTTGGCGATTCTGCATATTTTACATATTTCAAAGGAGTACCGGCGTGACGCAGAGGAAAAAGTAAAGGAGACAGAGCTGCAGAACAGGCAGCTTGCGCAGGCGAAAAGGGAAGCCTTTGCTGCGAACGAGGCCAAGGGAAAGTTTCTGGCGCAGATGTCCCATGAGATCCGCACGCCCATCAATGTGATTCTCGGTATGGATGAAATGATTCTGCGGGAATCGACGGAGCCGAATGTCAGAGAGTACGCGATGGATATTCATACGGCAGGACAGTCTCTCCTGTCGCTGATAAACGATATTTTGGATTTTTCCAAGATTGATTCCGGAAAAATGGAGATTGTGCCTGTTAACTATGAGGTAAGCAGCATGATTCACGATCTCGTCAATATGACATTGCAGCGGGCGATAGACAAAGGGCTACGGCTGGAAGTGGAGGTTGACCCGGACATCCCTTCGCGCCTTTTCGGGGATGATGTAAGGATCCGGCAGGTATTGATCAATATTCTGACTAATGCGGTCAAATATACGGAAAAGGGTACGATCTGGCTGCGGGTCCGCAACCATGTGTCAGAGGGCAAGGCTGCGCTTCGCTTTGAGGTGGAGGATACGGGCATCGGCATCAAGGAGGAGGATCTGCCAAAGCTGTCGGCGGAGTTCGAGCGGATTGAGGAGAACAGAAACCGAAACATTGAGGGTACAGGGCTTGGCATGAGCATTACGATCCGCCTGTTAAAACTGCTGAACAGCGCGCTCCATGTGGAGAGCAGATACGGGGAAGGCTCCAAGTTTTCCTTTGAGCTGGAACAAAAGATTATGGATGAAACGCCGATCGGTGATTTCGGGTCAAAAGTAAAGCAGATGGCGGAAAATTACACCTATGAGTCGGCCCTTTACGCGCCGGATGCAAAGATTTTGGTGGTGGATGACAATGCGACCAACCGCAAAGTGCTGCGCAACCTGTTAAAAGAGACAAAAATTCAGGTGACGGAAGCGGGAGGCGGGGAGGAATGTCTGAGTCTGGTGCAGGAAAACAGGTATGACCTCATTTTTCTGGATCACATGATGCCCGGGATGGACGGTGTGGAAACCCTGCACCACATGAAAGCGTTGCCGGAGTTTCCCAATAAGGACACGCCGGTCGTCGTGCTGACCGCGAATGCAGTGTCGGGGGCGAAAGAGGCTTATCTGGAGGAAGGGTTTGACGATTTCTTGTCGAAGCCGGTTGTGCCGGATAAGCTGGAGGGCATGATTTTACAAATGCTGCCAAAAGAACTGCTGCAAAAAGCGGGGAAGGCGGAACGGAAGCCTTCGGCGAAAGTTCCGGCGGCAGAATTTCAATTGGAAGAGCTGCCCGTGGTGGAGGGACTTGATTGGAATTATGCATGGCTGCATCTGCCCGATCCGGAGCTGCTCGCATACACGGTGAGAGAGTTTTATGAGCAGATTGAACCGGCGGCGGATGCGCTGGAGCGGGCATACGGCGGCATTGCGGACGCGGCATATCTGGAGCAGTACCGCATTCAGGTGCATGCGATGAAAAGCCTTGCGGCGACGATCGGCATCATAGTGCTTTCGGGAATGGCGATGGTATTGGAAGCTGCGGCGAGAGCCGGTAACACAGACACCATCACGTCCATGACAGATGTATTTTTAGCAGAATGGCGCAGTTATCTGCAGAAATTGCAGGGGGTTTTTGATATAGAAGCCGGAGCGGAAAAGGAGGTGACCGATTATTCCGTGATGCAGGCGCTTGTGGAGATGGTGCGCATCAGTATGCAGGAAATGGACATTGACCGGGCGGACGAGTGTATGAAACAACTGCGTGAGTTTGATTTTCCGGAAGAAATCAGACAGAATATGCAGAAACTGGCGGAGGCGGTGACGAATCTCGATGCGGAGGAGTCGGAACGCCTTGCAGATCTGCTGTGTGGACAAATGGCCGGACAAAGAGTAGAATAGAGTCATATAGCTGTGATCGGAGGAAGAAATGAAAAAGATACTATTGATCGGAAAGTTTAACACGGTGGTGAACGAGACGAATCATTTTTTGTCCCAGTATTTTCATGTGCAGCTCTGCTCGGAGAACGCAGGCGTTTTGGAGGGGATGTTAAAAATCGTAAGCCCGGATCTGGTAGTGATCAGTCTGATTGGCGCGTATGACATTGACACGTCCATCTTTTTTATGTTGAGTGACCAGTATACGCAGATTCCTGTTCTGACCATCGGTACGAAGGAAGAGAGCGAAAGGTTTTTTAAATACTATGAGGAGGAGCAGTTTGAAAATCTGATCCGCCCGGTGGAGAACTCGGTGATTATGGAAGCCGTGTGCAGAAGGCTTGCACTGGATCAGGAGATGGTCAAACGTGAGGCACAGGAAGAAAGCAAGGGAGGCAGCGGAAAAAAGCGGATTCTCGTTGTGGATGACAACGGAACGGCGCTTCGGACGATTAAGGCGATGCTGGAGGATACCTATGAGGTTACCCTCGCAATTTCCGGAGCACAGGCGATGACTTCCATTGGCAAAAAGCGGCCGGATCTGATTTTGCTGGACTATGAAATGCCTGTCTGCGATGGGCGGATGACGCTTGAAATGATACGCGCGGACGAGGATCTGACGAGTATTCCCGTGGTGTTTCTGACAGCCATCAACAACCGGGAAAATATAGAGGCGGTGCTTAAATTAAAGCCGGCAGCGTATATGTTAAAGCCGCCCGTGAAAGACAAACTGCTTGCGGAAATTGAAAAAATTTTGAATGCCGGGTAAGTGTTAAGTGAATATGAAACAGTGGATTTAGGAAATTGTTTGGGAGATGGAGGAAGGATATGTATCATTGTGAAATTTGTTTTTATATGATAACGGAACAGAATGAGTTATTTGAAATCTTGAAACAGATGCCACAGTTTCTTCGTTTTTCACATGAATATCAGAGGAGCGTCCGCGCGGAAGCAGAGCTGACCGGCAGAGCGGATGTGATATTGGCGGATATGCGTCAGACGGATGCAGTGGAGACGCTTGCATTCCTGCTCTCCCATAAGCGCAGCGACGCGGAGCTGATTGTGCTGGCGGATCAGGAGCAGACGGCGCTTTTGACCACAAAAGACGATGCAGAGGAAATTACGGATATCTGGGTGACGCCTTTGACGGAGGCGGAGTTCCAGTTTCGCCTAATCCGCTGGCAGAAGACTTATAAAATGGGCAAAGACTTTTGGCAGACACGGAGTTATCTTGACACAACGATCAACAGCGTTCCCCACCTGATCTGGTATAAGGACAAAGAGGGGGCGCACATGAAAGTCAATGATGCGTTCTGCAAGGCGGTTAATAAGACGATGGGGCAGATTGAGGGCCGCGGTCACTATTATATCTGGGATATCGATCCGGACGAATACGCCAAAGGCGAATTTATCTGTATGGAGTCGGAGTACGAGGTGATGGAAAAGAGAGAGACTTGTATTTTCGATGAAACGGTCAAGATCGGGGATAGTATGCGTGAGCTGAAAACCTACAAGTCGCCGCTGTTTGATCTGGACGGAAGCGTTATGGGAACCGTGGGCGTTGCCATAGATGTGACGCAGGAGCGGCTTTATGAGCAAATGATGATCAAAGCCGCGAATACGGATTTCCTTACCGGATTGTATAACAGACGGTATGTGTATGAGTTTATCGATAAACAAGAGGATGGTCAAATGGCCGTGTTCTGCATTGACTTGGATCATTTTAAGAGCGTTAACGATATCTATGGCCATCATGAGGGCGACAAGGCGCTGGTCCTCACGGCAAAGACGCTTCAGGACCGCATACCGGAAGGTATGATCGCACGCATGGGCGGCGATGAGTTCTTGGTGGTGATAATGGGGGTACGCACGGAGGATGAGGTAGAGCGGACGAGGAAAATGATCAAGGAACAGCTTGACGGGGAATATTCGAAATATGAAAAGTTAAGAAAAATTTCCGCCAGCGTGGGTGCCGCTTACTCCCAGACGAGCAAGGAAAGTTTCCATCACTTATTTCATAGAGCCGATGAAATGATGTATCGGGAGAAGGAAAGCAGCAGATAAAAACGGGAAATAGTAAATGGCATATAGTTGTTCTGGCAAAAAATTCTGTTGTATTTCGCGGTCAATTCGGATATAATAGATGTAACCTGAAATGCACGATAAGTCTTGTTATTTTGAACCTACAGATACTTTAAACGGGATTCCTACATTGTCATATAGATGTCAGGCCTCCAGCCTTTGGGCATTACGCAGTGGAAGACAGAAGTATGGTTGCGGTTACCCACCTAGCGTTGCTAGGAGTCAAAATACAAGATCCGGCATTTTGGGGGAATATACAAAAGATGGAAAAGCAGTCGTCATGTGCGGCTGCTTTTGCAAGTATGGAGGTATGAGTAGAATGAGTATAAAAATCGGAATCTTAGGTTATGGAAATCTGGGACGCGGGGTTGAGTGCGCCGTCAGACAGAATCCGGATATGGAACTTGTGGCAGTATTTACGAGAAGAGAGCCGGGACAGGTGTCCATTCTTACGAAGCATGCGGCGGTCTGTCATGTGTCGGAGGCGGCGGAGTGGAAGGATAAAATTGACGTGCTGATCCTCTGCGGCGGCAGTGCAACGGATCTGCCGGAGCAGACTCCGGCATTTGCGAAACTGTTTAATGTGGTGGACAGTTTCGATACCCATGCCAACATACCGAAGCATTTTGAGAACGTGGACGCAGCCGCGAAAGAGTCAGGGAAGGTAGGCATTATTTCCGTGGGTTGGGACCCGGGGATGTTTTCTTTAAACCGAATGTATGCGTCTGCCATTTTGCCAAGCGGAAAAGATTATACGTTCTGGGGGAAGGGTGTCAGTCAGGGACATTCCGACGCGATCCGCAGAATAGAGGGCGTGAAAAATGCCAAGCAGTATACAATCCCGGTGGAGGCTGCGCTTGAGGCAGTGAGAGAAGGAAAAAATCCCGAGCTGTCCACAAGGGAAAAACATACAAGAGAGTGTTTTGTCGTTCTGGAAGAGGGAGCGGATGCCGCGAAAGTGGAGCAGGAGATTAAGACCATGCCAAATTATTTCGCGGACTATGACACAACCGTACATTTTATCAGCGAGGAGGAACTTCTCAGGGAGCATGGCGGCATCCCGCATGGCGGTTTTGTGCTGCGCAGCGGGAAAACCGGCTGGGAGGAGGAGAACAGCCACCTGATCGAGTACAGTCTGAAGCTGGACTCTAATCCGGAGTTTACTTCCAGCGTGATTATTGCTTACGCGAGGGCGGCTTACCGGCTGAATAAGGAAGGCCAGACTGGAGCGAAGACCGTATTTGACATTCCGCCTGCTTATCTGAGTGCGAAGAGCGGGGAGGAACTGCGGGCGGCTATGCTGTAAGCGGCGGGTTTGTACCGCTTGTCCGGCAATGAATCCTGTTGATACAGACTAACGATCAGAGAAAAGACAAACAACGCAGTATATGCTGTATGCATATACTGCGTTGTTTTGGCTATGTATATATTCTTTTGGTATATTCAATTGTATGATGTACTGTATGACAAAAGCATGATACTATTGAAAAAAGGAGGGTGAAAAATATGAATAGTTTTAACATTGAGAACGAGAAAACAGGTGCTTTTGTTTCAAGACTGATCGAAGAGAGGTTTGGCTCTGCACGAAAGTTTTGTATTGCATATCTTGAGGAACAGGGATCGCAGGAAGTAACCGAAGACAAGATTCAAAATATGGCGAACCGCTTATCACAGATCAAAAAAGGGACAAAGTCAATCCAGATTTATGATCTGCCTGTTTTCTCTAAACTGCTGGATGTTTCTTTTGAACAGATATTAAGTGCAGGCAGATATGGGGTCCCTAAAAATAATCGGATGACGAATTATACCGTTGCACAGTCCCATAATAAAGAGGAATGGATCGCTTATATTGAAATAGAAAGCAGACCGATCCTTAATCCTGATGAATATGGAAAAACGGTGCTGGATTATGCGATAGAGTTTGGAAACTATGATTTTTGAAGTTTTTGGTAGATAAAAATTATATTTGGTATTTCGTTTGCGTCGGATCATAATGATTTGAAAATGTTGGAAAAATTAAGGGCAAGAGAGATACCGGAATTGTATTATAAAGCACATTATTTGTCCTCTGCGCATTCTGATTTTAACGCACATTATAATAAAGATATGGTTACACACATATCAAAATCCAAGAATAGTAGCCCGTTTTTGAAAACAGCTTTGGAGAAGGCGATAGAACATAACGAAACAACATTGGAGAAGCTGCGTGTACTGATAGAGGAGTCTGTAAAAAATGGATGTTATAGAGGTGATAATTGGATGAGAGAACTTTATTTTTCGGAGAACGGAAATATTGTCAGTTTTCGTGATATCCTTGCGGTTACAGGAATGATTACAAATATAGTGAATGTATCAAAAAAGTCGCCAGATGCGCAAGCGAGTGAACTGATTGAAAGGTTAAATGTATCTTATAATAATATCCGTAATATGAAAATTGAAGGGGTATATTATCAAAATAATTAGCCCATGAAACCGGTCATACATAGGAACAACAGAATAATTGTGATTTCATGTGCATAGAAATAGAGGAGGAAATGGGAAGGATCGGGATATGCAGTTTGACGGGAAACAGCTTGCGAAGCTGGCGGTTATCTTTTTCGGGCTTCTATTTATCGTTTGTCTTTTTATGGGGAGAAGGCAGGCGCAGGCGCCTTTGCAGCCGGAGGGAGAGCAGATTACAGTTGAGGATGTGTCGATTTTATTAGATGCGCTTGGCGTGAATTTTCCGATCACATCGTCAGGCGGTGAAGGGCAGACGCAGACCGGAATGGAAACGGCAGGGGAAGAGAAAGATACATATTTTACATATGGACAGTATTTGGCTTTGTGTGAAAGTCTTGCGGCATCGGAATGGGGCCTTCCCTCTTACAGTGGCAAATATAAGGCGGAGCAGGCGCTCTTAAAATCAGACTGGTATGAAGCGTTTCGTATTTTTTTGGCGTATCTGGACATGGAGTCTTCCATCTGGGAGACAACGGTTTTTGTACTTAAGGTGGATGAAGAGAAACAGGAGGCATATACGGAGAACGGGGCTATGCAGGGTGCAAGCCGCTATTGCTCAACAGCCTTTGCGGAGAATGAACTGCAGGAGATGCGGGTTTATATCAAGGGGGATACGCTTTTAACCATTGTGGAGATACTGCCGGAGGATCACTATCTGGGGAGTGTATGGGTGATGGAGAATGAGGACGGTACACTGGACTGTTTTTATCGTCAGACCGCGTTTAGCGGAGTGCTTTCCGAAAATGCACGAAAAAGTCCGCCAGAGCGGGAACAGGTGGCGGATTTGACTTTCCGGGACGGGCGTATTGTGGAGGCAAAAGAGCGCAGGGAAAAAATTCACGGCAGGCTGCTGCGCGCTTCGGCGCAGGAATTGGAGATTGAAGATTACGGCGTTTATCAGATTGCGGATGAGATGGAGATTTATAAGCTGTATGGGAGCCTGAAAACGCTGGAGCAGGCCGCGCTTCGGGTAGGCTGTGCGGATACGGACTTCGTTGTCGATAAGGGGAAGGTGTATGCCTGTCTGGTTTCGGAGGAAGCAGGGGCGGATCAGATCCGGGTATTGTTAAAGAATACGGCGGTTGGCACCAATTTTCACGAGCGCGTAGGGATTACGGTAGATGGGAAGGAGACAGGAATACGGGCTGACCAGATGACTGTTGGGGAGCGCAGAATTTATCGCAGTGAAAATCTCACGGACAAGGTCACGGTAGAGATGGATGGCAGTACAAGGGCGGATCATGACTACAGGGGCGTTATTGAGTGTCTGCGGACAGAGCAGGGGATTGTTTTGGTTAATGAGCTTCCGCTGGAGGAATATCTCTACGCGGTGGTGCCAAGCGAGATGCCGGCGTCCTATCCGCAGGAGGCGCTTAAGGCGCAGGCGGTGTGCGCCAGAACCTACGCATACCGCTACATTCTACGGGCGGGTATCCCAGAGCTTGGCGCCCACGTGGACGATACCACGGCCTATCAGGTGTACCATAATATTGAGGAACATGCGGACTCTACCACGGCGGTCAAAGAGACGGACGGAGTACTTCTCACCTATGACGGTGAGGCGGCGGGAAATTATTATTATTCGACCTCCTGCGGGACAGGGACGGATGTTGTGAGCTGGCAGGGAGGAAACAGCGAGGAAGTGCCTTATCTGCGGGGCGTGCGCGTGAGTATGGCTGGCGGGGAGGACAGGGTGGAAGGAACAGAACAGGAAACGGAAGATGCACAGCGGACTGGAGTCGAAGCGGTATCGGTGCAGGAAGATGTGCTCGAAGGACTTGACGCGGAAGATTTACGGGACGAGGAGGCTTTCCGACAGTTTATTACCACGGTACACGAAGCGGACTTTGAGAAGGATGAACCTTGGTATCGGTGGAGTTACCATGTGGAAGAGTTGGATGAAAAAGGTCTGTTTGCCCGTTTGAAGGAACGGTATGCAAGCGCGCCGGCTTTTGTGCTGACGAAGGCGGAAGGGGATTATTATGTGTCGGAGCCGATTGGGAAACCGGGGAAAATAAGGAAGATAGAGATCGCTAAAAGGGGCGCTGGCGGGATTGCGCAGGAGTTGAACATTGAGACAGAAAAAGCGACGTATAAAGTGCTTTCTGAATACAATATCCGCTATGTCCTGTGTGACGAAAAAAGCGCCATAAGGAAACAAGACGGGAGTGAAACCGTGCCGAAAACACTTCTTCCCAGCGGCTTTTTTGTGCTGGATACCGTCAGCGGGGCTGGAAAAGACGGGGAAAATGTGGTAGGATATACGTTGAACGGGGGCGGTTACGGACACGGCGTCGGCATGTCCCAGAACGGGGCGAAGGCGATGGGAGTGCAGGGGGCTGACTACGGGCAGATCCTCTCGATGTTTTATCCCGGCTGTGAGGTGACGGACGCCGAAGAACTGAGAGAGCAGTAATGCAGGATAAGAGAAGCATATGATTGATAAAGATAAAGTGAAAGAAATTATGTTCTCGCTAGGTGCGGATCTGTGCGGCGTAGCGGGTATGGACAGATTTGACGACGCACCAGAAGGGTATCATCCGCTGGACGTTTTGCCGACCTGTAAGTCTGTCATTTCTTTTGGCTGCAGATTTCCAGTGGGGACGCTTGTGTGTAAATCGGATATTCCTTACACGAGAGTAAGAAACTCCATTACACCGAAAATGGATGCGATTGCGATTGACTTTTGTATCGAGATGGAGAAGCATGGAATCGTGTGCGTGCCGATCCCCACAAATGAAAGCCAGTGGGATAAAAATACAGAAAGATGGCGGTCGATTGTCTCTTTGAAACACGCGGCCCAGGCGGCGGGGCTTGGTACAATAGGCAGGCATTCTCTGCTGA
Organism: uncultured bacterium; assembly: GCA_947073545.1. Classification (GTDB taxonomy): domain Bacteria; phylum Bacillota; class Clostridia; order Lachnospirales; family Lachnospiraceae; genus UBA3282. The sequence continues at coordinate 104,202 of CAMTMP010000002.1, forward strand.
CTACGCCGGAATTTGGCAGTATGGTCTGGCTGGGAGCCATTTTGTGCGAGCAGGTGTGGGAACCTGACAGGAGGAAAAAGCCGCTTTGTGACAACTGCAATTTATGTGTGGAGGCATGTCCTGTACATGCGCTGGATGATTTGGAATTGAAACAGCAGACCTGCTGGGATTTTGCCTTTGGGGATGACGCGGAAACGCAAGTTTGGCGGATTTCATGTCATAAATGCAGGGATGTGTGCCCGTATAATCTGGGAAGTGAAAATGCCGTTTTAGGCAGAAAACAACCGGGAGTATAGATGAGAACGATTTACAGACTTTTTTTTATCCTGCGGGACTTTAATTGGCAGATGACGAAAAAGAATATCAGCGCCTTCGCGGCAAGCACGGCGTTTTTTCTTTTTCTCTCCATGATTCCGCTTCTGATGGCGCTGTGCGCGATTTTGCCGTACACGAGGCTGACGGAGGTAGATTTAATCAATGCCATCACACAGTTTACGCCGGATGCGGTGGACGGCATGGTGATACGCATCGTGTCGGACGTCTATGCCAGATCGGCGGGGACGATTACGGTGTTTGCACTGGTAACGATCTGGTCGGCGGCAAAGGCAATGCTGGCGCTGATCCACGGGCTGAACGCGGTCAACGATGTGGAGGAGAAGCGTAATTATTTTGTGCTGCGCGCCATCGCCTGCTTCTATACGGTGATCATTCTGGCGGCAACGCTGGTGGCGCTTTTCGTGATGGTGTTCGGCAATGTGATTGTGGATATTCTTCTCAGGGATATCCCGCCGCTTCATCTGGTGGTGCACGTGATTATGCGTTTCCGCTTTCTCGTTTCGTGGGTGATTCTGACATTTATTTTTGCCATGATCTATGCTTTCGTGCCGAGCTGCAAGCTGCGGTTTAAGGCACAGATTCCGGGTGCGGCTTTTGCAGCGGTTTTGTGGAGCGTTGCCTCCTTTGCATTTTCCGTCTACGTGGATCACTACAATGACTTCGGCACTTATGGAAGCTTGACCACTGTGGTCATTTTGATGCTCTGGTTTTATATGCTGATGTATATTCTGATGATCGGGGCACATATTAACAGGTATTTCGGGCCTGTTTATAAATTTCTCTTCGGGTGGCTTGACAAGTCGAAGGAAAGACACTAAAATAGCAGATAGGCTTGTTGCGGACATAATTGTCCGGGGCAGAAAGTAAGGAATGAAATAGTACGAAAGGCTAAGAAGGTGTCAGTAGGAGAGTTTTTTCCGCCAGAGAGAGGGAATCGTCGGCTGTGAGTTCCCTTCGGTTCAGAAATGATCTGAATTTCCCACCAGAGCTTTCCGGGTGAACCGATTGACTGCTTTTGCGGGTTGGTCGTATTAGTTCGGAACGTATCGGCACGTTACGCCAAAGGAAGCGTCCGTTTACGGGACTGCTATGAAGCAGATTCCGGGAGCGGGAAACTGGGTGGTACCGCGGATTTGATTCGTCCCATGTGTGTTGCATGTGGGGCGTTTTTTGCGCGCATAAGCAGAGACAAAAGGCGGCAGAGACAGGCCGCATGCTTGCATGCGGATCTGGCTATGCTGGTTTATGGCGAGCAACGCGAACTTGGAACGCGAAGCATTTCAAGTCTGCTTATTCGCAAGGCAGCAGAGCCAATTGTAATCTTACAGTAAGAAATATAAAAAAGGAGAACAGATATGAAAGAAAAATTGGAACAGATTAAAGCCGAGGCGCTGCGTCAGATCGAGGCAAGTGACGCTCTGGAAAAGCTGAATGAAGTGAAGATTAACTTCCTTGGAAAAAGGGGCGAGCTGACGGCGGTGTTAAAGAGCATGAAGGACGTGGCTCCTGAAGACCGTCCGAAGGTGGGACAGCTTGTCAACGATACGAGAGCGGAGATTGAAAAGGTGCTGGAGACTTCCGTCAAAAAGATGGAGAGAGCCGTCAGGGAAGCGAAGTTAAAGACGGAGGTCATCGACGTGACCCTGCCTTCCAAAAAGAATAAGATGGGGCATCGCCATCCCAATACCATCGCATTGGAAGAGGTGGAGAGAATCTTTATCGGTATGGGCTATGAGGTAGTGGAAGGTCCCGATGTGGAAAAAGATTATTATAACTTTGAGGCGCTCAATATTCCTGCGGACCATCCGGCAAAGGATGAGCAGGACACTTTCTATATTACAGGGGATATCCTGCTGCGGACGCAGACTTCCTCCACGCAGGTGCATGAGATGGAGAAGGGGAAACTGCCGATCCGCATGATCGCGCCGGGCAGGGTATTCCGTTCCGACGAGGTGGACGCGACCCATTCCCCGTCCTTCCATCAGATCGAAGGGCTGGTGATCGATAAGCATATCACCTTTGCGGACTTGAAGGGGACGCTTGCCGAATTTGCGAGGGAGTTGTTCGGGGAGAACACAAAGGTGAAGTTCAGACCCCACCATTTCCCGTTCACAGAGCCCAGCGCGGAGATGGATGTATCCTGCTTTAAGTGCGGCGGCAAGGGCTGCCGGTTCTGCAAAGGCGAGGGCTGGATTGAAATTCTCGGCTGCGGCATGGTGCACCCCCATGTGCTGGAGATGAGCGGCATCGACCCGGAGGAATACACGGGATTTGCTTTCGGCGTGGGACTGGAGCGTATCGCATTGCTGAAATATGAAATTGATGATATGAGACTGTTGTATGAAAACGATATCCGTTTCCTGAAGCAGTTTTAATGGATAAAGGCTGTTAAACTGTTTTGACAGGGAAGTAATTGTGAAAGGAAATAAATATGCCACATGTAAAAATCAAATGTTTTTCCGGCAGGACGGAGGAGCAGAAGAAAAAATGTGCAGAAAAGATTGCGGAAGACATTTCTGAAATACTTGGATGCGATATGGAAAGTGTCTCTGTTGCGATTGAAGATGTTGCGCAGGAGGACTGGAAAGAGAAAGTCTGGGATAAAGATTTGGCTGCCGATCAGGATTTGCTATATAAAAAACCGGGATACACATACGATTAAATATTATTCCGAGTGTTTATCATATTTTGAAATAAGTGGTTTTGTAAAATTACACGATTGTGAATTGCTTGCATGGTTATCAAAATTGTTCAAAATATACCCAGTTTATAACGCTGTGAAGAGTTTCGCAATCAGCATAGACTTTTAGAAAAGAAAGGGAAAGGTTTACAGCATGAATACAGCATTGTCATGGATTAAAGCATATGTGCCGGAACTTACGTGCACGGATCAGGAGTATATGGACGCGATGACCCTCTCCGGGACGAAGGTGGAGGGCTACGCCAGACTGGACAAAAATCTGGAAAAGATCGTGGTGGGACAGATCAAGAAGATCGAGAAGCATCCCGACGCGGATAAGCTGATCGTCTGTCAGGTGGATATCGGCGGCGAGGAAATTCAGATCGTCACCGGCGCGCCTAACGTGAAGGAGGGTGACAAGGTTCCCGTAGTGTTGGACGGCGGCAAGGTTGCCGGAGGGCACGACGGCGGGCCGTTGCCGGAGGACGGTATCTCGATTAAGGCGGGAAAGCTGCGCGGTGTACCCTCAAACGGCATGATGTGCTCCATCGAGGAGCTTGGTTCCGACAGGAATTTTTACCCGGATGCGCCGGAAATGGGCATCTATATTTTCGGGGATGATGTACAGGTTGGCGCGGACGCGGTGGAAGAACTGGGACTTAGGGATACGGTTTTTGAGTATGAAGTGACCTCAAACCGTGTAGACTGTTACAGTGTGATCGGTATTGCGAGAGAGGCGGCGGCTACGTTCAGAAAGCCTTTTGTGCTGCCGGAAGTGACAGCAAAGGGAAACGACGAGAAAGTGGAGGACTATGTATCCGTGGAGGTGCAGGATCAGGAGCTCTGCCCGAGATACTGCGCGAGAGTGTGCAAGAACATTAAGATTGCGCCTTCGCCGAAGTGGATGCAGAGACGCCTTGCGGCAAGCGGTATCCGCCCCATCAACAATCTGGTGGACATTACCAACTATGTGATGGAGGAGTACGGCCAGCCCATGCACGCCTTTGACCTAGACACCATTGCGGGGCATAAGATTATCGTCCGCAGGGCGAAGGACGGCGACGTTTTCCGCACGCTGGACGGGCAGGACAGGAATCTGGATTCGGATGTGCTGATGATCTGCGACGCGGAGAAGGAAGTAGGCATCGCCGGAATCATGGGCGGCGAAAATTCCATGATTACGGACAGCGTGACGACCGTGCTCTTTGAGGCAGCGACTTTCAACGGCGCGAACATCCGCAAGTCCGCAAAGCGCGTCGGACTGCGCACGGACGCGTCTGGCAAGTTTGAAAAGGGGCTTGATCCTTACAATGCGGAGGCGGCGATCAACCGTGCCTGCCAGCTCATTGAGGAGCTTGGCTGCGGCGAGGTGGTCGGCGGCATGGTGGACGTGCACGGCGAGATGAAGGAGAAGGTGGTTCTTCCCTTTGAGCCGGAGCGTTATAACAGCCTTCTCGGTACAGACGTCTCCGAACAGGAAATGCTTAATATTTTCAAGATGATTGAAGTGGAATATGATGCCGAGAAGCGGACGCTTACGGTGCCGACTTTCCGCCAGGATATCCTTCGCCAGTGCGATATCGCGGAGGAAGTGGCAAGGTTTTACGGCTACGATAAGATTCCGACCACGCTGCCAAACGGCGAGGCGACTACGGGAAAACTCCCTTTCAAACTGCGCATTGAGCAGAAGGCTAGAGATATTGCGGAGTACTGCGGTTTTTCACAGGGGATGTGCTACTCCTTTGAAAGCCCGAAGGTGTTTGATAAATTATTGTTGTCCGCGGATGATCCGGCAAGGCAGGCGATCACGATTGCAAATCCTCTGGGAGAAGACTTTTCGATTATGCGGACGGTTCCTTTGCACGGGATGCTGACCAGCCTTGCAACAAACTACAACAGGCGCAACAAGGATGTGCGGCTCTACGAACTCGGCAATATTTATCTGCCCAAGGCGCTTCCCCTCACGGAGCTGCCCGAGGAGCGGATGCAGTTTACCCTCGGCATGTATGGGGATTGTGATTTCTTCGACATGAAGGGCGTGGTGGAAGAGTTCTTTGAGAGTGTCGGCATGCATAAAAAGGCGGTCTATGACCCGCAGGCGGGCAGAAACTATCTGCATCCGGGCAGACAGGCGAATATCGAATACGAAGGGACGCTTGTGGGATATCTCGGCGAGGTGCACCCGGAGGTATGCGACAACTATGATTTGAAGACAAGGGCTTATGTGGCGGTGCTTGACATTCCGGCGATTCTGTCCTTCGCGACGTTTGACCGCAAGTATGAGGGTATTGCGAAGTACCCGGCGGTTCTTCGGGATATCAGCATGGTTGTGCCGAAGACTGTGATGGCTGGTCAGATCGAGGCTGTCATTGCACAGCGCGGTGGAAAAATTCTGGAAGATTACCAGCTCTTTGACATCTACGAGGGCAGTCAGATCAAGGAAGGATTTAAGTCCATGGCGTATTCCATCACCTTCCGGGCAAAGGACAGAACTCTTGAGGAGGCGGATGTGGCCAGCGCCATGAAGAAGATTCTGAATGGCTTGGAAGGCATGGGTATCGAGCTGAGAAGCTAAAGAAACGCTATTTTTCAGAGGAATGAACGAATGTATCTTTTCATGGGAATTTTTATTGTCGTTGCAGGTGTATGTCCTTTTGCATTTGCGAACCGAATGGCGAAGAACGGCGCGGCGGAGAAAATAGTGGCAGAAAAGACAGATTTTGGAAGTACAATGTGCTGTAATGTGGTAGAATAAGAATAAATTGCGGCACAGGTCAGTGTGGCACTGACCCAAAAACCGAAAAAGAGAGGAGTGACAGCCATGGAGCAGAAAAACACATGGGAAACGTATGATGAGAAACAGCTTAAGGAAGTGGATGCGTTCGCAAAGGAATACATGGACTTTCTGGACAGGGGAAAGACCGAGCGGGAGTGCATCGACCAGATCGTAAATACGCTGGATGAGGCGGGATATCAGGAACTGGAGGCGCTGGTGAAGGACGGCAAAAAGCTGAAAGCCGGGGACAAGGTGTATTCCGTATGGATGAATAAATCCATTGTGATGTTTCAGATCGGCAAGGAGAAGATGGAGGGCGGCATCAATATTCTTGGGGCGCACATCGACTCTCCCCGTCTGGACGTGAAGCAGAATCCTATGTATGAGGACGGCGGTTTTGCCTATCTGGATACCCATTATTACGGCGGTGTGAAGAAGTATCAGTGGGTGACCATTCCCCTTTCCATTCACGGTGTTGTGGTGAAGAAGGACGGCAGCACCGTAGAAATTAATGTGGGAGAGAACGAGGATGATCCGGTGTTTTTCGTGTCGGATCTGCTCATCCACCTTGCGCATGAGCAGCTTGAGAAGAAAGCCGACAAGGTGATTGAGGGCGAGGCGCTCGACATCATTATCGGCAATAAGCCGCTTGTCATTGATAAGAAGGATAAAGAAGATAAGGACGCAGAGACCGGCGCACCGAAGGACGCTGTGAAGAAGGGAATCCTTGAGATTCTGAAAAGGGATTACGATTTTGAGGAGGAGGACTTCATTTCCGCGGAGCTGGAAGTGGTGCCTGCCGGAAAAGCGAGGGAGGCCGGATTTGACCGCAGCATGATTCTTTCCTACGGGCAGGATGACCGTGTATGTGCATTCTCCTCTTTGAAGGCAATGCTGGAGATTGGAGAGACAGAGCGCACGGCTTGCTGTATTCTTGTGGACAAGGAAGAGATCGGCAGCGTGGGCGCCACCGGTATGCAGTCTAAATTCTTTGAGAACGCGGTGGCGGAGGTGATGAACCTTCTCGGTGAGTACAGTGAGCTTGGCCTGCGCAGATGCCTTGCACGCTCCTGTATGCTTTCCTCCGACGTGAGCAGCGCATATGATCCGGCATATGCGTCCAGCTTTGACAAGAAGAACGTGGCTTACCTTGGCGGCGGCATGGTGTTTAACAAGTTTACGGGCAGGGGCGGCAAGTCCGGCTCCAACGATGCCAATGCGGAGTATCTCGGTCACATCCGTGCGATCTTTGAGAAGGAGAAGGTGAACTTCCAGACGGCGGAGCTGGGCAAGGTAGACCTTGGCGGCGGCGGCACGATTGCTTATATTCTTGCGCTCTACGGCATGAACGTGATTGACAGCGGTGTGGCTGTGCTCAATATGCATGCGCCCTGGGAGGCTACAAGCAAGGCGGATGTGTACGAGACGAAACGCGGATATGTGGCGTTTTTGGAGAATGCCAGCCTGTAGATGTGCCAGACGGTGTGTCATGGAATGAGAGACTGACTCAGTCAGTCGGTAAATTTGAATGAGGAAACGAATGACAGAATTAAAGAAATCAGATTTTTATTTTGATCTGCCGCAGGAGCTGATCGCACAGGACCCCTTGGAGGACCGCTCCGCGTCGAGACTGCTTGTGCTGAACCGGGAAAACGGGGAAGCAGAGCACCATCATTTTAAAGAGATTACCAATTATTTAAGGCCAGGCGATTGTCTGGTCTTAAATGACACCAAAGTTATTCCTGCGAGGCTGTTGGGGACGAAGGATGATACCGGCGCGGCCATCGAGGTGCTTCTTTTAAAGAGACGGGAAAACGATGTCTGGGAAACCCTCGTGAAGCCCGGAAAAAAGGCGCGGCCGGGAACCAGACTTTCCTTCGGGGACGGCATTCTCATGGCGGAGGTTTTGTATGTGGTGGAAGAGGGAAACCGCCTGATCCGCTTCGCATACGAGGGGATTTTTGAGGAAGTGCTGGACCGACTCGGAGAGATGCCGCTTCCCCCCTATATCACCCACAAATTGCAGGACAAAAACCGTTACCAGACCGTATATGCCAAGTATGAGGGCTCTGCGGCCGCACCGACAGCGGGACTGCACTTTACGGAAGAACTGCTTGCGCAGATAGAGAAAATGGGGGTGAAAACCGCCTATGTGACCCTGCATGTGGGGCTTGGCACATTTCGTCCCGTGAAAGCGGAAAACCTCTTAGAGCATCATATGCACTCTGAATGGTATCAGGTGACGCCGGAGACGGCGGAACTGATCAACCGCACGAAGGAGAGCGGCGGTCGCGTGATCTGTGTGGGGACGACAAGCTGCCGCACGGTGGAGAGCGCGGCGGACGAAAGCGGTCGGGTGCAGCCGGGGTGCGGAGATACGGAGATCTTTATTTACCCGGGGTATCGGTTTAAGGTGCTGGACTGCCTGATCACGAATTTCCATCTGCCGGAATCCACGCTGGTAATGCTTGTTTCTGCGCTTGCGGGCAGAGAGAACGTGCTGGCGGCGTACCGGGAGGCGGTGGAGGAGAGGTATCGGTTTTTCTCTTTTGGGGATGCGATGCTTGTGATTTAATATTATTTTGCTTTTCAAAGAGAACTGGAAGATATTTGGGTTAGAATTAACCGAAATATCTTCTGGTGCGTTTCGTTGGAATGATAAGAACGAAGGAGTAACCTGTGAGAATGAAATACAGAAGAGGGATTTTGCTCGGCTTTTTTCTGGTTCTGCTCTATACGGTCGGTCTCTATTCGGAGTCCGAGTTGGAAAACAGGATGGAAACGGCTGCAGGTGCGGTATCGGAGACAAATACGGGAAAAAGTTATGTCAGCGTGGCGGGACATGAGATTGCACTGTGGCAGCAAGGCGGTCAGTTCTACGCCTTTCTTCCTTCCGCTTGCAGGGAGATGGACTTGCAGCCGGAAATACCGGAGGAGACCGCTCCCGATTCTATCGTGTGGATGTATTCGGAAAATATTCCAGCCGTTTTTATTGATACAAAGTCCGGGAGCGCGGAACAAATTCATGCGGATAAAAACGTAAAAGAAGCAGGGGAAATTTCCGTTTTGGAAGCGGACGGCAGTATCCGCCTCCGCATGCCGCTTGCCTATATCAAGAGTAGGGGCAACACTTCTTTTACTTCTTTTGAAAAAAAGCCTTATCAGATTAAATTGACGGATGCAGTATCGCTTTTGGGTATGGATGCCGCGAAAAAATGGATTTTCATTTCCAATGCGCCGGACACGACGCTTCTTAGGAACGCGCTTTCCAGAAAGCTTGCAGGGCAGCTTGACTTGGCGCAGTCGAAGGACGGTGTCTTTGTGGATCTGTATTTAAATGGGGAATACGCAGGAAACTATTATGTCACGGAAAAGGTGGAAGTGCATAAAAACCGTCTTCCGATAACGGACATGGAGAAGATGACGGAACTTACGAACAACAACGAAGAGTTCAACGTCTATGAGACTGCGTGGACGGATACGACAAAGGCAAAAGATGTGCCGAAAGACCCTGTGGATATCACAGGCGGTTATTTAATTGAGCGGGATTTTGGGGAGCGGTTTCTTTCCGAAGTCGAGATTAACGGCAGCTATTTTATAACTGAGGCGGAAGAATCGTTCATTGTTCGTTCACCAGAATATGCTTCGGAGAATCAGATTGCCTATATTAACAGCTATATTCAAAGTGTGGAAAACGCTATTTTGTCACATGACGGCATCGATCATGAGAGCGGAAAGTCCTATCAGGATTTGATTGACGTGGATTCTTTTGCGCGAAAATATCTTTTGGAGGAAGTGACGGCTAATTATGACGGCGGCGTGGCAAGTTCCTATTTTTACAAGGACAGGGATGCCGTCAGTGAAAAACTGTTTGCGGGACCGATATGGGATTATGACGTCACGTGGGGAAATACCCCGGCTTACATCGGATACCTTTCGGATTCGCCCAAGCGGCTGACAAGGCTGGATTTTCATCAGGACTCGTCCGTATGGTTTCCCGCCTTATATGAAAAACCGGAATTTTATCAAGCGGTTATTTCCTGCTACCGGAGAGATATCAGTCCCTATTTGGAGACGATGGCTTTGCAGACGCTTCCGCAGCTGGCAGAGATGACCGCCGCGTCCGCGGCTATGGACAGGGTTCGGTGGTCGGCACAGTATGCGGAGAACAGTACATGGGAGAGCCGTGAAGAGGAGGTCGCTTTTTTGGCGGACTATATTTTAGAACGCAAAGCGTTTCTGGACAAGGCATGGATAGAGCAGACTGCGATACATGAAATTGAGTTATTCATCGAAGATGCGCCTTATGATACGCTGTATGTTTTTTCGGGAGAGAAGATGCCGAAAATGCCGGATGCGGAAATATCTTATGCGGAGTTTCTGGGATGGACTTCAGAAAAGGATGGTCAGCCGCCCGATTTGCATATTCCTGTTTATGAAGATATGGTTTTCCACGCAGTGTTACAATATCCCTGAGCGGCTTCTTGTGTTATGATTCCTTCGCGGTGTCCAATACGGCAAATCCGTGGTCGAAAAGCATTTCGTTGGCATCCATGATGGTCATATGATTCATCAGGGCGAACAGAATCAGCGCGTCCCGCCCATCTCTGGCATACAATTCCCGATTGCCGGAAAGCTTCAGCATTTTTTGTGTTTCCTCCTCGGACAGTCTCAGCCCGAAAGAAAGGGCGATCAGCTTGTCACGCGAGGGAATTTTATCGCCCGCAAAAATCCGATAGACATAGGCGCGCCCAAGCAGAGAACCCCGGATCACGTCCGCACGCCGGAGGTTCTTTTGCGCCAGCAGCATGTGCAGATGATCTGCCAGACTTTCTTTCAGCATATGTGTTCTGTTTTTCTCCAGATAGTCTTCCATATCCGTTGCGGTTCTGATTTCATGCCGCAGTTCATCCGTTGACTTTTCATCCATTCTGCATCGAAGTCCTTCCTGTGTATTTCCTGTAAATCTTATTATATCTGTTTATGGTAAGCGTGACAACTGTGGAGGAAATGTCTACTGCCGGTAGACCAAAATCGACAAAATTTTCCCTATAATACCATCATGGGAGAGGGAAAAGCATGAAATACACAGAGATATCTTTATCCGGGAAGGGAAAAGAGAAGCGCGTATATTACGAATGGATACGTCTGACTGCCTGTTTTTTTGTTATATTTAATCACCTGAAAGGCTATGTGCTGTTTCAGAACGCGTCCGGCGCAAAGCAGTTGTTTTACATGGTTCTTTCTGTGATTACCAAAATCAATGTGCCGCTGTTTTTCATGGTTTCCGGCGCGCTGCTCTTGGGAAAGCGAGAGGATATTTTCACGGTTTTAAAAAAGCGGGTCAGCAGGATTTGTCTGGTTATCCTGCTTTTTTCTCTGGGCATTTACACGGAGTGCCGGCTATACGCGCTCGCGCAGGGCAGGGACTATGAATTTACGGTGAAGCGTTTCCTTTACGGGGTATTTGAAAGGAGTCTGGATGAGACGGGCGCCTACTGGTATCTCTATGCCTATCTTGGTTTCCTTTTATTATTGTCTCTGATGCAGAAAATAGCGGGACAGATGAGCCGGAGCGATTTTTACACGCTGTCTGCACTGCATTTTATAATCTGGTCGATGTTTCCCATCTGCAATCTTTTCCTACGTCTGGCAGGGTGCGAAAGTCTTTCTCTGGCGGGGGAATTTTCTGTGCCGCTCGCCACGACGGCGGCGTTTTTCTATCCCCTTACAGGCTATTATATCGACCGTAAAATAGAGATACGGGCGGTCTCCAAAAGAAAATGGGCTGGGCTTTGTGCGGCGGCTGCTGTGGCAATCTGCCTGTCCTGTCTTTGTGTGTATTTGGATGGGGCGGCGGATGAGACCTTTATTTCCCTGTTCGACTATGTGCTCGCCATCGCGGTATTTCTGGCTGTCAAATATGCGGCGTCTGTCAAAATACCGGCATTGTCATCCGGAAAAACGGCGGAGGCGGTCTGTTTTATGGGTTCGCTCACCTTCGGCATTTATCTGTTGGACCACTATTTTAAATTGGTTTTGTATGAGAATTACGAAGCCTTTGCAGAGCGGTTTATGCCGTCCCTTTTCGCCTCTTTCGGCTGGTGCGCGGTCAGTATGTTTTTGGGAGGAACTGTGACGTGGCTGTTAAAAAGGCTGCCGTTGTTTAAAAATATATTATGAGTTTAAAAAAGAGATCCTGTTTTATTGTTGGATAGGGATATGGTATAATAGAGAAGAATTTTACCTTTTGAGAGGGAAATCAGATATGGTTTACGATGAGATAAAGCTGCTGAGACAGAGTGAGAAAAGTACGGTGCAGCTTGTGAAAGAGCAGGGCAGTGAACGTCTTTTCGTGCGGAAAATTTTGCAGGGCAGACATCAGGTATACGCGGTTTTGCGGGAATTGACTCACCCATATCTGCCGATGGTATATGAGGTTACTTTTGAGGGCGGCAGCACGATTGTTGTGGAGGAGTATATTGAGGGACGAACGGCGGGCAGCGCAGCGCTTACGGAAAAACAGTGTCTTGTGATTGTGAGGGAGCTTTGCGACGCGCTGATTTTCCTGCATGGACAGGGGATCATCCACCGGGATATCAAGCCCTCCAACATACTGATTGCACAGGACGGGCATATCCGTCTGATCGATTTTGACGCGGCGCGGATGCCGAAGGAAAATTCGGAACAGGACACCGTACAGCTTGGCACGAGAGGGTATGCGCCGCCCGAGCAGTACGGGTTTTCTCAGACGGACGAGCGGGCGGATATCTATGCGCTCGGTGTAACAGTAAAACAGCTTCTGGGCGGAAATGCGGGGAAACGGCGCTATCAAAGAGTCTTTTCCAAGTGCACGAATTTGGATCCGGATAAAAGATACCGATCCGTTCGTCAGGTAAAGAAAGCGTTTTCTGTTGTTTGGGATTGGCGGGCGGGGATTGCGTGCGCTGCGGCGGTTGTTTTGGCGGCAGTTATTTTGTGGAATCTCCTGCCGGACAGTATGCTGTCACAGGATAAGCCGCTTTCCGGGAGCACGGAACTGACTGTACTGCCGGCGCCGGCAAATCCGCACTGGGATGGGGAGACGGGAATCGCTCTGTGGGGGCATGTGCCGGAGTCGGGAGTCGGCAGGGATCAGAGGTATGGCTGGAGATTGTACAGACGCGATACAGAGACGGCGCCCGATCCGGAGAAGGACGAATATGACAGGGAAGGGGAGATGAGCGGAAATCTCCTCACGACCGATTATTTTGATATGAGTTTCTCGGAGGAACTTTGGGACAACGGCTTTTACTATTTTGCGGTGTGCGCATCCGGGGATGGCGTCACCTATGCGGACAGTCCCTATGTATTGTCGGATGGGTTTGCGTTCACGGGAGAGGACGCGCCGAGGCTGCCGACGCCGGAGGGGCTTTACTGGACTATGAAGCAGATTGGTGAGGAAAAATACTATTTTGCCGCCATTTCCAACTGGGATGACTATGAGGAGGAAGACAATTTTGACGCCTATGTTTACAATGAGGATGGAGAGTATGTCATGAACAACACGATAGAGATGGAGTTCATGATTGAGAATGGCTGGCCGGGGGTTCGGATCAGACCGGAGTTTGTGAATGAGCCCGGAAAGTCTTATCGTTTTGCCATTCAGGTGCTTTCCTCAAGACCGAACGAATACCGATCCAGTCTGCCCGTGGAACCGTGCCCCGGGGAGGATTACTTAAGCCCGCCGCTCAGGATTCCTGAATGATTTTCTGATTGATTGATACAAAGTATTTGTAATTTACGCAAAAGCGTATTATAATCGTAGAAAGATATTAGAACAGAAGACATTTTTCGGGTAGTGTGATTACAGGATAAAACAGAAAGGCATAAAAACATGGAGGAACGCAGGAGAAACAAGAGGATAGAGCTGTCATCCAAGCTGTTGATCAAGAGGCTGGATGGGGAGGACGCAGCGAAAGAGGTAGACATAGACGTGGTGGATGTGTCTAAGACGGGCGTGGGTTTTTTGTGCAGTGAGGCTCTGGAGATCGGCGCGGTTTATGAGGCATCTTTGACGATCTGGACGAAGGAAGTGATTCACGCATTTCTTGAGATCGTACGCATTGAGAAGAAAGATGACAATATCTTTTCCTACGGTTCTATTTTTATAGGCATGTCGGAGATCGAGGCAAGCCGGATCGAGACGTACAGCACGATTGAGACGATGGAAGTTTAGAAAGAAAAAAACGGCATGAACAAAAAAAGAAAAAGTCATATCCTTCTGGAACTCGGCGTGATCGCTATATCGTTTGCGGCACTCTTACTGCTCTTATATTTTGTGGTTGCGGTATCTTTCCAGAACGGGACAGTATCTTCTGACATAACGATGAAAATGGCAGGACAGATCGCGAGACGGATTTTTGAGAATCCCACGCAGGACCAGATTTCGACTACGGCGCTGATGATTCGTTATGGCGCGCATCTGGGTCTGTTCTTTGTGGTCGGTTTCGTAACCACCTTTGTGAGCATGGTTGTTTTCAGAAGATATTACAGAATACTCGGTGTGATCGGGGCGGGAGCGGTCTGCTATGTGCTTGCCTATTACACGGAATATTACAAGCAGTTTGTGGAGGGCAGGCATTTCCAACAGTCCGACGCGGCGCTCAACTGGTACGGGAGTCTGGCGGGTATTTTCTGTATGGTTGGGTCGTATTTTTTAAACCGTCTGTTGGTGAAGCTGTCATGAGGTAAAATAATGGTTTGCGTGAAGCGGAGGTTTTACAAAGATGTGTTGTGTTATGCAGACAATCATGGAATCTAATACCTTTTGAAGTGGCTGTGGATCTTTTTTATTCGCAGGAAAATATGATCAGGCTTAAAGAGTCGGTAGCGCAGATGGAAGCTACAGGCGGTACCATGACAGAAACTGGTATGATGGAATCGGGAAATCGGAAAGGCTGAGTGGTGACTTGGCGGCTTAACTGACCGGGGAAATGCCTACTTAAGGCATTTCCCCGAAAAATTTACATAGCGCACAGTCGTGCAAGATCTTCAAAAAACCCGGGGTAGCTGATGGTGACCACATCGCTGCCCTTAATTGTTGTCTCGCCCTCCGCAACAAGCGAAGCCACGGCAAAACTCATGGCAATGCGGTGGTCGAGATGGGAGTCCACCTCGGTTCCGTGGAGGGGCTGTCCGCCGTGGATGATCATGCCGTCGTCGGTTCCCGTGATATCGCAGCCCATGGCGCTAAGATACTGCACCATCACGTCGATGCGGTTGGATTCCTTGACCTTTAACTCGGCGGCGTCCCGGATTATGGTAGTGCCCTCCGCACATGCCGCCATAATATTGATGACGGGCAGTTCGTCGATCAGTGTGGGAATGATATCGCCCTCAATGGTAATACCGTGGAGCACGCTGTGTTTTACCAGCAGGTCGGCGGTCGGTTCTCCGTCATGATTTTCGTTTAAAAGCGTAATGTTGCCGCCCATTTCTTTTGCCACTCTTAAAATACCGTCTCTGGTGGGATTGATTCCCACGTTTTTAATGAGGATTTCAGAGCCGGGAACGAGCAGTCCCGCGGCAATAAAGTAAGCGGCGGAGGAAATGTCGCCGGGCACGTCAATTTTTCGGCCTTCCAGACGTGGCTCGGGAAGGATGCGCGCCGTTTTTCCTTCCGACTGTAAATCTGCGCCAAAATAGCGCAGCATGATTTCTGTGTGGTTGCGGCTTAAGGTCGGTTCAGTCACAAGAGTTTCGCCGTCGGCGTAGAGTCCTGCAAGCAGGACGGCGGACTTCACCTGTGCGGAGGCAACTTTGGAGTGATAGTGGATGCCGTGCAGAGGCGCGCCTGTGATGCGAAGGGGCGCGCAGTCGTTGCCGTTTACGCTTTCGATTTTCCCGTCCATCATGGAAAGTGGCTCCATAATGCGCCGCATGGGACGTTTCCGGATGGAGGCGTCGCCCGTGAGGGTACTTGTAAAAGTCTGTCCGGCAAGGATGCCGCTGATCAGTCTGGTGGTGGTGCCGCTGTTGCCCATGTCAAGCACGGAAGAGGGCGCCTGCAGTCCGTGCAGCCCTTTGCCGTGAATCAGAATTTTATCCGGGGTATTTTCAATCTCAATACCCATCTTCCGAAAGGCGTCGATGGTGGAGAGACAGTCCGCGCCCTGCAAAAAGTTGGTGACTTCGGTCGTGCCTTCGGACAGCGATCCGAACATCACAGCCCGGTGGGAGATGGATTTATCGCCGGGGATCGTCACTTCCCCTCTCATTGTATGTGCTTTCTGAAATTTCATGGTTTACTCCATTCTGAAGCGCCCTCTGCAGAGCTTATGACGCTTCTGCCTCGTGTTGTTTTCTTTCATTGTGTACAATTGCTGTATTTTTTCAATCACTTACGCAATATGCAGTGCTTTTAAGTAAGCTTTGCTGTTTTGTTCCTGTCCTATGGCGTGAAGCTTTTAGAAGCGTTTTTCGCTTTTCTTTTTCAATGGGTATGTATTTTGTAGCCGTGCTCTGTCATAATTTCCATGGCACGGGAAAGCGTGTCCTGACTGTAAAACTCGATACGCAGCGTCCCTTCTGCCAGTTCCCTGTTGTGGTTGATGCCGATATTCTTGATGCTCACGTCGTGCATTGCCAGAAGGGAGGCGATGGCAGCAATGGCGCCAGGTTTGTCGGCGATGTCCACGGTAAACACATACTCCGCCTTGATGGGACCGCTTGGCGCGCTGATAAAGGATTCCCTGTAATTTCTTGCCGTATCAAAGAAACGGTAAAGGGTGTCTTTTTTATGTTTGTCTATATCATCTGCAATTGTCCTGAGGTACTGAATGTACGCCCGAAGCAGCTTGGAAATATTATCCGCGTTGGTCAGGCAGATCTGCTGCCACATTTCCGGGGAGGAGGAGGCGATTCTTGTAATATCCTTGAAACCGCCTGCGGCGATCATTTTCATCACCCCGTCCTCGGAGTCGCTGCTTTTCACCAGATTGACCAAAGAGGCGGCGATCACGTGAGGCAGATGGGAGATGGCGGCAGTCACATAGTCGTGTTCCCCGTAAGATAAAATAAGCGGAATCGCGCCTATGCTCTCCACAAGCGCACGGTATGTCTCCACCTTTTCGGCAGGGGCTTCGGCGGAAGGCGTCAGAATGTAGTAGGCGTTTTCCAGAAGGGATGCATTGGCATTCTGGTAGCCGAAACGCTCGGAACCCGCCATGGGGTGACCGCCGATAAACTGCTTTTGTAGTTGCAGTTCTTCAATCTGCTTATGAATGCCGGTCTTGACACTCCCCACGTCCGTCAGAATGGTGTCGGGGGAGAGGTGGGGTTTCAGTGCCAGCAGATTTTCCGCATTGCGGGAAACCGGCGCGCACAAAAAGATATAGTCGCAGTTTTCGAAGGAATCGTCAACGGCAGGACAGATTTGGTCGATCACCTGTTCCTTGACCGCGAGATTAAGAGACTCTGTATGGATATCGTAGGCGATAAGGCGGGCGTCCGGCAGATGGTGCCTGATTGCTTTGGCGATGGAGCCGCCGATCAGCCCGAGCCCGATAAAACCGCAGGTGAGTGTGTTTATCATGTCAGTACCTCGTAAGTTTATTTTTCGTTTTTAAGATATCACAAAACGGGAGGGAAATCAAACGGCATAATTTCTTTCACGGTATTTTCCTGGAGTGATGCCTGTAAATTTTCTAAAAGCATAGGTAAAAGCGCTTTGTGAAGAATATCCAAGCGACGCAGAGATTTCAAAATAACTCAGATTACTGTATTTTAACAGATTTTGCGCCGTATCCATTTTGGCGGCAGTGACATAAGCTTTGATGGTTTGCCCGGTATCCTGCTTAAATAATTTGGACAGATAGGATACATTTAGATTTGTAAAATCAGCTAATCCTTTCGCAGATAAGTCTGCGTTTAGATCTTCATAAATATGATCGATACATTTTCTGACATGAATGGATATGATGTCGTCCTTTTTTATTTCGCCTATCCGTTTCGCAAAATCCAGACACATATCCTCAAGCAAAAGCTGCAGATCATCACATGTGGAAGCAGCATCAGATTTTTGACTGTAGATATCTGCAATCATATAAGCTTCATCATGTCCCAGGCCGCTTCCCAAACCCGATTCTGCAAGGAGTGTTGCGATAATCACAAAATGATACTTCATATTGTGTAATTGATTTTCAGATAAAATTCTTCCTACGGCAGAAAGCTTTACCTCTCCAGAAGAAATAAAAGTGTTCAACTTTTCTGTATCGCCGCTCGTTATGGCTTCCAATATACCATCTTCCAAATAGTATGGTTTCTTTTGATATCCATGTACCTTTTGCAGATATAGCTGCCTGTTAAGTTCTATTCTTATTTTCATAAGAGACTCCTTTATCTCATAATCATTGCTGCATTCCTAAAGCAGCATCATCTTAAGTATTTGTGATAATACCATAGTTTTGATAAAAAGGCGAGGGTTTCGATATAAATTTTATATCAATGATGATAAAACGAAATAAAATTGGTTTGAGGAAGGTGTCATCATGGATCAAATAGATTTTACCAGAGGTTCCATAACAAAGTCATTCTGCAGGTTTTTCTTTCCAATGCTGTTGGCCAATATATTACAACAGGTATATTCCTTTACGGACATGGTTATCATCGGGCAGGGCCTGGGAGACCGTTCCCTTGCCGCTGTCGGTAACTTTACAACTATTTCCTTTTTCTTAACAGGGTTTATTATGGGAATCACAAACGGCTTTTCTGTCAATATATCTCAAGCTTGTGGCGAAAAGGAGTCTGGTAAGCTGAAAAAAATAATTGCATCTTCGCTAAAAATAACTGCTGTATTTGCGGTTCTTTTTTCGATGATAGGGTTGCTGCTTCTAAAACCAATGTTACAGATCATGCAGACAGACCAGGAACTTTTAAACGATTGTATGGCGTACGGCTGTATCATATTCGGCGGTTTGCCCATTCTGGCGGCATACCAGTTACTGTCCTCCGTTTTAAGGGGAGTTGGCGACAGTAAAACGCCCTTATTCGCAATCGGTGTTTCATCCGCATGCAACATAATATTAGATATATTGTTTCTTTATTTATTCCATTCCGGCATTTCTGGACCGGCTTATGCAACAGTCCTTTCACAATTACTCGCTGCAGGCATTTGTTATTTTCGATTACATAGGATGAAGGAACGAAAGATTACCAGAAGTGATTTCGTGTTCCATTTCAGATTGGATATGGAATTGTTGAAAAACGGCTTGCCAATGGCATTTATGCATGCAATGACTTCAGTCGGCTGCATATTTGTTCAAAGCTGTATTAACGGTTATGGTGTTGCTTATACATCGGCATATGCAGTCTGCAATAAATATCTGAATTTTTTTATGCTGCCGGGAATAACGATCGGCTTTACCATATCTTCGTTTACAGGTCAGAATTTTGGCGGCAAGGAGTTTAAAAGAATTCGCGGCGGTACAAAAATGGCGTGCATAATGGCGGTTCTCTCAGCGCTGTTACTTGGAATGGTACTGTTTTTCTTCTCCGATTTACTGGCAAAAATTATGCTTACCGGGCAGGAAGCGGCTGCCTGTGCTTCCATATATCTGAGATTTTTAGCATTATTTATGGTTCTTCTGAATGCATTGTTTGTTTTTCGAAGCTGTGTTCAGGGATTAGGGAAACCGGCTGTACCTATGTGTTCCGGCATCGTTGAAATGCTGATTTGCATACCGGCTGTTTACTTCGGATTACCTGTATTTGGATTTGCGGCGGCCATATATGCTGAAGGCATAGCCTGGATAGGAGCATTGGCGCTCAATGGTATTTCATATATATGTTTTCTAAAAAAATACGAAAGGCATGGCTGCTGATAGAATCGTGTTTTCACAATCTGTGCAGAATGTATAAATAGTTGTTGAAATTGTTCTGAAAATTTAGTAAAATGTATTTACAACTTAGCGCCATGATTTTGTTTGGCTTTGGGTGGTGAATAAAGAACAACAGAATTGGAGGGTTACAAGGCATGAATGTTTACACAACGGATAAGATTCGTAATGTGGTTTTGCTGGGACATGGGGGATGCGGCAAGACCAGTCTGGTGGAAGCGATGGCTTACCTTTCCGGTATCACATCCAGAATGGGTAAGATAGACGATGGGAACACGGTGAGCGATTTCGGTAAGGAGGAACAGAAGCGCCATATTTCCATCGCCACGTCTGTTGTTCCGATTGAGTGGGAAGGCACGAAGATCAATGTGCTGGATTCCCCGGGCTTTTTTGATTTCGTAGGTGAAGTGGAAGAGGCAGTGAGCGCAGCGGATGCGGCGATCATCGTGGTGTCCGGTAAAGCCGGTGTGGAAGTGGGAACGGAGAAAGCGTGGGAGATCTGCGAGAAATATAAGCTGCCCCGTTTCGTGTTTGTGACGGATATGGATATCGACAACGCTTCCTTCAGACAGGTTGTGGAGGATATGACCGAAAAGTATGGGAAGAAAATCGCGCCCTTCCATCTGCCGATCCGTGAAAATGAGAAATTCGTGGGTTATATCAATGTCATCACTGAGCAGGCATACCGCTGGGAAGGCAAGGAAGTGGTGGAGTGTGAGATGCCCGATTACAGCAAGGCGAACCTGCAGCTTTGCCGCGATACGCTGATGGAAGCGGTAGCTGAGACAAGCGAGGACTTTATGGAGCGGTACTTTAACGGTGACACCTTCTCCGAGGCGGAGATCCGTGCGGCTCTTCGCACAAACGTGATGGACGGTAGCATTGTACCCATGTCCATGGGTTCCAACGTGCTCTGTCAGGGAATCTTCACGCTGCTTGACGATATCGTAAAATATATGCCCAGCCCGGAAAACCGGGAGATTGCGGGCGTTGACTTAAAGACCAACGAAGTTTTTCAGGCGAACTTTGACTTCTCCAAGGCGAAGTCGGCTTATATCTTTAAGACCATCGTGGATCCCTTTATCGGCAAATATTCGCTGATTAAGGTGTGCTCCGGCGTATTCAAGAGCGACGACATGATCTACAACGACGAGAAGGAAGTGGAGGAGAAGATTAGCAAGCTCTATGTGATGCAGGGCAGCAAGCCCATCGAGGTCAAGGAGCTTCATGCGGGTGATATCGGCGCGATTGCGAAGCTGACGGCGGCGCGGACCGGCAATACCCTTTCCACCAAGGCACGCATTATCCGTTACGGAAAGACAGAGATCTCCACACCTTATACATACAAACGGTATAAGGCAAAGAACAAGGGAGACGTGGATAAGGTTTCCCAGGCGCTGCAGAAGATGCGCCATGAGGACCAGACGCTTCAGGTGGTCAATGACGCGGAGAACAAACAGTCCCTGCTCTACGGCATGGGCGATCTGCATCTGGATGTGGTTGTCAGCCGCCTCCTCAATGAATATAAGGTGGAGATTGAGCTTACTGAGCCGAAGATTGCATACAAAGAGACGATCCGCAAGAAATCCGATGTGGAGCACAAGTATAAAAAGCAGTCCGGCGGTCATGGCCAGTACGGTCATGTAAAGATGCGCTTTGAGCCGTCGGGCGATCTGGAGACACCTTTCGAATTTACACAGGAAGTAGTGGGCGGCGCGGTGCCGAAGAATTACTTCCCGGCAGTAGAGAAGGGCTTGCAGGATTCCGTTCAGGCGGGGCCTCTGGCAGCTTACCCCGTGGTGGGCGTGAAAGCGGTTCTCTACGACGGCTCCTATCACCCGGTAGACTCCTCCGAGATGGCGTTTAAGATGGCGACCATTCAGGCGTTCAAGAAAGGCTTTATGGAGGCTGGGCCGGTGCTCCTTGAGCCGATTGCAAACCTGCAGGTGACCGTACCCGAATCCTATACAGGCGACGTGATGGGCGACCTGAATAAGAGAAGGGGCAGGGTGCTCGGCATGAATCCCGCAGGGGACGGCAAGACCGTGGTTGAGGCGGATATTCCGGTGGCATGCTTAAGCGGTTACTGCACCGACCTCCGTTCCATGACCGGCGGACGCGGCACTTACAAGTATGAGTTCGCGAGATACGAGCAGGCGCCCAGCGATGTGCAGGAAAAGGAAGTGGCGGCGAGAGCGAAGGCTGTTGCGGAGGCGAGTGCGGACGCGTAGCAGATAAATAAGGTATGATGGCGGGTATCTTTTTGGTCAGATAAAAGGATATCCGCCTTTTATGCACCACAAGAGAAGGAGCAGACCGACTGGTCTGCTCCTGTTTCAGCTCACAGGATACCTTCTGACACCCTGACTGCCATAGAAAAGTGCGTTCTGTGAAGGAAAAGTCCTCCAGATTATCCCCATTTGTTGCCAGATTCTTTCACGCCGCTCACGCTGCCACCGAATCCGTCCCATACGACAGGCTTTTTGTCGCCGGTGCAGTTTTTTATCGTGACACCTTTTACATGGGCATTTAGCTGTCCGAGGATCTGAATGGTTCCTTTGGCGTTTCCCTTAAAACGGGAATTGGATATTGTTATATTGCTGCAGGTTCTGCCGCTGTTTGGCTCTATATCGATACCATACTGCGGGTCGGTGCCGTTCGCATAGTTAAACTCGCAGTTGTTGATCGTAACGTTGCTCACATCGGTGATGGACAGATTGTTCCTGCGGTTGTGGTGAAGGTTACAGTTCTCAATCGTTACTGTGTTGCTTGGTCTGCTGTTTTTGCCGCTGTCATAGTATCCGAGATAAATGCCGTCCCCCCAGCACTGGGAGATATCCACATTGCTGATGATGATATTCCTGCCGCCGAATACAGCAATGCCGTGTCCCCACTCGCCGCTGCTTCCTTTGTGCTCCCTGCGCTCGCCGATGATCTGTCCGCCGGAAACGCTGACGCCATCGCGTCCGCTGATATTGATCACCTGAGAGTTACGCTCGTTGTTGGGAAGAGCGACCAGCAGTGCGCTTTCTGACATAACAAGCTTCTGGTTGGTAGTCAGGACGATGCCGCCGAACTTATAGTTGCCAAAAGAATCCTTGCCGCCTGCGGCAGCGTCAATATGGTACACACCCGCAGGGAGATACAGAGTTACTTCTCGCTCGTGAGTAGAGTCACCCCATTCATAATCCCGCAGCATCTGGTTAATATATGGTGTATCATCGGTGACGCCATCCCTCTGATGATAAGTGAGAAGCGCACCTGTTTCCGGTTCCGGAGGCGCCTCATTTTCTCCGACCGCCACCGCATAGCACTGCTGGGTGAAACTGGTATTACCGGAAGGATATACGGCCTTGATAATAGCCGCGCCTGCCTGCTTCATGGTGAGCAGACCGTTTTGATCAACGGATATCTTTTCCGGATTGCTGCTTTCCCATTTGAGTTTACTCTTATCCTGTGTTTCGGTAAACTCCATGCGGAGCTGGTATGTGCCGCCAACATTTTCTTTAATTGTCTGACCGGCTTCAAGTAAAATCGGGGCGTCGATTACGGTAACCTTACACTGGGCTCTTTTGCTGCCGTCCTGTGAAACCGCTGTGATTGTTACGGTGCCTTGTTTTTTGAGTGTAAGCAGGGCAGAGGTGGTAACCGTTCTTTTGCCGTTGTCGTAGCCGGACGTACTGCCCGGGATTTCTTCTATGGCGACGATACTGCTGTTGGAGCTGGTCCAAATGATAGTCGGATTTGCGATATCCTTGCCTGTTTCCGCCGTGATGGTAGCCGCCAGCGTTCTTTTTTTCTCATTCGGTTCAGCCAGAGTGAAGGAAAGATTTGTTTTATCCAGCTTGATTCCCTTCACACGGTTAATCTGGTATTTCTTCTTTTGAATCTTAAAGGAATATGTCTTTGTCCCGCCGTATTCTCCGAGGCCGCGCAGGGTAACTTTGGCGGTTCCGGCCTTGGTATTATTTTTATATTCTTCGATTTTATAACATTCCTCTGTTATCTCGTTTTGCTTATTCTTTGCGTCGGCGCTGTTGGCATACAGATGAATGTCCGTGACCGGAGTCAGAGTAATTGCTTCCCCTGTATATTCCTGCGGATCGATGACAACTTTTAAGGTACTGATATTTTTATCAAAGATCCGATATGTGCCGGAACAGGTGCCTTCATAGAAGCCCAGACCTGTTACGGTTACGGTAACTTCAGTGTCCTTCTGCGGGGACTGCTCTTTGTTATGGCTATAGGTGAGGGTTTTATCATAGTCTTTTCCGGCGGTCAGTTTTTTGCCGTTCACGTCTGTGACCGTGACAGATGACTGCCATTTGTTTGGCTTATCACTATAGGGCTTGTCGGAAGCGGATAAGGTGCACATACCGATGTCGGCTTTTGTCACCATAAGCGTAATTATTCTTTCATACCCCTTATAGCTGCCCTTTCCCGTGATTTCACAAGTCATGGTTTCGCCCGGCGTTTTGTTGTCTTTGTACTTTATGGTGTAATCGGTTTTGTTTTTCAGGACGGTATAATCCTGATCCTTTAAAATAAGCTCGGGCACAGCGCCGCCTTTTTGATAGGGCACCTCATAAGTGCCGTTGTTATTTGTCACGTTTTTTCCCATGACAATTTTAATATCGGTGTTTGGCGTAATTGTATATGTCAGTCGGAGCGTGCCTTTGTATCTGCCTTTTCCTGTAAAGGTGGTCGTCACCCTTCCGGCTTTTTTGGCATTGCCGTATTTTACGGTATAATCGGTTCCCTCCGTAAGCGCTGTCTTTTCGCTGCCTTCGCCAAAGGACAGCAAAGAGGTGCCGCTCTGGAAAATGCCGCCGTTTTTATCCACTGTTTTCTGGGAGAAAGGAAGGGTTTCTTTCCAGTTTTCGCTGGTAACAGCATCTTTTATCTGTCTGTCGCCCACCAGCTTTAGCGTGACTTTTTTGCAGCCGCGGTAGTCGGCGTCTCTTCCGGCCTCGGTGGGAGAGAGCATTACATAGGCGCCCTCGATTCCTGACGCGTGTACTTCATAATCATAATGCGCCGGTTCCACAATCTGTCCGCCTATTTTGACTTCTGTAATACGAACATCCGATTTTGCAAGAGGAACGCCATGGTATTCGTACTCTTTTTGATCAAATTTCACGGAAGCGGAACTGAAATTTTGCTTTTTGTCTTTTATCACAACAAGACGCATGGGAAAGGAGCCGCTAAAATTGCCGGTTCCATTTACGGTGTAAGAGTAAACTTTTCCTGTTTCGTAGTTTTCTCCATTTTTATAGTCATCCGGTAATCTCGAAAAATTTTCTCCCGGTGTCTGATAGTCGCAGATAAAATCCTTCTTTACCGCCAGCTTTTTCTTACCGAAGGTCAGAACAGGAGCGGGGATGTTCAGATTTTTAGCATAATTGACAGTCTGTTCATAGCCCGGTGTTTTTGGGACGGCACTGCCGCTTTCATCGGGAACGGAATAAATATCTATAAGATTGATATCCAGAGGCTTGATCGTATAGTATAAGGTCACGCTTCCCTGATACTGGCCCTTGAGGTTGATGGTCAGGCTGGGCGCTTTGGCACTGTTCCACGCGGCGGCGTTGACGTTATTTTTATAACTCAGGGTATAATCCGTTTTTTCCTTCAAAAGCGTATTTTTATGGTACACACGAAGATTTTGCGTGATTTTCTGTCCGTTATAGACCAGATCGTCACTTTCTTTTTCAAATCCGGCTACCCGGATATCGCCGGACAGATCAAGGAGCTTGTCATTATCCGGATTATTCTTGTCGAAGACAACATCTACGACAAGGGATGTTGTTTTACCTTGGCAGGATACGGTGATTTCGGCAAAGCCTTCAGCAAAAGCCGTGATCGTGGCAGTGCCGTTTTCGCCTGCGGTGACGGTGGCGACGGTTTCATCGCTGCTTTCCCACGAAAGGTTCGCCTGTACCGTTTCTGGTATGATTTTTGCGGTAATCTGCTGTGTATCGCCAGAAGCCAGCGTGATTCTTGCATTCTCTTCGATGCGATCCGCATCGTCTGTTACTGTGCCTTTGTACAGCTTAAACGTGCATTCTGCTTCTTCTTCCAGAGGCGGCTGTTGATCCTCTGCCAATGCGGAAATATCCCCGGCGCTGCCGTTTTCGGAAACAGAGGAAACGGTTTGGAAAGTCTCGTCCGAAAAGGTGTCGGAAGTTTCATCCGCCACGGAATTTTCTGAAACCGTACTTTCCGACGGATCTTCGACGTCTGTTTTTTTCGCGGTTATGTCATCGTCTTCCACAGGATACTCCCCGGAAAACGTATTTTCAATGGTATCGGCGCTGTTTTCCGAGACGGAAGATTCCCCCGGTGCAGTGTCCTCGGGATTTTTTTCCGTATCTGCGGCTCCTTCCGAGACTTCGTCCGTCTCCCCGCCTGCAGTTGTGTTCTTTCCGGGCACGAACGGTACGGTGGCGGCAGCGTAAAAGTTCTCGCTGTTTTCAGCCTCAGCTTCCGTATAATAGGCAGCCCGGATATAGTAATCATAGCTTTCATCCGCTTCATGGGTTTCGCCGTTATCGCCGCCAGAGAAGCCTTTTTCGGGAACAAGCGTGATCATACGGTAATATTCGCTCTCTGTGTCTGCTATTTCTTCCATGTGAAAGAGAGGAGAAGCGGACACCTCCTCAAAGCCTTTCCAGTCATCTTCCTCGTTAAGAAGGCTTGCGCTTCCGGATTTCAGGTCTTTTTCACCTCGGAGAATGCACCATTCCAACGCGCCTGATTCTGTATATTCTGGCACGTTTTCTATATCGTAATTCACAAACAGAATAAGATTTTCCTCTGTCTCAAAAGAGAGCGGGAGATCATAGGAAAAAGTATCGTCATCCGAAGCAGGCAGGATTTCGCCTTCGACAATCTGTCCGATATGCAAAGCGGGCAGATCTGTTTCCCTGTCAATTTTGTCCGTTTCGTCTGTTTCTGCGGCGGCATCTGTGTCCGGCAGGACGCTTGCTTCTTCCGAAGAAGCGTTTTCAGCGGGAGAGGAAGGGAAAACGTCGTTATCCTCATTTTTCTCGTCTACGATTTCCGGCGTTTCATCCAAAACCGTATTGTTTTCTGAGACGGTGTTCTCCGTGTTAAGGGAACTCTCCGTGGCAAGCGCCGTCATGCCGCTGCAGTCGCCAAGGGCGATCGCGATGGAAAGCATTGCCGCAAACCATCTGTTTTTGTTACGCATCAAAATGTCCTCCTATCGTTTTTTTTGCATGTCTGAACATGGCTGTATTGTATGCACCGGCCGTTTTCTACAGACCCGGCTGATGAGAACTTATATTATAATTTAAATTTACCGACTTCCGTTTTAAGCTGCCCGGCAATGTCCCTGTTGCTTTCGGCTTCGTCCTTGATGCTCTCCATACTCACAGCCATACCGGATGCCATTTCCGTGACATCGACAATGCCTTTTGTGCTCTCTGCGGCAGCTGTACTGACGGCGCCAACGGCTTCCTTGATGCTGTCAATGTCGTTGCTCAGACGCATGCTTACATCTGCGAAATCGTTCATAATTTCGCTCAGGCGGCCTACATCGTTTTTATAATTGGCCGTGTTGTCAAGCAGTCTTTCATATCCGGCCATGGCGGTTTCGTTCATGAAGCGGATCATTCGTTCCGATTCACCGGCCAGTTCGTTTACTGCGCGGATTACTTCCTGGCTGACCCGCTGTATGCCCTCGGCAGCACGGGCGGAGTTGTCTGCGAGCGAGCCGATTTCGCTGGCTACGACGGCAAATCCCTTTCCGGTAGCACCGGCCCTTGCCGCTTCAATGCTTGCATTCAGTGCAAGAAGACTTGTCTGGTCGGTAATATTGATGATTTCGTTTGTCAGCGTGTCGATCTGTTCCACGGCTCTGGAACGCTCAATGCGCTGCGTCATGTTTTCAGACATTTCCGAAGCCTGCCTTGCGGCGGCGATTCTGTCCGTTTCCGCCGATTCGTAAATTGACTGTACTTTTTCCATGATTTTGGCAGCGGATTTCCGTTCGGATGAAGCCTTCGCGGCAATGTTTCCAATGCTGTTCATGATGCGCGCAACGGATTCATCGACCTGATACAGGGAAGCGCTGGTTTCCTCCATGGCGGCGCTCATTTCCTCCATAGTAGCGGAGACATCTGAGATATTATCTCTTGCGCTGACCAGATTTTCCGCGATCGTTCCGGTGGATGTGCCAAGCTCTATGGAATTGGCTGAGATATGTAACATGATTTCACGTATATATTCAAGCAGCATATTGACATTTCCGGCGATCAGTTCCAGCTCGTCGCCGGAAAAAATATCCAGCTTTTGCGTCAGGTCACCTTCATTGTTTGCAAGATCATAAATTTTGCGGTTCACTTTATTCAGACTCCGCATAATGCGGTTCACGATTATATTCAAGACCGTAAGAGTCAGTATGAGGCAGATGACGGAAATTTGAAAAATGCTGTTGCGTGCGCTTTCAATCCGTTCCAGAACATAGGATGCGTCATAATCGCATCCGAGCACGGCGACCACTTTGCCGGAGCTGTCTTTTATCGGGAGATAAGCGGAGATCAAAATGCCGTCCTCTGTTTTGTCTATGTAGTCCTGCACATATTCCTGTCCGGCAAAAACATCTGAAAATTCGGCGTATTCTCCGTCAAACGGGTTTCCGGGGCTTTGCTGCCCTGCGCTGTCGTCCGTGTCGATCCCATAGTAAAGCCGGGTATTGTCGTCTGTATGCAGTGTGTATAGATATGCGATGCCGCAGAGACTTTGAATCTGTCTCAATGCCGTCAGGCTGTCTTGATATTCCAGCGTATTTTCAAAACCTGCTCCGACATGGGCAAGAGAATCGCCGTCTACCACAAATCCGGCAATGGAAGCCGCCATCTGTGCCTCCTCCACGCCTAACTGGATCATGCCGGTTTTGATGCGGCTGTAAGAATTGAATCCTATGACTGCGCACATGACAATAATCAGAATAGAAGCCGGAATCAATACTTTCCAGCGGATGCTGAGTTTTCTCACTTTCGTTTTCATGGGACATCATCCTCCTTAGTCTTTATACAACAATATGTATAATTGTATACAGTATTTATCATTATACTCTTTTAGCACGGATAAATCAATATTTTTGCATTGACACCATTTACCTCTCTGTACTAATTTACCTAAGGTTTACTTACGGCGGTTCCCGATCTGCACGGCAGAGAATACCGGGCGTTTCAGAAGACCGCCCGGCATGGGATGTAATACGGCGTCGCGCTTTACATCCAGTGGATCTGCCTGTTCCTTAGTCTCTTCCGATGCTATCGGGGCTTGACAAATCCCACAGGTATAATAAAATATGTAGAGTATAAATGAAATTCCAACAACTGTGGCGGACAGAGCGTTTTCGCTGCAGAATGTGATAAAAAAGCCGAATGCGGCGGGAAAGGAATGGGCGGTAACATGGCAGAAGTGTACAATCACAGAGAAGTGGAGACGAAATGGCAGAAGATCTGGGATGAAGAGAAGGCTTTCCAGACCTCGGAGGATTACTCAAAGCCGAAATACTACGCGCTGGTAGAGTTTCCTTACCCTTCGGGGCAGGGGCTTCATGTGGGACATCCGCGTCCCTACACGGCGCTTGACATTGTGGCGAGAAAGAGAAGGATGCAGGGTTATAACGTGCTTTATCCTATGGGATGGGACGCGTTCGGCCTTCCTACGGAAAACTATGCAATCAAGAACCACATTCACCCGAAGATCGTGACACAAAACAACGTGGCGCGTTTCAAGAGCCAGCTCCATTCTCTGGGTTATTCTTTTGACTGGGAGAGAGAGGTTAATACTACAGATCCCAACTATTATAAATGGACACAGTGGATTTTCCTGAAACTGTTTAAGGCTGGGCTTGCCTATAAGTCCGAGATGCCGATTAACTGGTGTACCTCCTGTAAGGTCGGGCTTGCCAACGAAGAAGTGGTGAACGGCGTCTGCGAGCGCTGCGGCGCGGAGGTAGTCCGCAAGGTAAAGAGCCAGTGGATGTTGAAGATCACGGAGTATGCGGATAAGCTGATCGAAGGGCTTGACACGGTGGACTATGTGGAGCGTGTCAAGGTTTCCCAAAAGAACTGGATTGGTAAGTCCATGGGCGCGGAAGTGGACTTTTCCATCAAGGATAAGGAGGATAAGCTGCGCGTTTACACGACCCGCTGCGATACGCTGTTCGGGGCGACTTATATGGTGGTTTCGCCGGAGCACCCGATTATCGACAAGTATAAAGAGGAATTGAAAAATTGGGACGATATCTGCGATTACAGGGAACAGGCGGCCAGAAAATCCGATTTCGAGCGGGCGGAGCTTGCTAAGGAGAAAACCGGTGTGCGCATCGACGGCATGTCCGCGGTGAATCCGGTGAACGGCAAAGAGATTCCGATTTATATTTCCGATTATGTGCTGATGAGCTACGGCACGGGCGCGATTATGGCGGTGCCGGCACATGATGAGAGAGACTGGGCGTTTGCGAAGAAATTTGGACTGCCGATCGTCGAGGTGGTGGCAGGCGGAAAAGACGTACAGGAGGAGGTTTACACGGACGTGGCGGAAGGCACGCTTGTGAACTCGGATTTTCTGAACGGACTCTCCGTGGCGGACGCCAAGGAGAAGATGGTCGCTTTTCTGGAGGAGAAGGGTGTCGGCTGTGCCAAGACCAATTTTAAGCTGCGCGACTGGGTATTCTCCAGACAGCGTTACTGGGGTGAGCCGATTCCGATTGTACAGTGTGAAAAATGCGGTTTTGTGCCGCTCGACGAGAGCGAACTGCCGTTAGAGCTTCCCGATGTGGAGAGTTATATGCCGACAGATAACGGAGAATCGCCGCTGGCAGCCATGACCGATTGGGTCAATACCACCTGCCCCTGCTGCGGAGGACCGGCAAAGAGGGAGACGGACACAATGCCGCAGTGGGCGGGATCGTCGTGGTATTTCCTGCGTTATACAGATCCGAAGAATGAGAACGCGCTGGCGAGCAGGGAAGCGCTTGATTACTGGATGCCTGTGGACTGGTATAACGGCGGCATGGAGCACACCACACTGCATCTGTTATATTCCCGGTTCTGGCATAAGTTCCTCTATGACCAGAAGACAGTGCCCTGTCCGGAGCCTTACGCGAAGAGAACGTCTCACGGCATGATTCTGGGATTGAATCCCCATTGCTTCTCCAATCTGCCGGCGGCGGAGCAGGAGGCGCTTTTAAAGGAACACGGCAGCGAGAAGGCGGCGAGAGCGGCGCTTAAGGAAAAATACGGCGAGATGGCGGAGCATCCGGTGGTGAAGATGTCCAAGTCCCTCGGCAATGTGGTGAATCCCGATGATATCGTGGCGGATTACGGCGCGGATACGCTGCGTACTTATGAAATGTTCATCGGCGCGTTTGAACTGAGCGCGGGTTGGAGCGAGGACGGCGTGAAGGGCTGCCGCAGGTTCCTTGAGAGGGTGTGGAAGCTGCAGGACATTCTGACAGATGGCATGGGGTACTCCGAAGATATGGAGATCAGGATGCACCAGACCATCAAGAAGGTCAGCAGCGACTTTGAGAATTTAAAATATAATACGGCGATTGCGGCGATGATGACGCTCGTGAATGAATTTTATAAAAAAAATGCGGTGACGAGGGGCGAGTTCAAGACGCTGCTTGCTCTGCTTAACCCCGTTGCACCCCATATTACGGAGGAGCTGTGGCAGGCGGTTGGCTTTGAAGGCAGGGTATATGAGACTGCATGGCCGGAATATGAGGAGGCTAGGACGGTGGAGTCCACGGTGGAGATCATGGTGCAGATCAATGGCAGGAACCGGGGGACTTTAATCATCGGCAAGGATGATCCGAAAGAGGATGTGATCGCGAAAGCGAAGGAGACGATTGCCGACAAACTGACGGGAACGATTGTGAAAGAAATTTATGTGCCCGGCAGATTGGTGAATATCGTGCAGAAATAGGAGTCGCTGCGATAAATGGGATTTATGCAGAAATGCCGAAAGAGGTATTGAATAGCAGCAATCGGAGGGTGGTGCCTTGCGCATCACCCCCTCTTTTTGTGCATCCGCATCATTTTATCTATGGCTACGGCTTCCTCCGGCGAGGATTCTCTTTTGATGACGGCGACTATGGTCTCGATCTCCTCATTGGAGAAAGTGATATGATCCGCCTGCCCTCGCTTGGCGACGGCCATCAGAAAGGGCAGCATCTGATCCTTGTTCAGGGTACGGCTCTCAAAGACGAGGGCCTGTAAAAAGTCCAGCTTTGCCTTGTCGATTTTGGCAAGCGCCGGGTCGTTCATCCAGTCATGATTCATGGAAACCTCCTATGTCAGAGCAGTTTGCTGCGATGACACACGTCAAAAACCGGAGTTTTCCGAAGAAATACGCCGTTTCCTGACTGCTGTCAAGGCATATTTGAGTCAGATAAAGCTATGTTTGTGTATGTTTTTGAGCAATTACGGAGCAGATTAAGATTCGCCGGATGGCTGTGGCTGCTGAAACATTTCATACATTTCCCTTTGCTCGGGGGTGAGCATATGCATCAGCATATCCATCATGGGGGAGCCGGAGGGTGACGTTTTTTCAAGATCGTCCGCAGCTTCTCCGAAAGGAGCATCCTCGGAAGGGACTGTCCCGGACAGCGGATTTTCAAACAGGGATTCCATGTTCATGTCCGGGAAAATTTCCTGCATGGCGCTCATGGTCTGGGACATTTCCTGTATGGTTTCAAATGTCTGCAGCATGTTCTGGATCTGCTCTAACTGCCGGATTTCCTCCGGGGTTGAGTAGAGGCAAAGCTCTTTGCAGAGCTTTTTCAGATCGGGCTTTTCCGGTTGGGAAAGCCCGCATCCGCAAAGCGTGGCAGTGTGTTTTTTTGTTAATTGAATGGTATATTGCAGTTCCATATATTTGATGTACACAGCCAGATGCTTTTGCATGGAAGGCTCTATGTAGGGGAGAAGAACCTTGAGCTTCTGGATCTGGTTGGTGGTATATAAGGCATCGAATGCCATAACATTTGACGCATCGTCTTTTTTATCTGCCATAAGATATGCCTTTCTGATGCCCGGTTTTTCTCTATAGTATATGACACATGAGAGAAAAATAGGCTCCTGTCAGAGCCGGAGCCTATTTTCCGGATGTGTTTGACAGATGTGGCGTCAGCAGCCCGGCCTGCAGGCCGGACTGTCACGCATGATGATGGTTAATCGCGCTGCACGTTCTAGTTGTTGCAGCAGCAGGATAAGAGGATCAGAATCCAGATCCAGGAGCAGCAGTTATTGTCGCCGCCGCCAAAGAGGCTGTTGCCGCCGAAGAAGCCGCCGCCACAACCGCAGTTGTCGCCATAGTTACCACAGCAGGATAAGAGGATCAGAATCCAGATCCAGGAACCACATCCGTTGTTAGTAGCGCAGGTATTGTTGCATCCACAGTGAGTTGCTGTAAGATCACTCATTTTAGTGCCCTCCAAATGTTAGTTATGGTTTATCTTATGTGGGTGGGGTGAATTGGTGCCTACGGAAAACGGAATGATTTTAAAGTTGAAACCTTTTTCGTAATCAGGAAGGGCTTGAAACGTATGTTCGGCTGTGGTAAGATGTCAGTATGTTTGAATTGACGAAAGAAAATAACAGAAAAGACGAGGGCCGGACCCGCCGGGCAGACGTATATCTGATTTCCTTTTTCCTGATTTTGGCGTTGGGAAGTATGGCGTGGTCTGTTTCTGGCCGAAAGGACGGACAGACCCTGCGGATATCCTATGACGGACAGATGGTTGCGGACGTGTCTTGGTCACAGTTACGGGTGCAGAACAGGACAGGGGAAAGCAGCGGGACGGTGCGTTACTGTCTGCTCCTCTATTCGGGGGAGGATGTCTCCTGCCAGTGGTATGAGGCCGGCGGTGATTTCGGCTCGCTGCTTTCAGAAGGAAACGGTTACAATCTTCTGGCGGTATCCGGGGAACGTGTCTGGATGGAGGCCGCCGACTGCCGGGATCAGATCTGCGTGCATCACATACCCATTACCGGCGGCGGGGAGAGCATTATCTGTCTGCCCCATAAACTTGCGGTGGAAATTGTGGCGGGTGCGGATGAGGCGTCTGCGGATGGGATGGCAAAGGCAAAGAAAGCAGATGAAACGGCACGGAATGAGGGGAGGCGCGGCTATGAGAAGGACAGCTGAACTGGGGCTTTTGCTGGCGTTTGCGCTGATCCTATCCTATGTGGAACTCTTGATTCCCTTTTTCTTTGGCATACCGGGAATTAAGCTGGGGCTGCCAAATCTGATCGTGCTGCTTTTGTTATATGAAAAGCCGAAATCAGGCAGAGCGTCTGTCGGTCATGGGGACACAACCGGGACGGTGGAAGCGGAAAAGGTGTCGTGGGCGCCGTCTGTGAACATAGTGACAAAGGGAGAACGGGAAGCGCTTCTGGTGAATGGTCTGCGGATTGTCTTGTCCGGCTTTCTGTTCAGCAACCTCTACGCCATTCTGTATGCCCTTGCGGGGGCGGCATTCAGCTTTCTTGCCATGTTTCTTGGCAGGAGGACGAAGTGGTTTTCCATGATGGGTGTGAGCGTGCTTGGCGGCGTGTTTCACAATGTGGGGCAGCTTCTTGTGGCGATGGCTGTGGTGGAAACTTTTGCCGTCGTCTGGTATGCGCCCTTTTTGATTGTGGCGGGCACGGTGACAGGGGGCCTGCTCGGATTCGTGGGGATGGTGCTTTTGCCGTATCTGCGGCGGATTGAACGGGAAGGAGAACTACCCCCATGATATCGAAGGCTGCGGCATTGCGGGAGAAATATGATCTGCACATGAAGGCAGAGCGGTATCGGGATGATGAGGAGAGAATGCCTGAAATGCGGTATTCTCCGCAAGGATTTGAGACATACGGAAAGGAACAAGCATCATGTACGCTTATATAAAAGGAACGATTGCGGAGGTTGCGGAGGACGCAGTCGTTGTGGAAGCGGGAGGAATCGGCTATAACATTAAGGTTTCCACTGCCACGGCGGCGCTTCTGCCGGGCGTTGGCAACGAGGTGAAAATATTTACCTACACGCTTGTCAGGGAGGACGCATTTGCCCTTTTCGGTTTTCTGACAAGGGATGATCTGGAAATTTTTAAAAAGCTAATTGCGGTTAATGGGATCGGTCCCAAGGGCGGCCTTGCGATTTTGTCGGTGATGGGCGCGGATGACCTGCGGTTCGCCGTTATGGCGGGAGATGCGAAGGCGATCGCCAAGGCGCCGGGGATTGGCACGAAGACGGCGGAGCGGGTGATTCTGGAACTGCGTGATAAGATTTCTTTGGAAGATACCCTTAAGGGGCTTGGAGAGCCGACAGGCGCAGCGAAAGCCGCTGCGTCAGGCGCACAGGGCGGCGACAATCTGATGAGGCGGGAAGCGATAGAGGCGTTAGTTGCGCTCGGCTATTCCGCTTCCGACGCAACGGCTGCAGTGAAGAAGGTGGAGATGACGGAGGACGTCACATCGGAGACGATCTTAAAGCTTGCGCTGAAACATATTTTCTAGCAGTTTAGCCAGACCAGGTTTGTCGGACAACTCATGTTTGCATGAATTTGGCAGACAAATGATGGTCTGAGGGAACGCCCGTATATGAGCAAAAAAAGTTGCGAAGCAACGAAGAGTGCCGAAGGCACGGTTTTGCGAATGGGCGTGGGCTGAACATATTGGAGGAATACACAGTGATTTTCGGAAAACACATTAACCGTTACTATATCAAGCACGGGCCGCTTTTGCTAGTGGGCATTGCGGCGCTTGTTTTTGTGGACTATTTTCAACTGATCCTGCCGGAGCTGTACCGCATTGTGGTGAATGGTATGAACGGCGGTCTTGTGGAAACAGGCGGGGAATTTGTGCCCTTTACCATGGATGTTCTGCTGGATGAGGTGTGCCTGCGGGCCATCGTGGTCATTCTGGTCATGGTGGTGGGGCGTTTTCTGTGGCGCGTCAGTTTCTATGGCGCGGCAATCCGAGTGGAAACCGATTTGCGGAACCGGATGTTTGACCATTGTAAAGACCTGTCTCAGGATTACTTTCAGGTAAACAAGGTCGGCAATCTGATGAGTCTGTTTACCAACGATCTGGACACCATACAGGAGTGCTTCGGCGACGGCATTTTGATGTTCTGTGACGCATTGTTTTTAGGACTGCTTGCCTTTTATAAGATGTGGAACATGGACAGGGTGTTGACGGGGCTTTCCATGATCCCCATGGCAATTCTGTTCCTGATCGGTACGGTGATGTTTAAGGCGATGAAGGCGAAATGGGAGATCAGACAGGAGGCTTTTTCGAGGCTTTCCGATTTTTCGCAGGAAAACTTCTCAGGTATTGCGGTGATCAAGGCCTTTGTGAAAGAGCTTCTGGAGCTTCGGGAGTTTAAAAAACTGAATCGTGAAAACGAGGAAATCAATGTGGCGTATACACGGATTTCCACGCTGCTCGATATACTGACGTTTCTGCTTGTGGAGTCGGTGATCTGCGTGATTCTTGGGTATGGCGGTTATCTGGTTTACTGCGGCAGCTTTGATGCGGGACGGCTTGTGGAGTATATTGTGTACTTTAATTCTGTTATATGGCCTGTCATGGCGGTGTCTATGCTGATTGAGAAGACTTCCCGTGGGAAGGCGTCCTTAAACCGGGTGGGTGAGCTTTTGGAGGCCGGGATTACGGTAAAGGACAGGGACAGCGTGACGGAACTTACGGATATGCGCGGAGAGATCGAGTTCCGGCATCTGACGTTTCGTTATCCGAACGGGGAGACGGATGCCCTGCGGGATGTCAGCTTTACCATCCATGCCGGTGAGAGCGTGGGCGTGGTAGGCAGAACCGGCTCCGGAAAGACCATTCTGGTGGATTTGATCCTGCGCGCTTACAATGTGCCGGACGGCACGCTCTTTATCGACGGTCATGATGTAAACACGGTTTCCATCCGGTCTGTGCGGGAAGGGTGTTCCTATGTGCCGCAGGATAATTTCCTCTTTTCCGACACCATTGAAAATAATATCTCCTTTGCGGTGGATGAGACTGACAATGCACTGGTGGAGCGGGCGGCGAAGATGTCCGATGTGCATAATGACATTGTGGACTTTACTTCCGGTTACCGGACTGTGCTGGGCGAGCGGGGCGTGACGGTATCCGGCGGACAGAAGCAGAGAATCTCTATTGCCCGGGCGCTCATAAAGGAGGCCGCTGTCCTGATTTTGGATGACTCGGTTTCGGCGGTGGATATGAAGACAGAGAAAACGATTCTGAAAAATCTTCTGGAGAACAGAAAAGGCCGGACGACGATATTGATTGCGCACAGAATCTCCACGGTGGAGCAAATGGATAAGATTATCTTCATAGATGAAGGGCGCGTCTGCGCGGTAGGCAGCCATGAGTGCCTGTATGAGAGCTGTGCGGACTATCGGCGGATGGTCGATTTACAGCGCATGGAGGAGGAAGCGGGAGGTGAGGCTGATGTATGAGTATTATCCGCTGATTGTAGTGGGCGCGATTGTGGGGGTGTTCTCCCTCATTCTGTTGATCGCCTATCTGACGGTGAGGGACAAAAAGCAGACGCTGGGTTTTGAGAGACAGATTGGCGACCGGGAAATTATGGGGCGTCTTCTGCATTACGCCAGACCCTATCTGCCGCAGTTTCTTCTGGTGGGTGCGGTGATGCTGTTTACTATTGCCTATGACGTGGTTTCCCCTTTTATTATTGGGCGGATTGAGGAGCTGGTCGCAGGAGAGTTTCGAATGCCGCAGATTTACCGAGCGATGACGGTCTATGTGAGTATTCTGCTTGTTTCCATGGTGTGCGCGTACATACAGGCGGTGGTGCTGCAAAAGACGGGGCAGAGAATTATCTCTGTTATGAGGGAAGACCTGTTTGTGAAGATCGAGAGCCTTTCCCACGAACAGCTTAACGAGATTCCTGTCGGTAAGCTTGTGACCCGCGTGACCAACGACACCAACGCGATATCCATGATGTTTACCAATCTGCTTGTCAACTTCGCGAGAAATATATTCGCGATTGTGGGCGTGTTTGCGGCAATGCTTGTGTTAAGCTATGAGCTGACGCTCATGATCCTCTGCTTTGTACCCTTTATCGTGCTGTTTACAGTGATTTTTCGCAAATTTTCCAGAAGGGCTTACCGAAAGGTAAAGGACTGTACCACTGATATCAACACGTATTTGTCGGAAAACCTGTCGGGCATTAAGATTACGCAGATTTTTAACAGGGAGGAGGCAAAAATGCAGGAATTTCGGGAAAGAAGCGTTGCTCTTGGGCGGGCGAAGCAGGAGCAGATACTGGTGTTTGGCATTTTCCGGCCTCTGGTGTATATGCTGTATGTCAGCTCCATTCTCTGTCTTTTGTATCTGGGCGGCAGAGGCTATCTGGAAAATCAGGCTTTTATGGGACAGGTGATCACGAGCGGCATATTGGTGTCTTTCTACATGTATATTTCAAAGTTCTATAATCCGATCCAGAATCTGGCGGAGCAGTTTAACTGGCTGCAGTCGGCATTTGCCTCTGCGGAGAAGGTTTTCACGATTATGGATCTGGAGCCTGCCATACAGGATGCGCCGGATGCGGTGGAGCTTACAACGATGAGAGGGGAGATTGAGTTTCGGGATGTGTGGTTTTCCTATGTGGAAGGGGAGTGGGTGTTAAAAGGCGTTTCCTTCCATGTGATGCCGAAGGAGACAGTGGCCTTTGTGGGTTCCACAGGCTCCGGCAAGACCACGATCCTGTCTTTGATCTGCAGAAATTATGAGTTCCAGAAAGGAGAAATTCTTATAGACGGGATTGACATACGCAAAATAAAGACTGCCTCCCTGCGCAGGCACTTCGGGCAGATGCTGCAGGATGTCTTTCTTTTTTCGGGGACGATACGCAGCAATATCGTACTGCGGGCAGAGGGAATTTCGGATGCGGAAGTCCGGGAGGCCTGCCGATATGTGAATGCGGATTATTTCATTGATAAGCTGGAGAAAGGACTGGACGAGGAAGTGCGGGAGAGAGGAAACAATTTCTCGGCGGGACAAAGACAGCTTTTATCCTTTGCCAGAACCATTGTGCATAAACCGACAGTGATGATTCTGGACGAGGCCACGGCAAATATAGATACGGAGACGGAACTTTTGATTCAGAATTCACTGGAAAAGATGCAGAATATAGGAACGATGCTGATGGTGGCCCACAGGCTGTCCACGATCCAGAATGCGGACAGAATTATTGTGCTTTCCCACGGAAAGATTATGGAGCAGGGTACGCATCAGGAGCTTCTGAAACTGCAGGGGAAATACTACCGGCTGTATCACTTACAGTACCGGCGGGAGGAAATGGCGCGGGAAAAAACAGCGCCGTCTGACAGCAGCAAGTGTCTGACGGCGAAGCAACAGAATCTGTGCGCTGATTGAAAGAACAGGGCGGGGTCAATTCTGTACAGAATCAGACGCCTCCTCTTCGGAATCCTCCGCCGCATATTCTTCTAACAGGCGCATGCCGGCGGTTTCCGTCACAGGAAGAGAGAAGACCACGGATTTTGCTTTGGTGGTGAGACCGGCGTCCTCCATGACAGCGCGCATGATGGCGTTTTTCTGCTCTTTTTTTACAACGATGAAAATGATTTCTTTCTCGGAGGCAAGCGTCACGCCTAAGAACTTATCCGCGCTTTCCATGCCGGTGCCTTTGGCGTGGATCACCGTACCGCCGCCCGCCTGCATTTTTCTGGCGGCATCCATAATCATTTCGGTGTAACCCTGATTAGCGATGATGACTAAAAGTTCGTATTTGGTATCCTTCAAAACTGTTTCCTCCCCATTTTCAAAGGTTTCTTCCCCCGTCAGGAAACGGAGCTGTCTGAGGCCGCCGATGCTTGCAAGCGGAACGATGAACGCGACGCCCGTGCCGGGAATGTCGATTCGCATTTCCCGCTCTAAGCCGATTTTTAACTTTTTCCAGGTCTTTCGGGTGACGATAGAGAAAATTACGGCCTTTTCCGTGCCGTCAAGACCCAAGTAGTCCATCAGCTCATTGGTGGCGGTGCCGTTCCCAAGCGTGATGAAGTTGACCGGAACATGGTATCTGTCGTAAAATGCCGCAAATTCTTTCGTGCGGCCTCTTGTGATGATGGCTGTCATCATATATAGTTCGCTCATTAGGAGAACCTCCGTTTATAGAAGTTTACTGCCTGCTGTCTGCGGCCTGTGCAGCGGGCAGGGAATTTCCAGCTCGATCAGAGCTTGCTTAGAGTTCGATAATCACATCTTCTGCCTCGGACATGGCTGCCGGAACCAGTCCCGCAAGCTGCCCGGCGAGACGGCGTTTCTTCCTTCCTGTCGCTTTCTGGCGCTGGGAGAGGAGACCAAGAAGCTGTATGGTGATAAGCGGCGTCATAGCCACCATAGCCACGATGCCGAAGGCGTCCGTAACGATGCTGCCGCCGACCGCTCCACACGCACCCTGTGCAAGGGGAAGCAGAAAAGCGGCGGTCATGGGGCCGGAAGCTACGCCGCCGGAGTCAAAGGCGATGGCGGTATAGATTTTCGGTACGAAGAAAGAAATGCCAAGGGCAAAGGCATAACCCGGAACCAGAAACCACATGACGGAGATGCCGGTCAGTACGCGAAGCATGGCAATGCCAAGGGATATGGCGACGCCCACGGAGAGACAGGCTCCCATGGAGGAAGCGGAAATGGCGCCGTCGGTGATTTCTTCCACCTGTTTGTTTAATACATAGACGGCAGGCTCGGCTTTTACGATAAAGAAACCCATAACCATGGCGATGGGAATGAGAAACCATGGATTGGAGGAGGAGCCTAATATCTGCCCCAGATAGTTTCCGGCGGGCATAAAGCCAACGTTTACGCCTGTCATAAACAAAACCAGACCGATGTATGTGTAGGCCAGACCGATCAGCATTTTGGAGAGGGTCCGTCTGGAAAGCTTCAGTACCGCAAGCTGAAACAGTCCGAAAAAGAGTACGATAGGAAAGAGGGAGACTGCGATCTCCGCTATGTAAGTAGGGAATCCGCGCTGGAACAGCGACCACAGTTCCACGGAGGTGTCTACGGAGGGAATGACAGGCGGCACATAATTGCTCTCCCCGGGGTGGTAGATCATGCCGAGGATCAGGACGGACACGATGGGGCCGATGGAGCACAATGCCACCAGACCGAAACTGTCGT
The DNA here is from genome assembly GCA_947073545.1 of uncultured bacterium. Taxonomy (GTDB): domain Bacteria; phylum Bacillota; class Clostridia; order Lachnospirales; family Lachnospiraceae; genus UBA3282. The sequence continues at coordinate 145,086 of CAMTMP010000002.1, forward strand.
CCGCGGCGTGGCGGTCGTTACGGATCGCAGCGACACCTACGCCGAGCGCCATAATAAAGGGCACCGTCATAGGGCCGGTGGTCACGCCGCCGGAATCAAAGGCCACACTTAAAAAATCGTCAGGCACAAAAAGGGCCAGCACAAAGACAAGGATATAGAAAAGGTTTAATAGGGGCGGCAGGGGGATGCGAAACAGCATACGCAGCAGGGCAATGACCAGAAAGAGCGCAACGCCTCCCGCCACTGCGCCGATCAGAATGCCGTTCGGAATGGATGGCACCTGCCCGGCAAGTACCTGCAGATCCGGCTCAGATACGGTGATGATAAAGCCCAAAAGGAAAGAGAGGGAAACGATGACGCTCAGCTTTTTGCTTTTGGTCATGCAGGTGCCCACCTTCTCGCCCATGGGAGACATGGCAAGCTCCGCACCGAGGGTAAAGAACATCATACCGAGAATCAATAGGACAGCGCCGATTAGAAAGCAGAGGAGAATGCTTGGAGAGATCGGAGCCATGGAAAAGCACAAAAAGAGCACAATGACAATGATTGGCAGTACAGCCACCAATGCCTCTCGCAGTTTTTCCACCAGTTTCCCGCGTAAAATTATTTTTGCCTCCAAATAAGTCACCCCATTTATACACGATGTTTTTAGATTGGCGGACAGCTTTCGTACGAATCTGTCTACGATAATTATCTTATAATGAATCGGAATGCTTGGCAAGAGCAAAAAAACGAGCGTGCGGTCACTTGATACAGAATATGAAAAAGAGATATCCCGGTACGCAATAAGGGAGCGGCTTGCGAAGCGGGAGGGAAAATGCTATGATTGGGAGCGGAGATAAAAGACGGAAAAACAGGCCGGGAGTTCCTGTTTGACACGGAGGTAAGTATGCCAGGCAGAACGATTGAGACAAATCTGATAGAGGAAGATATAAAAATAGAAGGTTCCCTGCGACCGCAGAGTCTCGTTGACTATATAGGTCAAGAAAAGGTGAAGGACAATCTAAAGGTTTACATTGAGGCGGCGAAACAGAGAGGGGATGCGCTGGATCATGTGTTGTTTTACGGGCCTCCCGGGCTAGGTAAGACGACCCTCGCTGGTATTATCGCCAATGAGATGGGCGTGCACATGAAGGTCACCAGCGGTCCGGCGATTGAGAAACCGGGGGAGATGGCGGCGATCCTCAACAATCTGCAGGAGGGGGATCTGCTTTTTGTGGACGAGATCCACAGGCTGAACCGTCAGGTGGAGGAGGTTTTGTATCCGGCCATGGAGGATTATGCCATTGATATTATGATCGGCAAAGGCCCGACGGCCCGTTCCATCCGCCTGGATCTTCCTCATTTTACGCTGGTGGGGGCGACTACCAGAGCGGGCCTTCTCACCGCGCCGCTCAGAGACCGCTTCGGCATGATTCACAGGCTGGAGTTCTACACGGTGAAGGAGCTTACCGTGATCATCAAGCAGTCGGCGAAAAAACTTGGCGTGGAGATCGATGAGAAGGGAGCTGTGGAGTTAGCCCGAAGGAGCCGAGGGACGCCGCGCCTTGCAAACCGTATTTTAAAGCGGGTCCGGGATTTCGCACAGGTAAAGTATGACGGTGCCATCACGGAGGAGGTGGCGAAGGTGGCGCTTGATCTGATGGATGTGGACAAAATGGGGCTTGATCATGTGGACAGAAACATACTCATGACTATGATGGAGAAGTTTAAGGGTGGTCCGGTGGGACTGGATACACTGGCGGCGGCCATCGGGGAGGACGCAGGCACGATAGAGGATGTGTATGAGCCGTACCTGATTCAGAACGGTTTTTTGAACCGTACGCCGAGGGGAAGAACGGTCACCGATCTCGCTTACAGACATTTCGGACTTGAAATTCCGGTCTAAGACGGCTATAATGGGAGTGATAGTGTAGGTACAGTGTAACAGTTTGGCTTGGGACTTTGTACTTGCCGCAAAGTACGTGAGTATATGTAATTGAGAAGAATCCGGCCGCTTTGCCGAAGGCAAAACTGGGATAGGCCGGATTCTGTAACTATGAGGCCGAAGGCTGAATAGTTGGGTACAGCGATAGAGGGGGCGCTCCTATGTCAACGAAAACAGATACAGAAGTGATTATCGCCGGCAAGGTTTTCACGCTGAGCGGTTATGAGAGTGAGGAGTACCTGCAGAAGGTGGCGTCCTACATAAACAATAAAATAGCCGAGTATAACAAGATTGACAGTTTCAGAAGGCAGCCGATGGATACGCAGAATGTGCTGCTGCAGCTCAACATCGCGGATGACTATTTTAAGGCAAAGAAGCAGATCAGTATTCTGGAAGAGGATTTGAAGAGCAAGAACGACGAGGTGTACGCGCTCAAGCATGACCTGATTGCGGCGCAGATGAAACTGGAAAATACCGAGAAAAGTGTTAAGAGTCTTCAGAAAGAGGCGAACGAGAATGCCAAGCAGATCGTGCGCATGGAGACGGAGCTTAAGGAACGCAAAGGAAAATAGCAAACAAGCGCATACGAAGTACGGAGCAGATCCAAGGGTCTGCTCTTTTTACTCCGTAGGAAATTGCAGCAGGGGAAACCAGGCAAGAAGAATGCAGAGCAACCGAAGAAGTGGAGAGACGATATGGGAGAACATGTGGAGCTGCTTGCGCCGGCGGGGAGCTACGAGACATTTCTGGGCGCGGTAAACGCCGGGGCGGATGCGGTATATCTGGGAGGACAGCAGTTTGGCGCCCGGGCATATGCGGATAATTTCACGACAGAGGAGATTGTCCGTGCGCTTCGCGTTGCCCATTTTTACGGAAAAAAGATATATCTGACGGTGAATACGCTTTTAAAGGAGCGGGAGATGGCATCCCTTTACGAATATCTGCGTCCATTATACGAGGCGGGACTCGACGGCGTAATCGTGCAGGATTTCGGGGTTTTTGGTTACATCAGAGAGCATTTTCCAAAGCTGCCACTGCATGTGAGCACTCAGATGGCGGTGACCGGGGCACAGGGCGCCGCGTTTTTAAGAGAACAGGGAGCGGTCCGCATCGTTCCGGCCAGAGAGCTTTCTCTAAAGGAAGTGCGGAAAATAAAAGAAGAGGCGGGTGTGGAGGTTGAATGCTTTATTCACGGCGCCATGTGCTACTGCTATTCGGGGCAGTGTCTATTCAGCAGCATTTTGGGAGGCAGAAGCGGAAACCGGGGAAGGTGCGCCCAGCCATGCAGGCTGCCTTATGAGATTTATCAGGAAAAAAAGCGGCTTTCCGGGAGCGGATATCCCTTAAGTTTGAAAGATATGTGTACACTGGCGTATCTGCCGTCGCTTTTAGAGGCCGGGATCGACTCGTTTAAGATCGAAGGGCGGATGAAGCGGCCGGAGTATGCGGCTGGCGTCACGGCGGTTTACCGCAAATATATAGATCTCTATTACGAGGAGGGAGCGGAGGGTTACAAGGTGGAGCCGGAAGATATGGACAGGCTCCGCAGGCTCTATATTCGCAGCGAGGTGCAGACGGGCTATTATGAGCGGCACAACGGAAAGGAAATGATTACGCTTGAAAAGCCCGGTTACGAGGGCTGTGACGATACGCTGCTTTCGGAAATACGGGGAAGATACATCAGAGAGCCGGGGAAAATGCCGGTGTGGCTGCAGGCGCAGATAAAGGCCGGGGAACCGCTGCGGCTGCGTATTGGGTCAGCAGGCAGCCTAGCTGGAAAACAGTGCCTCTACGAAACGGAAAAGAGAAGACTGGAGACAGCGTATTCTGTGACGGACAAAGAATCGGAGACAGGTTTGGGGTGTCTGGCGGCCGAAGTCACCGGAGAAATCGTCCAGCCCGCACAGCGTGCACCTTTGTCTGTGGAGGAGGTCGAAAAACGGCTCCGCAAGATGGGGGACAGTCTGCTGACGGTGGCAGACTGTGAGGTTTCCATGGAGGGCGCATGCTTTGTTCCGGTCAGGGTGTTAAATGAACTGCGACGGGCGGCGGTGGAGGCCTTCGAGCGTGCGGTGACACAGAGCCGGGGGACAGCTGGGGCAGTTCCCGGCCTTGAGAAAGTGTCTGATGAGGGACAAAAAGTCGACCGACCAAGTCAGTCTGATAAGTGCAATGCACTTACATGGACTTTGGCAGAGAAGCACGGAAAAAAACGGCCCAATGATGATAAGTCAGCAAAAAAGCAGGCTGTCGACGTGACGGTCAGCACCAGTGAACAGATGCAGGCAGTCCTCGCATGGGGCGGCTGCAGGCGTATTTATGTGGAGAGTGATCTGTTTCTTTCGTCCTGCGAGGAGATCATGCGACAGGCGGAAGCCTTAAAAAAACGGACTGATGACGAAGAGGCTCCGTCGTTATACCTGGCGCTTCCCTATATTCTGCGGGAGCGGGATAGCGCTTACCTGCGGCGGCTTGCGGAGGCGTTAAAACAGGCTGAACCTTTTGTGAAAGGCTTCTTAGTCCGCAGTCTGGAAGGATTGGCATGGGCGCGGAAGATTTGTCAAAAGCGGGAGAACGGTTTGCCTGCCTATCAATGGATACCGGATGCGGGACTCTACTGCTTTAATGCGGATGCGCTGGCATTTTTCAGGGATTTTTCAAAGGAGATCACACTTCCCTATGAATTGAATGCGGGGGAGGCCGCGCATCTTGTCTGCGCGGCCAGGGAACGCGGCGTGGGCGTCAGCCTGATTGTGTACAGCCGGATTCCCATGATGATTACGGCAAACTGCCTGCAAAAAACCGCGGGAATATGCAGCGCGGGAGAGGGAAAAAAGAGGCAGCTTATGTTAAAAGACCGTCGGGGCAATACATTTCCGGTGGAGATAAACTGTGAACACTGTTATAATATCATTTATAATTGTGTGCCTTATTCTCTGCAAGGGGCGAAAAAGGAGCGGGAAAGGATTGGCTCGGATGTGCTGCGCTATGACTTTACCTTGGAGGACGGGGCACAGTGCGCAGCGATTTTAGAGGGGAATGTGCCCTTTCCTGACTATACGGCCGGACATTGTAAGAGGGGGGTCGAATAATGCATAAAGTGCGAAGTCTCACGAAAGAGAATGCTTGTAAATCGGCGTTCTTCGTGTTTTATAAAATATAGGTGGTTATGATGGAACTGTATATCACAGAGCTTTCTAAATATTTTATCACGCTGTTTATCGCCTGCTATACGCTGGAATGCTTTTTGGTGTTTCGGTTTCAGGAGGAGGAACGGCGAAGAGCCGGGTATTTCCGCCAGAACATCTGGATGTTTTTGGTACATTTTTCGTGTTTTCTTGTGATCTGCTTTGAGACCGGGAAGATCGAATATCTGCTTTTTTATGTGCTGCAGCAGATATTACTGTTTTCCACGGTCATGCTGTTTCGCATGATCTACCCGAAGGGAAATCTTCTGATTATCAATAATATGTGTATGCTGTTAAGCATCGGCTTTGTGATTCTCACGAGGCTGTCCTATGAGCGGGCAATCAAACAGTTTTTTATTGTGACGGCGTCCATCATCATCGGTATGGCGGTGCCTTTCTTTATACGCAATCTGAAGTTTTTGAAGAGTCTGACGTGGGTTTACGCGGGCGTGGGCATTGCGGCTCTCGGTGTGGTGCTGATTCTCGGATCGGTCACTTACGGCTCGAAAATTTCCTACTCTGTGGCGGGAATCACCTTCCAGCCCTCGGAGTTTGTGAAGATTGTATTCGTATTTTTCGTGGCAAGCGCGTTCAGTGAAACATGGGATTTTCTGCGGGTGGCGGTGACAGCCGTGCTGGCGGGGGCACACGTGCTGATTCTGGTGGCGTCCAAGGATCTGGGAAGCGCACTGATTTTCTTTGTGGTATATGTGCTTATGGCGTTTATCGCCACGGGCAGATGGATCTATCTGTTTCTGGGGGCGGCTGGCGGCGCAGGCGCGGCGGTCGTTGCCTACCGGATGTTTTCCCATGTGCAGGTGCGCGTGCAGGCGTGGCGGGACCCCTTTAGCTGTATTGACGACGCGGGATTCCAGATTACTCAGTCCTTGTTTGGCATCAGCAGCGGCGGGTGGTTCGGTCTGGGGCTTTTTCGGGGAAATCCCACCGCGATTCCGCTGGTGGAGGCGGATTTTGTCTTCTCGGCGGTGGCGGAGGAGCTGGGCATTCTCTTTTCCATGTGTATGATTCTGATCTGCATCAGCAGCTTTATTATGTGCATGAATATTTCCTTGAAGCTTCAGGACCGTTTTTACAGGCTGATCGCCTTTGGATTGGGCGTGACTTATATTTTTCAGGTGTTTCTGACCGTGGGAGGCGGAACCAAATTTATCCCCATGACGGGTGTGACGCTGCCCTTTATCAGTTATGGCGGCAGTTCGGTTTTGACTACACTGGTCATATTCTTTGTGATAGAGGGACTCTATATTATCAGACGGGACGAAGGAGACAGACGTGCCAAAAACAGAAAACGAAAGAACAGAAAGAAGAGCGGGCAGAGAGCGGGAGAAGAACCGCAGGACAGGGAAGACGAGGAAGAAGCGTAACCGGCAGATTATGACGGTTACCTGGTTCTTTGTGGGACTGTTTTTTGTTATGATGGGATATACTTGCCATTATGCGGTTACCCACAGACAGACATTGATGAATAACAGCTACAACACGAGGCAGGAAATCTTGGTTGCCCAGAACAGCCGGGGAACGATTTACGCGGCGGGCGGTCAGATTTTGGCGGAGACGGCGACGGATACGGAGGGAGAGGAAGTCCGGGTGTATCCTTACGCCAACATGTTCTCCCACGCGGTGGGTTATGCCACAAACGGAAAGTTCGGCATAGAAGCGCAGGCAAATTATTACCTGATCAATTCCAACGCCAGACTCTCCGAAAAGGTTGCAAACGACGTGGCCGGGGAAAAGTATCCGGGGGACAGTGTGATTACGACGCTGGACGTGGATTTACAGCAGATCGCCTATGATTCCCTCGGCATATACAGCGGGGCGGTGATCGTGTCGGAGCCGTCCACGGGACGGATTCTTGCCATGGTTTCAAAGCCGGACTTCGATCCCAACGAAATTGATGCGATCTGGGACGGACTGATTGCCGACAAGGAGAGCAGCGTCTTGCTAAACCGGGTGACGCAGGGCTTATATCCGCCAGGCTCCACCTTTAAGATTGTGACGGCGCTGGAATATATCAGAGAAAATTCTGACTCTTATAGTCAGTTTAGGTTTCAGTGTAACGGCAGGCTTACCCACGGGGAGGAGAGAATCAACTGTTACCACGGCACGGTCCACGGCAGCGAGGATTTTTCCAAGGCTTTCGCAAAATCGTGCAACGCCGCCTTTGCCAGTATCGGCCTTTCACTTGACAGAAAGAAATTCGGGGATACGCTGGATGATCTTTTGTTTAACAGGGAGCTGAAGGTGGACTTCGCTTATAATCAGAGTAAACTTGTGATAGATGCGGATACTTCGGACGCGGATGTGATGCAGGCAGCCATCGGGCAGGGGACCACGCAGATGACGCCTTTGCAGCTAAACATGATTACCTGCGCCATCGCCAACGACGGTATGCTGATGAAGCCGTATCTTTTAGAGCGGGTGGAAAGCAACGGGAAAACGGTGGTAAAGCAGTTTTCGCCAACCTCCTACAAGCGTCTTATGAGCAGTGAGGAGGCGCAGATCATGACAGGTCTGATGGAAGAAGTGGTGAAGAGCGGCACCGGCACGAAACTTTCCGGCCTTTCCTACACGGCGGCGGGAAAGACCGGGTCGGCGGAATACAATAAAGTTAAGACAGACTCCCACGCATGGTTTACGGGCTTCGCGCCCGCAGAGGAGCCGCAGGTGTGCGTGACGATTATCATAGAAGGGGCGGGCAGCGGCGGAGATTATGCCGTGCCCATTGCAAAACGGATTCTGGACGCCTGCTTCGTGGAATAGCAAGACAGGGGCCGTATCCATGAGAAAACCGGATGTCGAAGCACCCGGTCTGCAATCGTATTTAAAAAATAGCGGTTATGTATAAATCGGGGCGGGCGGAGAGATCTATGGTACTTCCGTCTTCCCGTTTTAAGAGAGGCCTTGACAGGCTGTCTTTATTGACGGTACCGGATACTCTTGCCTCCTCGTCATTGTTTAAGCGCACCATAAAGCCGAGCTGGGTTGCCGCTATGTGGTAAAGAATGGGCTGAAGAAGCGATTTGTCGTATTTCTCATAGCCTTCCCGCTCAAAATTTTCAATGACCTGAAAGGGATGGAGCGGCTGTCTGTAGGTGCGGGCGGAAGTCATGGCCTCGTAGGCGTCAATGATTGCGATATACTTGGCAAAAATATTGATTTTGTCGCCACGCAGCTTGGAGGGATAGCCGGAGCCGTCGCAGCGTTCATGGTGCTGGAGCGTGGCCTTGATAATGGCGTCCCCGATTTCCGGCTGGTCTTTTAACAGCTCAAATCCGAGCATGGTGTGGGTTTTCAACTTCGTGTATTCCAGATCGGTCAGCTTCTCGGATTTCCAGAGAAGATCCTGCGGGAGTTTTAACTTTCCGATATCGTAGAAGAAGCCGCACTGGACTAAGAGCATCATGTCCTCCTGCGACAATTCCCACCAAGTGCCGAAAACACCGGCAAGCAGCGCGGAGTTGAGGCAGTGGGCGTGGGTCATGGTATCTTCTCTCGGCAGCATGTTGTAGAGGAAATCGAGGAGCGCCTCCCCGGTCTTCGCGCAGGCCGCGATTTTTAGGTAGATATCTTTTAGCTGGCTGGTGCTTTTCCAGACGCCGGTTTCGACGAAACGGTTCATCAGCTTGGCGTAGATGGGCATACAGTTGTTGTAGGTGAGCTGGAAGGACTGAAATTCCTTGCTCAGACGTACTTTTTCGAAGTGGGTGGTGGCAAAGTCAACATCCTCCTTGACGGTAACGCAGATGATAGAGTGGTGTTCCAGCTTTTTCAGCACTTTTTTGTTCACCACGGTGTCCTTCGGAACAATCAGCTCGTTCCGGTAGCTGTAGATGTCCTCACCGATTATCATGCCTTCTTCCAGTGTCATGCGGGCTACATCTTTCATAAACAAATCCTCCGTTTCTGCGGGGCCGCGCAAAGGGGACTGCGCGAACCCTATATGTAGTGGTAAAATAATTTATATTTAAAAAAGACGTATATATTTAGTATAAAACTTCTGCCCAAGAAGTCAATCGTTTCCTGCCGTATTGTGGGCAAAACGGCACAGATTGCACAAAAAACGGAATGAATTTTGGCACAAAAGGCGGAATACTCCGGACAAAGATCCGGAAGAAACACGGAAGAAAGGCGGATAATATGAGTATTTGCGATACTTGCAGCAACTATCAGTACGATGAGGATTATGAGTATTATGTGTGTATGGTGGACTTGGATGAGGACGATATGAGCCAGTTTTTGCGGGGCGGAAGCTTTTCGTGCGCATTCTACCAGCGGGATGATGAGTATGCGGTGGTGAGAAAGCAGATGTGAGGCGGCGCGGGAAATTTCCCTGTCCTATTTATGGGAAATGTGATAAACTATTTCCGATAGCAATGAAAAAAGGCAGGGGCAGATGCCCGGCGCTTTATTTTATAAGGAATCCACATGAATTTTTATAAAAACCTCTATATCGGGGATACTGTTAAAAAGCCCGAAAAGGCCATAAGGAAACTGAAACGCCACAAAAAACAGCCGTGGCTTTATGTGATTGCCTACGACGGCGGGACGAACCGGCTTGCGGTATATCACAGCCTGATGCTTTCCCAGTGGTACTATAAGGAAAATCCACCCGGATGTATTGTCGGACTGGCAAACGGCAGGGAGGAGGCTTTTGACGTGATCGAACAGATTGCGAAGGAGTCGCTTGCCGCCACCGGTCAGGCGCAGCTTGTGACGTATCTTTCCGGGATTGACCCGGAAAACTTTAAAAAATAGGCTACTTGGAGACGAAATGCTACATATACTGCTGTTCATATTAAAGATCATAGGGATTGTGCTTTTGTGCATTCTTGGCATACTGCTTCTCGCAGTTGTCTGCGCCCTTTTTGTTCCGGTCCGCTATCGGATCGAGGCGGTGAGGGAAGAGGGGGAGGGAGAGCCGCCTGTTGTCGTCACGGTGAAGGTCACATGGCTTTTGCATTTTGTGAATGTGCTGGTACGTTTTGCCGGAAGTCTGTCTGTGCGGGCGCGGCTTATGGTGTTTACGGTTTTTAGGCTGCCGAAGCGGGAGAAGCCGGGCGGCAGGACGAAACCGGTTAGGATGGGAAGCGGAAAAGACAAAGAAAAGAAAAAGAGACTGGAAACCGTGGCAGAGAGACCGGAAGGAAAATCTGCCGGGGAGACAAAGGCAGAGGAACAGGAAAGCGAAGAGAAGGGAGAAGAGACACGAAACGCAGAAGAAAAACGCAATACAGAAGAAACGCAGACGGTTAGAGAAACAGGAACCGTCGATGGGACAGAGGGAGCTTCGGAATGCATCGCGCAGGATGAGGACAAAGAAAGTGCTGTTTCCCCCGGTAAAAAGCCCACATTTTGGGACAAGCTGCGTGCGATTCCAAAGACTCTTCGTAGGATTTTCGCAAAAATTAAGAGTATCTTAGAAAATATACAGTACACAATCCAAAATATCTGTGATAAAATAAAGTCTGTATCGGATACTATAGAGTATTACAAGGGTGTGATAGAAGGAGAACCGTTTCAGCGTTCCTTTGCCCTGTGCAAGGGTGAGCTTATGACGATTCTTAAGCGCCTGAAGCCGGACCGGTTTGAAGTTTCGCTTATTGTCGGCATGGACGATCCCGCTGCGACAGGGGAGATTCTGGCGGTATGCGGTATGTTGTATCCGATTTTCGGCCCGCAGGTGAATGTGGCCGGAGACTTTGAGAGAAAACGCCTGGAGGGACGCGTGTTCATCAAGGGAAAGCTGCGGTTTTTCACTTTTGTACGGACGGCGGTTCGGATTTATTTTAATAAGGATATCAGAAAACTGTACGGTTTGTTGAAAAAGGAGGCAGTATAAATGGCTGAGAACAATTTTGGCGGCGTGATCGAGTCCCTGATGAAGGGCATGAATGCCGTGATAGGAACCAAGACGGTGGTGGGCGATGCCACACAGGTCGGAGACACCATCATTCTGCCTTTGGTGGATGTGAGCTTTGGCGTGGGCGCAGGCGCGGGCGCGGCTGATAAGAAAAACAGCGGGGCAGGCGGCTTTTCGGCAAAGATGACCCCAAGTGCGGTTCTGGTGATTAAGAACGGCTCCACGAAGCTTGTGAATATCAAGAATCAGGATACCGTCACAAAGGTGCTTGACATGATCCCGGATATCGTGGAGAAATTTACATCCCCCAAGGAAGAAATGCTGGCCGACGACAAGGCCGTTGATATTGCTTTCCCGGAAGAAAATAAATAGCAACTTTCCGGAGCGGCTGCATATAGTATTGTAAGAGCATAAACAGGGGTAGCCCATGAAAAAAATGATCGGATTTGTGGCGTTTTGTGTCGCGGCTGGAATGCTTATCATGCTTTTTCTGGTAAATCGTTTTCTTGGGCTTCTTTTAATTGTGCTGCTTTTGCTGATCGGCTACAGCTTTTTTTGCTGTTAGTCAAAAGATATGAGGATTACGATGGAGAATATGGAAGAAATACTTTTGGAAGAAGGACTGACTGCGGATGATCTGCAGGAATTAAAATCCTGGCTTTTTAAAGAGAATATCAGAATTATGACGGCTTCCGCGGAGCTTGAGGAACAGCGGGAGAAATTCGAACGGGAAAAAGACCAGTTTAAAGAGGAAATGAAGAGCCTGAACCGGAAGATGTCTGCAAAGCAGAGCCGAATCAGGAAAGACAATGAGCTTGTGGACGAGCGGTTAGAGATCATAAAGGATGGTTTTCAAAAGCTGGATATGGATCGCAGGAGGCTTGATAAAGAGTGGGCAAGACTTGCGGCGGAGAGGGAATTGCTGGAAGAGAGGGGCCTTTACGACAGTTTTCCGGAAACCGGCGTTTTTTTCCATGGCGTAAAAAATCTGTTGACGCTCAAAAAGCGGTACAAAGATCTGACGAAGATTTTCCATCCCGACAATGTGGCGGGGGATACGGAGGCCATTCAGCGGATTAACAGGGAATACGAGAGACTGAAAAGAGAGTATGAGACATGTAAGCAGGCGTAGAGCAGAGTCGCGCCTGCTTTTTCCTTGAGAAAATCGTGCGGGAAGGTACACAAAAAAGAGCTGATTATCCGTCAGCTCTTTTTAAATGTCTTATGTTTGTAATCAAAAAATTACGCGCGCTCCACAGCACCGGATCTTAAGCAGCGAGTGCACACATGCAGCTTCTTGCTAGCGCCATTCACCTTGCATTTCACGTTCTGAATGTTGGAATTCCAAATTCTGTTTGATCTTCTATGAGAATGGCTGACATTATTTCCGAAATGAGCGCCCTTACCACAAATATCACATTTAGCCATCTTAGCACCTCCTAACAAATGTAGAGTTATTTTAAAATAATACCGGGCCGCGAAGCGAACCCTGCAATCGAACTTGTTCGATTTTTGCAACATTTGTATAATAGCAGAAAGTGGAAGAGAATGCAAGTATAATTTGCAGAATTTTTTTCGGTTTCTTTTTTGGAAAGATCGGGTTATAATATAAATATCGCGGCTTGGGTCCGCGAGTCTAACAGCTTAAATTTGGATTAGGAGGTAGTCTATGAAAGTCTCTTCAATGGATACCCATATGGGAAATATCTCTATCGACCAGGAAGTGATCGCGCAGTTTGCTGGAAACGCGGCGATGGAGTGTTTCGGTGTGGTCGGCATGGCGAGCATGAACGTCAGGGACGGGCTGGTTAAGCTCTTGAAAAAGGATAGCATGACGCGCGGCATACAAGTTCTTTTGAACAACAATAAGCTCATCATCAATTTTCACATTATTGTGTCCTACGGCGTAAGTATTTTGGCAGTGGCGGATAATTTGATTGACAGTGTGAAATATAAAGTAGAAGAGTTTGCCGGGATAGAAGTGGAAAAGATCAATATTTTTGTAGAAGGTGTGAGAGTAATTGACTAGAGGGAGGGTCAAATAAGTGGATTCAAATACGATAGATGCCGGCCGGATGGCCAGAATGTTCCTCGCCGGAGCGAAAAATCTTGAGAGCAAAAAGGACTGGATCAATGAGTTGAACGTGTTCCCCGTGCCTGACGGCGATACGGGCACGAATATGACGATGACGATTATGGCGGCAGCCAGAGAGGTGTCCACCCTTTACGATATGGGGGATATCGACATGGTTTCCCTGTGTAAAGCGATTTCCTCCGGGTCTCTTCGAGGGGCGAGGGGAAATTCTGGCGTCATTTTATCACAGTTGTTCAGAGGCTTTACGAAGGGTGTGAAGGAGTGCCAGGAAATTACGGTTCCCGTACTGGCCACAGCCTTCGAAAAGGCGGTGGAGACGGCTTACAAAGCGGTTATGAAGCCCAAGGAGGGCACCATCCTCACCGTTGCTAAGGGAGGCGCGCTCAAGGCGAGAGAGCTTGCGGACGCGGGCGTTACGGATATGGCTGAGTTTTTGGGACAGGTGATCGCCCACGCGGACGAAGTGCTTTTGCAGACGCCGGAGCTTTTGCCCGTGTTAAAGCAGGCAGGCGTTGTTGACTCTGGTGGTCAAGGGTTGATGCAGGTGATGAAAGGCGCTTACGATGCTTTTCTCGGAAAAGAGATCGACCTGACGGTGGAGAAGAATACCGTAGCGGCTTCCGGCAAAGCGGCGGGCGCGGCAGGTTATGAAGCGCAGGCGAATGCGGAAATCAAATTCGGCTACTGCACCGAGTTTATCATCATGTTAAACAAGGTGTTTAATATCAAGACGGAGATGGATTTTAAGGCGTATTTGGAGTCCATCGGAGATTCCATCGTAGTGGTTGCGGACGAGGACGTGGTAAAGGTGCACGTACATACCAACGATCCCGGTCTGGCGATTCAGAAGGCATTAAAGTACGGTGCGCTCTCCAACATGAAAATTGACAATATGCGGCTGGAGCATCAGGAAAAGCTCTTCCGGATGTCCAAGCAGGAGGAAAAGCCTGTAAAAGAGGAGGATGATCTGCCGGGGCCCAAAAAGGATGTGGGCTTTATCGCGGTTTCCGTGGGAGACGGTATTGCGGAGATCTTCAAGGGTCTTGGCGTCGACTATATCATCGAGGGCGGGCAGACCATGAATCCCAGCACGGAAGATATGTTAAAAGCGATCGATAAGGTGAACGCGGACACGATTTTCATTCTGCCGAACAACAAAAATATCATTCTGGCGGCCAATCAGGCTCAGTCCCTTGTGAAGGACAAGAAGATTGTGGTGATTCCAACAAAGACTGTCCCCCAGGGCATCACGGCGGTGATCAACTATGTGCCCGGCCTGTCTGCCGAGGAGAACGAGGAGACCATGGTTTCCGAAATGAAAGCGGTGGCCACGGGACAGGTTACCTACGCGGTGCGTGATACAAACATCGACGGGCAGGAGATCCGGCAGGGTGATTTCATGGGGCTTGGCGATCACGGTATTCTCGCCGTGGGAACGGCGATTTCCTCTGTGGCGGTCAATATGGTGGAAGCCATGATGCATGAGGAGAAGGAACTGATCAGTATCTATTACGGGGAAGAGATCACGGAGGAGGATGCCGAAAAGCTGCGCGGCAAGATCGGGGAGAAGTATCCGGACTGCGATATTGAGCTGCAGTACGGCGGACAGCCGATTTACTATTATATTATTTCGGCGGAATAAGCGGACATTTATGGATATCAGAAATTTGAAGGGCGTCGGTGAAAAAACCGCCGCCCTCTTTGAAAAATTGCATGTAGATACGACGGAGAAGCTGGTGTCATATTATCCAAGGGACTACGAGCAGTTTTCCCTGCCGGCTGCGCTTGATGGAGCGCCTGACGGGGAGATTGCGGCGGTGGCGGGGCAGCTTTCGGGCAATGTGGCGACCAGACATGTGCGGGGGCTTTCCATCACCACCTTTGAGGCAGCCTGTGAGGGCGGCCGCCTGCATATGACCTACTTTAACATGCCCTATCTGAAAAACAGTCTGAAACGGGGGCAGACCTATATATTCAGGGGATGTCTGCACCGCAGGAAAGACCGGTATGTGATGGAGCAGGCACGGATTTATAAGCCAGAGGAGTACGGCAGGCTGACGGACTGCATGCAGCCCCGCTATGCCACCACGAAAGGGCTGACCAACAACGCCATCACAAAGGCGGTGAGACAGGCCATCGGTCTTGTGGATCTGTCGGAGGATCCGCTTCCGGAAAAGATCCGCGTGGCGGAAGGATTTCCGGCGTTTCGTGAGGCTGTGGAACAGATGCATTTTCCATCAAGCAGAGAGGCCCTTCTGGCTGCCAGAAGCAGGCTTGTGTTTGACGAGTTTTTCCGCTTTATTCTGACGCTTCGCAGGATGCGGGAGTCTAACGAGCGGATGAAAAGCGTCCGGCCCATGATCGAGGTGGCGCAGACAGAGCGGTTGATCGAGGCTTTGCCTTACCGGCTGACGAAGGCCCAGCAGAAGGTGTGGGGCGAAATTCAGGCGGACTTAACCTCCGAATATGCCATGAACAGGCTGGTGCAGGGGGATGTGGGTTCCGGCAAGACGATTTTAGCGTTTCTCTCGCTCATCATGTGCGCGGCAAACGGGTTTCAGGGGGCAATGATGGCCCCTACGGAGGTTCTGGCCAGACAGCATTATGAGAGTCTGACGAAATTGAACCGGGAATACGGTCTGCAAATACACCCCGTGCTTTTGACCGGATCGGTCGGCGCCAAGGACAGACGGGAAATCTACGCGCGGATCGAGAGCGGAGAGGCGGATATCGTGATCGGCACCCACGCGCTGATACAGGAGAAGGTGGCCTACAAAAATCTCTCTCTCGTCATCACGGACGAGCAGCACCGTTTCGGGGTCAGACAGCGGGAGACGCTGGCGGAGAAGGGCGGCATAAGCCAAGGTGCGGGCGGCGCAGGCCCGGATGCGGAAAACAGGTCTTCGCGGGAGGGGCAGGCCGTGCATGTGCTTGTGATGAGCGCGACGCCCATTCCGCGGACGCTGGCCATCATTCTGTACGGAGATCTGCATATTTCCGTATTGGACGAGCTGCCCGCGGACAGACTGCCCATCAAAAACTGTGTGGTGAATACGTCCTACCGGAATACCGCCTACAAATTCATAGAAAAGGAAGTGGCGCAGGGCAGTCAGGTCTATGTGATCTGCCCCATGGTGGAGGAGGGGGAAGAACAAGAGCTGGAGGACGTGGCTTCCTACGCGAAGAAGCTAAAGAGCGCGCTTTCCCCAGAGGTCCGCGTGGAGACGCTTCACGGCAGAATGCGCCCGGCGGAGAAAACCAGAATCATGGAGGCTTTTGCGGCACATCATATTGATGTGCTCGTGTCCACCACGGTGATCGAGGTGGGGATCAATGTGCCAAACGCCACGGTGATGGTTGTGGAGAACGCGGAGCGGTTCGGGCTGGCGCAGCTTCACCAGCTCAGAGGCCGTGTGGGCCGCGGTGACAAGCAGTCCTACTGTATCTTTATCAGCAAATCGGAGCGTCCGGAAACCATGGAACGGTTAAAGATTCTGAACGAATCCAACGACGGTTTCTATATCGCAGGCAAAGATCTGGCCCTCCGGGGGCCGGGAGACCTGTTCGGAATCAGACAGAGCGGGGATTTACAATTTGCGCTGGGCGATATTTACCGGGACGCGGCAGTTCTGAAAAGCGCAAGCGACTGGGCGGACAAGGTGATTGCCGAGGATGAGGCTCTTGCAGGGGAAGCATATGCGGCACTTAAGAGATCGTTGACTCTGCAGGGGACAAATGAGGTTGACTTTAGGAGTATCTGACGGTAAACTGAGGGAGAACAAAGCGAGAACAAAGTAAGAAGTACTTCTAAGACTCGGCAGTATAGACTGCCTCGCCAAGAAGTACTAAGTCTTACTTGAGAGAATGCAAAAAGCAGCATTCTCCGAAATGGAAAGAGGATGATTATGGGTAAAAAAATTGCAGTAGTGACGGACAGTAACAGCGGCATTACGCAGTCTCAGGCGAAGGAGATGGGGCTTTATGTACTGCCCATGCCGTTTATGATCAATGAGGAGACTTTTTTCGAGGATATCACGCTGACACAGGCGCAGTTTTATGAACGGCTTGCCGAGAATGCGGACGTGATTACGAGCCAGCCAAGCCCGGAAGCGGTGATGAAGCTGTGGGACGAACTGCTCGAGACATATGATGAGATCGTGCATATCCCGATGTCCAGCGGCCTTAGCGGCTCCTGCCAGAGCGCGCGTATGCTTTCGGAAAATTATGACGGCAGGGTGCAGGTGGTAAACAACCAGCGGATCTCCGTGACACAGAGACAGTCGGCGCTCGACGCCCTTGTCCTGATCGAGCGGGGGATGGACGCGGCGGCAGTCCGGGAGTTTTTGGAAGACGATAAGTTCAACTCCAGCATTTATATCATGCTGGACACGTTGTATTATCTGAAAAAGGGCGGCAGGATCACGCCTGCGGCGGCGGCTCTCGGAACGATTCTGCGCTTGAAGCCCGTTTTGCAGATTCAGGGGGAGAAGCTGGATGCTTTTGCCAAGGCGAGAACGGTCTCGCAGGGAAAGACGATTATGATCAACGCGATCAAGGCGGACATGGAAAAGCGTTTCGGCGGCGTTTCGGCGGACAAAATCTGGCTGCAGATTGCATACACCTATGACAGAGAGGCGGCGGGGCAGTTTAAGGAGCAGGTGCTTGAGGCATTTCCGGGCTTTGACGTGCATATGGACCCGCTTTCCTTGAGCATCGCCTGTCATATAGGACCCGGTTCTCTGGCGCTTGCCTGCGCAAAGAAAATCTAAAACATATGCAGAAAAGGGGAATTACAAAAATTGTCAAATGAAAACGAAATGGAACTGGAGCAACAAAAGAAATATACGGAAAATTGTCAGATTTATGTAAAGGCTTTTCGGTTGGAACACGGACGTGTTCCGAAAGCCTGCGTGGTGACTTTCGGCTGCCAGATGAACGCCAGGGATTCCGAAAAACTGTCAGGCGTTTTGGAAAAGGCGGGCTATGAGCTGACAGATGCGGAGGAAGAGGCGGATTTTGTCCTTTACAATACCTGCACCGTGCGGGATAACGCCAACCAGCGGGTTTACGGGCGGCTCGGTTACTTAAACAGTCTGAAAAAAAAGAAACCGCACTTAAAAATCGCACTCTGCGGCTGTATGATGCAGGAGCAGTCTGTGATCGAAAAGATAAAGAAAAGCTATCGGTTTGTAGATCTGGTCTTCGGCACCCACAACATTTTTCAGTTTGCGAAGCTTCTTTCAGAGACGCTTTCGTCCGGAAATATGGTTGTGGATATTTGGGAGAAGACAGATAAAATTATAGAAAATCTGCCGGTAAAACGCAAATACAGCTATAAGTCCGGCGTTAACATTATGTTTGGCTGCAATAATTTTTGCAGCTATTGTATCGTGCCCTATGTGCGCGGGCGGGAGAGAAGCAGGGAGCCAAAGGATATTCTGGAAGAGATTGAGACGCTGGTGGAGGACGGCGTAGTGGAAGTCATGCTGCTTGGGCAGAACGTCAACTCTTACGGGAAAAATTTGGAAAATCCCATGTCCTTTGCAGAGCTGCTGCAAGAGGTGGAAAAGATAGAGGGACTGCGGCGCATCCGTTTTATGACCTCCCACCCCAAGGATCTGTCGGACGATCTGATCGAGGTGATGCGGCATTCCGCAAAGATATGCCGTCATCTGCATCTGCCCCTGCAGGCGGGGTCTGACCGCATATTGCAGGCCATGAACAGGCGCTACACGAAGGCACAGTATTTGGCGCTTGCAGATAAACTGAAAACAGCCATTCCCGACATCTCGATTACTACGGATCTGATTGTCGGTTTTCCGGGAGAAACGCCCGAGGATGTGGAAGAGACAATTGACGTGGTGAAAAAAGTACAGTTTGACAATGCCTTTACGTTTATCTACTCTCCTAGGACAGGCACGCCTGCGGCAGCCATGGAGAATCAGGTGCCGGAGAAGACCGTGCACGAGGGATTCGACAAGCTGCTTGCCGTGGTACAGGAGACGGCAAAGGAGCGGGCTTCGCTCTTGCAGGGAAGGGTGATGGAGGCCCTTGTGGAGGAAGTGAACGAACAGGACCCTGCATTCGTCACCGGGCGGCTTGGCAACAACATGCTGGTACACTTTAAGGCGGATAAGAGGCTTGTGGGCAAACTTGTCATGGTGGCGCTGGACACCTGTCATGGCTTCTACTATACGGGACGAATGGTTGACTGGTTAGGTCAAACCAAGCATACGAGATTAGGAAAGATGGTTGATAACCAATGGCTGAACTGACACCTATGATGCAGCAATACCTGGATACGAAGAAGGAGTATCAGGACTGCATTTTATTTTATAGACTAGGGGATTTTTACGAAATGTTTTTTGAGGACGCGCTGACGGCCTCAAAGGAACTGGAAATTACGCTGACGGGAAAAAGCTGCGGGCAGGAAGAGCGCGCGCCTATGTGCGGCGTTCCTTATCACGCGGTAGACAGTTATCTGAATAAGCTGGTATCCAAAGGATATAAGGTGGCGATCTGCGAGCAGGTGGAGGACCCCAAAAACGCGAAAGGCATCGTGAAGCGGGAAGTGATCCGGGTGGTCACGCCGGGTACGAACCTGAATATTCAGGCTTTGGATGACAACAAGAACAATTATCTGCTCTGCGTCACTTATTTCCCCGGAAAGATCGGGCTTTCGGTGGCGGATGTGACCACCGGGGATTACTATCTGACAGAGGTGGAGGACATCCGAAAACTTCAGGATGAAATCAACAAATACGCGCCCTCGGAGGTAATCTGCAACGAGCAGTTTTTTGTCAGCGGTTACGATATCGAGGATTTAAAAAGCAGACTGAACGTGTCTGTTTATTCTCTGTCCCCTCATTATTTTGACGAGGAAGGCTGTAAAAAGACGCTGATGCGGCATTTCCGGGTGAATACGCTGGGAGGACTCGGCATAGAGGACTTTCCCGCGGGAATGACGGCGGCGGGGGCGCTGCTTTTATACCTCTACGAGACGCAGAAGACTTCGCTTTCCCATTTTACCCATATTTATCCGTACCTGAGCAGCAAGTACATGCTTTTGGACAGCTCCACAAGACGGAATCTGGAACTGATTGAGACGCTTCGTGAGAAACAGAAAAAAGGGTCTCTTCTGGGTGTGCTCGACCGCACGAAAACGGCCCTTGGCGGACGGCTTCTGCGCAAGTACATAGAACAGCCCCTGATTGACAGGGAGCGGATTCAAAAGCGGCTTGACGCGGTGGAGGAACTGTGTGGGCGAAGCGTTGACAGAGAGGAACTGCGGGAGTATCTGCACACCATTTACGATCTGGAGCGGCTTCTTGGCAAAGTGAGCTACAAAACGGCGAATCCCAGAGATTTGATTGCGCTGCGCAACTCTCTGGCAATGCTGCCTTCCCTGCGGACGGTGCTGGCCGATTTTGAGACGTCTCTTCTTCGGGAGATACGGGAAAATATGGACCCGCTGCAGGATATCCACAAACTGATCGACGACGCGATTACGGAGGAACCGCCCATTGCCGTCAAGGAGGGCGGTATTATCAGAGAGGGATTTAACGAGACGATCGATTCCCTGAAAAAGGCAAAGACCGACGGGAAAAAGTGGCTGGCGGAATTGGAGGAGGAAGACAGAGAGCGCACGGGCATCAAAAACCTGCGCATCAAGTACAATAAGGTCTTCGGCTATTATTTTGAGGTGACCAATTCCTACCGGGATCAGGTGCCGGAGGACTATGTGCGCAAGCAGACGCTTGCCAATGCGGAGCGGTACACGACGCCCAGATTGAAAGAGCTGGAGGATTCTATCCTGAATGCGGAGGATAAGCTCTTTACGCTGGAGTACGACCTGTTTTGTGAGATCAGAGAGGCCATAGCAGGGGAGGTGGAGCGGATTCAGAAAACCGCCCGGGCCGTGGCGAAGCTTGATGTGTTTACGTCTTTGGCCTTTGTGGCGGAACAGAACCACTATGTACGCCCGGCGCTCAATGAAAAAGGCGT
Source organism: uncultured bacterium (assembly GCA_947073545.1). Taxonomy (GTDB): domain Bacteria; phylum Bacillota; class Clostridia; order Lachnospirales; family Lachnospiraceae; genus UBA3282. Next base: position 166,181 of record CAMTMP010000002.1, read on the forward strand.
GATCGATATCAGAGAAGGACGGCATCCCGTGGTGGAGCAGATGATCCAGAACGATATGTTTATCGCAAACGACACCAGACTGGATGACAAAAAGCACTGTATCTCGGTCATTACAGGCCCGAATATGGCGGGAAAGTCCACCTATATGCGGCAGGTGGCGCTGATCGTGCTGATGACTCAGATTGGCTCCTTTGTGCCCGCAAAAAGGGCGGATATCGGCATTGTGGACCGGATATTTACGAGGGTGGGCGCCTCCGACGATCTGGCCAGCGGCCAGTCCACTTTCATGGTGGAGATGAACGAGGTGGCCAATATCCTTCGGAATGCCACGCCGAACAGCCTGCTGGTGCTCGACGAGATCGGGCGCGGCACATCCACTTTCGACGGCCTTAGTATCGCGTGGGCAGTGATCGAGCACATCAGCAACAGGCGGATTCTCGGGGCGAAGACACTGTTTGCCACCCATTACCACGAGCTGACCGAGCTGGAAGGCAAGATGGACAATGTAAACAACTACTGCATCGCGGTCAAGGAGAAGGGGGACGACATCGTTTTTCTCCGGAAGATTGTGAAGGGCGGCGCAGATAAGAGCTATGGTATTCAGGTGGCGAAGCTGGCCGGGGTGCCGGATATGGTCATCGACCGGGCCAAGGAGATCGTGGAGCAGCTAAGCGACAACGACATCACCGAGAAGGTGCAGAGCATAGAGATCGACCGGGGAAAGAGCGAGAAGAAAAAGCCCGTCAAGTACGACGAGGTGGATCTGGAGCAGATTTCCCTGTTTGACACGGTGAAGGATGAGGACGTGATCAAGGAGCTTAAGGAGATTGATGTGAGTAACCTGACGCCGATGGATGCGCTGAATACATTGTACCGATTACAAAACAGGTTGAAAAATCGGTGGGGATAAGAAAGGCGAAACCTAATTATATGTATCGAAATTGTACAAATGAATAATCAACACAGACGCGCTTGCGCTCCGTTCCAGCCGTAACAGCGCTAAACTCGAAAGTACCGCGTTAAGCGCTGACAGTTTTAATCCGAAAGATTTAAACACTTTTCAAGGGTCTGCTTATGATTATCCATTTGCACAATTAATACAGTGTGTTGAGAGGTTTCGCAATTTCATGTACCGCTTTAGAATACTGTGAGGAAAAGGAAACCGTGGCGAAAATAAATATTTTGGACAATCAGACGATAGACAAGATCGCTGCCGGAGAGGTGGTGGAGCGGCCTGCCAGTGTGGTGAAGGAGCTGGTGGAGAATGCCATGGACGCGGGCGCGGACGCCGTTACGGTGGAGATCAGGGACGGCGGCACGACCCTGATCCGGGTGACGGACAACGGCGGCGGTATCGAAAAGTCACAGGTGGAGAACGCCTTTCTGCGCCATGCCACAAGCAAAATTTCCTCCGCCGACGATTTGACCAAGCTGGTCAGTCTCGGGTTTCGTGGAGAGGCCCTTGCCAGCATCGCGGCGGTGGCGCAGGTGGAGCTGATCACCAAGACGCCGGAGGCGCTGACGGGTGTGCGCTTCCTGATCGAGGGCGGCGTGGAGAAAGAACGGGAGGAGATCGGCGCGCCGGGCGGCACCACATTGCTTGTGCGGAATCTCTTTTACAACACGCTGCCCCGCAAGAAGTTCTTAAAACAGCCACGGACGGAAGGTTCCTACGTGGCGGATCTGATGGAGCATCTGGCCATGTCAAACCCGGAGGTCTCTTTTAAGTTTCTCTTAAACGGGCAGACCCGGTTTTATACCACGGGAAACGGTGATCTGCGGGAGATTGTCTACCGCATTTACGGGAAAGATATCGCTGATGCGCTTACGGATTTTAAGTTTGCGCAGGACGGCATGACGGTGACAGGTCTTTTGGGGAAACCCGTGATTAACCGGGCGAACCGTTCCTATGAGATCTTTTACATCAACGGCAGATATATCCGCAGCACGCTGATCAGCAAGGCGGTGGAGGAAGGCTACAGGGAATATCTGATGCAGCACAAGTTTCCGTTCTGCATCCTGCATTTTCAGATCGATACGGAGAAGATCGACGTGAATGTCCATCCTTCCAAGATGGAGGTGCGGATCGCTGACGGGCCGGACTTTTACGAGACGGTGCGGGAAGCGGTGGAAGAGGCCCTTAAAGAGCGGGAAATGATCCCGGAAGTGAGCCTCACACAACCGGAAAAGCCAAAAGGCAAAGCAGCGCAAAATGGCGGCGGACGAGCGAAAGAGACGGCGCCGGAACCGTTTGAGAAAAAAAGAATTGCCCGTGCGCAGGAGAGAGACAGCGGCAGCACGACGAAACAGGGAGCTGCAGTAGAGCTGCCGCCCTTCGAAGTGCCGGGACAGCCAGAACAGGCGGCATCCATCCGCGCCATCTATGAGAAGAGCCGGCCTGCGGAGGCGAACGTTCTGCGGCAGACGACGGTCTATCATACGGAAACCGGAAAACCGGAACAACTGACCATGTTCGACGATAAAATCCTCTCGGCGAAAGCGAAAGAGCAGTACGAGATCATCGGACAGCTTTTCGAGACCTACTGGCTGATTTCCTATCAGGATAAGCTGTTGATCGTGGATCAGCATGCCGCCCACGAGAAAGTCAGGTATGAGCGGCTGATGCGCCGTTTTCGGGAGAAGGAGGCTGCCTCCCAGCATATCAACCCGCCCATGATCGTGACGCTTAACAACCAGGAGAAAGAGTGTTTGCAGAGCCACATGGAGGATTTCACAGCGCTTGGCTTTGTGGTGGAGGAGTTTGGCGGAAACGACTATGCCATACGGGGTGTGCCGCTGGACCTGTACGGGTACGCCGAGGGGACATTTTTCTATGAGATTCTGGATGAGCTGTCCGCCGATGCGGTGGCAGGAACCCCTGAGAGCGTCCGCGCCCGCATCGCGACCATGGCCTGCAAGGCGGCTGTCAAAGGAAATATGCGTATGAGCAGGCAGGAGATGGAGACACTGATTGACGAGCTTCTGACATTGGATAATCCTTACAACTGTCCGCACGGCAGGCCGACGATTATTTCCATGAGCAGGCAGGAGATTGAGAAAAAGTTTAAGCGGATCGTATAATCATGTGAAAACTATGTGTATACGAGTCCGGCGCAGAGAATTTTAGGAGGGAAATACAGAGGAATGGAGGGGAAGGGGCAGACGGAAAAAAGACCGCTTGTGATTCTGACGGGTCCGACGGCGGTGGGAAAGACGGCGCTTTCCATCGCCCTTGCAAAAGCCATAGACGGGGAAATTATCTCCGCCGATTCCATGCAGGCATACCGCCATATGGATATCGGTTCGGCCAAGATTACGCCGCAGGAGATGGACGGTGTTCCCCATCATCTGATTGACGTGATGGAGCCTGATCAGGAATGTAATGTGGTGGTGTTTCAGAGATTGGCGAAACAGGCGTCGGAGGAGATTTACGGCCGGGGCCATATTCCCATTCTGGTGGGCGGCACCGGATTTTATATTCAGGCTTTGCTGTATGACATCGGTTTTACGGAAAACGACGAGGACACCGCGCTTCGGCAGTCGCTTGAGGAGCAGGCGAAAAGGGATGGGGCGCAGGCTCTCTATGAAAGGCTGCGCGCCGTAGACCCGGAGTCCTGCGAGAGCATTCACGCCCACAATATCAAGCGGGTCATCCGGGCCATCGAATTTTATGAAAAGACAGGAAAAAAGATTTCCGACCATAACAGGGAACAGCGTCAGAACGAATCCCCCTACAACTTTGCCTACTTTGTCCTGAATGACAACAGAGAACGCATTTATGAGCGGATTAACGACAGGGTGGATCTGATGATGGCGCAGGGTCTTGAGGCGGAGGTGCGCGCCCTGCGTGAATCGGGCTGTCACAGAGACATGGTCTCCATGCAGGGGCTAGGCTACAAAGAGATCCTGTCCTATCTGGAAGGTGAAATCTCTCTGGAAGAGGCTGTTTACCTGATCAAACGGGATACCAGACATTTTGCCAAAAGGCAGCTCACCTGGTTTCGACGCGAAAAAGAGGTAATTTGGATCGATAAAACCGTTTTTGACCATGACAGTCAGAATATAGTAAAGTTTATGCAGGATTTCCTGCGCGAAAAAAGGATTATCCTGTAACAATATGTAAAATGCTGATAAAATATGACGTTTTTCAGAGAAAAGGGAAGTAAAATGACGAAATTGTGATTTGATAGATATTGTTATTTGGAATAGATGTCGTTATTAAACGAAATACAGTCATAAAAGATAACGTTTGGAAAGAAAAAACAACACGGACCAAAAGAAAAAAGCAGGAGAATGCAGGAAGATAAACGATAGAAAACACTGATTTTACAAGGGGTTTCGTGAGGGCCGTGGGAAGAAAAAAGGAACTGGTGTGCAAATTATACAAAGACAAAAGAAAGGCGGAACAGGGAACATGGGAGAGCTTGACGGCATATATAAGGAGTTTGGTATATCGGAGGCGGTGTACCGTTTTGGGGATGAGATTCTGACATCTCTTCGGGAACGTTTCCGACAGATTGACGAAACTGCGGAGTACAACCAGCTCAAGGTGATACGGGCCATGCAGAGGGCAGGCGTCAGCGAGGCATGTCTGCTTGGCACTACAGGCTATGGCTACAATGATCTTGGCAGGGATACCCTTGAGACCGTGTACGCCGATGTATTCCGGACGGAGGATGCGCTGGTGCGTCCCCAGATCACATGCGGCACCCATGCGCTGGCGCTGGCGCTGATGAGCAATCTGCGGCCGGGCGACGAACTGCTGTCCCCTGTGGGGAAGCCCTACGATACTTTGGAGGAAGTCATAGGCATACGTCCCTCCAGAGGGTCCCTTGCGGAGTACGGCATCACATACAGGCAGGTGGATCTTTTAGCTGACGGCGGCTTTGACTACGAGGGCATCCGCAGCGCCATAAACGAAAAGACACGGCTTGTCACCATCCAGAGATCGAAGGGCTACCAGACGAGGCCCACATTGTCCGTGGCGCGCATCGGCGAACTGACCGCCTTTGTGAAGCAGATCAAACCGGATGTGATCGTGATGGTGGACAATTGTTACGGGGAGTTTGTGGAGATGACGGAGCCTTCCGAAGTGGGCGCGGATATGGTGGTCGGGTCTCTCATCAAGAACCCGGGCGGCGGGCTTGCACCCATCGGGGGATATATTGCCGGGAAAAAGGAGTGTGTGGAGAATGCTGCCTGCCGGCTGACCTCTCCCGGACTGGCCAAGGAGGTGGGCGCCTCCCTCGGTATTCTTCCCGCCTTCTATCAGGGGCTTTTCCTTGCGCCCACGGTGACGGCGTCCGCCTTAAAAGGCGCTATATTTGCTGCGAATATTTATGAAAAGCTGGGGTTTGCGGTGGTGCCGGACGGGACGGAAAGCCGCCACGACATCATTCAGGCCGTGACTTTCGGTACTCCAGAGGGGGTGATCGCGTTCTGTGAGGGCATTCAGGCGGCGGCCCCGGTGGACAGCTTCGTGAAGCCGGAGCCTTGGGATATGCCGGGCTATGATTCCAAGGTGATCATGGCGGCGGGGGCCTTTGTTTCCGGTTCTTCCATCGAACTTTCCGCGGACGGCCCAATCGCGCCGCCCTACGCGGTTTACTTTCAGGGCGGGCTGACTTTCTCCCACGCGAAACTTGGTATCTTAAAGAGTCTGCAGAATCTGGCAGACCGTGGGATTGTGACGATTAAGCCCACACATTGAAAAATTTTGTGTACATCAAAATCCGATTGTGTTAAAATGAGCCTTGGGGAAAGGAGATTTTATTTTTTATGCGCAAAAATAACTGGGCCTGCTTCCTGCTGATTTTGGCGGGAATCGTGATCGGCGGCTTTATCGGAAGCCTGTTTCCCTCCACTTGGCTGAATTACGGACAGTCCTTCGGTCTGTCGCAGCCGCTGGTACTGGATCTTGGCATTTTAAGCGTTACATTCGCTTTGTCGATTAAGATCACGATAGCAAGCATTTTGGGTATCGCTCTGGCGATCATCATATACCGCATGATCTGACCGTCCTTTTGGAGAGAAGCTGTCGGGAAAGAGACTGCATGAAAACAGGAAAGTGTGAGAACAATGAGTATTACAGGCAGCAAAATCTTCCATTTGAGAAATTTGCCGCCTTCGGGAGCGAGAGTCTTACGGACTCTGAGCTTCTGGCAATCCTTCTTCGGACGGGAACGAAAGGCGTGAGCGCCAGGGAGCTTGGGGAACGGGTTCTGGCCAAGACAGCCGGATACGGGAACGGGCTTCTTGGGCTGTACCATGTATCCGTGAAGGATCTGCAGAAGATTGAGGGTATCGGAGAGGTGAAAGCGGTTCAGCTTAAGGCCATCGCGGAATTTGCGAAACGGATGGCCCGGGCGAAGGCGAAAAACGGACTTTCTTTTCACGATCCATACTCCGTCGCAGATTATTACATGGAGAGGTTCCGACATGAGTGTGTGGAGCATATCCTGCTTCTATTTCTGGATTCGGGTTACCATCTTCTTGGGGAGGAAATTCTTTCAAAAGGTACGGTTAACGCCTCCCTTCTTTCGCCGAGAGAGGTTTATATCAAGGCCTTTCGAAACGGCGCGGCAGGTATTATGCTTCTGCATAACCACCCGGGCGGAAATCCTGTCCCAAGCGAAAACGATCTTCTGGTCACGGAGCGGATCGACCGGACGGGGGCGCTTACGGACATTCCGCTGATCGACCACATTATTCTGGGGGACAACAATTATTTTAGTTTCAAAGAGAGTAAACTATTGACAGATATGTCACAGGATGAAAAGAAGTTTTAAAGAATTGAACGTGAAAAGAAAGGGGTACATTTACCTTGGCAAACAACGCATTTGGGATTGATCTTGGCACAAGCAATATCAAAATTTACAACCGCGCAGACGACGACGTACTAGTTGAAAAAAACATGATCGCCATCGAGAATAAAAAGACGCTCTTCGCGTACGGCGACGCGGCCTTTGAGATGTACGAGAAGGCGCCGAGCAACATAAGTATCACCTATCCTTTGAGCAATGGCGTGATTGCGGATATCCAGAATATGGAGACACTGATCAAGTATTTCTTGAGCGGTATGATGCGCAACAATGTGCGTCCGGCCGATTACTATATTGCCGTTCCGTGGGATGTGACGGAGGTGGAGAAGCGTGCTTTCAAGGATCTGATTAAGGAGTCCAACGTGAAGGCCAAAAAGGTAATGGTGGTGGATAAGGCTGTGGCGGACGGTCTGGGGCTTGGCATCGACGTGAAAAACTCTCAGGGCGTTCTAGTGGTCAACGTGGGCTTTGATACGACGGAGATATCCATTCTTTCCCTTGGAGGCATTGTCCTCAGCCGCCTGATCAAGGTGGGAGGACGCAAATTCGACGAGGCCATCAAGGCAGCGATCCGCCGCGAGTACAGCCTGATTATCGGAGGTAAGACGGCCGAGGTCGTAAAGACATCCCTTCTTGATCTGGAAGATCAGCGGGTCGGTGCCGTGGTTTACGGCAGGGATATCGTGACGGGGCTTCCCGTGGAGAGGGAAATTCCCACCGCCCTTGTGGACGAGTGCCTGATCGAGCATTTTAATTCCATCATAGACAATATCAAAGTGATTCTGGAGCGTACCCCGCCGGAGCTTGCGGCGGATATCTACCGCCACGGCATTTATCTGACGGGCGGCGCTTCTCAGGTGAGTAAGCTGGCGCAGCTTATGAGCAAGGGCACGGGTCTGCAGGTGAACGTTTCCGAAAACCCGGTGACCAGTGTGGCGCTCGGCCTTGCAAAAATCATCAAGGAAGAAAATTATAAATCGGTTGCTTATGCGATAGAAGGAATGAGTAAATGAGTCCAATCGTCAAAAGAAAAGGAGAGAAATTTACGTTACCCGGTAAATATCTCCTTTTTATTTTAACAATCCTCTGCACGGCATTGGTTTTGCTTACCTTTAATACAAAGGTGTTCAGCGGGCCTTTGTCTGCCGTTGCGGGATATATCGTGGTTCCCTTCGAGGAGGGGATCAGTGTGGTGGGGAGCTGGCTTTCCGGCCGCTCGGAGGAGCTTGTGCAGATCAGGGAGCTTCTTGCCCGGAATGAGCAGTTAAAACAGCAGGTGGATGAGCTGACGATCGAAAATACAAGATTACAGCAGGATCGCTATGAACTGACCAATCTGCGGGAACTGTACAGTCTGGACGCCCAGTACGATGAGTACGAGAAGACGGGGGCGCGCATTATTGCCAGAGATTCCGGCAACTGGTTTTATTCTTTTGTAATCAATAAGGGGGCAAGCGACGGCATCGCCGTGGATATGAACGTGATGGCCGGGAGCGGCCTCGTAGGGCGTGTGGTGGATGTGGGACCTAACTGGGCGAAGGTGAAATCCATCATTGCGGACGACTCCAATGTGAGCGCCATGGTACTTGCCAGCGCTGACCGCATGATCGTTTCCGGGAATTTGAAGCTCTATGCTTCCGGCGTCATTGAATTTGAGCAGCTTGTGGACAGTGACAATGTGGTGGTGGAGGGTGACAAAGTGGTTACCTCCGATATCAGCGATAAGTACCTGCCGGGCATTCTGATCGGCTATATCAACACGATTAATCGGGATGCGAACAATCTGACCAAGTCCGGATACATAACCCCGGCCGTGGATTTTGAGCATCTGGAGGAGGTTTTGGTGATCCGGCAGTTGAAACAGACTGTGCCAGATTGAGCAGCGTGAGAAGTACTTCTAAACTCGGCGGCAGAGGCTGCACCGCCAAGTCAGCACAGCTGACTTGGAAGTACGAAATCTCACGTGAGAGAATGCCTGAAAAGCTGCATTCTCTGACAGATGGAGAATTTTCGATGAAACGTGGCATTATTACCGCATTACTGATTTTCATATGCTTTTTGTTACAGTGTACGGTGTTCCGCGCGCTTGCCTTTGGCGGCATTGTGCCCAATCTTCTGATTGTGCTGACGGCTTCTTTCGGTTTTATGCGGGGAGAGAAGACGGGGCTTCTGATCGGCTTTTTCTGCGGGCTGCTGGTGGATATTTTCTTTGCCAGCGTGATTGGGTTCTATGCACTTTTGTATATGTATATCGGCTATATGAACGGCAAGTTTGCGGCCATTTTTTATCCGCAGGACATCAAACTGCCGGTGGCGCTTATTCTGTGCAGTGACTTTCTCTACGGGATCGGCTGCTATGTGATCCTGTTTCTCCTGCGGGGGCGATTTGAATTTACATACTACCTCCTGCACATTATTTTACCGGAAATCGTGTATACCATTGCGGTTACTTTGCTTTTATACCCGCTCATTCTCTGGATTAACACGGGGCTTGAGCGAAGCGAACTGAGGAGCGGAAAGAAGTTTGTTTGAGGAACTCTTAGAGCGTTTTAAAGAAAATTTCATGAATATGGTCACCTCCCGGCTGCTTGTGCTTATGCTTGTAGTCGCCGGTATGGGCGGATACCTGATTTACTGGATCTTTCAGCTCCAGATCGTGAACGGGGAGCAGTATTACAATGACTTCCGGCTAAAAATCAGGAAGGAGAGGACGCTTCCCGCTACCAGAGGCAATATTCTGGACCGGAACGGCAACCTTTTAGCCTACAATGAGCTGGCTTACTCCGTCACCATCGAGGATGTGTACGAGTCGGGAAGAGGAAAGAATGCGAAGTTAAACGATGCGATCCGCAGACTGATTGCCATGATCGAGGAGAACGGAGACCATGTGATCAGCGATTTCCATATTGAAGTCAATAAGAACGGACAGTATGCGTACACAGTGGAAGGCACGCAGCTTTTGCGTTTTTTGGCGGACATTTACGGTTACGCCTCCATAGATGACCTGAAAGAACGGGAGAAATCCGCAGCCCCCGAGGATGTGGTCAAATATCTTTGCGGGACAAGCCGCTACGGCATCGGCGATTATACGGACGACGATGATTCGGACAGCTTTGTGGAGGGGCTTGGCTTTACCAAAGAGGAAGTGTTAAAGATCATCACCATCCGCTATGCCATGAGCGCCAACAGCTACCAGAGATATATCGCCACCACGGTGGCGGAAAACGTCTCACAGGAGACGGTAGCCGTCATTATGGAGAATGCCGACAGTTTGGACGGCGTTTCCATCGCGGAGGGAACGATCCGCAAATATAACGAAAGCATCTATTATGCGCAGGTGATCGGCTATACGGGCCGGGTGGCGCAGGAGGAACTGCAGGAGCTGCAGGCGCAGGATCCCACTTATGATCTGAATGATACCGTGGGAAAATCCGGGATCGAAGCTTCTATGGAGATGGAGCTGCAAGGCAAAAAGGGATCCGAGACCGTGTACGTGGACAATATGGGTAAGGTGGTGGAGACAAGCGACCGGGTGGAGCCGGCGGCGGGTAACGATATCGTGCTGACGCTGGATACTGAGCTTCAGAAAGCCTGTTATCATATTCTGGAATCCAAGCTTGCGGCCATTCTTTTGAATAAGATAGAGAATATCAGGGAATATACGCCTCCGGAGGGGGGCAGCGGAGGAAATATCCCCATTCCGATCTACGATGTGTATTATGCTTGCATCAACAACAATGTAATTGATACCACCCATTTTACGTCGGAGTATGCGGGCGATACGGAAAAGGCTGTGCAGGCGGCTTATCTGGATAAAAAGGCGCGTGTTTTCGCCACTTTACAGGATGAACTGACTGAGAGCTGCACTCCATACGAGGCCTTGACGGAAGAGTACCAGGTCTACGAGAGCTATGTGGCGGCGGCTCTGTATGAACGCGATATTCTGATGGAGGATGTGGTGGATAAGACCGACGCCACCTACATCGCATGGACGAAGGATGAAGTCATCAGTTTAAATGAGTATTTAAACTACGCTATTGCACAGAACTGGATCAATGTCTCCAAACTGGATATAGACTCGCGTTATTCCGATTCCGTGGAGATTTACAATAAGATTCTTGAGTATATTTTCGATATCCTCGACCGGGATTTGGACTTTGACAAGAAAATTTACCGCTACATGATACTGAGCGACGAGATCACCGGACGGCAGATCTGTGAGCTTCTTATGGAGCAGTATGTTGTGGAACCCTCCGAAGAGGAAATCGCACAGTTCAGGACAGGGGCGGTGACGCCGTACACCTTTATGCGAAACCGCATAGAAAATTTGGAGCTGACACCGGCTCAGCTTGCCCTTGATCCCTATTCCGGCTCTATTGTGGTCACGGATGTAAATTCGGGAGATGTGCTTGCCATTTCCTCCTATCCGAGCTATGACAATAACCGGATGGCAAACGGCGTGGACGCTGCTTACTTTGCAAGCCTGAGGAATGATTTGTCGAGTCCCATGCTAAACTATGCGACCCAGCAGCGGACGGCGCCCGGTTCTACCTTTAAGCCGGTATCCGCCACGGCGGGGCTCTTGGAGGGCGTGATTACCCTGACGGACAGCATTACCTGTGCCGGTATTTTTGACAAGGTATCCCCGCCGGCACGATGTCATATTTATCCTGGCGCCCACGGTTCCTTAAATATAACAGGAGGTATCCGATACTCCTGTAATTCCTATTTCTACGAGGTGGGTTACCGCCTTGGGATTGTGGGAGACACTTACAATGACAGCGTTGGTTTGAATAAGCTGGCAAAATATGCAGATATGTACGGCCTTTCGGAAACTTCCGGCATTGAGATTGAGGAGTATGCGCCCGGTATATCCGATCTGGACGCGGTTCGCTCCGCCATCGGACACGGCACCAACAACTACACTACGGCAGGGCTTGCGCGATATGTTACAACCGTCGCAAACAGTGGAACATGTTATAATTTAACATTGGTAGACAAGGTTAAAGATCAGAGCGGCGGTCTGATCCGAAATAATACAGCCACGGTCCGCAACCGGATTGATATGGATCCGGCATACTGGAATGCCATTCATATGGGAATGCGTCAGGTAGTTGAGAACAAGGCGTACTTTGCCGATCTGGACGTGAATGTGGCCGGTAAGACGGGTACGGCACAGGAGAGCAGAAACCGCCCGAACCACGCGCTGTTTATCAGCTATGCGCCCTATGAGGCGCCGGAAATATCGTTGACGGTGCGTGTGGCTAACGGTTATACATCCGACTATGCGGCACAAATTGCAAAGGATGTGTATGAATACTACTACGGATTGAAGGAAGAAGACGAAATCATTACCGGTACGGCGGGCGAGCTGGAAGGCGGCGCAATCAATGCCGACTAGGAGCCGGACGATATGAAAATTGAGGTGTGAGTATGAAAAACGCAGTAATAATCAAGAGCTTTCCGAACGGGCTTTCCATCTTTCTGGACAGCGAAATCCCCTTTTCGCAGCTTCTTACGGAAATCGCGGTGAAGTTCAGCGAATCCGCTAATTTCTTCAAGGATGCAAGCATGGTGCTCTCCTTTGAGGGCAGGGTGCTGTCTGATCAGGAGGAGCGTCAGCTTGTGGACACGATTTCAGCCAATTCCAGGCTGAACATTGTCTGCATCATGGGAAAGGATGAGGCGACGGACCGGAATTTTGTGAAAGCGCTGCAACAGCTTTCCTTCCATCAGGATGTGCTGGAGAATGCGGGACAGTTCTATAAGGGAACGTTAAAGGACGGCCAGATCCTGGAGACGGAAAACAGCATTATTGTGCTGGGGGACGTTTATCCGGGGGCGTGTATCATATCCAGCAAGGATATTGTCGTGCTCGGAGGACTCTACGGACAAGCCTACGCCGGCGGAAACGGCGAGGAAGGGCATTTCGTAGTGGCGCTTGAAATGTCGCCGGAAAAGTTAAAGATAGGCGATTTCAAATATAAAACATCAGAGAAACAGAGTAAATGGTCGATCAAACCGAAGATTCAGCCAAAAATTGCTTATGTGAGGGACGCCAGAGTTTTCATGGAGCCGATTACCAAAGAATTACTGAACGATCTGCCGTTCTAAAAGTTCAGCCATGCTCTGTAAAAATGGGCGAATCATGCTCGCATGAATGAGCCATCTTTACAGAGCATGAGCGGAGCGCCATCTCATGAGCAAAGTTAACTGCGTAAGCAGTGGGAAAGCGCCGCAGGCGCCTTTGCGAATGGCGCGGGCTGAACGATGTGGGCGGAAAGGTTCAGTAGACGATAACAATTCATGTAATGGAGGACTTGCTATGAGTGAAGTGATTGTCGTCACGTCAGGGAAAGGCGGGGTGGGAAAGACCACCACCTCTGCAAACGTTGGAACAGGTCTGGCAGCTATGGGGAAGAAGGTCATTCTAATCGATACGGATATCGGCCTTCGCAATCTGGATGTGGTCATGGGTTTGGAGAACCGGATTGTGTACAATCTGGTGGATGTGGTGGAGGGAAACTGCCGCATCAAACAGGCGATTATACGGGACAAGCGTTATCCGACCCTGTTTCTTCTGCCGTCGGCGCAGACAAAGGATAAGAGCTCGGTCAATCCCTCCCAGATGGTGCGCATGATCAGCCACCTGCGGGATCAGTTTGATTATATCATTCTGGACTGTCCGGCAGGGATTGAACAGGGATTCCAGAATGCCATCGCGGGCGCGGACAGGGCCCTTGTGGTCACTACGCCGGAAGTTTCCGCGATCCGGGATGCGGACAGGATCATCGGGCTTTTAGAAGCGAATGAAATACATAAGATGGATCTGATTATCAACCGAATAAGGCAGGATATGATAAGAAGGGGCGATATGATGTCCTCGGAGGATGTGGTGGATATTTTATCGCTGCCCCTGATCGGAAGGGTGCCGGATGATGAAAACGTGGTGATAGCCACAAATCAGGGAGAGCCGTTAGTCGGAAGCAATACCATGGCGGGTAAGGCATACCAGAATATTTGTTACCGGATCATAGGAGAGGATGTCCCTTTCATGGATTTTGATAAGGGCGTCTCGTTCTGGACGAGAGTAACGGGTATTTTCCATAAAGGTTAGGGGGGATCAGCGTGTTTAAAAATCTGTTGAAACGGAAAAGCTCCAGAGAAATAGCCAAAGACCGGCTGAAAATACTGCTTATCTCCGACAGAGTCAACTGTTCGCAGGAGATGATGGAGATGATTAAGAACGATATCGCCAAGGTGATATCCAAGTACATGAAGATAGATGCCCAGAGCATGGAGATCCAGATTACACAGACAAGCGGTAAGGGACACGGGATCAAGAATCCGACGCTCTACGCGAATATACCGATACTTGATTTAAAACAATAACAAAACGTCGCTAGGCAGCGACGATTCAGAGAATGCTTCGCATTCTCCTTGAATGGTTTGCACTGTCGCAATTTACTAAAAAATAACAAATCGAGCTTTGCTCGATTGCGAGGACTGCCTGCAGCAGCCTCGGCAGGAAAAGACAATAGTTTTCGATACAACAGGATGAAGGAAGTTATATGCTGAAACATTACCACATCAGGGACTATGATTTTAAATTAATCATTTTGGTGGTAGCGCTCACGGTAGTGGGCGTTCTTGCCATCGGCAGCGCCAAGGAATCTTTGCAGTCCAGGCAGCTTGCCGGAGCCGTTTTCGGCTTTTTTCTGATGCTTGTTTTGTCCCTGTTTGACTATTCGGTGATTCTTAGGTTTTACTGGATCATGTACGCGGCAAATCTTGTCCTTTTGTATCTGGTAAGAGCGATCGGCGTGACGGTGGGCGGTGCCCAGCGTTGGCTGAATCTCTTTGGCATCCAGTTCCAGCCCTCGGAGACGGCCAAGATTCTGTTGATTTTATTCTTTGCACAGTTTATCATGAAACATAAGGAAGAGATGGGGACGCTAAAGATTGTCGGGGGCTGTGTCCTGCTGTTTGTTCCTTCCATCGTTTTGATCTTAAGCCAGCCGGATTTGTCCACCAGTATCATGGTGGTGATTCTGTTCTGTGTGGTGATGTTTGTGGGCGGCGTAAGCTGGAAATATGTGATTCTTGCCATTTCCGTGGCGGTGCCGGCCTTTATCATCGCGCTGACGCTGATTTTGCAGCCGGAGCAGGAAATCCTTAACGATTTCCAGCAGAGGCGTATTCTGGCATGGCTTTATCCGGACCAATACTCCGATACGGAAGCGTACCAGCAGAATAATTCCATGATGGCCATAGGTTCCGGTATGCTCTACGGGAAAGGCTACAACACCAACGAAATCAGTTCCGTAAAAAACGGCAATTTTATCGCGGAGGTGGAGACGGACTTTATTTATGCGGTCATTGGCGAAGAATTTGGGTTTGTAGGTGGCTGTGTGGTAATTGTGTTATTGATTTTCATCTCATTTGAATGTATTATGGTAGCTAGGAAGGCAAAAGATCTGGCAGGTACGATTATCGCGGCGGGGGTTGCGGCGTTAATTGGCTTTCAGGGGATGCTTAACATTGCGGTGGCTACCGGCGCGAGTCCGAATACGGGTATTCCGCTTCCGTTTGTCAGCTATGGGTTGACTTCGGTGGTCAGTCTTTATATCGGAGTCGGGTTTGTGCTGAATATACGGCTGCAATGTAAAAATGACAGGGGTGTTAGCAAATGAATATTGCGTTAATTGCACATGATGCAAAGAAAAAACTGATGCAGAATTTCTGTATCGCTTATCGGGGGATTTTGAGTAAAAACGATCTTTATGCCACGGGGACAACGGGAAGACTGATTGAGGAAGTGACGAATCTGACTATCCACAAGTATCTGGCCGGTCATCTGGGCGGGGCACAGCAGATCGGCGCGCAGATCGAGCATAACCAGATCGATCTGGTAATTTTCTTAAGAGATCCGCTCTATCCGAAGTCCCACGAGCCGGACGTCAATAATGTCGTTATGCTTTGTGACAGGCACAACATTCCGCTTGCTACCAATCTGGCGTCCGCGGAACTTTTGATTAAATCACTCGACAGAGGAGACATGGAGTGGCGTGAAATGTACAAATAACAAATCGAACTTCGTTCGATTGCGAGATTTGCCTTTGGCAAACTCGAAGAAAAAGCAAATGATTACCAGCGTTCGATTGCGAGATTTGCCTTTGGCAGACTCGAAGAAAAAGCAAATGATTACCAGCGTTCGATTGCGGGATTTGCCTTTGGCAAACTCGGCTTCAAAATGTAGAAGGTTGTGCGCTTTTCTAGCGGTGGCAGCTCTCGCCCTTACGGGGTGCGGGAGTGCGAAGTATGACATGCCTTATGAACAGCAGGGGAGTGTCAGCAGTTATCAGCTTATTAATATCGCAAACAGGGAAACGATAGAGCCTTTTGCCAAGGATCTGTGCGTGACGGCGGGCGATGTGACGGCGGGTGGACCGGATCTGCAGCAGGTGGGCGCTGCCGCACTCTTTGACACGAAGGATCTGAACACGCTGTATGCGAAAAATGCGCATAATCAAATGAATCCGGCCAGTCTGACAAAAGTGATGACGGCTCTTGTGGCTTTGAAGTACGGGTCTCCGGATGACATCTACACCGCATCGGAAAATGTGATAATCACAGAGTCCGGCGCCGTTTTGACCGGCATCAAACCGGGAGACAGGATGACGCTGGATCAGGCGATACATGCGCTGCTGATCGCTTCCGGAAATGACGTCGCCGTATTGATCGCGGAAGGCGTTTCCGGTTCTTTAAGCGGCGGAACGGGTTCTGTGGAGGCATTCGTGGAGCTTATGAATCAGGAGGCGCAGGAGATCGGCGCGACGAACTGTCATTTTATGAATCCGAACGGCTTGACGCAGGAAGATCACTACGTGACGGCCTATGACCTCTATCTGATCTTTCAAGAGGCTCTCAAATATGAGCTTTTTAACCAAATTATTCAGATGTCATCCTACAGCACCGTCTATACGGCGGCGGATGGTTCCGAAAAGACGATGGAGATGGAAAATTCAAATCTCTTTCTGCGGGGCACATATGAACCGCCCGCGAATGTGACGGTAGTGGGCGGAAAGACGGGCACTACCAACGCGGCGGGGCACTGTCTGATCCTGCTTTCCAGAAGCAGCAGCGGGACGCCTTACATCTCCGTTATCCTGAAAGACGAGTCGAGAGAAGGGCTTTACGGGGATATGGGTGCACTGCTCGGAATCATCAAATAAGGTAGTTGTTTTTTCGGGGGAGTTCCTGTATAATTGACAGTAAGATCATACAGTCATTGTATGGAGCAGTCAGGGCAGTAAATAATAACATACGCTAGGAGGGTATCGACATGGTTGAGTTTATTGTAGGAAGGGAAGGAAAGGGAAAGACCAAGCATTTATTAGATAAAGTAAACGCGGAGATTAAAGATGCGCAAGGCAATGTCGTGTATCTTGACAAAAGCTCGAAGCATATGTTTGAGCTGAACAACAAGATCAGGCTTATCGACGTACCGGAGTATCTGGTGACGGACAGCGATGAATTTATCGGCTTTATCTGTGGTATTATCTCTCAGGATCATGATTTACAGAAAATGTACTTTGACAGCTTTTTAAAGATCGCCTGCGTGGAGGCGGACGAGCTTGGGAAGGTGATTGAAAAGATTGAGAAGATCAGTGAGAAGTTCCATGTGGATTTTGTAATCAGCGTGTCACGCGATGAGAGCGAGCTTCCCGAGAATATGCGTAAAAACGTTATTGTTTCCCTCTGATATTTACATAGTCAATATAAAAAATGATATAAAACCTCGGAGGCTTTTCCGGGGTTTTACCTTTGTGGAGAATATTTTGTGGCAGATAATCGAAATAACAAGATAACAAAATACAGAAGGCCCGTCAATCTCAACATCGGCATGATGGTTTTTGGCGTGATACTTGTCTATGTGGTGATCTGTGTGATTATGTACTTTCGGACAGATCATATTGTCCGCTACAGCGTACAGGAGGGCTCCCTTACATCGAACAGCATTTACAAGGGAATTGCCTTAAGGACGGAGCAGATCGTAACCGGACAGGATGCCGGATACGTGAACTATTTCGCAAGAGAGGGCGAGCGCACGGCGGTGGGCGATCTCGTTTACACGGTGGATGAGACGGGAAGATTGTCCGACTATATCAAAGCGGGGGCGAACGGAGAAAATTCTCTTTCCGACAGCGATTTGTCCGAGCTGAGGACGGATATTACCTCATTTATGCACGGCTTTGACAGGAAGCATTTTGATGAAATCTATAATTTCCGGCATAATATGGAGAGCATGGCGATCAAACTGGCAAACTATAATATTCTGGAAAACGCGGATGCGTTAAACGATGCTTCGGGTACGGTTCTCATCAATTACCGGTACGCGGCCAAGAGCGGTATCGTGCTCTATTCTACGGACGGTTACGAGGACTTAAAACTGGAGGACATGACATCAGAGCTGTTTGACGAAGAAAACTACGAGCGCAAGTATCTGGTCAATAACGGACTGATTGCCGCCGGGGAACCGGTTTACAAGCTGGCGATGTCGGAGGACTGGTCTATTGTGATACCGGTGGAAAAGGCGGTGGCAGACCAGCTTTTAGAAAAGGAATATGTGGAAGTGCGATTTCTGAAAAATCAGTACACGGCATGGGGCGAAGTGGCGGTTTATACCAACGAGGCGGGAGAAACTTTTGCGTCGCTCACCTTCACCAATTCCATGATTACTTTCTGTACAGAACGTTTTATTGATATCGAGCTGCTTCTGGAGGAGGAGAAGGGGCTGAAAATCCCCAATTCCGCCATTGTGCAGAAGGAATTTTTCATCGTGCCCAAAGCTTATGTGACGAGAGGCGGCAATAACGGCGGTGACGGCGTGCTGTTAGAAACTTACAACGAAGAGGGCGAGGCCACCACACAGTTTGTGGAGACGGAGGTTTACGAGGAGACGGAGACGGATTATTATCTGGACAATTCCACACTCCGGTCCGGAAATTATATTGTCATGCCGGAGACGGGAGAAAAATACGCCGTCAGCAAGACTGGTTCCTTAAAGGGCGTTTATAATATCAATAAGGGGTATGCGGACTTTAAGCAGATCAGTGTTCTCTATGAAAATGAAGAGTATTCCGTGGTGAAGTCAAACACCACCTACGGGCTTAGCGTATACGACTATATCGTGCTGAATGCGGATATGGTGAAAGATAACGAGTTTATTTACGAATAAAAAACGGGGAGCGGGTATGGAGATCAAGGAAAATCTCGATAGGGTCAGGAAAAATATGGAGACGGCGTGTGCTGTCGGCGGACGAACGGCGGGTGAGGTGAAGCTGATTGCGGTGAGCAAGACAAAGCCGCTTCCCTTGCTTGAGGAAGCCTATGCATGCGGCTGCCGGGATTTTGGGGAAAACAAGGTACAGGAGCTTGTGGATAAATATGAGGCCATGCCAAAGGATATCCGCTGGCACATGATCGGGCATCTGCAGCGCAATAAGGTGAAATATATTGTAGATAAGGTCTTTCTGATTCACAGTGTGGATTCCCTGCGCCTCGCGCAGGAGATCGAGAAGGAGGCGGCAAAGAAGAGTGTAACTGTCAATATCCTTGTGGAAGTGAATGTGGCAGAGGAGGAGAGCAAGTTTGGCACTACATCCGGAGAAGCGGTTTCTCTTGTGGAACAGATCGCGAAACTACCTCATATCAGGATCAGAGGATTGATGACCATAGCGCCCTATGTAGAGGATTCGGAAGAAAACAGACGGTATTTTGCAAAATTAAAGCAAATTTATGTTGACATAATACATAAAAACATTGATAATGTTTTTATGGAGGAGCTTTCCATGGGTATGACCGGGGACTATGAAGTCGCGATAACAGAGGGCGCGACCTATATCAGAGTCGGCACGGGCATCTTTGGCGAAAGAGAATACGCAGTAATTTAGTATACATAAGTTGCGCGTATAAGCAGAGTCAGAAGACACGCGGGACATACGCCATGCTTGCATGAGCGAATGGTCCGCAGAGCTTATGGCGAGGCGCAAGACATCCGAGGGATGTCTGTTCTGCGCGGATCGGAGTGAAACGGAGACCGCGAACGAGAAGTGCGAAGCATTTCGAGTCTGCTTATACGCACCCAAAAAGTAATTGATTAAATGGAGGATTTTACAGATGGGTGTTATGGACAAGTTTATCAGCGCCATGAAATTGAGCGAGGATGAGGATGACGGATATTATGACGACGATTTCTATGACGATGAGCCCGAACCGATGAGAAAACCTGTCTCCACCAAGGATACAGATAATACAGAGGATGATAAAGTAAGGAAAATCACGCCGAAGGTAACGCCGCTTAGACAGACGAAAAAAATGGGAACCGGCATGGAGGTCTGTGTGATTAAACCGACTACGGTGGAGGATGCGCGGGAGATTACGGAGACGCTTCTGGCGAACCGGACGGTAGTATTGAATCTGGAAGGGTTAGATGTGGACATTGCCCAGAGGATTATCGATTTTACTTCGGGTTCCTGTTTTGCGATCTCGGGCAATCTGCAAAAGATATCGCATTATATTTTCATTATTACACCGGCCAGTGTAGATATTTCCGGTGACTTTCAGGATATCTTGTCAGGTTCCTTCGATGTGCCGATAGACAAAGGGTATTAAGAGATCGAGTGCATAATGCACTCGATTCTTTTCGCGTATAAATAAAGTTATATCTGCTTAAGAGGAGGAAAATACATATTATGGCGAAACGAATGACAATAAACTACGAGAAAAAGCCCTGTTATGACATTGTTTTTGCAAGGGATTTTACTCTGCTCGCGGAGGAAATTGCCGATTTAAAGACCGCAGAGCGAAGAGTTGCCGTGATCTGTGACAGCAATACGGAAAAACTGTTCGGTGAAGAAGTTGTGAAAATACTTGAAAAAGGCTGTAAAAAAGTGATTCTCCACGCCTTTCTGGCAGGGGAAGAAAACAAAACGCTGGATACGGTGAAAGAAATCTACAAGAGACTGATTGAGGAGAAATTTGACAGAAAAGATCTGCTAGTGGCGCTTGGCGGCGGTGTTGTGGGGGATATTGTCGGTTATACGGCGGCTACTTATCTGAGAGGTGTTGACTTTATTCAGATTCCAACCACACTATTGGCCCAATCGGACAGCAGTATCGGCGGAAAGACCGGAGTCGATTTTGATGGTTATAAAAACATGGTGGGGGCGTTTTATATGCCGAAACTGGTTTATATGAACGTGGGTGTATTGAAAGAGTTGGATGAAAGACAGTTTTATGCGGGCTTTGCGGAGGTGATGAAGTCAGCGCTGATTAAGGATGCCTTATTTTACGAGTGGCTGCTGGATCATATGTATGAGATACACGAGCGCGATATGGAGGTCTGCGAGGAGATGGTGATGCGAAGCTGTGGCATCAAAAAGCTCGTGGTGGAGAAAGATCCGAAGGAACTAGGTGACCGCGCGCTTCTCAATTTTGGGCATACCATCGGCCATGCCATTGAGAAGGCAAAACATTTTGAGATGCTGCACGGGGAGTGCATTGCGCTCGGTATTGTGGCTGCGGCCTATATTTCATGGAAACATGAGAATCTCTCCATGGAAGAATACTACGAGGTGCGGGATATGTTTGTGCCGTTTAATCTGCCAATCAGCATTGACGACATTGATCCGGAGGAGATTCTTGCATTGACCAAGTCAGACAAAAAGATGGAGGCCGGGCAGATCAAGTTTGTACTGCTCAAAAAGGTGGGTAAGGCTTATGTGGACAAAACCGTCACGGATGCGGAAATTCTGGAGGCTGTTAAGGAAGTACACTTTAGTGATGAGGACATGCGGGAATGAGTTGGAAGAAAAAGTTTTTTCTGTTTCTGGATCTGCTGATGATTATCGGTCTGATCGCTTTCGACCAGTATACGAAGCAGTGGGCGAAGGTTTATTTAAAAGATAAGCCGGCTTACAATCTGATTAACGGGATTCTGGAACTGAATTATTTGGAGAATCAGGGAGCTGCTTTCGGGATGCTTCCGAATCAAAAAGTTTTTTTTGTCTTTGTGGCGACCGTGATTTTGTTTGTGGTAGGATACGTTCTTTTGAAAGTGCCGGATCAAAAAAAGTATACGATTCTGCACTTTCTGTTCAGCCTGATCGTGGCTGGTTCCATCGGCAATATGATTGACCGGGTGCGTTACGATTATGTCGTTGATTTTATCTATTTCGTACGGATGAATGTTCCGATTTTCAATGTGGCGGATATCTATGCGACTGTTTCCGCCATCGTGCTGCTTTTCCTGCTGTTGTTTATTTACAAGGAGAATGACTTATACTTTATCAGCTTCAAACAGAAACGCTACCGGGAGCTCAAATAGCAGCGCATGGAGGTATGGTGTGGATCGATTCAGTTATCAGATCGGGGTGGAGGAGGATGAGGAGCGGCTTGACAAGTGGTTGAGCGCTGCGATTCCGACGCTATCCCGTACTTATATTCAGAAGTGTATCAAAGAGGGACAGGCGCATGTAAACGGAAAGCCCTGCAAAGCCAATTACCGGCTGCGTGTGGACGACGAGGTTGCATTTGCGATTCCGGAAGCGGTAGAGCCTTCCGTGGAGGCGGAAAACATTCCGCTCTCCGTGCTCTATGAGGATGCGGACGTATTGGTGGTGGATAAACCCAAAGGGATGGTGGTACATCCCGCGCCCGGACATTACAGCGGTACGCTGGTAAATGCAGTTTTGTATCACTGTAAGGGGCAGCTTTCCGGGATAAACGGCGTTTTGCGGCCGGGGATTGTGCACCGAATCGACAGGGACACGACGGGTTCTCTCATCGTCTGTAAAAACGACGCGGCGCATAAGATAATAGCACAACAGCTCAAAGCGCATTCCCTGAACCGGAGCTACCGCGCTATCGTGCATGGCGTGATAGAAGAGAATGAGGGCAGCGTTTGTGCGCCAATCGGCAGGGATGAGAAGGACAGAAAGCGGATGGCCGTCAATGAGAAAAACGGAAAAGAGGCTGTCACACATTATAAGGTACTGGAGCGATTTCGAGATTTTACTTATATTGAGTGCAGGCTGGAGACAGGACGCACCCATCAGATTCGTGTGCATATGACATCCATCGGACATCCGCTTTTGGGAGACGAGGTTTACGGAGTAAGAAAGACGGCCTTTCATCTGGAAGGGCAGACGCTGCACGCATATTGTCTTGGATTTATGCATCCTTTAAACGGGGAGTACATAGAGGTAAAAGCACCGATTCCGGCGTATTTTTCGCATCTGCTTACCATACTTTGCATGTAAAATTATAAATAAATTATGAATAAACTATTAAAATATCTTGAAATAGAAGTCGTAAAATGATACTATAAAATACGTGGATTTATTAAAAATCTGAGGGATTATGAAAGATACGAGAAAAGACATCATAGATATTTTATTGAAGAGTTATGTGGCTTATTACAACATAACGGATTTCGGAACGAAGCGGGAACCCCTCCGGGCGCTGTGTGAGTATTACGAGCACGCGGAGAAGTATATGGTTTCTAAGAAGGTTTCGCTATGGGCGGCGGACAGTGAGGAGTTTATCTATCTTTTTGACGTGCCGCACCTTACGGCGGAGATCTTTGAAGCCTGCAAAAAAACAGCTTACGAGGACGGCATGGATCGTCTGCATATTGGTCCCGGTCATATGTATTCGTATATCACCCCCATCATTGTCTGTGACACCTGTGATGAGGCGGCCATAAAGGCGTTAAAGAAGTGTCACATTTACAAAAGTTTTCGATTTTCGTTTCACGGCTGGATGGACTTTCATGCGGCGGCGGTCATCGGGGATAGTGATCGGATTGAAAGCAACCGTGCCGGACGTTCGACAGCGAAAATTTTGAAAAAAGTATTATATTCCAAAAAAAGAAAGGGAGAGTTTGTATGAATTCATTATTACTGTTAATCATCTGTGTTGCAATTCTTGTCGCCGGCTACATATTCTACGGCGGATGGCTTTGCAGGCAGTGGGGCGTTGGCGACAGCAAGAAGCCGACCCCTGCGCATGAGATGGAAGACGGTGTGGACTATGTTCCCGCTAAGGCGCCCGTGCTGATGGGGCACCACTTCTCGTCTATCGCAGGTGCAGGCCCGATCACCGGACCGATTGGCGCGGCTATGTTCGGCTGGGTTCCTGTTGTGCTCTGGATTCTGATCGGTGGTATCTTCTTCGGCGGCGTTCATGACTTTGGTGCGCTTTTCGCATCCATCCGTCACAAAGGACAGTCCATCGGTGAGATCATTTCCACCAATATGAGCAAGAGAGCGAAGATGCTGTTTACGATCTTTGCCTATCTGACCCTGATCCTTGTGGTTGCGGCATTCGCATCCATTGTGGCGACTACCTTCGGCGCGGTGTTGGACGAAGCCGGCACAATTGATAAGGCAGCCTCCGCGACAAACGCATCTGTTGCTATGGTATCCCTGTTATTTATCGTAATTGCTATTGTTTTTGGTTTCATGGTGTACCGCCGCAATGCATCCATGGCTGTTTCCACGATTCTTGGTGTGGTTGCCATCGCGCTCTGCATGGTGATCGGCATGAATTTTCATCCGATTTACCTGACCACCAATACGTGGATGGTCATTGTAGGTATCTATATCGCCATCGCATCCGTGACACCGGTATGGATTCTGTTGCAGCCCCGTGACTATTTGAGCTCTTTCCTGCTTTACGCGATGTTAGCAGTAGCGCTGGTAGGCGTGGTCATTTCCCATGCGGGTATGGGCGGTGCAGACGGCCTTGCCGCTTTCAACGGCTTTGCGGTTGATAATGGCAACGGGATGCAGTATTTGTTCCCCGTACTCTTTACTACGGTTGCATGCGGTGCGATTTCCGGTTTCCACTCTCTGGTATCTTCGGGAACCACTTCCAAGCAGCTTGACAAAGAGACGGATGCGAAGCCCATCGCTTACGGCGGTATGCTCTTAGAGTGTGTGCTGGCTGTGATCACGGTATGCGCAATCAACTTCGCATACAAGAACGGCATCACCGCAGGCGCAACGGCGATCTTTGCAGGCGGTATTTCCCAGATGTACGGCGGTATCGCATCGGAAGGCGTGGTTAGTGTTCTGAACACGCTGCTGGTGCTTACCTACTCGGCATTCTGTCTGACGTCTCTGGATACGGCGACCCGTCTGGCACGCTTTATGTTCCAGGAGTTCTTCCTTGAGCCCGGTCAGACTGTGGACGATATCAAAGACGGCTGGAAAAAGACATTGGTGAATCCTTATGTGGCGACCATCATCACTGTGATTCTCGGCGTTGTGCTCGGTATGACGGGCTACTCCAAAATCTGGGGCCTGTTTGGTGCGGCAAACCAGCTCCTTGCAGGTATTGGTCTGCTGGCAGTCGCTACATGGCTTGGCAATGTGGGCAAGAACAACAAGATGTTCCTGCTTCCCATGGGCTTTATGATCATCGTTACCATCTGCTCCCTGTGTGTGACCGTTAAGAATCAGCTCGGTATCATTTCCGCAGGCGGCGCAGACTGGGGTCCTTACGCACAGGCGATTCTGGCGGTGATCCTGATTGTCCTTGCGATTGTGCTGGTAATCGAGGGTATTCAGACGTTATCTAAGCAGAAGAAGTCTGCATAAGACAGAAAGCCATATAAAAGAAAGAAGATATAGATTCCTATATCCATTTTGGTATAGGATACAGACTGTCAAAAAAAGTCAGCAAAAGCTGGCTTTTTTTGATTTACTATAATAAGTCGATGAAACTTTATGGTATAAATAAATTCATATGGAAGGAGCCAATGCCGTGTTATTTGGTAATTGGCTGGAAGTATACTTTACTTTGGAAACGGAAAAATTCTTTCTTGCTAAAAATTTGTTGGATGAGCATGGAATTTCTACAAAGCAGATATCAATAACAATAGTATAAGGATTGGTCTTGCGTTAGACAGAGACGGCAATGTGAAAGATTATTACAAAATTTTGGTAAAGAAGAAAGATGCACCGAAAGTCAAATATTTATTATCTAAAATTTGATATGATAGATCATGTAGTATTACAGAAGGGATATCTATAATAAAAGATTGCATCTTTGCCGAAGGGTGTTCGGCAAAATCACCGTTTCTAACCGCGTTTTACTTGACTTTATTGTGCAAATTATATATAATATATACATCATAAACACATTTCATGTTTTGGCACAGGCAGAGGAGTGGCAGACAGCAGGGGATGTAAGGACAGAAAGGGGATGTATGTATGAACACGATTATTACGATAGGACGTCAATTTGGTTCCGGGGGCCGTGAGATCGGAAAAAAGGTAGCGGAGCATTTCGGAGTTAAATTTTACGATAAGGATTTGTTGACGAGGGCAGCGAAGGAGAGCGGTTTCTGTGAGGAGATGATCCAGAGCCACGACGAGCGTCCCACCAATTCCTTTCTCTACAATCTGGTGATGGACACCTATTCTTTCGGTTATAACTCTTCCTCCTTTGTGGATATGCCCATCAGCCACAAAGTATTTCTTGCACAGTTTGACACGATTAAGAAGATTGCAGGCGAAGGTCCATGTGTGATTGTAGGGCGCTGCGCGGACTATGCGCTGCACGACTATCAGAACTGTCTGCATATTTTTATCCACGGCGAAGAGAAGTGTAAGGTAAAGCGGATTATGGAGCGCTTCGAGGATATCAACACAGAGCAGAAAGCGCTTGATATGATGAATAAGAAAGATAAACAGAGACAGAGTTATTACAATTACTATTCTTCCAAGAAGTGGGGACGTGTAGACAGCTATGATCTGTCGGTCAACAGCAGTATTCTGGGAATTGACGGCACGGTGAAGCTGATTACACAGTTTGTGGAGGATTTTGAGACCCGTTAACAAATCGAACTTCGTTCGATTGCGAGCGTAGCTCGATTGCAAGCATAGCTCAATTCCGAGAATGATTCGTATTCTGCGCAAATATTGAGGGAGCGGTGTGATCCGCTCCCTGTTTCTGTTTTGTAGGAAATTGCGATAGTGTAAAACATTCAAGGAGAATGCGAAGCATTCTCTGAATCGAGCGTGCCGACGCTCGATTTTTTATTCGCCGCGTTCTCTGTAATCCTCGGTGCTGTTATATTTCGTGACGTAGGTTTGATAGCCGCTGTGCTTGTCGCGCAGTTCCCTGCGGGTTTTGACACGGTCATAAGATGCGTGAAAGTCCCTGACAGAGTTTAACTCTGCGGAACGCTTCTTTCGCTTTCTGGTCGTATGGCGCATATAGAGAAAAATAAGAACTGCAATAAGGAGTGTAAATATAATGACGCTGATCATTTTCCCTCCTGACTTTCCTTGGAACCGCCGTCTTTTCCGTTTGTCTTCGAGCTGGCGGTTTTCGCTTTGCCTGATGATTTTTTCTTGACAGGCGGCACATATTCTGTGAATGTCATGGATTCCTCAATCCGTCCCACAGTCATATAGGGAGCGAGATCCGTGGGCAGGCTCTTTTTATGCAGAACCCTGTTGACAAGGGACTTTACGCCTGCATAGAACACCGCAAAGATCGGCACGCCCACAATCATGCCAAGAACGCCGAAGAGACCGCCGAAAATGGTGATCGAGAAGATCACCCAGAAGCCGGAAAGCCCCGTAGAGTCGCCAAGGATCTTCGGACCGAGAATGTTGCCGTCAAACTGCTGTATAAAGATAATCAGAATACCGAAGTAAAGCGCCTGTTTGGGGTCAACCATCAGTACGAGAAGGGCGCTTGGAATGCCGCCGATCCATGGGCCGAAAAAGGGAATCACGTTGGTCACGCCGATAATCACGCTCACCAAAATGGAGTAGGGCGTGCCGATCACACTGGTACATACAAAGCAGATGATGCCTATGATAATGGAGTCCACAATCTTGCCGCCGATAAAGCCGATAAACGTGCTGTGCACAAAGCGGAAGTTGGAGACGATCTCATTGCCGGCCTCGCGGTCGAAGAGGGCATAGACGATCTTTTTCGCCTGTCCCGCAAATTTCTCCTTGCTGCCCAGCAGGTAGACGGAAATGATAAAGCCGATGATGAGATTCCAGAGCGCTTTAAACACGCCGATCACACTTAAGGAGACCGTTTTTAAAACCTCGTTGATGTGGGGCAGAAGGTTGGTGTTCACATACTCCAGTATCTTCGCGGAATACTGGTTGATCAGTGCATCCACGGTGGCTTCCAGTTCCGGATTGTCTTTCAGCATGAGAAGTGCCCAGCTCGAGAGATTGTTGACGTAAATGGGGAACTGGAAAATAATGCTCTGTATGCTGCGTACCACTTCCGGAAGAATCAGCGCAAAAAGCTCATATAACACCAAAAGGACAACCACCAGCGTAGCCAGAATGGAGCACGCGCGCATGCGTTTTCTGACTTTTGGCGTTATGTCAATGTTCGCTTTTTTGTAAAGCGGCTTCATGATCTTATTTTCAATGGCATTCAAAATGGGGGTAAACAGATAGGCAAGTACCAAACCATCAATGATCGGCATGGCGATGGTAATGAATTTTCCTAGTCCGCCCATAAAGTTAGAGCGGTGGAAGAGTATATAATAGAAAAGAATCGCTCCTGCCAGCGAAAGGAACCCGGTAATGCCCCAGTACAAATATTTTTTATCAAATTTGATTTTCATGTACAAAACCTTTCCGCTTGTAAAGATATATTTGAATACATAAAGATATTTATATTATAGCAATTCGGAGGCGGGGAGACAATAGCAAAAAAATAGTGCGGAAAGGGAAATTATTATGTATACTATATGACAGGGAATGGGATAGCGCGCATTTGTGGTTACCGTAAGATCCCAAAAGAGGAACGAGGAAAACGGACATGAATTTACAACAAGTACTTAGCCTTACTAGAAAGGCTGTGGATGATTATCATATGATTGAAGCGGGCGACCGCGTTGCGGTGGGTATTTCCGGCGGCAAGGACAGTCTGACCCTTCTCTATGCCCTGCAGGGGCTGCTGCGGTTTTATCCGGCGGCCTTTGAACTCTGCGCGGTGACGGTGGATCTCGGTTTCGGGAATCTGGATTTATCGGAAATCGAAAAACTGTGCAGGGAATTGGACGTGCCGTATCATATTGTAAAAACCGATATCGGGAAAATTATCTTTGAGGACAGGAAGGAATCCAACCCCTGTTCCCTCTGCGCAAAGATGCGAAAAGGTGCGCTCAATGACGCCATGAAAGCGCTTGGATGCAATAAAGTGGCATATGCGCACCACAAGGATGATGTGGTGGAAACAATGATGATGTCGCTGATCTATGAGGGGCGGTTTCACACCTTCCGTCCGGTGACCTATCTCGACCGCACACAGATTACCGTGATCCGGCCTCTGCTCTATATGAATGAGGCGGATGTGATTGGTTTTGTGCGCAAAAATCAGGTTCCCGTAGTCAAGAGCCCTTGTCCGGCGGACGGGCATACCAAGCGGGAGACCGTGAAAAATCTCGTACAGCAGATCAATCTGGAAGCCCCAGGGGTGAAGGAGCGTATGTTTACGGCAATCGTAAGCGGAAAAATAGAAGGCTGGGAGAAAGCGGAACATGACAGGCGGACAAAGGATGTAACAGGGACATAACGGACCGAAACGATAAAAACGGGGTGAGAATATGGCGGGAAAAAATCATACATACCATGAGAAGAGAGAGACAGGCTATATATTACAGCTTCGCGAACTGCTGGCGGATCTGCCGCCCTACGCGAGGGACTATTTCCGCGCGGTGGAACAGAAATCCAGCGCAAAGACAAGGATATCCTATGCCTATGACCTGCAGGTTTTTCTGCGGTTTTTACTCGACAAAAATCCGGCGTTGAAAAACAAGAGCATGAGGGACGTTACCCTGAAAGATCTGGACTGCCTGACCAGCGTAGACATCGAGGAATATCAGGAGTACCTAAAATATTATGAGTCCGAAACCGGGGAGCAGAAAAACGGCGCCAGCAGCATCGCGAGGAAAATGTCGTCTCTGCGCAGTTTTTTGGACTATTATTATAAGAAAGAACTGCTCACAAGAAATGTAGCGATGCAGGTGGATATGCCTAAACTCCACGAAAAGGCGATTATCCATCTGGAACCGGACGAGGTAGCTATTTTTCTGGACAGTCTGGAAACGTATGAAAAGGAACTGACAGGGAAGAAAAGAGATTTTTTTCTTAAGACAAAGGTGCGGGATATCGCCATCGTCACCCTGTTTCTGGGCACCGGCATCCGGGTTTCGGAGTGTGTGGGACTGGATTTAAACGATGTGAATTTCCGGGAGAACAGCATCCGCATTATCCGCAAAGGCGGCAGCGAGGCCGTGCTCTATTTTGGGGATGAAGTGGAAAAAGCGCTGTTAGATTATATCGAAGGGCCACGGGCGCAGACGGCTGCACAGGCGCTTCCGGGGGAGGAAAACGCCCTGTTTTTCTCTTTACAAAAAAAGCGGATCAGCGTACACGCGGTGGAGAATCTGGTGGAAAAGTATGCCAGGGAGTTTGTGCCCCAGAAAAAGATCACACCCCATAAACTGCGTTCCACTTTTGGCACATCATTATATCAGGAGACCGAGGATATTTATCTGGTGGCGGATGTGCTCGGACACTCGGATGTGGGCACGACCAGAAAGCACTACGCGGCGATCAAGGATCAGAACAGAAGAAAAGCGGCGCGCACCATTAAGCTGCGGGACAACTGAAAAATGACCGCAGGAAATTCTATGAGAAAAGGAAGACGGCAAAGGCTGTCAGGGTATTATGGATGGAACTCTTTTTCCCTGTGTTGTTAGAGGAATTTGTCTCCCTCGTGTTTCTGGAAAAAGTACGCAGAAAATTTCATTTTGAGGAACAACAGACTGCAGAAGTCAGGAAAGTGGCGGAAGAAATGCTGCCCGTGCTGCAAAAGGAAGCTTTCTGGGTGAGGGCTTCATATATATGGGAGAAATGCCCATACCGGGCAGAAAATACGGAAGCTGACCGTGAGACTACATATGAAAAAGTTGCGATGTCTCTTGGAAAAGGCATAGATTTTTTGCAGGAGAGCTACGGCGAAAAGGGGTTGTTTTTACAGAGCTATATCGTGGAAGTGCTGGCAGGAGAGCTTTTGATGCGGGGGTACGACGCTTATAACAGATATATCGCAGCCCATACGGACAGGCATGTGGCCCGGTATCATTTTCCGGGCAGCGAGGATACGTTTCCCCTTGAAATGCTGCCGGAGCTGCTAAAGGATCTCACACAGAAAATCACATGTAATGCGTCCTTTTGTATGCTGCCGAAAAAGAGTGTCGTATTTGTTTCAGAGTTGACCCAGGATGAGGCGGTACACTGTCAGGGAATTTGCGTTGGGTGCGGCAATGTCGCCTGTCCGAATAGAACGGATGACGATCTTCCCATAAGAAAAGAAATGACAGATTTGCCCTTAACTTACGGATACAGTCGGATTTTTGGGAGCCATACGTAATTTGTATCGTGTCATATATAGGATAAAAAAGGATAAGGAAAGAATACATGGAATATTCACATCGGTTTTTTGAGAATCAGGCGTGTCAGTATTTTCCCTGCCATAAGGGATTGCAGGACTTTAATTGTCTGTTTTGTTACTGTCCGATGTATCCTAGAGAAACCTGTTCGGGAAATCCGGCTTATATAGAAATAGATGGAAAAAGAATCAAGGACTGTACGGAATGCACGTTTCCCCATCGGCCGGAAAACTATGATAAAATCATGAAGATATTGAGTGAGTAGGCAATTATGAGAGGATTTTGCGACATATCGGGTTATGTGCGATAACCCGGTGGAATGTCTTCAACTATGAAATAAATGTGTATTTGTTTCATAGTTGGACACTGCCTGATGACAGATACCTGCTGTTCCGTGTCTTCTCATGGGTAAGCCTAATGTAATTGGAATTATAGGTCAATTCAATTTGTACCTTATGATAGATCCAGCCGGGAATCCGGGATTCATTTTGCCGGTAAATACAGGAACCGGACATAGTATCAACATGGTGATTATGTCCGGTTCCTGTGAGAATCACAGTGAATCGTTCTCTGGTTTTACAGGATGCCGGATCACTGTTTTCAGGTTTTCCGGCTTACATTTTCTAACGTCGCTTAAATAAATTTCATGGTGGCGGCGCCCATCTGCCATATCCGGAACAAATCCTTGCCCGCGGGCAAAGTTGTCCATGGACGCTACGACAGCCGGTTCGTCATCATAAGGTCCTATGTGCATACACTGCACGCACAGCCCTTCGTTGTATGTCAGAAATTCCACTTGGGAAAAGTCGGTGTTTTTCTTCCTGGAGGCTTCGGTGACCGCCCATGTAAATTCTTCTTCTGTCACAAATTCCGGCAGGCGGATCATGGAAATCCACTCAAAATCCTCTTTTCTGGCATAATCTATGCCGATGATCCCGTCCTGCCACCACAGTCCCTCCAGAGGCGGCACCACATAATCGAAATATCCTTCGATCCGATGATCTCCCATCTTACTCATTTTAATGGTGTAGGCGATGCCGTAAAGCAGTCCGATCGATTGTTTGTAAGCGCCGTCCTCCTCGTTAGGATCGCCTTTACCTCGCACCGCAATAAAATTCATTGCCGGCACCGTAATCAGGCAGGGCTTCTTTTTCGGAAGATAAAATTCTTTGTATTCTTTTTTGTAGTCAAAGGCCATTTTCGATTTCCTCTCCATCACAATCATGGCAGCTTGCCATTTATTCAGTCTTAATTCATTGAAAATTATAACCCGTAAGGACTTACATTTTCAATAAATTATTGCAATTTGGTGTACAAGACTGGTTGATAAGACTGATTTATAAGACGCAAGATTATGTTAGCCGCTATTTATTGTTTGACACATCATAATACGGTACAATCAGGTGTGCGTCCGCAAAGATGGCATCGCTTGTCAGGTTGTTGATCTGCATCACTTCAAGGATGTACTCGTGGATAGACCCGTAATGAGTCTCATCCATGTAGTCTTTTGCGATAGACCATAAGGTGTCATTGTCTGAGACAACAATGCTTTTATAATATTTAGAGGATTCCTGCAAAGGGTCGTTCTTTGCGCTGGACCGGAAAGAACTGACAGCGATGGATACGGTGACAATCAGACAGAAGGTCATCACAAACAGGAGGAAGTTTTTCCTCATTTCATGTCTTCTGCGTATGCGGTTATTGCGGATTCTTCTCTCGCTTCTGATATCCTGCGGTCTTTTGCTTTTCTGTGCCATAGTTCTATTCATAGTCGACTCCTTTCTTGGAGATATAGTAAATGGATTTTCGAACCGAACAAATGTTGCAAACAAATGTTCTTTATGGGTGTATTATATCGAACGTGTTTTCGTATGTCAATACTATTTCTGTAAAAAAATCGAACAAATTTTCTGAATATATGTTTGCTTTATTCGTATTTTTATGCTATGATTGGTGTATGTAAATCGACGGACTATAAGTAACGGCCCAAAAAGGTCTTGAGAAAGGACGAGGATTTTAAATATGGCACAGGGAAAGATCACTGTAAAGCAGCAGCAGATTCTTGATTATATTAAAGAAGAGATTTTAAACAAAGGATATCCTCCGGCTGTCCGGGAGATCTGTGAGGCGGTAAATTTGAAGTCTACTTCCTCGGTACACTCCCATTTGGAGACATTGGAAAAAAACGGTTACATCAGAAGAGATCCCACGAAACCCCGCGCGATTGAAATTTGTGATGATAATTTCCAGATGGTTCGCACGGAGATGGTTTCCCTTCCTGTGATCGGACAGGTTGCGGCGGGGCTGCCGATTCTGGCGGAGCAGAATATTGACAGTTATTTTCCGGTTCCGGCGGATATGGTTCCGGGCGGTGATTCCTTTGTACTTAGGGTAAAGGGCGATTCCATGGTTAATGTCGGCATTTACAATGGCGACCAGATTTTTGTAAACTGCTGTCAGACGGCGTCGAACGGCGATACCATCGTGGCGCTGATCGACGATTCGGCCACCGTGAAGACTTTTTATAAAGAAAACGGACATATCCGCTTACAGCCCGAAAATGACTCTATGGACCCTATTATTGTGGATGACTGCCAGATTTTGGGGAAGGTGTTTGGTGTGTTCCGGCTTTATAAACATTGAACAGGCATATAAAAGTTAAAATATGAAACATAAGGAATGCTCTGAGCGAAAAAGGATCTCTTTTTGAGTGAACACAGGAACCGTTCAGAGCATTTTTTGATATCAGTATGCTCTCTTTTTTGTGCAGGAAATGAGAGGAAACGCAAACCGGAATTACGAGGTCTGGATACCTGTCGTTAAAAAATGAAAAACGTGAGAAGTTATTTCCAGCATAGCGGCCTTTGATTCAGGCATACTACATAGTAATCGTAACGGCATAGCTTTTGCGGTTACGATGAACAATCAGTCTCTCATCTATTATTCAGGGGTTGATGTCTTATGAAGGGGGAAGGAAAATGAGAAACAGAGCTTTGGACTGCCTTGCCCTGACGATTGCCATCATTGGCGCTATCAACTGGGGATTGATCGGACTTTTCAGCTTTGACCTTGTGGCATTTATTTTCGGTAACATGTCATGGTTTTCCAGAATCATTTACGCCCTGGTGGGTATCGCCGGATTGTATATCATCACATTTTATATGTATACGAACGGCAATATGGCAGAGTCAAACAAGGCATAGGTACGGACAGCGGAAGATAACGAAGAAAAACGAAAAAGAGAAAGACAGAACCGGCGGTATCCGATGCGATACCCCGGTTCTGTTCTTTCCATAAATTATTTGTTTTCAAGGGCCTCTTTGTCAGTAGGTACGCCGTCCCGCCAGATCCGTTCGAGATCGTAGAAGAGGCGGTTTTCCCTGTCAAAAATATGGATGATTACATCCTGAAAGTCCATCAAAATCCAGTTGGCATTCTGGTAACCTTCCATCTGTCTTAAAGTTACGCCAGCCCGGCCGAGCACTTCCGATACATTGTCAGCCATAGCCTGTATCTGACTCTTGTTACTGCCGTCCGCAATGATAAAATAGTCCGCAATGGTAGAGATTTCGCTGATATCAATGATGCGGACATCCTCCGCTTTTTTATCTTCCAGCGCGTTTACTGCCATAAGTGCTGTTTCCCTTGTGTTCATAACGATAACCTGCCTTTCTCTGAGCCATATTGATAAGCATCATCCTGTTTATAAGACGCTCCGCTATCTTTTATAGTATTGATATGTTCTGTTTGTCATATCATCCACCTGTCCGTCTGTGGTTCGCAGATAAGCAAGCGTGTCTGCCAGTATTTTTTCCATGGCGCTGTCCAGATCCTGATAGGCAAGTCTCCGGATCAGACTCAAATCCTGATTCTGCTTCCGTCCCGGCTCAATGTAGTCCGCAATATAGACTATTTTCTCCAGCCTGCTCATATCGGGTCTTCCTGTGGTGTGATAGCGGATCGCGTTTAGTATATCCACATCCGCCACGCCATATTTGCGCTCCGCCAGATAAGCGCCCGCCTTGGCGTGTAAAAGCGCGGTCGGATTGCTGCGCTCCACCGCCGTCATGTGGAGACGGGCTTTCTCACAGATGGCGACCAACTCCGAGCCGTGCATGGATTTGGCACAGTCGTGTAAAAGTCCCGCGGTCATGGCTTTTTCTATGTCCTCAGCGTGGGCCATCGCCAGCGCGGCGGCTGTGTAGGCGACACCCAAAGTATGGGCATAACGCTTGGATGACAAAACGCTCTCCATCTCCTTGCGGATATGAGCAAAATCCGAATGTTCTAAAGATTTACCATTCATATCGGTATTCCTCCTGAAAGAATCTATACGGTACAATCGCTTTTGCATGTTATGCGATATATAAACGCTCCGCTATGATATACCGCTCCACCGCCTCCGGCAAAAGCCCCCGCAGGGACTCTCCTTTCCGCAGCTTTTCCCGAATCTTTGTGGATGATATATCTATCCCGGCAAATTCCAGAATCTCCACAGACGCATGGTATTTTTCCCGCAGATATTGTGCCTGCGCCGAAAGCAGTTCCATCGTTGCCTGTGAGGTCTCAGACGCTTCCCTTCGCACTGCCGCCAGAATGGTACAATTTTGAAAAACCAACGTCGGTTTTTCCCATTTTTCTATGGCGTACAGGCTGTCGGCTCCCAAAATGAAATAGTATGCTGCATCAGGGTCGGCAATTTTTAATTTCTGCAGGGTATCACAGGTGTAGGTGTTTTTGCCCTGGGCTGCGTCAGACATCTCTATTTTAGACAGTTCGAAGCCGGGCAGATCTTCGATGGCGAGGGCCGTCATAGCACAGCGCGTCTCTATAGGCAGAACTTCTCTCTGATCTTTCATATAGGGAACGCCGCTTGGCATGAACAGCACTTGATCCAGCGAGAACTGCTCGCGCGCATTTTGGGCAATCGCCAGATGCCCGTTGTGGATGGGATTGAAAGTGCCTCCCATAATGCCCACTCGTCTCATAACATCCCCCCTTTACGCTTCTGCTCCGCATTTTTGATGAGGCGTGCGTAATCCTGTCCAACATGTTATTTTGGCAGTACGATTTTCGGATTTTTCTTATCCTGTTTATATAGAATGATTTTCTTGCCAATTACCTGCACTACAGTAGAGTGGGTTCTTTCCGCCACCGCCTCTGCGATCATTCGGGGATCATCCGCGCAGTTTTTCAGGACGGCGATCTTCAAAAGCTCACGTGTGTTGAAGGCATCGGCGATCGACTCTGTAAATTCCGGCGTCAGACTGGATTTTCCGACTTGAAAAATAGGGTCAATGCCGTTTGCCAGACTCTTTAAATGTGCTCTCTGTTTGCTCGTTAATTCCATATATCAAAATCTCCTTTAAAAAAGCGGTCACTTGTAATAATCAAAAGATAACCCGTACATCCTTACGGTGCTGCCCTCCTCGATGCCAAGGGCTTCAAGCTGTTCCAAAATGCCCTGTTTGCGCATAAAATCCTGAAAAAATTTGAAACCTTTCTCGGACTCCAGATTGGTGTAGGACAGCATCTTCTCGATGCGCGGCCCTTCCACCACATACTCGTTTGCCTCCTCGTCATAAACTACGGTAAACGGCTCATTTCCGACATCAAAATGAAGTTCGGGGAAGAACTCCTGCGCAAAGGTCAGAGGCTTGCCGTCCTCCATCTTGCCCAGACGGTTGTTAAGGGCGTAGAGAAGTTCCCGCACACCTTTGCCGCTGATGGCGGAAATCGCGTAAACAGGGATGCCCTGCGGTTCAAATTCCGCTTTCAGCTTCTCCACGGGATCGCTGTCTTTCTCATAGATCATATCAATCTTGTTGGCCGCAATGATCTGGGGTCTTTCGGCAAGCGTCTGGTCGTAGGCTTCCAGTTCTCTGTTTATGGCATAAATATCCGCTACGGGATCGCGTCCTTCCGTGGAAGCCGCGTCCACGATATGCACGATCAGCCGTGTCCGTTCAATGTGGCGCAAAAACTCATGCCCAAGTCCCACGCCCTCCGACGCGCCCTCAATCAAACCGGGGATATCGGCAATCACAAAACCTTTGGCGTCCTCTAAATCCACCACGCCCAGATTGGGATTTAAGGTCGTAAAATGGTAGTTGGCAATCTTGGGTCTTGCGTTTGTCACTTTTGACAGGAAGGTGGATTTTCCCACATTGGGAAAGCCTACAAGCCCCACGTCGGCGATCACCTTAAGCTCTAATAGAAGTTCCAGCTCCTTGGCCGGTTGTCCGGGCTGTGCGTACTTCGGCGCCTGCATGGTGCTGGTGGCATAGTGCTGATTGCCGCTGCCACCGCGCCCGCCTTTCAGAAGAAGGAACCGTCGGTTGTCCCCGGACATATCCGTGATGACTTTGCCGCTTTCGGCCTCTCGGATCACCGTGCCTTCCGGCACTTTGATGGTGATATCCTCGCCGTTTCTTCCTGCACAGTTTTTCTTGCCGCCTTCTTCGCCGTTTTTTGCACAGTATTTGCGGACATGACGGAAGTCCGTCAGGGTATTTAAGCCCTCGTCCACCTCGAAATAGACGCTGCCGCCGTTTCCGCCGTCGCCACCGTCCGGTCCGCCGTTCGGCACATATTTCTCACGCCGGAAGGAGACGTGCCCGTCGCCGCCCTTGCCGCTTTTTACATATATTTTCGCACGATCTGCAAACATAATTTCTCTCTCCATGATCAGGGGGAATAGAAAAGCTCCAAACATCAGTATGTTCGGAGCTGTCTTTTTAGCTTCTTATCTCTCTACAGGATAAACAGATGCCTGTTTCTTGTCTCTTCCCTTTCTCTCGAAATGAAGAACACCGTCTACCAGAGCAAACAGTGTGTCGTCACCGCCTCTTCCCACGTTCACGCCGGGATGAATCTTGGTTCCGCGCTGTCTGTATAAGATATTGCCCGCCTTAACAAACTGACCGTCAGCTCTCTTCGCGCCCAATCTCTTGGATTCGGAATCGCGGCCGTTCTTGGTGGAGCCAACACCCTTCTTATGAGCGAAAAATTGAAGGTTCATATTCAGCATGGTATTACACCTCCTTAAATGTCAATTTACAATGTTTTTTCCCGTACTGAGCCGCTATCTGATTCAGTCCGAGAACAAGAGAATCCATCAGTGCGACGGAGGTCTCGCGCAGGGGATGCCTTAAAAAAGTGCAGTTTATTCTGCCGGATTTCTCATCCGCATCCACCTCTATCGGTTCTTTTGCGATCTCATCGAGTGCGTTCACCGTGTTGATCACAAGAACCGAAATAGCCGCACATACAATATCCTGACCGTAATCCGCATATGACGCGTGGCCGTCGCAGGTAAATTTCCGGTATTCTCCCGCTTTGTTTTTATAAATGGTAATCTCGGTCATTACGCGTTGATCTTGTCGATCTTGATCTGCGTGTAAGGCTGTCTGTGACCATTTTTCTTGTGGTAGCCGGTTTTTCTCTTATACTTGTAAACGATGACCTTGCGAGCCTTACCCTGATCCATAACGGTTCCGGTAACAGTCGCATTCGCCACATCGCCTGCAACTTTAAGATCCGTGTCGCTGATTGCGATCACCTGATCGAAGGTAACGGTAGAACCGACCTCGACATCAAGCTTTTCCACTCTGATCTCATCGCCCTCGGATACCTTGTACTGTTTTCCGCCTGTTGCAATGATTGCGTACATATCTGCACACCTCCTATTCATGAACTCACGTTCATTTACTCGCTAACTGTGGTGATGCCCGTGGGCATACTTCTACCTCGTTATGCGGCACACTTAATTATCATATACAATTTATGCCAGTTTGTCAATTATTAATTTATCGGCTTTCCATTCTTTTTTCCATCTCTGCCTTTAAGACACGCTCAATTCTGTCATGTAGATCCTGCGTTTTAAAGGGTTTGAGAACATAATCGTTGATTCCGAGTTTGGAGCTTTCTACAATCGTCTGTTTTTCACGCTGTGATGTGAGCATAATTACGGGAATTTCCGCGCATTTCTCCATTTCCCGAATTTCACGCAGTGTTTCTATGCCGTCTTTTGGCGCCATTTGCACATCCAGCAAAATCAGATCCGGCTGCGGCTGCTGTTTCAGGTATTGCAGCGCGCGCGTGCCGGAATTTAAAGCGACTACCTCGTAGGTTCCTTTAAATTCCTGTTATTTCTGAATATGTGTAAGCTGTTCTTCATATTCTTCCAGAAGTTTTTTTGCATGGCTGTCAACAAACGTATAATCTTCCCGTTTGACTGCCTGCTCCTGCTCTCTTGCCCGGTTTGATATCTGCATGGCGCCTACATTGGCGGAGGCACTCTTTAACGCGTGGACTTCTATCCCGTAGGCCTTATAATCCTTTTCCTCCAAAAGATCGCAGAGAACCTCGAGTTTGCGTTTCCCGTCCAGACAATACAGAGCAAGAAGCTCATTAAATTCTTCGACGCTGGCGGATGAATGTTCGGCCACTTCGTCCGTATTGATTCCCTCGATAATGATATCCTGAAACTTTGACAGATTGTTATTGCCTGACTGCAGACTCTCCATCCAGCCGCCGCCTCTGGTTTTTTTCTCTTCCGGAATCCATTTTAGAAGTGCCATATGAAGGGTTCTTCTGTCAATGGGTTTCGTAAGGAAATCTTGGAAGCCGTTTGCCAGAAAAGTCTCGCGTACCCCCTCCATGGCGTTGGCAGTCAGCGCAATGATGATCGGAAGAACGCCGTTTTCACCGCATTCGCTGCGGATATGGCTTACCGACTCTATGCCGTCCATACCGGGCATCATGTGATCCATGAAAATAATATCGAACAGTGTGCCCCTGACGTATTGGATTGCTTCTATGCCGCTTTCCGCTTCGGTTATTTCCAGATCATAAGTCTGCAATAGTGATCTGGCCACCTTTCTGTTGATCATATTGTCATCCACCACCAGTACCCGACAGTTCTTTGACTTAAACGGTTCTAGAGGCTGCTCTTTTTGTATTTCCTCCTCGGGGACTTCTGACAAAGGTCTGCTGTCCGCCACCTTTTGCAAAATATCTACCGTAAACGTGGAGCCTTCACCGTATACGCTCTCCACCTTGATAGAACCGTTCATCAATTCCGCCAGATGTTTCGTGATGGAGAGACCAAGTCCCGTACCTTCTACGCTCCGGCTCCGTTTGGAATCAAGCTGCCGGAAATTTTCAAATATCTTTTCAATATCTTCTTTGCGGATGCCGCATCCGGTATCTTCTATGCTGAAAATCAGCCGTTCCGTATCGGGGATATCTCCGGGCATCCCGGCGACGGAAATTTTGACATGCCCCTCTTTTGTGAATTTGAGCGCGTTGTTCAGCAGATTAATGAGAATCTGTTTGATTCTGCCTTCGTCCCCCAGATAACGGCAGGGAAGTTCCATATCGAGTTCACTCAGCAGCATCAGACCGTGCTGGGAGGCAACGATATCCATCATATTGAGCACTTCGTTGATCAGCGACTTCAAGTGATATTCCGACAACACCAGATTCATTTTCCCGGCCTCCACCTTGGACAGGTCGAGAATATCATTGATCAGTGCCAGCAGATTGCGGGAGGAAGATTTGATGTCGCAGGCATAACCATATACCTTCTTGCCGATGCTCTCCTCCATAATAATATCGCTCAAGCCGACAATCGCGTTCATCGGCGTACGTATTTCGTGGGACATATTTGCAAGAAAGGCGCTCTTTGCAATGTTTGCCTGCTCCGCTTGTTCGCGCACCCGCTTGATCTCTTCGATATAATTTCTGGTTTCCGTTACATCGAGAATCAAAATGACGTATCCCTTTATCTCATCGTATTTGTCAGGAATCTGCTGTACATGTCCCTGATAAAAACTGCCGTTTAAATTAAATTCTTCCCGCGTATCATCGTCAAGCATACTCTGAGGGAATCCATCCAACTCTCCGATGTGCTTTCCGACCGCGCCCGGATTCAGATCATGAAAAATCGCGGCGGCAGCCGGATTGTAGCTGACAATCCGTTTGTGTTTGTCTATCGCGATGACACCGTCATTCATATTGTCAAGCAAAATGCCGGAGGCCAAACTGCCGAAATCATATACCTTCC
The DNA here is from genome assembly GCA_947073545.1 of uncultured bacterium. Classification (GTDB taxonomy): domain Bacteria; phylum Bacillota; class Clostridia; order Lachnospirales; family Lachnospiraceae; genus UBA3282. The sequence continues at coordinate 207,585 of CAMTMP010000002.1, forward strand.
GGCTCCAGATCAGAATAACCACACAGGAAAGTATGATACCCAACACGAACGGCGTCAGATCGTAAACGCTGAAAAGTTTCAAAACATAGGAACACAATACAACCACCGGCAGAAAAGAAAGCCCCAGAATCAGCAGATATTTTCTGTCAGCGGCATAATCCGGTTTTTTGAGACAAACATGAATCAGTGAAAACAGGGAGAGCGAATAGGGGATGATCGTACCGCATACCATAAAGAGCCAGTAGCCGGGACCGTATTCCAGATTCAGATAATGATGGCCCTGCGCCGTCTGCATCCACTCTGCACTGCGGTAAAAAAGAGTGTGATAATCGCATGTAAACACAAGTCCGAGGATAACAAAATCGGCAAGCCGGATAAATTTGAAGAGTTTTACCGGCGGTTTTAGAAAACAGTAGCTAAACATGAAATAACAGTAAGTAATCGGAACAATCAGGGAACCGAGATACTGTACTTTCACGGAGACAAGAGCCGCCTCCAGCGTGGGCGCTGTCAGCTCTAAAAGATAGCCGACATTTTGCACAAGAGAACCTATCAAAAAATACTGCATCAGCTTTTGTTCTTTGGAGCCGTCCCCTCTTAACAAAAGCGTTAATGCAACACATATTACACTGATACCTAAAATGCCAAGCCCTACAAAAACGGTAGTCATAATTTTAGTCCACCCGACAAAATTTATAGTTTTTTATCAATGCACAATTGTGTTTATTATACCAGTTCTTTCCACCGAAAACAAGTATCGGCCACCATTTGATCACGCTTTATAGTCATTCGATTTCGTCATGACTGCGCTTTGCGCGTATCGTGAACAAGGTTTCCAGCTCCTCGTCTTTATAGTAAAAGAGCAAAAAGATACATAGAACCGCTACCCCGACAGTGATGTAAATGTCTGCCACGTTAAATTTCGGAAAATTGATCGGTACGAAATAGATAAAGTCCACCACATAATTTCGGCTTACCCGGTCGATCAGGTTCCCCACCGCCCCGCTTATAATGAACAGCATACACAGACGCATCGGGACAAAACGTTTCCCCTCCGGCAGAGTAAAATATTTCCACAAAAGAAGCAGGGTAACGATCGTCGTCAGAGCAATCAGGAAAGTCTGCTTTCCCATAAAGGAACTGAAGGCCGCCCCTGTGTTTTCCAGATAGGAAAATTCCAGTACACGGTTTAGAATCACAAAGGGTTCCTGCCCTTTCAGATGGACCACGGCAAGTCTTTTTGTGTACTGATCTGCAAGAAGCAGGCTGCATAATGCAATGACAGACAAAATAAGATGTTGTTTCTTTATTTTCATAATTAGAACAGCGTATTCCTTTCTCTTATAATTTCAAATATTTCACAGCACAATGACTAAATCAGTCAAGAAAAGAGCTAATTCAAAAATGAAGGATTCCCTGCAAAAAAGAAAGCGGCTATCTGCGCGCGGGAACTGAACTCTTCTGTCTCCAACAGTTCGCGCACTTCTTTCTTCGTATAAAAATCTGCGGTAATCTGTTCATTTTCTGAGGTGTGGTCCTCAAAATTTCCTTCCGCGTCCACAAAGGCGATCTGTGTTTTCACATCGGAGAACGCTACCGCCGCAAATGAGGGAGGGAGAACGCTGTGAATTTTCTTTATGCCGAGTCCGGTTTCCTCGTACAGTTCCCGCTGGATACACTCTTCCAGAGATTCCCCTTCGTTGATCATGCCTGCGCACAGGTTGTAGACAAAACGGTTGACGCCCATGCGAAATTCCCGAAGAAGCAGCATTTTCCCTTCATGGAACGCAACGATGGAGACACCGCTGACACGCTGTCCGATGGCTTCCGGGCCGGAAATCTCATGGCGGCTGACGATCTCATACTTCTTTTCACGTCCCGCCTTATTTTGGTAGGTCAGTTCATAATTTTTCAGGTATTTTCCGTCCTTTACCTTCTCCATATGTAAAAGTTTCATGTCAGTCTGTTCCTTTCTGCTGATAACTGTTCCGCAAGGCTTGGGGCGACCTTCTTTCTGGTCAGCTCCATCAGTCCAAGCGCGGTCATATCCAAAGCCCTCGCGGGAATGGGATCTTTCTTTAACAGTGTGCGCATGTATTCTAATAGCGCCGTTTCCCGTTCTCTGCTTTTTAAATTGATAAAGTCCACAAGAATCATGCCGGAGAGGTTTCGCGCCCGCAGATGCACGGCAATCATTTCTGCGGCCTCTCTGTTGATACGGTAAAATGTCTCCTCCTTGTCTTTCCCGGACTCACACTTTCCCGTATTGACGTCAATGGAAATCAGAGCCTCCGTAGGCTCGATCACCAGATAACCGCCCGATTTCAGCCATACTTTTTTGGCGATAAGCTCCTGTAAGCGCTGTTCCACCGAATACAGCTTATGAAGCGGCAGAAGGGCATCTTCGTAGAGCCTGATGGGAATAGCCGCCTCTTTGCACGGTTCCAACAACGTATCGTATACTTCCGGAAGGTCGGTTATGACCTCTTCGTATTCGTTCCGGTAGGCGTTTTCCACAAAGGAAACATAATCCGGCTTATTCCGGTACAGACAGCTGTAACAAGTGCGTGATGACGCAATCTCAAGAATATGCGTAAGGGTATCAACCAAAGCTTCCGCTTCTGCAAGAAGCGGTTCCTCGCTGTCTAACGTTCCGGCGTTCGTTCTCACAATAAGCCGAAAATGCGCGGAAAGCTCTTTCAGCTTTTGGGACTCACGAAAATGCGCCTGCTTGGAAGCATCCAGCTTGGCGGAAACCTGTATACCGTCCTTTGATCCTTTGGGTTTTATGCCGACCACCACGTACTGTCCTGGCAGGGAAAGTCCGGTAGTCACGCCGGCCAGCTTTGTTTTCATCGGTTCTTTGGCAATCTGTACGAGCACTTCGTCACCGGCTTTTAGTCTGCCGTCCGGCTTGCGGTTTAACACAAAAGCGGAAGCGGCTTCGGTAATCGGCAGGAATGTCAGATACTTTTTGCCCAAATCTATGAAAGCGGCGTTAATATTGGGAGAAATGCTTTGTACTTTGCCGATGCAGATATCGCCCACGGCTGCGGCGGTATCGTTCTGTGCACGGGCGGAAAGAATCCGGCTGCCGTTGATCAGAAGACTTAGGCGTCTGCCTTGCAGTTTCAGTATGAGAATCTTGCCGTCTTGAGCCATGGAAGGCATATCTCCTTTCCGTTTATATAGCAATCGCGTACATTATAACAAATTATCTCTATTTCAACAAATCGGCTGTAAAACAGTTCAAGGACTATGTTGCCATAGCCCTTGTCTGATGTCAATGCGTTTCCTATAAAAATGGGGTAATTCACAGTTTATATTTCACCGCTGTCCCGTAAGCGATCGCTTCCGCCGCGCCCTGCATGATGGAGGAAGACGCGTAGCGGATATTGATGATGGCATCCGCCCCCATGGTTTCCGCCTCGTCCACCATGCGCTTGATGGCAATCTGCCTTGCCTGATTGAGCATCTCCGTGTATTCCTTCAGTTCTCCGCCGACAAGCGTTTTGATGCCTGCCATGAAATCGCGTCCCACGTTTCTGCACTGGACGACGTTCCCTTTGACGATTCCCAATGTTTCCAGTTCTTTTCCTGTGATAAAATCAGTATTTACGAGCAGCATCCTCTTCTCCTCCTTCAATCTCCTTCATTCTTTGTAACAGCACGGCAACAATCGCCAGGATCATAACAACAGGAACCAGAATAAACAGTCCCGCTGCGAGCAAGGGCATGTCGTCAGCCAGATATGCCCAGATTGTAAAAGCAATGATCCCAACCATCAGCAAAATAACCAGGCCGCTGAAAATCATGGGCGCCAGCTTCTTCTGCAGAATGTCGTGTCTGTTTACATTTAAGAATTTTGTGCCTTCCTGTTCCATTACTACCATCCTTTCTAAGTATTGGTCAGGAGAAAAGGCGGCATACTGACATGTTTCCTCGCTCAGCATCCGGCACAGGCGGGTGGTCTCTTCGAGGCTTGCTCTTTCCCTCTCCAATAGGATGACCTGCCTTTGCAGGGCATCTGAAAGAAGCAGATCGCCTTTCTGGATCCTTCTGATCTCTTCGATGGGAAGGGAAAGTTTCCGCAGCATCTTGATTTTCTTCAGTTCGGTGACGTCTTCCTCTGAATAATCCCTATACCCGTTTTCCATATTGCGTTTGGGACTCAGAAGCCCCTGCTGTTCATAGAAACGGATATTCTTTTTTGTGATGTCTACCTGCCGTTCCACCTCATTGATTTTCATGCGAATCCTCCTTGCCGAAACCGTCGGTTTTCTCCTGTTACGGACAGAATAAGGCCTCCACAAGGTGGAAGGTCAAGGGAAATTTTTTATTTTTTTCGTTTTTTCAATTTTCGGATATTTTTGAGGATGCCCCGTTCCTTTTGAGATCAGCTTTCCTGCAAAAGAAGCGGCACGAGGTGTCTTGGTTCCCCCTCCTTAGAAAGATTGGTATAGGTCTCCAGTCTCGTCACCTGTACGTCGGATACAAGTATGCCGCAGCCCGCGAAGGCGCAGAACTGTTCAAAAACCACCGTCGGTTTGATGTTGCCGCCGCTGCTGGCGTCCACAAGCATATGGATCGCGCCGTCCTGTGCGTCGATCTCATAGATGCCCTGCTTTAAGTCCAGTTCCACCACGCTCTTTTTCGTTTCCTTTGTATACGGAATATGGGCCTGCACGTAAAACTGGCTGATTTTTTCTGGCAGGTCGTTAATCGGGAAATCCCCTTCCTTCATCTGCAGACGGTAGGAAGCCGCAGCCACGCTTGCCATGGCATTTTTGGTCTGATCCGGCAGTACGTTTACGGCAAGTACTTCCACACCTTCCACCATAACCCGGTTCAGCGCGTCTTTCATATTCTCCGGTGTCGACATGGATAAAACTTCCAAATCCATGTATTCGCCCAGGCTCTCGATTCCCACACCGAGGGGCGCGGCAAAGGACATAATCTGGTGAGGGCTGAATCCTTCTGAATATTTCACGTCAATGCCGGCCCGCCTGACTGCTTTCTGAAAAAAGCGCATCATGTCGAGGTGCCCTATAAATTTCATGACGCCGTATTTGGCGAATTTGATTCTGACTTTCATGTAAATCTCCATTCCGCCGCCTTTCAGTTGGCGGCACATATTATAATGAAAGTTCTACTTTCTTTCACAGTAAATACCTCAATCTGCTTTCATACCGCTGGTTGATACGTTTTCTAAGGGACCGTTCACAGCCGTGTCCCTGTTTTCACAGCAAATACCGGTTTGGAACCGGTTCGCTCCACACCCCTGGCACTGAACCCTACAGTTAGGGGAAACTGTCTGCGCCTGTGCCTTTTTCCACTCCCGCAGTAAAAATTCTCTTGTCACGCCACAGTTTATGAAATCCCACGGGAATATCTCGTCGTCCGTCCGCGCCCTTGTCGTGTAAAAGCCGATATCCAATCCGCACTCCTTGAAGCTCTCAAGCCACAGGTTGTTGTGAAAATACTCGCTCCACGAATCAAACAGACAGCCTTTTTCATAGGCTTTTTGTATCGCTCTTGCCACACGACGGTCTCCTCTGGCAAAGATGCCCTCTAGGACGCTCACATCCGCCTCATGCCAGTTATATTTGATACTCTTTTGGTTTAACTGGCTCATAATGCCTTTCTTTGTCAGGTGCGCCTTGTCGAGAAATGCCTCTTTTGTGCACATGGGCGCCCACTGGAACGGCGTGAAAGGCTTGGGGATAAAGAAAGAAGTGCTGGTGATGATCTGCACTTTGCCGTTCACCCGCCTGTCCTTCGGCACGGCTTCAAAGAAGGCAGCCGCGATTTTGTTGGAGAGGGCGCCGATCCCGAGAATATCATCCTCTGTCTCCGTGGGAAGCCCCAGCATAAAATACAGCTTCACCCGTGTCCATCCGCCCTCGAAGGCAAGCGTTGCGCCATTTATGATGTCCTCCTCCGTAAGCCCTTTGTTGATGACGTCCCTAAGCCGCTGGCTGCCCGCCTCCGGCGCAAAGGTGAGGCTGCTCTTCTTCACGTCCTGCACTTTGCTCATCACGTCAAGTGAAAAGGCGTCGATGCGCAGGGACGGCAGAGAAATATTGACGTGCTGCTGCCCGCACGCCTCAATTAAGAAGTCTAAAAGCTCGTCCAGCCTTGTATAATCGCTGGAACTTAAGGAGCTTAAGGAAACCTCCTCATGCCCCGTGTTTTTTAACATTTCCACGGCATATGCCTTTAACTTGTCCACATCCCGCTCCCGCACGGGACGGTAAATCTGGCCTGCCTGACAGAAACGGCATCCTCTGATACAGCCGCGCTGGATTTCCAAAACGATCCGGTCCTGCGTTACCTTGATAAAGGGAACGACAGGTTTCAGGGGATAATGCACCTGCGTCATATCCGTTACGATTTCTTTCACAATCACGTCGGGGATATCCTCGTAAGTTTTTTTCCGTCCCGCGATCGTGCCGTCCTCATGATACAGTTCCTCATAAAACCGGGGCACATAAATACCGGGAATTTTCGCTGCGCCGTGCAGGAAGTCCTCTCTCGTACCGCCGTTTACCTTATTTTCCAGATACCAGTCAATCAGGGGGCGGTACTGCGTTTCTCCCTCGCCGATATAGAACAGATCAAAGAAGTCCGCAATGGGTTCCGGGTTGTAGACGCAGGGGCCGCCGCCTATTACGATGGGCATATCCTCCCCGCGCTCCTTTGCCAAAAGCGGGATCTGCGACAGCTCCAGCACTTGCAGAATATTGGTGTAACACATCTCGTACTGGATGGTGATGCCGAGAAAATCCATATTTTTCACAGGCTCTTGGGATTCCAGACAAAACAGGGGAATGGACTCTCGGCGCATGATCCGGTCCAGATCTACCCAGGGGGAATAGACGCGCTCGCACCAGACGTCATCCCACTCGTTAAGCATGCCGTAAAGAATCTGGATGCCCAGATGGGACATCCCGATCTCGTAGACATCGGGAAAACACATGGCAAAACGCAGGGCGACTTTTTCCTTGTCCTTTATGACGGAATTGTATTCGTTTCCGATGTACCTGGCAGGTTTTTCCACCTGCATCAGAATGTTGTCATGCAGCGCTAATTTTCTCATAAACAATGTACCTTGCCTTTTTATAGTAAGTATATCGCTTGACGGATTGTTTGACGTCATTATATTACCACAAACGCGCACTCAATTCCATTATATTTTGTTTTCATTTCTTGCTGTCCGCTTATGTATTATTTTATTGAAACAAATCCGCAAGTTCCTCCATCACGGCATTTTCGCCGCCGTCGTACAGGTGAAAGCTGTCCGCCACAATCATATCGTAGACATCTCCCGTACTGTATGACAGGATCTTGCTGTTCCTTGTGTCACAAAGGAGAAATCCTACAAACAGGAGTACGGAGAGCACCATCCGGTACTTGAACCCGCCTGAGACATTTCCCGGAATCCGATCCATGTTTTCGCCGTTTCCATTGTCTGGAAAGCCGTCGTTCCCTGAAAGCAGTCCCTTTTCGTACAGCGGCACGGCGCTCTCCTTCCCGTAAAGAATATGTTCCCGCTGTCTGAGCTTTAAGCGGTTTCCCAGATTTTCCTCCCTGATATATCTGGCCAGCTCCATTCTTTTTTCAGGCGTCAATTTCTTTTCTGTCATTTATGTTTCCTTTCCGTCTGCCATGTCCCCGATTTCAAAAACGAAACCGTGACAGGTTAAAATTCGTTCTTTGTCCCTATATTTTATGCCAAATTGCGCAAAAAAAGAACGCACCCGGAAAGGTACGTCCTCAAATGACAGAAAGCAATCGCACTGACCATGACAGTCAATTATCTCTGGGCAAGCTCTGAGGTAATCTCCTCCCATGTGATATTCTTCTCCGCCATCAATACCATCATATGATATAAAAAGTCGGAGATTTCGTATTTAATCTCGTTGGCATTTGGATTTTTGGCGGCAATGACGATCTCCGTCGCCTCCTCACCCAGCTTTTTCAAAATCTTGTCAACACCTTTATCAAAGAGATAATTTGTGTAGGAGCCTTCCTTGGGATGGATTTTTCTGTCCTTAATCACGTCAAACACCTGCTCAAATACCTTGAGAGGATTCGTCTCCTCGTACTCCTTCGCCATAATCTCGTTGAAAAAGCAGGAACGGGAGCCGGTATGGCACGCCGCGCCGATCTGGGAAACCTTGGCGAGAATGGTATCCTTGTCGCAGTCCGCCGTGAGGGATTTCACATACTGGAAATGACCGCTGGTCCCGCCTTTCACCCAGAGTTCATCCCTGCTTCTGCTGTAATATGTCATTTTTCCCGTTTTCAGCGTCATGTTGTACGCTTCCTCGTTCATATAGGCAACCATCAGCACTTCATCGGTCTTATAATCCTGTACCACCACGGTCACATGCCCGTCGCTGTTCAGCTTAAAATCCTCCCACGGGATAGTCGGTTCGAAAGTGTTCACGGTGATATCGTTGTTTTGACACAGAGCCTTGATGGCAAGAAGCTCCTTGGCGTTTTCGTTGATGGCAAAACCCGAAATGCCGCAGATATTGTCGTTTGACAAGATCTCCAGAATTTTGTCCAGAGAAACTTCCGGCACTGACGCGATCATGGGGAAACGGGATATGGAGATGGACTCTTTCAGGCAGGTTTCCTTTACGAGAATAATTTCCCCGATATACTCGTCAATGAGGGCCTCGTTTCTCGTAATACTGTCAGCCTCCGTCACGCATGCAGATATTTTATCTTTTCCAAATTTTTTCGATACCTCCGCCGTAATCTCAATATTACCCGGCTTGGAATAGTTTAGCGCCGCTTTCTTACATCCCGCATAGAGCAGCTTCTTGATATCTTCCATGCGTTTGACATTTCCAGCGCCCGTCACGGGAATCTCCGCCTCGCTGCAGATGGATTTGATGATGTCTAACGCCTCCTCGTGGGCGGCGTCGCCCTCTGACATATCGTAGACGATCAGCTCGTCCGCATTGTTGTCGCTGTAATACTTCGCCAGCGCCACCGGGTTCGTGTTGATGATCGTGCTGTCGGAAAATCCCTTGACGGCATCTCCTTTATATAAATAAATACAGGGGATAAATTTTTTGTATGTCATATCATTTGTTCCTTCCTAGGCAAGCATTTCCTTGGTGCTGAGTACACCCTTCACTCTCGGGTCATAGGAACACGCCTCGTCCAATGCTTTGCCAAATGCTTTAAACATCGCCTCGATCATGTGGTGGGCGTTTCCGCCGCTCAACATTTTAAGGTGCAGGTTCATGCCCGCGCTGTAGCTGACCGCATAAAAAAACTCCCTCACAAGTTCCGTGTCCAGCTCTCCCACCCGCTCTGTGGGGAAGTCGCAGTCGAATACGAAATAGGGTCTGCCGCACAGATCCACCGCACACAGGCAGAGGGATTCATCCATCGGCAGGATAAAGGAACCGTAGCGTTTGATCCCCGCCTTATCCCCCAAGGCCTCTTTGAGTGCCGCACCGAGCACAATGCCCGCATCCTCCACCGTGTGGTGTCCGTCCACATGGAGATCTCCGTTGACTCGTATAGTTAAATCAAAAAAACCGTGTTTGGAGAAGCCTTCCAGCATGTGGTCAAAGAAACCGATGCCGGTGTGCACGTCGCTTTTCCCCGCTCCGTCCAAAGTGAGGGACGCCTTGATCTGCGTTTCCTTTGTGTTTCGTTCTATCGTCGCTGTTCGGGACATAAATCCTCCTTTTTCATCACACAATCTCTTTTTAAAACCGCACCCGGATGGAGTTCGCGTGGGCGGTAAGCCCTTCTTTTTCGGCAAACAGTTCGATATCCTTATGCGCCTGCTCCAGCGCTTCCCTCGAATAAGAGATAAGGCTTGTCTTTTTCGTAAAATCGTCCACATTTAATGGGGAGAAAAACCGCGCCGTACCGTTTGTGGGCAAAATATGGTTCGGCCCCGCATAATAGTCTCCCAAGGGTTCCGAAGAGTATTCCCCGAGGAAAATGGCTCCCGCGTTTCTGATCTTGGTCATCACCTGATACGGATCTTTCGTCAAAATCTCCAGATGTTCCGAGGCGATGGCGTTGGCAGCTTCCACCGCGCTATCCATGGTATCCGCAAGCAGGATATATCCGTAACTGTCCAGCGATTTTTTTATGATATCCGCCCGGGAAAGCTCCTGCAAAAAGCCATCGATCTGCTTTTCCACCTCTTTGGCAACGCCCTCGTCTGTGGTAATCAGTATAGCGCTTGCCAGTTCGTCATGTTCCGCCTGTGAGAGCAAATCCGCAGCCACATAGCGGGGATTCGCCGTCTCGTCCGCGATCACAAGTATTTCACTCGGTCCCGCGATAGAGTCAATGCTGACGTAGCCGAAACACGCCTTCTTCGCCAGCGCCACAAAAATATTGCCAGGTCCCGTGATTTTATCCACTTTCGGAATGCTTTCCGTACCGAAAGCCATGGCGGCGACCGCCTGTGCGCCGCCGACTTTATAAATTTCGTCCACACCCGCAATCTTGGCGGCTGCCAGTGTGCCGGGATTAACCATGCCGTCCGCCCCGGCCGGGGTCGTCATAACGATACGTTCCACGCCGGCCACTTTGGCGGGAATAACATTCATCAGCACGCTGCTTGGATATGCCGCCTTGCCGCCCGGCACATAAACGCCGGAAACGGCGATGGGCAAAATGCGCTGTCCTAAAAGCGAACCGTCGGATCTGGTGTCAATCCAGCTGTTTTTCAATTGTTTCCGGTGAAATTCACGGATATTTGCCGCCGATTTTTCCATCACTGCGACGAATGTGGCATCCGCCTTGGCGCAGGCTTTCTCGATCTCCGCCTCCGTCACGCGGATATTGTCCGCGTTCGCATCCCATTTATCAAACTGACTCGTATAGTCAAACACGGCTTTGTCGCCCTTTTCACGGACATTCGCAATGATATCCGCCACCACGGACTCATATTGCCCGTAATTGTTGGGGCTTCTCTTTAAGAGGCTGTCGAGAAGATCCCGCTGAGTCTCTTTTGTCAATCGAACTGTTTTCATATTGTTGTGATTTCTCCCATTCTATCCTGTATTTCCGGCGGATGCGCTCTGTCTGCATCGTCTCTATCGTTTTTTGCAGCGGGATGCGGCGGGCACTCAGTTCACGGCATAGTTTAAGCGCACCGTGATCGAGGCCGTTTTATTTCGTGAACTGGTGTCAAAATAGCCGCCGTAGCTATACTCGGTGTTGCTGTTTTGTGCGGTGATCTGGAAAACGCCCAGATTAGCGTTTAACAGCTCTCCAACGGCGGCGCCCGTGCCCTGGGCCATCAGATCAATCCGGTCCTTGGCGTTTTTCGTCGCCTCCTCGATCAACTGCAGCTTCAATTCATCCAGCTTCGTGTAATAATACTCCGGCTCTTCTGACGCAAACTGTACGCCGGATTCGATCAGCCCGGAGATATCTCTGGAAATCCCTTCGATTTTATCAATGTCCGTAGACGTGATCGATACATTCTGGTAGAGATCATAGCCGTCGATGTAATCCCTGATTCGATCGCCGTTCTCATTGTACTCGGACTCCCAGCGGGCGTTTATGGTAACGGAACTGAACACCATCTCCTCCTCCGTCACGCCGCTGTCAACCAAATATTTTTTCACAAGCTCCGCATCCTTTTTGATGGAGCGGTAAGCGTCCTGTGTGGTGGCACCCTGTCCGGAAAAGCTGCCCCGCCAGACGATCAGATCCGCCTCGAAATCGCAGTTTGCGGAGCCTGTCGCGTTTAGGCCCCCGCCAACGGTGCTCTTTTTGTAGGTCACCAGATTTCCCGTGAAAATCGTAACGCAGACGATGGCGCAGATGCCCGCGATCAGCGCGATGATAATCCCCTTAAATTCTTTCATAGTGAAACTCCTTCCTGTTATTTTCCACTGTTGCTGCTCTTTCCAAATTTATATTTCTGCGAGTAAAGTCTATAGATGGCTTTAAGTCTATAGATGGCTTTTCAACTCTGTGATCAACTTCTTAATCCGCTCCGGCTCCATCTGCATACTTACCTGATTCACAATCATTCTCGCGGACAGCGGGCAGATCTCCTCCAGCACTTCCAGCCCGTTTTCTTTTAATGTAGATCCGGTTTCCACGATATCCACGATCACATCGGCAAGCTTCACAATCGGTCCCAGCTCCACGGAACCGTTCAGCTTGATGATATCCACCGTCTGATGCTTCTTATTATAAAAATAGTCTTTGGCGATATTGGGATATTTGCTGGCTACCCTTATCATTTCATGGTGCTGTAAAAGCTCTTTCGCGCTCTTCGGGCCGCAGACACACATCCTGCACTTTCCGTACCCAAGATCCAAAACCTCGTATACCCTTCTGTTTTCTTCCATGATCGTATCCTTGCCGACCACACCGATATCAGCCGCCCCATACTCCACATAGGTAGGCACATCCGGCCCCTTTGACAGGAAAAATTTTAATTTCAGTTCCTCGTTCACAAAAATCAGCTTGCGGGAATCTTTATCCTTCATTTCCTCGCAGGTGATGCCGATTTTCTCCAGAAGTTCCATTGTTTTATTGGCAAGACGCCCTTTCCCAAGGGCGAATGTCAGATATCTGTCTTCACTCATTTTCAGGCACGCTCTCTTTTCTTTTCATTTAGCTCCACTTTCTTGCCGGAAGCGCGCATCTGCTTAGCCTCCATCAGCCTTTCCTTAAAGGTTTCTTCCGTATAATACAGTTTCACAGGCTCCTCTATTCCCGAAATGATCACATTCTGCCGTCCCATAGCGGCAAGCAGATCATCCACAACAATCACAAAGCCGATGGCTGCGGCTTCCTTGCCAAACCGCCCGAGCAGACTGTCATAACGCCCGCCTTTCACAATCGCGTCGCCCACACCGTAGGTGTAGCCCTTGAAAATGATACCTGTATAGTAATTATACTTGCTTAGCATCCCAAGGTCAAAGGAAACATACTTCTCCACCCCATAATCGACAAGCGTCCGGTAAACCTTTTCAAGCCGCTCGATAGCGTGTCTGGACCGCTTGTTAGATACCGCCTTTTTCGCGTCTTCCAGAATAGAAACCGTCCCAAACAGGTCGCTCACTTTAAGAAGCAGTTCCTTGTCCTTTTTATCCACGCCGATGCGGTCGAGCAGTTCCTCCGCACCGAAATAGTTTTTGCCGGAAATAAACTCACGAAGTGCAAGCTCCGTCTCCTCGTCAAGCCCCGCCTCCGCGCAGATGCCTTTGAAATATTCCAGATTGCCGACGCTTAACTGGAAATCGGACAGTCCCGCGTGATAGAGCGCCTCGATCGTCATGGCAATCATCTCCGCGTCCGCCTGCACGGAAGAATCACCGATCAACTCCGCCCCCATCTGGGTAACTTCCTTAAGCTTGCCCTGCAGATTGGAGGTATTTGTATAGGTATTGCCCTGATAGCAAAAACGGATCGGCACGTCCTCCTCCATAAAATATTTGGCCGCGCATCTCGCAATGGAGGGTGTAAAATCCGGCCGCAGAACCAAAGTGTTTCCCTCTTTGTCAAAGAACTTGTAAAGCTCTTTGGACGGCGTCGTCCCCACTTCCTTGGAAAAAACGTCAAAAAATTCAAAGGTCGGGGTCTGAATGTCCCGATAGCCGTAGGCTGTGATCTTTTCATGCAAAAGATGCTCCACCACCGTCTTCTTCGCCTTCTCCTCCCCATAAATATCCCGCACGCCCTCCGGCGTATGTACTAATTTTTTCCTCATATGCCCCTCGCTTTATTGGTTTAAAGTGATAATACGCTAATTTATTAGCAAGCCAAATCCATTATACTATACGCTGTTTTCTTTTGTTTGTCAATCTGTCTATAAAATTGCGTAACAGTTCCGCCTTCGGCTTCACTGTCACGTCTGATGCACACAAAATGCTCCAAAGTCGCATTTTGGCGCCTGCACGCCTACTCTGCCCGGTCCTCCAGATCCTTCTGAATCATGTCCAGATAGGGTACCAGAATCCCATGTTTTTTCGGCAGTACATACGCCGGATTCAACTCGCCAAAACGGAAGCTTTTGCGCCCGCCCTCCTTCGCCCGATCCCAGAAATAGCGCAGCATCTCATAAGGCAGATAATAAAAGAGATCCTTGTGAGAGTAATAAATAAGAAAGAACGCGATCCCCTTCTGCTTCTCGAACTGTCCCATAAATTCCACTTGGTGCTCATGGATATTCTGAAGTGCGAAAGTGTCGGCCGCGCATTCCTTCGCGTCAAAGCAGACGGGAATCCCCTGCACCGCGCCGATGTAATCCACAGTGCTCTTCTGATCAAAATAGGCGAGTGTGATATGACGGCTGTCCTTGTCTATATTAATCGGTGTAATGGGCGTGGGCACCTTCTGGATCAGCGCAAGCCCGTTTTCCAGATATTTTTCGTTGGTACGGTTGATCAGATCCTCCAAAGTGGAGCCGCGAAGCCCGCGTGAGTTCCATGTCGCCATCGTAATCCTCGCTCCAAAGTGTTTCTCAAATCCTGATTTTTCATCTATTATACTCTCTTTACAGGAAAATAGCAAGAACAAATGTTCTGATTTTACAAGCATGCCGTTTGCTGTATTTTTTACACGGCGCTATGGTTTTCCTCCCGTTTTCTAGATAAAACGGGAGACGCGTTCGAAAATCTCCGGCGGTTCGCACAGAAAGACACGCTCACTCAAATCCGCAAAGGGTTCGCCAAGGGGCGGGAAAACCACCTTGTAGGCATGTAAAAGCTGTGACTCTACGCCCAACTGCCTGCGGTATTTTTCGTTCCACACCATGTCACCGTACTTGTAATCCCCCAAAAGCGGATGGCCGATGCTGGCCAGATGCGCTCGGATCTGATGAGGCTTTCCCGTGATCAGCTCCACCTCCAACAGCGTCTTATCCTGCTGCATTTTGAGCGGTTTATATCTTGTCTGGATATAAGCGGCCTTCTTATCCTCCGATTGATTCTTCTTTCCGGCAGCCTTTTCGGTGACACCGTTATGATCCTTTTTACAGGAAACCGGCTTGATCATCACCTTGTTTTTTTTCTCGTCCTTGACCAGATACCCTTCGATAAGCTGCTCCTGTGTCAGATGCCCTTTTACATAGAGCTGATAATATTTGTGAAGGGTTCTGTCCTTTAACAGCCTGCTTAAAAGCTGCGCCCCCTGAAGGGTTTTGGCGCAGAGCACCATACCGCTTGTGTTGCGGTCAAGACGGTTGCAGACGGAGGGCTTATAGAAAGTAAGCTCCGATTCGGACAGCCCGCCCGTTTCCAGAAGCACGCCGATCAGCCACTCGTTGAGGGAAAGATCGGTCATAGCCGCTTTCTGTGACAGGATGCCTGCCGGTTTATCGGCAATCAAAATGTGACCGTTTTCATAGATAATCTGAATATCCGAAAACTGCCTGTAAGCCTTGCGGTATGACGGATCGCCAAAAGACGCATCCTCCGATGCGCCTGCCTGTAAAGAAGAGTCTGTTTCCGGATTCAATCCCTGCCCGTTTAGCTGGCTGCTGTGGGAAGGCTGTTTTGGTACTTTCCCCCTGAATTTATCCAAGGTCTCCTGTGCAAAAAAAATCTTAACGCAGTCTCCTGCGGCAACCTTCTCGCTGCCGTCTGCCTTTTTATCATTCAGGGTGATATTCTTTTTTCGCAACATTTTATAGAGAAAACCGCTGCCTGCGTTTGGCAGAATCCGGTGCAGATACTTGTCAAACCGCTGTCCAGCTTCCCTGTCTGTGATAATCGCCTGATACATCATGCCTCTCCTGCTTTTTGAAATACCACGTCCGCCCGAACCCATGATACATACCGCACACGGACGGGAAATGTGGCTTAGATGGAAACGGCGTACAACAGATTGATAATCCCCTCTTTATCCTTGTGATCGTCCGCCCGCATATCCAGCAACCGACTCAGTCGGTCAAGATATTTATCCTCCTGAGAAAAGATGTTAACCGTCACGTTCTTAATGCCTTCCTGTACAAGCATCTGTTCCAGATGCTTTTCCGCTTCTCTACAGCCGCAGAAAGGATTTTCCGTCATGCCGCAGAGCACATTTCCCTTTAACGCCATATGGCTTAAGGGGTAATTTTTCTGATAAGAAGTAAAATACATGTCATAAAAGACAGTCAGGTTACTGTTATCATAGGAAATAAGTCTTTTATGCAGCGCGTCACTGCAGCCCTTTGCCCTCATAAAGAGAATGAAGTTCACCGCGCTCTTGCAGGCAGGCAGACAGCCTAAAATCGCCACTATGGTAAGCAGATTTTTATTGCTTCCCGTGGTCAGGACGCCCATGGCGTACAGCCCGCCGGAAAGCAGGAAGAAGATCAAGGTGCGGAGCGCCGCATATTTTCTGTGATTATGCAGATAACCGAAAGCGCCTTTCGGCACTAGTAAATGTTTCATAGAAATCCCCCTTGTCAGAGTCGTTTACCGCGTTGATGTGCATGGAAATGATCTCTTCTTTTCATTGGTTATGACAGACAGTTTGCGCCTAAGGTCTGAAACAGTTCATCATTACGTTTTGCACACTCTGGGTCGCCAGATAAAGCAGTTTGACAGGAAGGCCGCATATGGAAACGCTTTTTCCGATCTTACAGTCGTCAAGCGCTTTTTTCACCACACAGGCTGTCTCTGCCATGGTAAGTTTTTTCAGCGCGCCAAATCCGGACATGTCCTCATAAGCATGGGCGAGAAACGGCGTGTTGACAGGGCCGGGACAGACGGCGGTTACCGTGATCCCTCTCCCGCGAAGCTCCTGTGCAAGCGCGCGGCTTAGGGAATACACATAAGCCTTGGAGGCGGCATAGACGGCAAAAGCGCTCTGCGGGACAAAGGCGGCCCCGGAGGAAACCTGAATCAGTTTGCTGCCGCTTTTCATATAAGGAAGACAAACTATGGTCATTCTGGTTAATGCCATAATGTTTAGCTGTATCATGGCGTCGATTTCCTCTTTGTTTTGTCTGGCAAAAAGTTTGTGGCTGCCCACACCGGCACAGTTCACCAATGTGGTAATCTTCGGGTTCTGTATGGCAAGCACTTCCTCGAACTGTTTCAGCGCGGCTTCGTCCGTCAGGTCAATCACGATTGGACGGGCTTTGATGCGAAGGGAATCCGCCAGTTTGTCAAGCGGCTCTCTGCTGCGGGCCAGAAGCCAGATCTCGTCCGTTTTTGAGAGACACCTGTCAAGCTGCACGGCAAACTCCCGTCCCATTCCGGAAGAAGCGCCGGTGATAATGGCAATATTCATATACGTCCCTTCTCCTGTTTCTGTGTTTATGGCATGTCAGACCGATACTAAGCCTGTATTTTAGTGTACCACTTTTATCTGTCACCCGTAAACAATTACTTTTTGACGGGAAAGGAAGGTTCCCGGGATAAATTATGTTATTATTTATTCACAAAATATGCGATTATGAGCTATTATTTTTAGTAAAAGTGTTGTATAATTTTGGTAGTATTGTAAAAAGGAGGAAAGCAATATGGCAAAAGAAATGATTGCAATGCTTCTTGCCGGCGGACAGGGTTCCCGACTGTACACGCTTACGGAGAAGCTTGCAAAACCGGCAGTTCCATTCGGCGGCAAATACCGCATTATTGATTTTCCGCTGTCTAACTGCGTCAATTCAGGTATTGATACGGTAGGCATCCTGACCCAGTATCAGCCCCTTGTACTGAATGAGTACATCGGCAACGGACAACCGTGGGATCTCGACCGTCTGTACGGGGGTGTTCATGTACTGCCGCCCTACCAGAAATCCGGCGGCTCTGACTGGTATAAGGGGACCGCAAACGCGATTTACCAGAATATATCTTTTATCGAGCGCTATGATCCGAAATATGTCATTATTCTTTCCGGCGACCAGATCTGCAAACAGGATTACAGTGATTTTCTGGAATTCCATAAGGCGAAGAACGCGGAGTTCAGCGTCGCCGTCATGGAAGTGCCCTGGGAGGAAGCGCCTCGCTTCGGTCTGATGGTAGCGGATGAAAACGACAGAATCACAGAGTTCCAAGAAAAACCAAAAAATCCGAAGTCCAATCTGGCTTCCATGGGTATTTACATATTTAACTGGGATATCCTGAAAAAGTATCTGGAGGAGGACGAGGCGGATCCCAATTCCGAAAATGACTTTGGAAACAACATTATCCCCAATCTGCTGCGCGACAACAGACAGATGTACGCTTACCATTTCAGCGGGTACTGGAAAGATGTGGGAACCATCCACTCTTTATGGGAAGCGAATATGGAGGTGCTGGACGCCGAGAGCAGCGGAATCAATCTGTTCGATGAGAGCTGGAAGATTCACAGCCGCAACGTGGGTATGACAGGACACAAGATCAGCGCAGGTGCGGAAGTGGAAAATACGATGGTTTCCGACGGCTGCCGCATTAAGGGAAATGTAAAGCACTCCATCCTTTTTGCAGGCGTGAAGGTTGAAGCGGGAGCAGTGATCGAGGATGCGGTTATCATGGGCGGCACGACAATCAAGTCCGGCGCGGTGGTAAAACACTGTATCGTCGCGGAAAATGTGACGATCTGTGAAAATGCCGTTGTGGGGGCAATGCCCTCCGGCGATGAGGACGGTGTGGCAACGGTAGGTTCCGGTCTTACGATCGGTGAGAATGCTGTCGTCGGACCGAATGCGATCGTAAAAAATGATATGAAAGGCGGTGAAGAACAATGGTAAAATCAAATACAAGTGCACTCGGGATCATTTTCCCAAACAGTTACGACGCGCTGGTTCCTGAGCTGGTGAATGTGCGTTTGATGGCTTCCATTCCTTTTGCCAGCCGTTACCGTATCATCGACTTTATTTTATCCGGCATGACGCATTCCGGTATCGGAAATATTTCCGTGATCGTAAACAAAAATTATCATTCTCTGATGGATCATCTCGGCTCCGGCCGTGAGTGGGATCTGGTGCGCAAAAACGGCGGCTTACATATCTTCCCTCCCTTCGCGGAAAAGGAAGCGAAGCCTTATGTCGGTCGCGCAAGCGCACTGGCGAATATTCTCGATTTCCTGCGGGATTCGAAGGAAAAGTACATTATCATGTCGGACACCAATATGGTGGTGAACTTTGACTTCCACGCTATGCTGCAGGACCATATCGAGAACGAGGCGGATATGACGCTCGCTTACTGCGAACAGCCGATTCCCAGCGGATTTATAAACGCCAAGAATGACGGCAGAAGTTTTTATTATACCTTTGACATGGAAGGCGATCAGCTCAAAAAAATTTATATCAATTCCAAGGAGGACGGCATCAAGAATCTCTCCATGAATATTTTTATCATCAACCGTGATCTTCTGGTGGAGATGGTGGATAACGCACTGCTGCGCGGTCAGGAATTTTTTATGAGAGACGTTCTGATCCCGCAGATTAACAAATTAAACGTGAGAGGCTACAAATACACCGGCTATGTAGGGTTCATTGCGGATATGAAGAGCTATTTCGACGAGAACATGAAGCTTCTGGATGACTATAATCTGGACGCGCTATTCTCCGGCTCTCCCGTCTACACCAAGATCAGGGGAGATCATCCTACCCACTACATCAACGGCTCCAAGGTACAAAATGTGATGGTAGCTTCCGGCTGTATCATTGAGGGAGAAGTGGAAAACAGCGTGATCTTCCGTGGCGTTAAGATTGCCAAGGGCGCCACTGTGAAAAACTGTATTCTCATGCAGGATACGGTCGTGGAGGCAGGCGCAAATATCGAATATCTCATTACGGACAAGGATGTTAAGATCTCAGCCGGAAAAGAGATGAAAGGCACGGACACCTTCCCTGTTTATATCGGGAAATTCCAGACAGTATAACAAATCGGGCGTCTGCGCCGATTCAGAGAATGCGAAGCATTCTCCGTGAATGATTTATGCTGTCGTAAATACTGCTAAATTTGGAAAAGTCCCGCGGACGGTTTACAATCTGCGGGACTTTCTTTGCGCTATTTTTTCTTCTTATGTACATTGCGGATCGTCTTTTTCTTTCGTGTACCGGATTCTGCACGGCTCTTCCGGTCGTCAAAACGCATATTTGCACCGCCTGTTCTCTGGTTTTTTTGCTGCACGCTGCCCTCTCGCTTCCCGCTCTCCTGCTTTCCGTAGGATTTGGCGTTCTCACTTCCCATCTTTCTTGGCCGGATCAGACACTTTTTATCAAAGCCGATCAGGTCTTCCCTTCCGCCCTTTATAAGCGCCTCCCTGACCAGATCATAGTTGTTGGGATTCCGGTACTGGATCAATGCCCGCTGCATCGCCTTTTCGTGGGGATTGCGGCAGACATACACCTTCTTGCCGTCCCGCGGATCAATACCTGTATAGTACATGACCGTAGACACCGTGGATGGCGTCGGGTAAAAGTCCTGTACCTGCTCCGGCATATACCCCAGATCCCGCAGATACTCCGCAAGCTCAATGGCTTCTTTCAGTGTGGAGCCGGGATGGGAGGACATGAGGTACGGCACTAAGAACTGCTTTTTACCCAGTTGTTCGTTCAACTTTGTATATTTTTTGACAAACTGCTCATAAACTTCTTTCCCGGGTTTCCCGAGATATCGTAATACCCTGTCCGAAATATGTTCCGGCGCCACCTTGAGCTGACCGCTGACATGATGTTCCACCAACTCCCTGAAAAAGGTGTCATCCCGGTCAGCCATCAAATAATCGAAACGGATGCCGGATCGGATAAAAACTTTCTTTATGCCGGGCAGCGCACGCAGTTTTCGAAGCAGCGCCAGATAGTCGGCATGATCCGCCTCCAGATTGGGGCATGGTTTCGGGAAAAGACACTGCCTGTTCTTGCAGACGCCCTGCGTCATCTGCTTCCGGCAGGAAGGATGGCGGAAATTGGCCGTAGGGCCGCCCACGTCGTGGATATATCCCTTGAAATCCGGTTCTTGTATCATCAGCTCTGCTTCCCGAAGAATGGAGACATGGCTTCTGACCTGTACCGTCCTGCCTTGATGAAAGGTGAGGGCACAGAAATTGCACCCGCCGAAACACCCTCTGTTGCTGACAAGGGAAAATTTGATCTCTGAAATCGCGGGCACGCCTCCCGCCTCCTCGTAGGAAGAATGGTAGGTGCGCATATAGGGCAGATCATAGACTGCGTCCATCTCTTCTGTCGTGAGCGGCGGCTGGGGCGGGTTCTGTACCACATAAACGCCGTTCGGGTAAGGCTCAATCAGTGTTTTCCCGGTAAAGGGATCGGTATTGCTGTACTGGGTCTGAAAACTTTTAGCATAAGCTTCCGGCCGGGATTTCATCTCTTCATAGGACGGCAGCTCTACAGCGTCGTAAATGCCGCCGGTCTCCTTCGTCTTGTAGACAATTCCGGGAATAAAGGTAATATCCTTCACCGCGATGCCGCTGTCCAAAGCCTCCGCGATCTCCACAATGGACTTTTCTCCCATACCGTAGGAAATCAGATCTGCCTGGCTGTCCAGAAGAATCGAGCGCTTGAAGCTGTCTGACCAGTAATCGTAATGGGCCATGCGCCTGAGGCTTGCTTCGATACCGCCGATAATTACAGGCACATCCTTATAGACGCGGCGGATCAGATTGCCATAAACCACGGTGGCGTGATCCGGCCTTTTATATGGCTCACCGCCCGGGGTATAGGCGTCTGTCGGCCTGTGCTTTCCTGAGACAAAATAGTGGTTTACCATGGAATCCATGTTGCCGCCGGTGACAAGGAAGGCGAGCCTCGGCCTTCCCAGAGCCGTTATGCTTCGTTCGTCCTTCCAATCCGGCTGGGAGATGATACCCACACGATAACCGTGGGACTCCAAAACCCGGCTGATAATGGCATGGCCAAAGGAAGGGTGATCCACATAGGCATCCCCGATCACATAGACAAAATCAAGCTGCCCTATGCCCTGCTCTTCCATTTCCTTTTTAGTAATCGGTAAAAATGCCATGTTTTCCTCCGTTTCTTTCCCTCCCCAGACAGCAAAACAGCACTGTAACGGTGGTGACGATACTTGTATCTACAATCGGAATCATCGTTCTATGCAAGCACACCTTTTTCTATCAATTCCCGGAAATCATAGGTATAATGGTCTGCCAGCCGGTGTTTCTCCGTATCCTGATATTCGGAATACTTATCATAGACGGCGCAAACCTGCATCCCGGCCGCCTTTCCCGCCTGAATGCCCGGTATGATATCCTCGAACACAAGACAGTTTCCCGGTGAAACGGCGAGCGCCTTTGCCACAGCCAGATAAATATCCGGTGCAGGCTTCCCCTTCTCCACCTCGCAGGCCGTCATGATACAGCCAAAGCAGGATTCCAACTGATGTGACCGCACCACTGTTTCTACCAGTTCTCTGGAATTGCTGGTGGCGATCCCGGCTTTGATGCCGTGTTCCCGGCAGTAGGAAAGAAGTTCTCTGACGCCCTCCTTTACGGGCACTTCGTGGGCATATTTATCCCGTGCCATCCGGTTCCAGTCCGCCTTAATGGATTCAAGATCATCAGGCAGTTCAAAACGCTCCTTAAAATAGGCCGCTGTCTCTGAAAAACTCATACCCTCGATACATGCCTGCAGATTTTCCGGCAGAGAAATCCCGAATCTCCCGAGATATTCTATGTCTATGGAGCGCCAGACCCACATGGAATCCACCATGGAGCCGTCCAGATCAAAAATAACCGCTTCTATCATGTATACTTTTCTTCCCTTCTGTTTCTTTTGTTTTTGTCATGCCGGCAGACTTTGCCGGAATATATATGTAAAAATAAATCTCAGCACGCGGTCTGCCGACATGCCATATTCCGGCAAACCTTGCAAAAGACGCTCAAGAATGGAGACAGCGTTATGGCTTATACCCGGAACACGAAAAACGACCTATGGATTGGCTGTGTACGAATGCTCTACACGGCCATCGGCGTTTACCTGATTTTTCTTCTGCTGCGCTATCCGGCGCTGTCCCTGCAGTATGCGTTTACAGGACTGCGCCTGTGGCTTGAGAAAATGATACCGACGCTTCTTCCTTTTATGATACTGTCGGGAATCCTGATCAACATGAACCTGACGGAAGGCTTTGTGCGCCTGTTTCACCCCGTGATGCGCTTTTTTTACGGCACGACACCGAACGGCTCCTACACATTGCTTATGGGATTTTTATGCGGCTTTCCCATGGGCGCGCGGATCACCGGGGAGCTTTGCCGGACAGGGCGGCTTTCCGTCAAAGAGGGAAACCGGCTGTTAGCTTTTTGCAACAATATCGGCCCGATCTATTTTCTGAGTTTCGTGGTAAGCACGCTCTCACTGGAAATGCCTCTTGCGCCCTTTCTTGTCATGTATGGTGTCCCACTCGTCTACGGTCTGTTCGTTATGCGGATATCCCTGCTTTTTCAGCCTCTCTTCCGTATCTTTGAAAGGCTGTTTCCGTCATGCAAAAATCGACTGACTGAGTCAGTTAAATTGACTGTTCCGATAACAGAACTGTCCTCGCAAATTCCGCAGGCTGCAGGTCTGCTGGAGGCCACGGACAACGCCATTCTATCGGGGCTTATCGGAATCGCGAAGCTAGGCGGCTATATGGTGTTTTTTAACCTTTTGAACATCCTCTTCGTCCCCTTTACCCGCCTGCCCGGCACACTGTTAAACGCCTATTACTGTATTTTGGAAATTACAGGCGGCATTGCGCGCTGCGGCCCGCTTCATCCCTTTCTGGTGCTGGTTATGCTGCCCTTCGGCGGGTTCTCCTGTATTGCGCAGACATACAGCATGATCCGGAACACCGATCTGTCCATTCGCGCTTATGTGTGGCACAAACTGGCACAGACAGCCATTACCGCCCTGATTTATATGCTGTGGCGGCCGTTCTGAGATTCGGATTGCCTGCGGATATCCACATTACCGTTTACCGGCAGTGATCGCAGCTCTGTCATTCTCCGGCTCCTGGCTCATCGACGGCTGTCAAGGGTTTCACCTTCGCTTTCGTCTCCGGCGCCGCCGTTTTCTGCGCTTACCACGTCTTCTGCCCCGCAGGATCATCGCCATGGACAGGGCAAGGCTGACCACCAGAAGGGTGCATACCAGACATACTGTCAGGAAATAGCTGATGGTAGGCTCTTTTTGTTCCTCCGCTTCATGCGATTGGACATGCCTTTTTTCCTGATTTTCCGCGGAGACGGCATTTTGTTTCGCCTCTTCTTCGGCCTTGGCTTTTGCCGCCGCCGCGAGCCGTTCCTGTTCGGCCAGCTCTGCGGCAGTCTCCTCCTGCGTTTTATAATCCATGGACGGAAGGGAGACGAGATTGCTTTCCGTATACAGATCATATCCGTTATAGCCTCTCACCACGATCTGCGGCACAATATGGGGCGGTACCTGCATGGTAAAAGAGATGGTGTCCTTTGTCTTATCGCCCCATGCAGCCCGGGGGAAATAGGTATTTCCGCCGTCATAGCTGTAATCATAGTACAGCATCCCGCTGTCATAATCTGCGGCGGACAGCTCTACCGTGACCTTTCCGGTCTCCATTTCCTGGTCGGTGACCTCGATCATGCAGATATCCGGTTCGGTTGTGTCGGGCCGCATGACGCCTGACGGAATCGGAACATCCAAAATCGGGTAATCGCTGTAGTCTACACCGAGAGCATCAGACCGCAGACGAAAATATTTGGCGGCGGATTCCGCATCCAGTCTGCCAAACGTCTCCCACTGCTCTCTTCCCTCGCAGAAAGGGCGGTCGTTTTCGTGATCCATGTGACAGTGTTCAATCAGCACACAGGTTAGATCCTGTTCCACGGCATGCCGTATGATGCCGTAATAATCCGTCCCCTTTTTCCCAAGCCTTGTCTTGATACCTCTTGAGTAGAGTCCAAGATCCGCAAGCGCCCCGATCTCAATGTCGGCAAAGGCATATCCTTCACTGTAATGTCTCCCGAAAGCGGACACCCAGCATTCCGCCCCGAAAAGCGTGTTGTGATCCTTGGAAAGATTATAGTGAAGGCAGAAGAGAAAATCCGCCTGCATTTCTTTGGCAAAGGCCACCCGCTCCTCAAGGGAAAGCTTTCTGTCGTCCTCTCTTGTCAGATAGACCGTAACGTCCTCATACTTTTCCAGTTCTTCTTTCATGGCTTTGGCAGTAAGTAACGTCATTTCCTTCTCCACGAAGGAGTCGTACATGCCGCCCTCCTCATCACCGCCGTGTCCGGGATCGATAACAACCACCAGCTTCTCTTGCGGCAGTTCCTCTATCCCGTCCCCCGTCTGGGTTTCCTCAGACTTTGGCGCTGTTTCCACATCAACCGCCGTTTCCGCCGCTGTCACGCGCGGTATGGCATCCGCATAAATACAGACAGAGAGACTAAAAAACAGGCAGAAAGAAAAGCAGAGGCCAAGCATGTCAACCACCGTCTGATACGCCAATGCGTTTATGCTGTTTTTTTGCAGGCAATGCCTGAAAGTATTGTTCATATGCTCCATAATCTTCCAAAAATGTGAAAAAGAACAAGCCGGCTTCGAAAGGAAACCGGCCCGCCTGTTTTTCATCCGCGATTTATTTTTTGCGGTCTTACATCATTACATCAGATTCAGTTCCGGCCCGGGTTCCGCCTCCCCCTCGGCCTCCTTAAGCAGCTTTTCCACTTCTACGGGGCGCAGCTCCGCACGGTTCGCTTTCACAATCTCATTGTAACCGCTGATCGTGTTGAAAAAGCTCTCATAGTGCTCCGTAGCCGCCGTCAGCGTAGTCGTCATGGCGTTTTCCAGATTGGCGAGCATTTCGTCGAGATACTGCATAGCCGAGGTTTTGACGCCATTCGCCTCCATGGTTGCGTTATTTAAAATTTCCTGCGCCTGTGTGGTGGCCATGCGTACGACTTCATTCGCCTGCGCGTAAGCCTGTTGCATAATCTCGTGCTCGTTAATCAGCTCCGTGGTCTGTACCGTGGCATCCTTAATAAGCGCCTCCGCCTTCGTGCGCGCATCGTTTAGGATAGCCTCTTTATTGGAAATGATCTTCTGATAACGCTTGATCTCATCGGGGGTCTTCATGCGCAGCTCCCGCAGAAGCTCATCGATTTCTTCTTTATTTACGATAATATTGGTCTTGGAAAGCGGCTGGAACTTGCAGCCGTCAATATAGTCCTCAATCTCATCGATCAATTGTTCAATTCTACTGCTCATTGCCCGCTCCTATCTCTTATATCCGTATTTGTAACTGTCTATTTCCGTTTCAGTTACATGTAATAATTCATTCCGAATCATTTTCTTACGGTCAGCGCAGTAAATGCGCAGACCTGCCGCACAGCTATCTATATTTCTCATATAGCAGCCGCCCGACAAAATCAGGCACGCACTCGGAGATATCCCCGTTAAAGCTTGCAATTTCCTTGACGGTGGAAGAACTGAGGTATGCGTATTCGAGACTGGTCGTCAAAAACACCGTATCCAATTTCCCATCGGAAAATTTACGGTTCGTCTGTGCGATCTGTAATTCGTATTCAAAATCGGTAATAGCACGCAGCCCTCTGATCGCCACATGGATATCTTTTCTTGCTGCATAGTCAATCAACAGACCGCTGAAGGAATCTATCGTTACATTTGGCAGATCACGGGTCGCTTCCTCTAACATTTTAACACGTTCTTCCACAGAAAACAATGGAGTCTTTGTTTTATTGTTCAGGACGCTCACCGTCAATTCATCAAAAATTTCAGAGGCCCGCCTGATAATATCCAAATGTCCGTAAGTCACCGGGTCGAAACTTCCCGGATAAATCGCTGCCTTCATAGAAAGCCCTCACATTTTTAATTGTAGAAAACCATATGTAAAACCTGACTCATGATACCATATTAAAACAAATTCACCGAAATGTCTTTATATATTTTGAAATTTTTATAATTTTCTTTAGAAAATACTGCGCGGTATTACACTTTTCGACAGAAAATATGCCGGTTCGTCTTGTACCGCTTCTCTTTTTCCATGAAAAATCCCTGCTCTTCCAAAAAGGAAACATCCGTGCGGAGGGAGGTCTCTATCACAATCAGGGTATTTTCCGTCACCCACGGCAGTTCCTTAAGGGCCGCAAGCACACGCGCCTCATGTCCGCAGTCGTAGGGCGGATCCATAAAGACGAGATCGGCCTCCCTTTCATGAATCCCGTAAATGGCGGACAGTACATCCGTTTTTAAAATCGTCGCTTGATTTGCAAGATGGGTAAACTGCAAATTTTCCTGAATGCAGGTAAGCGCCCGTTTTTCATTTTCCACAAAATAGGCGTGTCTTGCGCCACGGCTTAAGGCCTCGATGCCGATGCCGCCGCTGCCGCTGAACAGATCCACAAACAGTGCGCCGCTAAGATAGGGCTGTAACATATTAAAAAGGGTTTCTTTGATCCGGTCCGTGGTCGGTCTGGTATCCGTTCCGTCCGGTGTTTTTAGACGAAGGCTTCTCGCCGTTCCAGCTATTACTCTCATGGATTCTCCTCGTTTCTAGGTAGTGCAAGCTCGAAAAAGCCTACGGTTTTTCGAGCCCGCGGGCTTCGCACTTATACATCCGTAATCCGGAAAGACTGTCAGCAAGCTGCCTTTTTTCCTTCTTACGTCTGTGCACCGCTCATGGCCATCGCGTACATTATACCCTGACTTTGACGCCTTTGCTGTCCCGGTGCCCGGGTTTGATTTTATTTAATTCCAGCGTGCGGCCGCCGTACTCGATGGTCTGATCCACCGCGTTTTGCGAATAATAGACAGCCTCAATCTCGTCCTTTGCAGCCAGTTTCATGCCCCGCACGCCGATGGCGCCTTTCTTTTTCTCAGGAATCTCCTCCACAGGAAAGCGCAGAAAGTACCCTGCCTTAGTCTGTAAAATCATGTTGCGCTGCTCTTTGAACGCCGTCACGCTTACCACCTCGTCGCCGTCCGCCAGCTTCGTCGCCGCCACGGTGCGCTTGGCCACGTCGAACTCGCCGCCGTCCACCACCTTGAGCATCGCCTGTTTGGTTGCAAAGATGACGCGATAGAGGTTCAAATCGCTCTGGCTCGCGGCGTAGACGATGGATTCCTTCGCGGAATCGAAATTACTCACATTATCGATCGGCACGCCTTTATCGCGGAATTTTCCGAAAGGCAGATCCATGGCCTTTACGGTGTGGAGCTGTCCCGTATTGGTAAACAGGCAGACCTTTCCCGTATTCCTGCAGACAAAAGCATAGCGGCTTTCCGCGTCCGCCGCCTCTTTATTGCGCTCGTAGGTGGCCGTGTCAATGGTTCTGGCATAGCCGAAACGATCCATCAGAAAGACGATGTCCATCTCCTCCACTTTTTTCTCCACATAGACGGCTTCCTCGGCATTGGTGATCTGCGTTCTTCTTTTGCGTTTATATTTCTCCTTTATGCCATCCAGCTCATTCATGATGACTTGCGCCATGGAGTCTCTTCTGGACAGAATATCCTCATATCGGTAAATATTCGCCATGGTGTCCTCATGCTCGTTGATCAGGGCTTCGATCTCTAAACCGATCAGCTTGTAGAGGCGCATCTCGAGAATGGCGGCAGCCTGTTTCTCTGTAAACATAAGCTGTGACGCCATCACTTTGGATTCTTTGGACTTGAACTTGATTCCGTCGGTTTTTCCCTCCACAAGGCAGGCTTTGGCCATGGCGCGGTCTTTGGAACCGCGGAGGATCTCGATAATCAGGTCGATCACATTGCAGGCTTTGATCAGCCCTTCCTGAATCTCCTTGCGCTCCAGCTCCTTCGCCAGCAGATTCCGGTATTTTCTCCCAGCCACCTCGTACTGAAAGCTGACGCTTTCTCGGATGATTGCTTTCAGGCCCATGGTTTCCGGGCGTCCGTCCGAAATAGCCAGCATATTGACGCCGAAGGTGTCCTCCAGACGGGTCTTTTTGTAGAGCATATTTTTAAAGTTCTCCACATCGGCATCCTTGCGAAGCTCAATCACAATGCGGATGCCCTCCTTGGAGGACTGATTCGTGATATCCACGATATCCTGCGTTTTTTTTGTCTCCGCAAGAGCCGCCACATCCATCAGGAATTTGCCGATGTTAGCGCCGATCATGGTGTAGGGAATTTCCGTGATCACCAGATTGGTTTTTCCACCCTTGGCTTTCTCCACTTCCACCTTGCCGCGCAGCTTGATCTTGCCCATTCCCGTCTCATAGATTTCTAATAGCTCGTCCTGATTGATCACAATGCCGCCCGTGGGAAAATCCGGGCCTTTCACATAGCGCATCAGTTCTCTTGTCGTAATATTCTCGTCCAGCATATAGGCTTTTGTGGCGTCGATTATCTCAGCCAGATTGTGGGGCGGAATGTTCGTGGCCATGCCCACGGCAATCCCCTCAGAACCGTTCACCAGAAGGTTCGGTATCTTTACGGGAAGCACGCTCGGTTCTTTTTCTGTCTCGTCAAAATTGGGGATGAAGTCCACCACATCCTTGTCCAGATCCGCAAGAAAAGCCTCCTGTGTGATCTGTTCTAAGCGCGCCTCCGTGTAACGCATGGCCGCCGCACCGTCCCCCTCGATGTTGCCAAAGTTTCCGTGACCGTCGATCAGAGGCAGTCCTTTCTTGAAGTCCTGGGACATAACCACCAGCGCCTCGTAGATGGAGCTGTCGCCGTGGGGGTGGTATTTACCCATGGTATCGCCCACGATACGGGCCGATTTTCGATAAGGTCTGTCGTAGCGGATGCCCAGCTCATGCATGTCATAGAGCGTCCGTCTCTGCACCGGCTTCAGACCGTCTCTCACATCCGGCAGGGCTCTCGCGATGATCACGCTCATGGCGTAATCTATATAAGATTTCTGCATAACCTCGGCATATTCTGTTTTGATAATTCTGTCTTCCATCTTTTTCTTCCATTCCGAAACGTCTTGCGCTGTCTCCCTTTGGAGAACAGCATTCCCGCTTCTCTATTTCCAGTCTTTTTCAGCCGAAAACCAAATATCTGTCCGGCCGCTTAGACATCAAGCTCCGCCTCCTGCGCATTTTTGTAGATAAACGCCTTTCTGGGCGGCACCTCGGTGCCCATCAGCATCTCCGTCACTTCACTGGCCATGCGGGCGTCCTCGATCTCCACCTGCTTTAAAAGCCTCTTTTCGGGATCAAGGGTGGTCTCCCAGAGCTGATCGGCATCCATCTCACCCAGACCCTTATACCTCTGTAAGGTGAAAGGCCCTTTATGTCTTTTTCTGTATTTTTCCAGTGCCTTGTCGTCGTAAAGGTACTCTTCCGCCCCCTTCGACGGCATGGCTTTATAGAGGGGCGGCATGGCGATATAGACATGTCCCTCATAAATTAACTCCGGCATAAACCGGTAAAACAGCGTGAGCAACAGTGTGGAAATGTGGGCGCCGTCCACGTCCGCGTCGGCCATTATGATAATCTTGTCGTAGCGAAGTTTCGTGATATCGAAATCGTTGCCGTATCCTTCCGAAAAGCCACAGCCGAACGCGTTGATCATCGTCTTAATCTCGGCGTTGGCAAGCACCTTATCTATGCTCGCTTTCTCCACATTCAAAATCTTGCCACGGATCGGCAGGATTGCCTGATACATGCGGTTTCTGGCAGTCTTTGCGCTGCCTCCAGCGGAATCACCCTCCACGATAAAGATTTCGCATTTGGAGGCGTCTTTTGACTCGCAGTTGGCTAACTTCCCGTTGGAATCGAAGGAAAATTTTTGTTTGGTGAGGAGATTGGTCTTGGCTTTCTCCTCGCTTTTCCGTATTTTCGCCGCCTTTTCCGCACAGCCGATAATGCTTTTCAGGGTATCCAGATTGCGGTCGAAGAAACGGACAATCTCGTCACCCGTCACTTTGCTGACCACTTTCGCCGCGTCCTGATTGTCCAGCTTGGTCTTGGTCTGGCCTTCGAAACGTGGATCGGGGTGCTTGATGGAAATCACTGCAGTCATGCCGTTTCGCACATCCGCTCCGGTAAAGTTCACATCCTTTTCCTTTAAGATGTTAAGCCCTCTGGCGTAGGTGTTAATGACGTTTGTAAACATCGTCTTAAACCCGGTCAGATGGGTGCCACCCTCGGCGTTATAAATATTGTTGCAAAAGCCAAGCACATTCTCATGGAACTCGTTCACATACTGAAAAGCGCACTCAACGGTGATTCCTTCCGCTTCCCCCTTAAAATAAATCACGTCGTGAATCGACTCGCGGCTCTTGTTCATATCCTTAATAAAGCCCACAATGCCTTCCGGCTCATGGTACTCGATCTGTTCAGCCTCCGGCCCTCTCTTATCCTCATAAATAATCGTAAGTTCCGGATTCAGATAAGCGGTCTCGTGGAGGCGGCTCTTTACGTCGTCCTCCTTAAACCGGGTCTTGTCGAAGATGGTATCGTCCGGCAGGAAGTTGATGGTGGTTCCTGACTCCCTTGTTTTGCCGACAACCGGAAGAAGCCCGTCCTTCAGTTCCAGAGTGGGAATGCCGCGCTCATAATGATCTTCATAGATCTGTCCGCCGGTCTTCACGGTCACATGAAGGTATGTGGACAGCGCATTAACCACCGAAGAGCCCACGCCATGAAGCCCGCCGCTTGTCTTATAGGCGTCGTTGTCAAATTTACCGCCTGCGTGAAGCGTGGTAAACACAAGGCGCTCCGCGCTGATGCCTTTCTCATGCATCCCCACGGGAATGCCGCGCCCGTTATCCGAGACGGTGGCGGAACCGTCTGCCTCCAGCGTCACCCTGATGGTGCTGCAATAGCCCGCCAGATGCTCGTCCACCGCATTATCCATGATCTCGTAGATCAGGTGGTTCAAGCCCTTAGTGGATACGCTGCCGATGTACATGCCGGGACGAACCCGAACCGCTTCCAATCCCTCCAGAACTGTGATGCTGGAGGCATCATATGTATTGTTATCTGTCTTTGCCATTTTAAATTTAACCTCACTTTGCAGGATCAAACCGATTCAAGGATATTTACTCCACAAAACCTGCATTGCAGGATTTCCTTCATATTTACAGCTGTCTGCATACCGCTTTCGCTATGCGTAGCATACCATACATCTGGTATTTTTGTAAAGAAAAAGTACTATATTATGTAACTTGCCATGTGGCGTTTCAGCCGCCTTCGGGCCAATGCATTCCCCTGAAAAATAGCGGTTTATAGAGATTTGCAAGTTTTGCAGGAACAACAAAGCATTTGGGGGATATTTATTTTGTATTTTATCATATTTTTTTCGTGCGTTTTATCGTTTCCTTCTCACTCCTCTACCCGGTACAAATATTCACGGCTCCGCTTTCCCTCACGCCGCAGAATCTCCAGGTACATCAGAATCGGCACGGCATCTGCGGCGAGATCCCGCCTGATTCCCGCCGCCTTCGCAAAGTCCGTAATCGTGAAAGGCTCCTGCAGATCAATCGGAACAAACTGCATAAAATCCTCTGTTCTCTCCACCCGTATCTCGTCATAGAGGGATAACGGCATTCTGTCATAGCGTGTGGAACCCCGCTTTTTATTGC
The DNA here is from genome assembly GCA_947073545.1 of uncultured bacterium. Taxonomy (GTDB): domain Bacteria; phylum Bacillota; class Clostridia; order Lachnospirales; family Lachnospiraceae; genus UBA3282. Next base: position 240,032 of record CAMTMP010000002.1, read on the forward strand.
GGCTCCAGCCGTTTAAGAGCCGGTACTCATCCATATCGATCAGTGGAAAGGCAAAGGACAAATTCGGGTCTTTCAAAAAGGGTTTGATCCGGTACAATTCCGCAAAAGCGTGGTAGGCATTTCCGGTCACCGGAGATTTGTGTTTTTCGGAGAGCTCACCGCTCTCCTCGTTCATCCAGATCAACCATTTAAAATGTGGAATCGGAAGCACCACAGTGACCGGATAAAGCGGCAGAAATGCGGCGAGCTTGGGGCGCAGTTTCCCGAAATTTCCATTCTGTATCTCTATGATATGTCCGTCCCTGTAAATATCAGCGATATATCCTTCTACGGGCACCTCGTGACAGTCCTCGTCGGGTTCATAGTATAATTTCATCACCGCATGAACCGTCTTTTCCTGCAGCGTCCCGAAACCGTGCGGATCATTCTGTTTTAACAGTACCTTTCGTTTTGCGCTCTCAAATGCATTCTTATCCATAACATATAGTATAACAGATATTCGACAGTCGAACAAGTGTTTTCTTCGCGTTTGCTATAGGAACCGGAAAGATATAATTGGTATACTTTGCGCAATTTACGGTATAATCGGCTGGCCGCATCGCTTGACATCGAAAACATTTGCAAATAAAATGAGCAAGAGTATAATAAAATACATTAATTGTGTATAAAACCTTACAAATAGGAATCCGCTTATGAATAAAAATCAATGGAAAACCCGATTGAAAAAAGGCTTTAACAAATTAAAAGATGTTCTGACCGGTAAAACCCAGATCACAAATCGTTTGAAATTCCATGTGCTGATCGGCTCTATTGCATCAGTGCATGTTCTTTTGCTTGTCATTTTTTTTGTCTTTCAAATCATGCCATTGTTCTATTTCAATATTTTCAGCGTGCTGACCTATGCCGTCTGTTTCTGGATGGTGTGGGGTGAGCGTGAAAGTTATCTGACGATTTACATTATTACCTATATTGAAGTTATTCTGCATTCCATTGCAGCGACAATCTGCCTCGGATGGCCATTCGGGTTTGCACAGTATATCATAGCCATTGTCCCGGTCGGTTTTTATATTTGCTACACGCTTGATATCAGACGTTGGAAATTTACCGTCGCTACCGTATCCGCTGTTTTCTCGGCAGCTGCCTTTTTGGCATGTAAATTTCTCTCTTTCTTTGGAGAACCCCTTGTCGAGACGGACAATATTGCTCTGGAGCTGTCGCTCTATGTGTTTAATTCGCTCTGTGCCTTTGCGTTTCTGATTGTCTTCTCGCTGGTTTTCGTGTTCGAAATGAAGCTTTCCAGCAGTCAACTCAAACATCAGAACGCTATTTTGAATAAACTTGCCAGCACTGATCCACTGACTGGGCTTTACAACCGCAGAAGCATGGATATCTTCCTCAATCAGGCAGTGGAGTCGGCTTCCAGTTTTGCTTTGATTATGTGTGATATTGATAATTTCAAGAAGGTAAACGACACCTACGGGCATGATTTCGGCGATGTGGTTTTAAAGGGAGTCGCCGGTATCGCGGTCGCACAGACAAAGGGACACGGTTACGTCTGCCGCTGGGGCGGAGAAGAAATTTTGATTCTGATCAACCACGCCTCGGAAGAAAGCGCCTTGTACATCGCGGAAAATATCCGAAGAAATGTGGCAAACCGTGTGTTTGAACTGAACGACAAATGGATACACTGTTCCCTAACGCTCGGCATTGCCCTGTATGACGGCAAGGAACCCGTGGAGGAGACAATTACAAGGGCGGATTACAATCTCTACTGTGGGAAACGAAACGGAAAAAACGCTGTGGTCCTTTGAGGCTACAGCGTTTTCACATGGCGGTCTCCGTGAAGAATCCGCTCTCTGTCCGACGCATTAATCTGCGTCAGTTTTCCATTTTTGTCATAATAAGTTAATAAGGTAGAATTTTTGGCGACGGATCTTCTGCCGTCGTCCGTAAGCAGGCTGATCACCTGCTCCAGATTCCCTGAGCGGAGGTGCTTTCGGATTTTTTCATCACGCTCTGCCTGCTTTGCCTCGAAACTCTCTTTCTCCTCCTGAACGGATGCGCTTTCCGAAACATCTGCGCCTGCAGATAGTTCTTCCTTTGCGCTCACCGCAGCGGCCTCCGGTCTTGGAATCCCCTTCATCGCATAGTATTCCTCGGTGTAACGCTGTGCCTCCTCAGGCGATACGTCTTCGGAAGCCGCCTCCTGCGGCGGATCATTCCAGACCTTATAGAAAAAATTCCCAACCGCTACGAACAGACTCTTAAAGAGCGATAGTACGGCGTCAAACACCCCGCCGTCCGTGCTTTTTGCTTTCGAAGCGCCGTCCGTATTCTGCTCCTGTCCGTCTATCCGGCTGCCGGATAATTCCAGCTTTACGCCGCCCTGCGTCCTGATATCAACGCCGGGTTTCTGATGCAGTTTTTTATCTTCGCCCTTCTCCTCTTTCTTTTTCGGAACGTCCTGTTCCTTCTGCCGGTCCAGACTGAATTTTTCCTGACTTTCGGCGTTCTTGGCGGGCTTTAGCTGACTGCTGTAGTCATAGGCGGGATTATCGCCGTCACCGACCCTGTATATCATAGTATCACCCTATTATTCCCGCGAGCAACGAGCCAAAGTCGTGCCTGCATGACCTTGGCATCAGCCGCGAGGGTGTAATACTCCGCGGCTTGCTGCGCATTCAAGTTATGATGCCCCGTAGCTTGCTGCGGGGGATTTCACTTTTGATTGATATAATTTACCAAGCCTTCCGCCGCGATGATTTTCTGCATAAACTCGGGGAATGCCTGACCCTGATAGGTCGTCCCTTTGGTCACGTCGGTAATCACGCCGGAATCAAAATCCACTTCCACTTCGTCACCGGCCTCAATAGCTGTAGCAGCTTCGGGGCACTCCACGATAGGCAGACCGATGTTGATGGCGTTTCTATAAAAGATACGGGCAAAGGTTTCCGCGATCACACAGCTTACGCCTGCCGCCTTGATGGCGATGGGCGCATGTTCTCTCGAAGAACCACAGCCAAAATTCTTTGTGGCCACAATGATGTCGCCTTTCTTTACCTTATTAATAAACTCCTTATCGATATCTTCCATACAATGTGTGGCCAACTCCGCCGGATCGGAAGAATTCAAGTAACGCGCGGGGATGATCACATCCGTATCCACATTATCTCCATATTTAAACACTGTTCCTTTTGCTGCTTTCATTACCCGTTTTCCTTTCTCTTTATTCTTTTCTCTCTGTTCCTTTTATTCGAGCTTCTGTTTCGGCCGGCATCTTAGCCGCCGTCTGCAGTCTGTTCCATCATCCATCTGCATCGCATCAGCAGAACTCAAGGCAGCTGACAGGGGCAGGAAATTTTTCCGGTCACCGCACTGGCGGCCGCCACAGCAGGGCTTGCCAGATATATTTCCGAATTGACATGTCCCATACGGCCCACAAAGTTGCGGTTGGTGGTGGACACGCAGCGCTCACCCTCCGCAAGTATGCCCATGTAACCGCCGAGACACGGCCCGCAGGTAGGCGTGCTGACAATGGCACCCGCCTCGATAAAGGTCTTTAAAAGCCCCTCTTCCATCGCCTGTAAGTAGATTTTCTGTGTGGCCGGGATCACGATACAGCGCATTCCATCCGCCACATGTCTGCCTTCCAACACCTTTGCGGCAATCCGCAGATCATTAAGCCTGCCGTTGGTGCAGGAGCCGATCACCACCTGGTCAATGGCGATATCGTCCGCGATATCGTCAATGGTTTTCGTGTTCTCCGGCAGATGGGGAAATGCCACCGTGGGACGAAGCGTACCAAGGTCAATGGTGTACTCCTCATCATAAACGGCATCCGCATCCGCCTCATAAACCTTATATTCTCTCGTGCTGTGCTCCTTCATATAGGCAGCGGCAAGCTCATCCACGGGGAAAATACCGTTCTTTCCGCCTGCCTCGATGGCCATATTGGCGATGGTAAAGCGGTCATCCATGGAAAGGTTCGCAATGCCGTCCCCTGTAAACTCCATGGATTTATAGAGCGCGCCGTCCACGCCGATCATGCCGATGATGTGCAGAATCACGTCCTTACCGCTGACCCACTCGGAAGGCTTGCCCGTCAGATTGAATCTGATGGCGGAAGGCACCTTGAACCACGCCTTGCCGGTAGCCATTCCCGCAGCCATATCCGTACTGCCGACACCTGTGGAAAAAGCGCCAAGCGCACCGTATGTACAGGTGTGGGAGTCCGCGCCGATGATCACGTCACCCGCCACGGTCAGACCCTGCTCCGGAAGAAGGGCGTGTTCAATACCCATCTGCCCCACCTCAAAATAATTGGTAATCTCGTTTTTCTTCGCAAATTCCCGCACACATTTACAGTGTTCCGCGGACTTGATATCCTTATTGGGGACGAAATGATCCGGCACCAGCGCGATCTTGTTCTTGTCAAACACACCGGCCACCTTCATTTTTTCCATTTCGTGGATCGCCACCGGGCTGGTAATATCGTTGCCCAGCACCAGATCGAGGTCAGCCTCGACGAGCTGTCCTGCCTCCACCTTATCCAAACCGGCGTGCGCCGCCAGTATTTTCTGTGTCATCGTCATTCCCATAGCAGTTTCCTCCTCTTCTCTCTGCACTTACTGATTAGTTTATCACAATTCCGTCTGTCCGTACAGACACAATCCCTCTGGAAATACTTCCCCGTCTGCATCTGCAGGTTCTGTGCTTTCTTGCATTATAAGTCAGCCAGTGATATAATTCAAATATATGTAATTTATAAAATATATAAATTTAGTTTATGAATGGATGTCATGATATGGATGCCTTAGACAATCTTACCAGATATAAAATTTTTCTCGCCGCTGCCGAATGCAAAAGCATTTCCAAAGCCGCCGCGAAGCTATATATTTCGCAGCCTGCGGTAAGCATAACCATCAAAAAATTGGAAGAAAACCTGAATACCACTCTCTTTTTCAGAAAGTCGAAAGGGGTGGAGCTGACAGAAAACGGAAGAAAATTATATGAAAACACTAAGAAAGCGTTTCAGATACTCGCAGACACGGAGGAACGGCTGAAACGCAGTCAGAACACCGGATATCTGCGGATTGCCGCCAGCAATGTACTGTGCAAGCATTTTCTCATGCCCTATCTCAAGGAATTTGCGGGGCGGTATCCCAATACCGATATTTCCATCACCTGTACGTCCTCCGCTGTCGCCTGTTCTATGGTGGAGCAGGGAAACATAGATCTGGCGCTTGTGGCGAAACCGGAAACTCCTGGCACGGCGGTTTATCACTCTCTGGGCGTAATCGAATATATCTTTGTCTGCACACCGGCCTATCGGAATAAACTAAACTGTGACAATGACCGGATCTTTGAACAGGGCAATATCATGCTGCTTGATCAGGACAACGTCTCCCGCAGACATTTAAACAGTTATTATGCCCAAAATAAAATTACCCCTTTGCACATCCTCGAAGTGAACGAGATGGATCTGCTGATTGCGTTCGCGAAAATAGGGATCGGGGTATCCTGTGTCGTAAAACAGTTTGTAGAACAGGAATTGCGGACAGGTTCCCTGATCGAAATAAAATTGTCCAACCCCATATCCCCACGCGAAATCGGTTTTTTGTATCACCGCATTCAGCCGGTGAACGAAAATATATTAAAATTTATAGAAAAGGACGCCCGGCCGGACTCACAGTTCCTTCCAGAGTAAGTGCACTTTAAACAGGTCCCCGTCGATCTCTATTTCCATCTTTCCGCCCTGCAGTTCCACGAAGCTTCTGGCAATGGCAAGACCAAGGCCGCTGCCTTCGCTGTTTCTTGCGCTGTCCCCTCTGACAAACCGCTCTGTCAGACTCTCGGCGGGAATATTCAGCTCATAGCCGGAAATATTTTTCAACTCGATTCCGACTTCCCCGTCACGCGATTCCACGCTCACATATACCCTTGTGTCGGGCATGGCATACTTGATGATGTTCGCATATAAGTTGTCGAAAATACGGCTTGTTTTGTCACTGTCCAGCATTAGGAATACTTTCTGCTCCGGGAAGCGGAATCGGAAAACCAGCCCGGCCTCTGTCGCCTTATCTTCATATTCCAGATACATCTGCCGCACCAGATGGCAGATATCCACCTTTTCCGTATCGAAAGCCACATTGCCGCTGTTCGCCTTGCTCACTTCAAACAAATCTTCGATCAGCGTCTTCAGCCGCAGTGATTTTCTGTGAAGTACCGCTAGGTATTCTTTCCGCTGCGATTCCGTGACACCTTCCTCACGTAAGAGTTCTGTGTATGTGATAATGGCGGTAAGCGGCGTCTTTAAGTCATGGGACACATTGGTAATCAGTTCCGTGCGCATACGCTGACTCTTTACCTCCTCTTCCACCGCACTGGAAAAACCGCTCTGAATCGCCGCAAGTTCTTCCTGAAAAGCTGAAAAAATACCCCAGTCTCCCGCGATTTCCGTCTGCAAATTTCCCTCCGCCACCGAATGGGCCGCCCTGAGCATTTCACCATACTGTCTCTGCACAATGCGGATATACTTTCTCAAAAGACCATAGACAAACACTGTGTACGGAATCAGCAAAACCACACCAAACATCCAGAAGAAGCTGATTGCCGCAAGGATCACAAAATTGGCCAGAAACAGTTTAAACAGCGGCACATTCAGATTCTGTTCCAGATCCATATGCAGAAATTCACGCTTGATGCGCGCCCGTTTTCTTCTGATCGAAACCCGCATACAGCGGAACACCCTGTAACAGAGACAACGTTTTCTCATATACCCCCGGATACCGAACACATAGACCTGCGCGTATGCGGTGATCAAGGTAAACCACAGGGTAAACGCCATCGTCAGGAACAGCAGATTGATTACCAGCACAATAGTTCTTGCTCCTATCATTGCAGCCAGTCCCGGAAATACGCTGCTGAGTATATAAGGCAGGCTGTACTCCCAACTGTCAGACATAGAATACATGACAAGTGTAGCGGACAGTTCTCCCAAAATGAGAAACGTGGCGAATACCAGCACCGTCAGCACTTCCATATGCAGCGGCAGAAGATTGTATGCGTGCAGTCGGTACTTCTTCCAAAACGGCAGAAGCATTGCCGTAATCCCCAAAACGACAAGCAGAAGGTTGAAAATATCCTGAATGCCGCTGGTTCTATAGTTGCCCGCCGTACTCATGGAAAGGTACATGCGGGACGATGCCTTTACATCAGCTAACTGTGCCTCAGTCAGCGCATAACATACCGTACAGTTTTTCGGCATGTTCAGAACTTGCAGTTCTATCTGCATCACCGCATTGTCGTCCCGCGATTCATAGTAGATGGCATTTTCCCAGTTGATACCGCCGTAGGCGGAATAGGACAGACTCTCATAAAGGCTGCGCTCCAGGTAACGGCTCCGCATCACACGCTGTACATTCTCCACGAGCGTATCCGCATCCCCGCCGCGCACCCACACATGCTCCAGAACACCGTTCTCATCAAAATCCAGCTTAATATAATAGGGATAGTAATTATCCAGATAAATACTCTCCTCCTCCGTGCCGAGATAGTGCAGCGCACGCTCGGTATTCGCGAATGTCCGTCCGCTCTCTCTGTCCATAATTTCATAGTCGATCTGCTGTTCTAACCCGTTATGAAAAGAAAGATCCCACTGGTAAAGCAGTTCGTCAATCTGATCCCCGGCAAAGGAAAGCGGTGACTCGTCGAAACTGTAATACTCGTTGTAATCCTCCGGCTCCGCTTTCTTAATTTTCCCACTGAGGAAAAAATCCTGCGCGGTCATTTCCTTCCCTTCTGCCTTCCAGTCGCAGATCTGTTTGTAGAGCACCATATTGGCCTGATAAATTTCGTGCAAAAACTCGCTTCCTGCAAGAATATTCGGTTCGTCCGCCGCGGCCCGCTCCTTAAACCCCGGATATTGTGACAGAAAAGTCAGGGATGCAGACAGAATCAGTACCGTCACGACAAAAACCCCCGGCATCCTCTCCTGTCTGTTTCGTTTTTTCGTCTCACTGTTTTTCGATTTTGTATCCAACGCCCCACACCACCTTCAGATATTTTGGTTCCCGGGGATTCATCTCGATCTTTTCCCGGATTTTTCTGACATGTACCATGATTGTGTCCGTGTTAATCGCCTGTTCGTTCCAGACCCGCTCGTAAATCTCCTCCGCGGAATAAACCCTGCCGGGACTTTTGATCAAAAGCAGAAGGATTTTAAACTCCGTAGGCGTCAGCTTCACGGGATTGCCGTCCAGATATACCTCGACGGTGTCTTCGTGTACTTCCAGTCCGCCAATCGTATAGACACGCGCCTCCTCTTCCGCTCTTTTACCGTCTTTCATTTCCAGAAAGCGGCTGTAACGCCGTAAATGGGAATTGACTCTGGCCAGAAGCTCCATGGTGGTAAACGGTTTCGTCACATAGTCGTCCGCCCCCATATTTAACCCCATGATCTTATCTACCTCTTCTGACTTGGCGGAGAGCATAATCACCGGAAACTCGTATCCAAGTTCCCGCACCCGCATCATCATATTGATCCCGTCCATTCTTGGCATCATCACATCCACAATCGCCAGATGGATCGTTTCTTTCCCGATCACGGAAAGCCCTTCCACGCCGTCCGCAGCCTGAAAAACGACATATCCCTGATTTTTCAGGTAAATTTCTATGCCCTCTCTGATATCTCTGTCATCCTCCACGATCAAAATATGGTAGTCCATCATCTGTTCCTCCACTTACTATTTTCCACAGCATGCGCTTTTCCACTTTTTCTCTGTCTTAACACTGCTCTATCATAACCGGAAAATCTAAACAGAAACCGCTGCCAGTTCTTAAATATTTCTAAATATTAGCCTGCTATCAAAAGGGATTAAAACGGAGAAAGGCACCCCTGACCGGATGACCGGCGGAATGCCTCTGCTTTTTCTTATTTTCAGCCTTTCGTCTTACATACGCCATTTACCCTGCCGTATGTATACACAGGAACCGCTTAGTTGTTAATCAGCTTGTCCTCGCCGTTCCAGCTATAAAGCTTTCTGATCTCCTCACCAACCACCTCAGCGGGATGCTCGGAAGCTAACTTCCGCATCGCCTTGAAGTGTACCTGACCGCCTGCGGAAGACATGTCAAGCAGGAAGTCCTTCGCAAAAGTACCGTCCTGAATGTCGGAAAGAATCTTCTTCATCGCTTTCTTCGTTTCCTCGGTAATGATCTTCGGACCGGTGATGTAATCGCCGTACTCAGCCGTATTGGATATGGAATATCTCATGCCCGCGAAACCGGACTGGTAAATCAGGTCTACAATCAGCTTCATCTCATGGATACACTCGAAGTATGCGTTTCTCGGATCATATCCCGCCTCGACGAGCGTCTCAAAACCTGCCTGCATCAGTGCGCATACGCCGCCGCAAAGGACTGCCTGCTCACCGAAGAGGTCGGTCTCTGTCTCGGTGCGGAAGGTGGTCTCCAGAACGCCCGCTCTTGCGCCGCCGATTGCCAGCGCATATGCCAGCGCCTTATCCTGTGCCTTGCCGGTAGCGTCCTGATGTACGGCTACCAGACAGGGTACGCCCTTGCCGGCCTGATACTCGCTTCTTACCGTGTGGCCCGGGCCCTTGGGCGCGATCATGGTCACGTCCACATCCTTGGGAGGTACGATGCATCCGAAGTGGATGTTAAAACCGTGCGCGAACATCAGCATATTGCCTGCCTCCAGATTCGGCTCGATGTCTTTCTTGTACATAGCCGCCTGCAGCTCATCATTGATGAGAATCATGATGATATCTGCTTTCTTAGCCGCCTCAGCCGCCGTATATACCTCGAAGCCCTGCGCCTCAGCCTTCGCCCATGACTTAGAACCCTCGTAGAGACCGATGATAACATGACAGCCGGACTCCTTCGCATTCAGCGCATGCGCGTGTCCCTGACTGCCATAACCGATGACTGCGATTGTCTTACCATCCAGAAGGGATAAATTACAGTCTTCCTGATAGAAAATTTTTGCCATTTCTCTTCTCCTCCGTTACCTGTAGATTGGTTGTTGATATATGTTTCTATAACTGAAAGGGAAACTCCCTTGAGCTAACTACAAATAGGTGACCTGATCAATACCGCGGGTTAAGCCTGCAATACCGGTACGGGCTACCTCCAAAATCTCATAGCCGTCCAGAACCGCGATAAAAGCGTCAATCTTATCCTGATCGCCGATCAGCTCGATGGTGATACTGCCGGGAGAGACGTCCACGGGATCTGCCCGGTACGCGTTCGCCACCGCAAACACATCGATACGGTCTCTGGCGGAGGTCACTCTCACTTTAATCAGGGCAAGCTCACGGTATACGCTCTCTCCGGGCTTTAACTCTTTAATGTCGCGCACATCCACCAATTTGGCCACCTGCTTTTCGATCTGCTCCAGAATCTCGTCATCTCCGGAAGTAACGATCGTGATGCGGGTATAGCGGGGATCCGCCGTCGCACCGGCCGTAATGCTTTCAATATTGTAGCCGCGTCTGGAAAAAAGGCCGGCAATACGGCTTAAAACACCCGATGTATTATCTACCAACAACTGAAAAACCTTTTTCTGCATACAAGCACCCTTCCTTCCGTTTGCAGACAGCATATTTTTCTGCAATCTGACCTTTCGGTATAAACACTGTCAATAATTGTAGCAACTTAAGGGGAAAAAGTCAACTGTGCCGCCCTTGTGACATCGGGAAAATTTGAACATATTTTTTTAATATTTCATTCTGAAAAGCCTCCGGCAGCCTGTCAAATTCCTGTATTTCTATCAAAAACGGAATGTCGCTGTCGTTTAGGATTTCCCGCAGTTCCACAATGGATTTTCCCGCCTCGTTAAAATCTTTCACAGTCAGATCGAGATCGCTGCCGGAATGAGATTCGTTTTTTATCCGGCTGCCGTAAGCCCAGATTTCTGCTTTCGGACAGTACGTGTTAAAAATGTCGGTCAGTTTATCGAGGTATTTCCTTTTTATGTCAATCATTGTCAATGACCTCTTTCAGCTTTTTCACATCCGCTATAAAAATTTCGGTTATCGCGATACTTCATCCATCTGTCCGTCTCCTCTTCGGTAAGCAGAGAATATTTATGTGCACAGCGGAAAACATCTTTGAAAGTCAGCTTATCGGCAGCTTTTTTCGAGGAGAAATAAGGGGTGGTCTTTTTCTGCAACAGTTTTCCACTCTGCTCTATTGTCATCTCAAAACTTTTGATCAGGGAATTACGGTACAATTCATAGTCGATTGTCCCTTCTTTCGCCCGTTGCAGCATGGTATAAGATTTTTCAAGCGTATCGATACATCTTTGTAAAAATGCTGTCTGAATTTCCGACATTTCTGTGCGCTCCCTTTCGCTCCCGTTTCCATACCTGTCACCCATCGTACCAATTTAGGGGAGAAAAGTTATTTTACCTTTTCTTATAAGCTGTTCCGCCAGTGCTCTTTCTGCATCATGCCATTCACTCTTGGATCCAAAAGATAGAGTAAACGCATTCCTGAAATGTTGAACCGTCAGTCTACTCTTCCGCCTCCAGGCACTTTTGCAACGCCAAAGTCCCTGTGCGGGCCATCTCCACAATGCTGATGCCCTTCATCATGCTGATGAACAGCCGCACCCGCTCCGGTGTGTCACAGATCTGGATGATAAACATATTCTGGGACATATCCACGATATCCGCGTGCATAATATCACAGGTTTCCATGATATCTTTTCTGTTGTTTTTATTATACTTGACCTTCATCAGCATCAGCTCACGGCTTACGCTTGACGGCTCGTCAAAGGTCTTCACCTTGATTACATCAATCTTTTTGTTGAGCTGCTTCTCGATCTGTTCGATGGTGCGCTCATCCCCGGAGCTGACGATGGTCATGCGGGACACGCTCGCATCCTCCGTCTCCCCCACCGCCAGGGAATCAATATTGAAACATCTTCTGGAAAACAGTCCTGCCACCTTGCAGAGTACGCCGGATCTGTTTTCTACCAGTACGGAATAAATTTTCTTCATCTTGACCTCCATCATATAATGGTTCTCACCCTTTCACCAGATCCATCGGATCAATCAGACACTCCAGAAGCACCGACTCATCCTTCTCCAAAAAGGCCCGGATGGTCTCCTGTGCGCCCTCCATCGTCTCCTGCCGCATAAACTTAAGTCCGAAGGCGGCGGAGAGTTTTTCCAGATCCGGGCTGCCCGATAAGTCAACCACGGAATAGTTATCTTTATAGGTGTAATGCTGGTATTCCCGCACCATGCCCAGATAATTGTTTTTCAGGACAATAATTTTGACAGGCACGTCAAACTGCCGCATGGTGGCAAGCTCCATCATGGACATCTGGAAGGAACCGTCGCCGCAGACCGCCACCACCTGACGGCTTCTGTCCGCCAGCTTCGCGCCCATGGCCGCCGGAATGGAATAGCCCATGGTGCCCATGCCGCCTGTGGTGAGAAAACGCCCCTTCTTCACGATATGATAGCCGCAGGACCAGATCTGGTTCTGCCCCACATCCGCCACATAAACCGCATTCTCGTCCATCTCACGGGAGAGCATGGCGATAAAGGCCGCCGGATCCACATAGTCTGGATTCGGCCTGCGCACGGGCTGCATCGTATCGCGGTAGTTGTTTAACGTCTGTATCCACTCCTCATGCTCGCAGGTAAACTCCTCCGTCTCGATATCCTCAAATATATGTCTCGCGTCGCCCACCAGCGGAATGGCGGGTCCTACGTTCTTGCCGATCTCAGCGGGATCCACGTCGATGTGGACAAGAACTTTGTTTTCCGTAATCAGATCAGGCTGGTTCACTGCTCTGTCGGCCACCCGCGCGCCTACCATGAGGAGAAGATCCGACTCATTCATGGCCCTGTTGGCGAAAGGCTTGCCGTTGTTGCCCACCATACCGTAGTACATGGGATGCTCAGTCGGCATGGCGCCGATTCCCATCATCGTGGAAACCACGGGAATCTGATATTTTTCGGAAAAGGCGCGCAGAGCCTCTTCCGCCTGACTTAAGAGCACACCGCCGCCCGCGCAGATCAGAGGCCGTTTGGACTTTGCCAGCTCCTTAATAACCTTCTTGATCTGGGCCATATTGCCCCGTACTGTCGGCTTGTAAGTCCGCATATTGACCTCGTCGGGGTATTTGAACTTCCCGACAGGCGCATTCTGGATATCTATAGGAATGTCGATCAGCACAGGCCCCTTGCGGCCTGTGGACGCCAAATGAAAGGCTTCTTTAAAGATCTGCGGAATATCCGCCGCGTCTTTCACAAGATAGCTGTATTTGACAAAGGATTCCACCGCGCCGGTGATATCCGCCTCCTGAAATACATCCGATCCAAGCAGCTCACTGTTCACCTGTCCCGTAATGCATACGAGCGGAATGCTGTCCGCAAAAGCGGTGGCTACTCCCGTAATCAGATTGGTTGCGCCGGGGCCGGAAGTCACGGCACACACGCCCACTTTTCCGGACACTCTGGCGAGGCCGCTGGCTGCATGGGCCGCATTCTGCTCCGTGCGGATCAGAATGGTCTGGATATCGGACTCCAATATGCTGTTGTAAAAGGGACATATGGCCACGCCCGGATACCCGAATACATATGAAACGCCTTCCGCTTCGAGACATTTTACGATTGCATCTGCACCTATCATATACCTTATCCTCTCTTCTATCGTCTATTCGTGACTGTTTTCGTTACCTGTACCGGCTCGTTATATCCGGCCGTTCAATCCAATCCCAGCAGTTTCTGCGTCAGTTTCACCGCGTCGGCCGCGTCCTTGGAATAGCCGTCCGCACCGATCTCCTGCGCGTATTCTTCGGTGATGACCGCACCGCCGATGATGATTTTCGCTTGAATCTCCCGCTCCTTCGCGTAATCGACCACATGTCGCATCTGCTGCATGGTGGTGGTCATAAGCGCCGAGAGTGCAATGACCTGCGCGTTATGCTCTCTGGCCGCCTCGATGATTCTTTCCTTTGGCACGTCCTTGCCCAGGTCAATCACATGAAAACCATAGTTTTTCAGCATCAGGGCCACCAGATTTTTCCCGATGTCATGGATATCGCCCTCCACCGTAGCGATCACCACAGTAGGCATGTCCTCTCCAGCGTTCACCTGCAGGAGAACAGGTTCCATGTATTCGATAGACGCCTTCATCGCCTCCGCGCTGGCAATTAACTGAGGCAGGAAATACTTGCCCTTGTCAAACAGCTCGCCCACCTCGTTGATGGCGGGCAGAAGTACCTCGTCCAGAAGCGCCTTTGCCTCAAAGCCCTGCTCCATCGCCTTTTTCGTGTCCTCCACGATGACGTCCCGCTTTCCCTTAAGTACATCGGCGCGGAGTCTGTCTTCCGGCAATGCGCCGCTCTCCTCCTGCACGGTCCGGTTCAGACGAATTCCCGTCTCTTTTGGCGCGGACTCCCCGGCCGCCTCCTTCTTTTCCCGGAGGGCATCCATCAGCCGGATATAGCGGGTGTCCGCCTCCTCCTTATTCAAAAGCAGGTCCGATGCGAACGCACAGCTCATCAAAAGCTCCTGAGACGGGTTGGCAATCGCCATGGTAAGTCCCTCGCGGATCGCCATGGTGAGAAAGGCGGTGTTTACAAATCCTCGCTCCGGCAGGCCGAAGGAAATATTGGACAGGCCGCAAATCGTGGCAAGCCCCCGCTCCTTGCAGTAGCGGATCGTCTCAAGCGTCTCTATGGCCGCGTTCTTATTGGCACCCACGGTAGCCACCAGCCCGTCCACCACAATATCCTCTTTTGTCAGGCCAAGCGCAAGCGCCTTCTCCTGTATATGTTCTATAATTGCAATCTTCTCCGCCAGATCTTTCGGGAGTCCCGCATCCGACAAAGGCAGAAGAATAAACATAGCGCCGTATTTTTTTGCTATGGCAAGCAAAGCGTCCTGCTTCGCCTGTTCGCCGGAGATGGAATTGATCAGCGCACGGCCTGGATATCTGCGAAGCGCTGCCTCCAGCACGTCCACATGGCTGGAATCGATGGACAGGGGCAGGCTCGTGACGCCGCTCACCGTCTCCATGGCCTTTAACATCATGGCCTTCTCGTCGATGCCGCTCATCCCCATGTTCACATCCAGAATGCTTGCGCCGCAGGCTTCCTGTGCCTCCGCTAAGTCAGACACCTCTTCCATGGAACCTTCCCGAAGCGCCGCCTGCAGTTTCTTTTTCCCGGTGGGGTTTATGCGTTCGCCTACCACAATAAAAGGATCCTCCAGACCGAATGCCACGGTCTGCCGCTCACTCGTCAAAAACCGTACTTTCGGCTTTTCGCGGTGTATGACATTCATATCCCGCACCGACTCCTTCGCCGCACTGATATGCGCCGGTGTGGTGCCGCAGCAGCCGCCGATCACGGACGCGCCTGCCAAAATCAGATCGCGCATATGACGGCCGAACGTATCTGCCCCCATATCGTAAACCGTATTGCCATCCCCATCCAGAGAGGGCAGTCCCGCGTTTGGCTTGGCGATAATGGGAATACCGGTAACCTCCGCCATACGGCGCACCGTGTCCACCATCTTGTCCGGCCCCGTGGAGCAGTTTGTGCCTACCGCCGCCACCCCCAGACTCTCCAGCACAATCGCCGCGGTAACCGCGTCGGTGCCAAAAAGCGTCCTGCCGTCCGACTCAAAAGTCAGCGTCGCCATCACCGCCAGATCACAGACCTCCTTCGCCGCGATCACGGCAGCCCTCGTCTCCTGCAGGCTCATCATTGTCTCTATCACCAGAAGATCCACACCCGCATCGACAAGATAATGTATCTGTTCTTTATATACTTCGATCAGGTCCTCGAAATCCAGTCGCCCCATGGGAGAAAGCTGCTCGCCCGTCATGGTCAGGTCTCCCGCAATATAAGCTTTCCCGCCGACCGCCTCCTTGGAAATCCCGACCAGATCGTGGTTGATCTGCTCAATCTGCCCTTCCATGCCGTACTCTTTCAGCTTGATCCGATTGGACGTGAAAGTAGGCGCGTAGACAATATCGCTGCCCGCTGCTACGAAATCCCTCTGCAGACCGATCATGATATCCCTGTGTTCCAAAATCCACTGCTCCGGGCAGACACCCGCAGGCATGCCCTGTTTTTGCAGATTAGAGCCGGTGGCCCCGTCCAAAAACAGGGGCGTATTTTTAATTAAATTCAGAAATTCCTGTGTCTTCATCTATTCTCCGTCCGTTTCTGAAGGTTCTTCATAGAAGACGGTATCATCCGTGTCAAAATCATCCTCCGACACATCCCCGCCTTCCTCTTCGGTCTGCGCATCCTCTGACGTCTCAGACGATTCCGACTCGCCGTCCTCATCCTTCTGGTTCAGATAACCGCCGCCAAGGAGCGGACTTTCCTCCGTGTAAGTGACGCCCTCCCCTTCGGGAATTTCCCCGTGCAGAATCGTAATAATATACTGGATGCGTATATTGGTCCTGTCATAGTATTCAAGCGCTGCCTGCTCGGAACCCTCGTCATAGGATTCCTCGTCATAAGCCGCATGGAAAAGCGCTACCGCCTCTTTCATATTTTCGTCCGCCTCGTCCGCAAGGCTTTCCACCGCCGAAAACTGTTCCGGCACCTCAAGCTCGGCCATCCACTGGATATCCTCCGCAAAAGCATCCAGATACCCCAGAAGCTCGATCACCGCAGTATCGGATTCGCGGTCGATGGCGTTCATCTTGTCATTGTATTCGACCGCCCGCTCAAAAAAAGTGTTCATATCCTCTTGATAAGCCGTCAGTTCCTCATCCTCCCCGCAGGCCGTAAGCAAAAAAGCCGACAGCAGGGTGACAAGTATCATCTTATATTTTGTCAAAGCAGTTATCCTCCGAATGTATAAAAAATCCTGATACCCCTATCTAAACATAGTACTGATTTCCACCCTTTTCGTCAACCTTTTCTTTTTATATGCAAAACAAATGAAAAAGGGGTTGGACCGCGCCGATTCATCTGTCATGCATAAAAATCCGGCTTATGTGCGAATGGCAGTGAAAAGGAGCGGCTGCCTCTCCGGCCTGCCGCTCCTTTTCGCTGCACCCTGTTTCGTCTGTCAAAGCGCGATATCACAGTCAGGCTCCACCTTCCGGCATGCCTTCAAAACCTGCTTCATAACGCTCTTTTCGTCCGCGCCCTCAGCGAACTCTACCTTCATTTTCTGGGTCATAAAACTCACGACAGCCTCCGCCACACCTTCCGTCTTTTTAGCGGCTTCCTGCATTTTCTCCGCACAGTTTGCACAGTCAACCTCAATTTTATAAGTTTTTGTCATTTCCCTCTTTCTCCTTTCACGCAGTTTTTCATTTTCAGGCAATTGCCTGCGTTTTCCCTTACAATTGGAGAGCATCTCTCAAGCTCTGCTCCCTTCCATAATATGTTCCATACCCATATTGAGAATGGAACGGACATGCTCGTCGTCCAGAGAATAAAAAATCGACTTGCCCTCTCTCCGGCTCTTCACCAGCTTGGAGGTCTTCAAAATCCGAAGCTGATGGCTGACAGAGGACTGGCTCATCTGCAAAAGTCCCGCGATATCGTTTACGCACCGCTCCGTGTCAAGCATGGCATACAAAATTCTGATCCGTGTGGGATCACCGAAAATTTTAAAAAGCTCTGCCAATTCAAAAATCGCTTCCTCCTTACATGTTCCCTCCACAAGCGTCCTCCTTCCGGGTTTGTTTATATATGCTTATTTGTTCATATTTTAATATGAATCCCTCTGTATTGTCAAGTTAATATTGCAAACCGACTGTTAACATTTTGACACATGCTCCGGCATAGTGCAGCAAGTACATGGAGCGGTACGAAACATAGCGGCACATAATCTGCTTCATGGCTTATAAGCTGAAAAAAGGCAAAACGGCGAAGTCGATTTTAATTAGCTGCGGTGCGAGGTTATCCCCATTCGACATTAAGGAACTGCGGGAGCTTATGGAAACCGACGAAATGGAGCTTGACACCATAGGCGACAGAAAGACCGCCCTGTTTGTCATTATCAGCGACACCGACGACACCTTTAACTTTGTCGTGAGTATTCTCTACACACAGCTATTCAACCTACTCTGCGACAAGGCAGATGATGAATACGGCGGGCGGCTGCCCGTCCATGTGCGGTGCTTACTTGATGAATTTGCGAATATCGGGCAGATACCAAAATTCGAGAAGCTAAAACTAAACTCAATATCTGCCGTTTCGTAGCTGCACCCGAAAGAGGATATGAGCATTTTCCCGTCCGTCTTGTCCGGGTTTTCGATATAGTCAAGGGCTTTGCTCAAAGTGCTTTTAACAGGCTTAATCTTTGTAACCGCCATATTTCATTCAGCACCCCCTTTATTTCCTCTATATCCTCTTTGTAGGCGTTCCCCGTCGCGTTTACGCGGCGTGCTATCTGATTGACATTGACGCCGATTTTCTGTATCTCTGCCGTCATTGCTTTTATGTCGCTATGGTCTATCTGAACAATGTAGCCGTCGATTGCAATTTTGCGCAGATATGCCGCCATATTGTCCGTCGGTATCAGCTTCATTTTTTCAAGAATTAAATCCCGTTCCGCTTCCGTTACCCGAAATTTGATTTGCACCGTCCTTTTGCGTCCGTCCATGTGTCTATGTTCCTTTCCGTTTTTTATTAAGGGTTTGGGAAATTTCCCAACAAGCCATTTCTGAATGACACGCCACAGGCGCGGCGGGCAGGAATACGGAAAGGTACCCCTTTCCTATGCTTGCTAAGAAACTTATCCCTTTATCCTTACTACGGTACAGAACGCCGTTTTGCCAAACGGGGCAAAAGAAAAACGCTGCAATCCGTAAAGATTACAACGCCGCTTCTGTCTGTTCATTTTTCCTGTTCGACTTCCGCTATCTCTTTTGCCGCAGCGGTCACTATTCGTATTCCCGTATCGCTCATGCCGTCAAGCAGCGCGTCGAGCTGCCGCCGCCCGGTATTTTTTGCGGCGGGCGTATCTAACAGGAATTGGTCTACCGATATGTTGTATCGAAGTATCAGCTCAAAGAATATCTGTAAACTTGGGTGCTGCCCCTTGTTCTCAATGTTCGCAAGGTAGCGCGGCGAGATAAACATTTCGTCGCCTACTTTCTTGCGGCTTTCCTTGCGCCCCTCACGCGCTGCCTTGATTGCTTCACCAAAAGCCTACTTCTTGGATATGTCTACACAGTTCTATTAGTTAGCCAAAATAGAGCATATATACTTGTAACCTTTTCCTTGAAGTCTATTGACAACGCAAAGAATAAAAGCTATAATAGGCAGGACATACATACGTATGTTTTGGAGGTGATTGTATGCCACGTTCTGATAAAAAAACGAAACAGGAGATATTAGAAACAGCCACACGTCTTTTTGCCGAAAAGGGATTAGAAAATGTCAATGTTGAAGATGTTGTAAAAGAGCTTGGCGTAACTCGCGGAGCATTTTATCATTACTTCAAATCACGTGAAGAATTGATTTCTGGCGTTATGTATAAGTCTTTTAATGATAACAATCCGTTTCTCCTTGCTAACAGGCAGAAAGAGCTAAACGCCCTTGAAAAACTTAGGTTTGTATTCAAACTTGACCTCACGCCCCGTTTGGATATGAGCGATAGTTTAAGAGCAGAAATGAAAAAATTATCAGATAGCCCTGTTGTCTTTAAGAACGAAATGCTCACGCAAGTAAATGTAGTAGCTCCCTACGTTGAAAAACTGTTGATTGAGGGAAATACGGACGGTTCGATTTCCGTAAAATACCCAAAGCAAACAGCACAAGTTATCTCTATGCTGATTGCTTCATGGTTAAGTCCTTTTACATTTCAAGTATCTTACAAAGAGTATTCCGATAAAGTATCATTTCTCGAACAGTTGGGACAAGTGTTGGGCGTACCCTTTATGGATAAAGAAATGAAAGAGCTTCTGGACGAAATAGGCAAACACGAATTTGAAAAAGAATATTGTCTTAATTTAACTGCCCATATAGGCAGTTAAATTAAGACCTAAAACATACATACGTATGTATTTAAGGAGGGTAATATGATAGAAACTATGATTGACGTATCGGGATTAAAAAAATCTTATAAGGCAAATCACGTCTTGAAAGATGTTAGCTTTACTGTCCGTAAAGGCAGTGTTTTTGCCCTGCTTGGCTCAAACGGCGCAGGGAAAACAACTGTCGTAAAAATCCTTTCTACATTGATGAAGTCGGACAGCGGCAAAGCAACCATTAACGGCTTTGACGTGGTTCGTCAAGGATATTATGTGCGTGAGTGCATTAGTCTGACAGGGCAATTCACAGCGGTAGATGAAGTTTTGACAGGCAGAGAAAACCTAAACCTTATCGGACAGCTTAAACGTCTGAACAATGTCAAAAACAAGGTGAATGAGTGGTTGTCTTTCTTCCATTTGCAGGACGCAGCAGACAGCAAAGTATCTACTTATTCTGGAGGTATGCGTCGCAGATTAGATATAGCCATGAGCCTTATGGGAAAGCCACAAATTATTTTTCTTGATGAACCCACCACTGGGCTTGACCCTCAAAATCGTATTGCCATGTGGGATTTAGTAAAAGAATTAGCTGCCGGAGGAACAACGGTATTCCTTACTACACAGTATTTGGAAGAAGCAGAATATCTTGCGGATTATATCGCCATTCTTCATGGCGGTAAGATACTTGCAGAGGGGACACCGCAATACCTAAAAACGATAATGCCGCAGCGCGGCGCGCAACTCAATTTTCAAAGTGAAGAACAAGCAAGCGAAGCAATGGCATTATTAAATGAGAACGGTATAACGATTGACAGCTTTGAGCAAAAACTTCCCTCTTTGGAAGAAGTGTTTTTAGCGTTGACTGATGAAAAAGGAGGAAAATAATCGTGCATAAACTCAAAAGTATATCATTTCTTGACTCTTGGATAATGTTTAAACGCTGCCTGCTTATTTCTTTGCGAAACCCCGAAGCATTGTTGATGGCAACAATAACACCGTTCTTTTTAATGCTCCTGTTTGGAACGGTATTTGGGAATATAGCAGATGTGGGAAGCCTAAATTACATTGATTTTATTGTGCCGGGAATTATTATGCAAAGTCTTGGGCAGGCTTCTCAACACTCGGCAATGAACGTCGCAACAGATATGACAAAAGGCATAATAGACCGTTTCCGTTCTATGTCAATTTCAAAATCTGCCGTACTGATAGGTCATACTGGCGCGGGAGTAGTGAGAAATACAATTTCAAGCACCGTAATCATTATTACTGCCTTTGTCCTTGGTTTTCGGCCACATAGCGGCTTTGTGGATTGGCTTATTGTTGCAGCCTTGCTTATCTTAGTAAACATTGCGATTTCATTGCTTGCTGTACTATGTGGACTAATTTCAAAATCGCCGGAAGGCTCCAGTGGTTTAATGTTTCCACTCTTTATTTTGCCTTTCATCAGTTCCGGCTTTGCTCCTACTGATACCATGTCCGGCGGTATTAGGTGGTTTGCAGAAATACAGCCTATGACACCTATTATTGACAGTATTCGTGCCTTGACGCTTGGCTTGCCTTTGGGGAACAGCTTGTGGATAGCTCTTGCTTGGTGCATAGCAATAATTATAATTGCGTTTACCGCAGCAGCACAAGTTTATAAGCGCAGACTATCATAGGCACATTATACCTTTTACATAATTTTTTATATATTCACACATGGAGAGAACTTTATAAGATATATAAATAACAGGAAAGGAGTATATTGCATGGTTTTTAACACAGGTGCGGCATTGCTGGATGCCGTTGTGCTGGCTATGATATCCCATGAGCCAGAGGGTACATACGGGTATAAGATTACACAGGAGGTACGGCAGGTCATTGAGATTTCCGAATCTGTGCTGTATTCAGTTCTGCGCAGGTTACAGAAAGATGAGTGTCTGGAAGTGTACGATATGGAATGTGGGGGGCGCAACAGGCGTTACTACAGGATTACGGAGAAAGGAAGAACACAGCTTAATCCGTATATTAGCGAGTGGTATCGGTATTCTGCCAAATTGAACGGTATCTTTGAGGAATGTTTAAAGAATGGATAGAACAGAATTTATGAGCAAACTGTCGGCTCTGCTTGGTAATGTGCCGTCTACGGAGCTGGAAAAGGCAATATAATATTCAAAATACGAGGAGGAAATCTAATGTCAACAGAACAAGCCATTCACACGAAAGGATTATGCAAATCCTTTGGAAAAAATGAGGTGCTTCGTAAATGTTCATTAACCGTAGAAAAAGGAACAATATACGGCTTTTTGGGTATCAATGGAGCAGGCAAAACAACTATGTTCAAAATACTAACCGGCTTATTAACCCCTACTTTGGGCGAGGTTCAAGTATTAGGAAAAGATGTTACAGTACAGAAAGCTGATATATTACGGCATATCGGCAGTATGATTGATGTTCCTGTTTTTTACGAACATTTATCAGCAAAAGAAAACCTAAACATACATCTTGCCTATATGGGTGTTAAAAAAGCTGATACGGAAACGACCTTATCCAAAGTCGGATTGCAGAGCGTCGGAAATCAGCCCGTTTTGGAGTTTTCACTTGGTATGAGGCAACGTTTGGCTATTGCACGTGCTATGGTACATCAACCTAAACTGCTTATACTGGACGAGCCTGTTAATGGGCTTGACCCCGTAGGTATTCGTGAAATGCGTGATTTATTCAAAAGCCTTGTAGAAAAGGACGGAATAACTATTCTTTTTTCAAGTCATATTTTATCTGAGGTAGAACATATAGCGGATAAAATCGGTATCATTTCAAATGGTGCGATTGTGCGGGAAATGACATTGCAGGAATTGAAAAAAGACAACTCATTTAACCTTGAAGAATATTTCATTTCGATTGTGAAAGAGGGGGAAAGATAATGTTGAATTTAATAAAACTTGAAATTAAGCGTAACCGATTGAAAGGCTACATAACTGCGGGACTTTTAATTACATTTGCAGTATTAGGTCTTGTTTACTTATTTGCTGCAATACCACATCTTGACGCTTCTGATACAGATGTTCAGATATTTATTACATATAACGGCATAGCCACCTTATCGTTAGTTGTTGCTACGGCTTGCTTTTCTATCTTATCGTCGGCAATGTATAACAGATTTATTGTTGAAGAATATGCAAGCAAAAAAGTTTTTTTGCTTTTCTCATACCCTGTTAAGCGAAGCCGAGTATTATTGGCAAAAGTTATAACTGTATTTTTGTTTACATTTGTTTCCATGCTGTTTAGCGGAGTGATTACTTTTGTAATATTCTTTACCACCGAAGCGTTTGTTCCTATTTGTCAAGAAGCTATAACAATGTCAACGCTATTCGGGGTTGCAATATCGCTTATTGCTTACTCTATAATAGCTGCTACATTGGCGGTAATATCTTTGTGGTTTGGATATTGGAGAAAATCCGCTTCTGTAACAATTATAGTGGGCGTGATTGTTTCATGTATTTTCGGTAGCTTTGCGTCTGAAATCCTTTTAGCAGGAGGGATATTTAACAGCGTTATTGTTCTTGTGATTGCGGCGGCAAGTATATTAGTTGCTTTCGTTTTGACAAAAGCACTCTCTAACAAAATTAGCACCATGGAAGTGTAACACTTTCAACTTGGGCGGAAAACAAGGATTTGCTATGATAGCTGAACAAGAACACGAGGCATTTGGGAGGGGTAAACTGCTAATTTCTCTCCAATTCGACAAATCAGTGTGCAACAATCAAATATCGCTGCTGTTACAGAATGTTTCCGTCTGGCTGCTGATGCGGTCAGGCGCTTTTTTTGCCCGATCACACCAGCCCAACAAAGCGGTAGTAAATTTTAATGTCCTGGTGTCTTTGACCGTCTATGACGGTTCGTTCTCCAACTTCAATGCGGTCAATCAGTTCCTCAATGATTTCCCGGTTCAGTTCCTGCAAGTCCAGATACTGCCGGATGGTTCCGGCCCACTGGTGGATATTGGCGATGTCCTGCTGGGCTTTCCGTTCCCCGGCTAACAGGCTGTCCAGGCGTTCCGATTTCTGGATGCGTTCCTGCTCGTTCTTTTGAATCAGAACCGAGAAGGAATCGCCGCTGATTGCCCCGCTTACCTTATCTTCATAAAGTTTTGCGGTGATCTGTTCCAACTCCTCCAAACGCCGCCGCAAACGGCTGATTTCCTGTCGGCAGTCCTCTTGTTGCGCGGCGCTTGCGGATTGGATGTGCTGTTTCAGCTTATCCAGTACAGCGGCTTCATCGGCTGCAACCGCTTTGCCATGCGCCCGGATTTCACTCAGCACCAGGTTTTTCAGGCTGATCTCAAAAATCCGGTGCCAGGAGCAGATGCTGTGTCCGGTAGTGGCAAACCGGGAGCAGAAATAAGAAGTATAGTGCTTGACAGTGCCATTTTTCCGGCGCTGTGTTTCGCGGGCGGCAACCAGAGGATGCCCGCAGTCCGCGCAGACCAGCTTTCCGGTAAACAGAGATGCTTGGGGCGGCGTATTGTTAGCGGAAATCTGTTTCGCCGCCTGATTGATTTTCTGGACAGCCTCCCACAGCTCCGGCCCGATAATTGCCTCGTGCGCGCCCTCATGGGAAATCCATTCCGATTCCGGTTTCCTTATCATGGTCTTATCCTTATAGGAACGGGAACCGGTGCAGTTCTGTGTGAGCGTACCGGCATAAACATCATCGTTCAGAAGGCTTCGGACGGTTGCGTAAGCCCACAGCCGGGAATACTTGCAGCTGCCATTTCCGTAATGGACCGCCCAGTACCAGCGGGGAGGGAGAATCCCTTTCTCATTCAGGGCGGCGGCGATTTTCCCATAGGCCATGCCGGACTGACGCATCTGGAATATCTGCCGCACAACAGCGGCGGATTCCCCGTCAATGACCAGCTTGTGTCTGTCCTCCTCGCTCTTGCGGTATCCGTAGGGAGCGTAGGCGGCAAGATACTGGCCGCTTTTCTTCTTGGCATGAAGCACCGACTTGACCTTGCTGGACAGGTCCTTGAGATGGTAGTCATTCATCAGACTGCGGAAGTGCAGCATATCGGTGTTGTCCCCCTCGCTGTCCAGGCAGTCCAGAACCGACACGAACCGGCATCCGAGGGAAGGGAAAATGACGTCACTGATATGGACAAGACCACAAAAATTATGGAGCGGAGTTGCTGACAACACTTTGCGAAACAGGCGAAAAGTATCATTTTTGCGGAGAGATTGTCTAACATTGACTTGGAGAGATTGTCTAACATTGACTTGCGTGTTGACAAATGCGCCAAAATATGATAACCTTACTCAGGTTTCAAAAACTCCCAAGGAGGGGCCAGTATGAATTTCCGTTTGACTGATAAACGAGTGAAGAGACTTAGCTCTGTACAATCCGAACCGATGAAACATTGTGCAGAGTATAGCGTATAGAACGCTTTAGGATTTCATCGGGAACAAAGCAGTACCCGTCCAAGTTGATGCGTCAGTTTGGATGGCTATTGCTTATTTCCCGTACATGAATTTAGCGTAAAAGGCTATGGGCAATGTTTTGTCCATAGCCTTTTGCTTTTCATTTCGTATGAGAAAATGATAGGCAGAGGGTAGGCGCGCTTTTGTGCGCATTTATCCTCTGCCTTTTCTTTTTTACGCATTAAAGAGAAAGGAATTAAAAGAAATGAGTTTGTTGGAAATACATGGATTAATGCACTCTTTTGGCGAAAATCTTCTTTATAGAAATGCAGAATTAACACTGAACAAGGGAGAACATATCGGCATTGTAGGACAAAATGGAACAGGGAAAAGCACTCTGGTAAAGATATGCACAGACCAGGTTCTCCCCGATGCTGGGGAGATTATTTGGCAAGCAAATACCTCTATTGGATACTTAGACCAATATGCAGAAATAGACCACAGTCTGACAATGAGAGATTTTTTGAAATCGGCATTTTTAAGATTGTATCATATTGAAGCTGAAATGGCATCGCTATATGAGAAAGCTGCGAATGGAGACATGGGATGTTTAGGCCGCGCCGCTCAACTCCAAGAATGTCTGGAGATGGAGGATTTTTATTCGATTGACACGCGCATTGAGCAGGTTGCAAGTGGATTGGGGTTGTTTGCAGTTGGTCTTGACCGGACGATTGACCAAATGAGTGGTGGGCAACGGGCAAAGGTGATCCTGGCGAAGCTGCTGCTGGAAAAACCGGATGTTCTTCTGCTGGATGAACCGACAAATTTTCTGGACAAAGAACACGTTGCATGGCTTGCTAACTATTTATCGGAGTTGGAAAATGCTTTCATGGTTGTATCACACGATTTTGCTTTCCTCGATAAAATTGCAAATCGGATTTGTGATATAGACAACTATCAAATTGCCAAATATTATGGCACTTATTCGGAATTTCTAAAAAAGAAAACTCTCCTGCGGGAAGATTATGTGCGCCAGTATTCCGCACAACAGCGAGAGATTAAGAAAACGGAGGAATTTATTCGGAAGAATATTGCTGGACGCAAATCAAAGATGGCAAGGGGACGGCAGAAACAGCTTGACCGTATGGACAAGCTGGAGGCATTAGACCAAAAGGAGATTAAACCTACATTTCATTTTCCTGCACTGTCTCTGACAAATACGGAGCATTTGTCAGTCAGCCATTTAGCAGTTGGGTATTACTATCCCGTGTTGTCCGATATTAGTTTCGCTATAAGGGGCGGACAGAAAGTTGTCATTACCGGGTTCAATGGAATTGGAAAGTCAACGCTGCTAAAAACGCTGATTGGACAGCTCCCGGCTCTGCATGGACAGTTCAAGTTTTCGGCACAAGTTACGCTTGGATATTTTGAACAGGATTTAGTATGGGCTGATAGCAACCGAACTCCAATAGAAATTCTCTCTGATGCTCACCCCGATATGGTAATGAAAGAAATTCGGAAACACCTTGCGCAATGCGGAATTTCAAGCAAACACGCTATGCAGCCTATTGGGTCATTGAGTGGCGGTGAACAGGCGAAAGTGAAAATATGTCTGCTGACACTTATCCCTTGCAACTTCTTGATTTTGGATGAACCCACAAACCATTTAGACGTTCAGGCAAAAGAGGCTTTGAAGGAAGCATTGAAAAACTTCGCTGGGACCGTCTTGCTTGTTTCGCATGAGGAGAATTTTTATAACGGCTGGGTGCATCGAGTGATAAGTATTGAAAAGTGAAGTGGATGTTCAGTGTCCCCATTGAATGGATTGTCATTCTAATTTTGAGTAAATCAATGAAATAATTTGAAAAACTGCCGCACGACGGCAAAAGAAAAAAGCCGTCGTGCAGCAGTCCATTATCATGCTTATTTCTGGCGGCTTTGAGAAATCAGAGCCGCCACTTTTTTGTTTTGGCGGCAATTAGGAGGATGCCGCCATGCGACTGCTGATAGATAGGCCCTTGTCAAAAAAAGCCTGACCTACGCAACGGCGACCTCCGCCCAGACTTGCAAAAACAGTCGTTTCCTGTCTGCACATACCGCCACCCTCAGCGCCCGAATAGCCTTGAGCTGTTCGGGCGCTTTTGCTTTTTCTGTGGGCCGCTCCATCCGGCCCCGGTGTCGCGGCCCGCCCTCTCTGTTCAGATTCCGCTTACCCCAAATCTGAACAGGAGGAAAACAAGATGGAGATCACCATCAAGAGATACAGCCGCAAAATGACCTATGAGGACGCCGCCACTCTGGACGAGTTCTGGGAGCTGGCCAAGCGCACCGAGCGGAGCCTTGACCGGGAGCAGCGGCGGCATTGGGACGGTCGCGAGTGTGACGAGTACATAATTGCCGCCCAGGGCGTTCTGCCCTACTGCGCCACCCCGGAGGAATTGGTCTGCCAGCAGGAAACGCTGGATGAAATTTTGGCAGTGCTGGCCCTCTGTACGCCTACCCAGCGGGAGCGGTTTTTGCTCTATGCGCTGTATGATTTCAGCTATGCGGAGATTGGTCGGATGTGCGGCTGCTCCAAGGCCGCAGTCCATGAGAGTATCGAGGGTGTTCGGAAAAAGTTTTTCAAATTTTTCCGCTGACCGCCCTGACGATCATCCCGGCATGATGGCTACCAGGTGAGGGGCAATCACCCTATCACCGGGAGGGACAAGCTGCTTTGGCAGCTTGTCCCTCCTATGCCAAGGAGGTCAAGATGTCAGCGATAAATCAGCTTCAGCAAGAGTGCGTCCGTTTCTTACGGCGCACTTATACACCGTTCCGGTGTCGTGCGCCCTGCCGGGGGCGTTGCGTCCTTCGGACGCGATGGGGAGCTGCACTCCCCAAACCCCTTGCGCACCCGCAGGAAAGGAACACCCGCTTTGCGTCTGTTCCTTTCCTGCGGGTCAGGTATCGTCACTGCCAGATTGGCACTCACGCTAAAAACGCAAATCTGACGTTTTTAGGATTTTGCCGGGGGAGCGTGTGAAATGGAAACGCACGAAATCCTTCACATGACCTATCAGCAGTACCGCACAGTCCGGCGGCTGGTGCATGAGTGCTGCAACTACGATTGCGGGAACTGCCTACTCCTAGACAACGGCGAGGAATGTGTTTGCCCGCAAGGAATTACACATTCGCTGATTTGTAAATGGTTCCGCGCCGCCGTCCTTCCCCTGGATGCTGGCCTGTATGCCGCATTGTTCCCGCCCCCCTCTGTCAGACGGCGGCGGTGCCGGGAGTGCGGGAAGATGTTCGCCTCGTCCAAGCACAACACGCTCTACTGCTCTACCTGTGCCGCAGAACGGGCCAAACGGAGCAAGCGGGCCTGGGCAAAGAAAAACCGGGCTGATGTGTAGAAAAAGTACCCGCTGAAAACGCAGTAATATCAGGGCTTTCAAGACCGCCCTCGACGGGGGCCTGATACATTTCCTTCCCGGCCCCGAAAACGGGCCTCAAACGACCCACAGCGGCGGTCTGACAGCCCCACATTAAGGAGGCCAATACCATGACTGACTACATGGCGGTAGATACCGATTTGCCGCCCTATTTCCCTTACCCCCAATTCCTGATGGATATGCCATTGTCCCATACAGCCGCCCTGACCTACGCGCTCCTGCTGGACAGGGCGCACCTCTCCCAGCTTAACGGCTGGACGGACGAGGCCGGGCGGGTCTATCTCATTTTCCCCGTGGAGAAAATTGCGGCGGTGCTGAACAGGAGCCTTTCATCAGCCAAGAACGCATTGGCCGAGTTGTCGGCGGCAGGGCTGATTGAGCGAAAACGGCGGGGACAGTTCTTGCCCAATCTGATTTATGTGAAACTGCCTGATGGACAAAGAATTATCCCATCCCAGATGG
Organism: uncultured bacterium; assembly: GCA_947073545.1. Lineage (GTDB taxonomy): Bacteria > Bacillota > Clostridia > Lachnospirales > Lachnospiraceae > UBA3282. Next base: position 269,325 of record CAMTMP010000002.1, read on the forward strand.
ACAAAGGATTGTCCATCACGGGGGCAGAAAATGACCTTCGGAACAGTTAGAAAACAAGACCTTCCGCAGATAGAAAACTACCCCCAAATCAAACAAATAGAAACAAATAAATGAATCAAACGAGTGGGAGTAAATAGCGCCCACTTTTCGGACAAATGTCCACCATGAAAATTTTGAAAACAAGGAGTTGCCTATGGAGCATATCAGCTACAAGAAGCAGACCGAGATTGTCAATTTCCAGGGCCGGGAAATCCCGCTGGAAAACCTCACGCCTATCCTCACCCCAGAACAGGAGGCGATGAAGCGCCGGGAGTTGGAGCAGCGGCTCTATGAGGTGTTCCGTAAGTACGCCAGCCACCAGCAGGCGGAGGAACCGGCCGGCTAAATTTTTGCCGCGCCGTTGCTTTGCGGGGCTGCTGATGATATAATCATAGCGTCAGCAGCTCCGTTTCTTTTCAGAAAGGGAGCGCAAAATGAATAATCGAATTGACGCGATCTATGCAAGACAGTCCATCGACAAGAAGGATAGTATTTCTATCGAAAGGGGCATCCGTTTGAGAGAATTTATCTGGTCACGCTGTTCACCGGAATACGCCAGGGGGAAGTCCTGGGCCTCAC